>MGJB01000018.1 GCA_001794055.1 Candidatus Yanofskybacteria bacterium RIFCSPHIGHO2_01_FULL_41_26 | reverse complement strand
CTACGCCAATTCCGTTCAGCGCCTCGCGGCTGAAATTGCCAAAAATTTGTAGATTGAAGATTCTCACCGGTATGTTATTTTAACTGTATGTAATTTAACAATTCTAAGGTAGAATGGAAAAGTGATGAACATGAACCTAAAACTTAATCTTCTATTTTTCTTATTGGCTATTTTTGGCATCGCCGTCTTCTCTCAAAATTTAAACGCTGAAAATATTATCTCGAATAAAACCATAATTATTAATGGGCTGGTCGTTTCCAGTATCCAGGAATGGAGACTATTGGAAAAAATTGAAGAAGGCAAAAAGCTTCTTGAAAATTCTCTGCCGTTGAGATTTGAAGAAGTTTCCAAAAAAGACAACAGAGGCAAAATCATAAAAAATAAAGGCCAACCCGTGATGGAGTTGGTCAGGAAAGAAATTGCTTTAGCTGTTTTGGACACAGAGACTGGTGAGGTATTTGAAAAAAGATACTGGCTCAATGTTACTGAGATAAATAAAGCCAACGAATTAAGGAAAAAATATTTGAATAATCCGGATAAACTCCCGAGACTTCAGTCGTCAAATGTTGGTGAAGAATTTTTGGCCGTCAGTAATTGGTGGAACAGTTTTAATTCCGATATTTCAATCACTCGAGACGGAACCGTCGGTGACCGATATGCCGTTGCGGCTAACAAATACCTGATGTCTAATGACGATTTGGTTTATCCAGAAGAAAGAACGGGGGCAAAATATTCCGACATTGTTTATGTGCCTCACTCTAAACATATTCAAAACTTGATGGTGATTGCTTCCGGAAAAGATTTTATAAATACAAGCGTCCAACAAGCATTTGATGGATTGGCTCAAGCAGGCATTATGTCGCGAGCTTTCCCCGGCAGATTAATCGTCGATACTATCAGTCCGACCTTTGTTAAAAATATTCTTATTAATGAACAATCCGATCCCAAGTTAACATTAGCATCTTCCGATGACGCCAAATATCAAGCAGAAAGGGTTCTCGTCCGCTATGGAGCAAATAAGGAAAAAGCTTTCCGCTACACTGTTTCAAAAACTGGCGCCTCCGGTCCGGCTCAGATTATGCCTTCAACCTATTCCAGTCCAAAAAAGAAAACCGGTGTACTTCAGGCATATATCGGTGCAAATTTAATTAAAGATGTTGACATTGGCAGAGTGGATATGGTCAATGCTATTAAGGCCCAGATTCTTGTGTTTGACGATCATATGGTTTATGTAATCGATAAAGTTAACAGAAGCGGTTCAAGGGCCAAAAAAGTATTTGCCAGTTTATCCCAGGATCAGTTGGACGAGGTAAGGGCCATGATTTATAACGGTGGACCGAACAAATACAATACCGCTACGGGAGGACTGAATTTGAGAGTTAAAGGAGTTAAAGAAACACTGCCATTTGTTCAAAAATTCAGAGCAATTCGAGAACTAAATCTTTTTAATTAAATCAATCTTGCGATTTCTTTCCAAGATTTAATTCGCCGATAAGGCGAATTTTTAAATACTCCGAGATGGTCAAACAAAAACTTGTTCTTTACATTTACAAGCTTATCCAAAATAGTTTGCTGATCGTCAAAATAATGCGTAATACCCAACTCCACCGCTTTTTTGTTTTTATCTTCCGGGGTTATAACAAAATAGGCATTATTTTTATTAAAATACTTAGGCCACAATCCGTGATACTTTAAAATTTTAATAGCTGCCCTTTCTTTTTTACGGCGGGACACTAAAAAGTAGGGTACTTCTGATTTTATTATCCTTCTCAATATCTGCTTGGTTCCCGGCATCACGGCGCATAAACATCTAAATTTAGGATTGTCGTTCAGGTCAATTTGGAATTTACGATAAACAGAGAGGGGCATCAAGTGTCTTATCAGGTCAGACGGGGTTTCTTCTTTTTTGATTTTCAAATTAAATTTTTTGGCCAATAGAAGTTTATTTTCTGTGTGATCTAAAACCACTCCGTCCATGTCAAATCCTATTATTTTTTTATCCCCTTGTGCTTTCATTTCTATCAACATATACTAAACAAAGTTTTGATTTTTGACAACGAGGTTGCCATGGAGAATCTTTTTGAGAGAAGAGCCGAAAGAGTTCTAAAGTATTTAAACATTGACCATAGATACGGCGAATCATACTTGCCCCGGCCGTTTTTCGTGGAATTCACCGGTTCTCCCGATTCCGGAAAGACTACGACCATTGATGAGCTCTACAAATTCTTCAAGACATTGAAGTTCAGGGTTCTGCGTCCTCAAGAAGGCGCCGAGGTCATTCAGCACATTCCTAGAACGACGCCGGAATACAATATCAGAACGGCCGACTATGCTCGCACTCAACTTATGGACTTGAGCAATGGTCACATGTATGACCTGGTGCTCTTTGATAGGTGTTTGTTTGATGGATACTGCTGGATGATGTATTGGGAGACTAAAGGTCAGCTGACACCAGATGAGGTTAAACTCTATCAGAATTTCTTTTTATCCAGATTCTGGGTGGACAAGTTGGATGCCGCGTATTTTGTAGTTTGTAATCCTGATGAGGCGATGAGGAGAACTAAGGAGGTCTCGCTGACAGACCGTCTGGGAAATTTTACCAATCCTCAAACCATCAAAGTTCTTGTCGAAAGATTCCAACAGGCCTACAAAGATCTGTCCCCTAAATTCCCGCAGTTGAGAATTGTCGATACTTCGGGGATGGATAAACAGCATATGGTTGAACATTTCGCCAACGCCATTCTTTCTGCGATGGAGAACAAAGTTGCCACAAAAAAAGAAGTTTTAAGCCAGGCAGTTTTATGAAGAATTATCAAATTCTGCTAGAGGCACAGGAGGATTCGGTTCCACAGGTATAAAGTAGTTCGTTCTGCTCTCATTAATTGGGGGCTTTTTAAATTTTTAAAAATATATTAAAATATTTGGATAATGAAAAGTCAAATGGCGAAAAAAGTCTACGTTGCAATGTCGGGGGGAGTGGATTCATCTGTTGCCGCTGCTTTGTTGAAGAACCCGCCTTCGCGGGGCTTCGGCGAGGCAAGGCGGGGGTTTAATGTAGTCGGAGTATTCATGAAACCCTGGAGTCCTGACTTATCCACAAATTTCTCATTACCGACTTCGCAAGTCGGTATGGCCAATTCTGTGGATAAGTGTATGTGGAAAGAGGATAGGGAGGAAGCGATGAGGGTGGCATCAGTATTGGACATACCTTTTAAAACATGGGACTTCTCAAAACAATATAAAAGATCCGTGACTGATTATATGATAAGAGAATATAAAGCCGGAAGAACTCCAAATCCTGATGTGATGTGCAACAAAGAAATCAAATTTGGCCTGTTTTTTGATAAGGCAATGAAAGAAGGGGCAGATTTTATTGCCACGGGACATTATGTAAGAAAACGAGAAAGTAGAAAGTGGAACGTGGTAAGTAGAAAACGACTACTCACTATTCGCTATTCACTACTCACCGCGCGCGACAGCGCGAAAGACCAATCGTATTTTTTGTGGACTTTGAAACAGAAACAGCTGGCGAAATGCTTATTTCCGATAGGGGATTACCTTAAACCAGAAATCAGAAAACTGGCTAAAAAATTTGGATTACCGAATCATGACAAAAAAGACAGTCAGGGTGTTTGTTTTATTGGGCCTCTGGATATGAAGGATTTTTTGCAAACTAAGATTAAAATAAAAAAGGGAGACATTATTCATTTAGACGGAAGAATCTTGGGGACTCATGATGGAGTTTACTATTATACAATCGGCCAAAGACACGGGTTGAATATTGGAATCGGCGAAGGACCATACTATGTGGTTTCCAAAAATATCAAAAAAAATATTATCTACGTCGGCGACGATAAGGACCTCTATTCAAACAAATTCAAAGTTTCAGACATAAGCTGGGTTAGCGAAGAACCAAAGCTTCCGAAACAACTGGATGTCCGCTTACGTTATCGAGCCGGATTAAAACAAGCCGTTCTAAATAAAAACAGCGAATTAGAATTAGAAAACTCCGAAAGAGCCATAACCTCGGGCCAATCGGCAGTATTTTACAAAAAAGGAGAACTTCTTGGCGGAGGAATAGTTTTGTGATAATCTGACATTATGGCCATGGAAAGAGAAAAAGCATTTTATCCTAAAGAAAAAGACAGCGGAGATGTAATAGATATTGAAACTGACCAATTTTTCAGAGAATTTACAGAAGATCTAGATGATCTTAAAAAAGCAGACGCCGCCCTGCAAATTTTATTACACAGTAAAATGATAAATTCTGAGGAGACAATAGCCTTAGTTTCAGAAAAAATTACTGAGAGGATTGATGAACTTGAGGAGACACTAAAAGCTTTGAAAAGTAGAGGTTTTGTTCGGGAAAACAACAAATCGGGTTATCGGTCACTTTTTAAGAGCAAAAATGATCGACAAACATGATTTTGTTTCCAAGCTTGTCGAAGGGGTATATACTCAGATCAACAAGTTGGCTCTATAAGACAAAACCCGGGGAATTTTAGCCTAATATTTTTTCTAGTCTGGGCCATTTGTTAAGAGGTTCTTGGCTTAAGAGTCGGATTATTTTTAACTTGTCCTCGGGTGAATTTTGGTATCTTCTAAAAAGTCTTGCTACAGCTAGAAGCGCTGTGTTCAAATCTTTTTTATATTTACTAACCCAGCCCTTCAAAAGAGTTTCGTGGGCCAGGTTTGATATATCGGTTGTCGATAAAACCCTATCTTTTATACCGATTTGATTTATACGGACAAATCTCAAAATTCTGTTTCGAAATTCTTCTACATGTCCTTGAAAATAATTATACAAACCTTTGTCGTCCTTCAGTAGATCTAAAATAGTGTAAGGGTTTCGGCCATCCTTCAAATAAGCTAAGGCCTCATCTTTGGCTAGAGATTCCCAATTCAAAACCCAAGTAAGCGCCCAACGATCGAGAATGTTTATAAATTTAACGTAATCAATCTCACCGCGTGTTTTGTTGACCAGAGAGTCGGTCTGTCTTACCATGTTTGGTACTCGACCCAAACTTAGTGCCGGATCATAATAATCAAAAACAGTATGTTCTTCTTCGTGTGTTTTTATTTGCCCCGACAAAGCGGGAGGGGTTAAGGCGCTATTTTCTATTATCACTTTATCTTTCAGTTCAGGTAGGTTTTTGGGCGGTGTAGCAAGTTTTGCCCCGCCAGAGTTTCTAGCCGAAATCTCGGTGGTGTTAGGAAAAGATAAATAGACGGAAACGAAATCTTCTAAGTCATAAATTTTTATATAAATGCTGGCCGGCAGAACTTCAACAAAAATTCTGCCTCTGGGAATAAAACCGAATAAATCACGAAACAGATTTTCTTGCCACTTCTCTTTAAAATTGGACCAATATTTATTGACTACTCCAAAAACAATGGTTCGTGCGTCCAAAAATTTATCTACGGCTATCATAAAATCCGCATAATAAGCACTTAAACCAGTCGAGGTTATAATTCTGTTCAATTCTTCTTTTATTTCTGCAATAGATCTGGTGGGACCGTTTCTTATAAAAGTTTCTATTTCAGCTTGAACTTGGGCTGATTTTTTTTTGCTCTCTTCTAATTTCTTTTTAAAGTTTTCAATCAGTGCTCTTCTTGCCGAAGATTGAAGGTCGGAAGGCAGTGTCTTAACAAACTTTCTTATTTCCTGAAGTTCTTTCTCCGGGAAAAAGAAGTAAAGATTTGAGTGGGATTCTAAAAATTTCAAAGTTTCCGAGTCTAAATCAACCACACTTTCTTCCGGTTGCTTTTTTGTTTTTTCTGGATTAAAACCTGACGCTGGCGCTTCTTTTTTATCCATGATTAATAATTATCATATTAATGAAGAATGTCCAAGAGACTTTCCCCTGTCATTTCGGTCGGTTTTTCTATGCCCATGAGCTCTAGGATTGTAGGCGCGATATCAGCCAACAAACCGGTAGGTTGTTTCATTGCCGACTCGATCTCGTCATCTGATCTGCGGCGTTCGAATTCTTTACCTATTAAATAAAACGGTACCGGATTGTTGTTGTGTTTAGTTTCTTTTTCTCCGGATGATTGATAGGTAAGCGATTCCGCGTTGCCATGATCGGCTGTTACGAGCATTAGTCCGCCCTTTTCCAATATTGCTGATTGTATTCTACCCACAGCCTTATCTATTGCTTGAATTCCCTGTACGGCAACCTCGAGATTTCCAAAATGGGACAAGGTATCCGCATTTGCAAAATTGATTACACAAAAATCATATCGATCCAGCTCTGACAAAACTCTTTCTACCATATCTCCAGCTTTCATTTCGGGATTTTCAAGGGAATTTTTTGCGGATTCAACAATAAAATCTGTCTCGCCATCGAAAGGCAGACTTTTCAGACAATTGAAGAAGTAAGTTACATGAGCGTATTTTTCCGTTTCAGCTATGTGGAATTGTTTTTTATTGTTTTTGCTTAACATTTCGGCAAGCCCGTTTTTTAGCTCGGAAACAGGGAAGGCGACGTGAAGATTTGGATTCTCAAAATACTGGGTCAGGGAGGCCACATAAAGATTGTTTAATTTTTTGGTCTGGAAGATATCAAATCCTTGATTTATAAAAGATTCAACAAGCTGTCTCATGCTGTCTTCTCTGAAATTAAAAAATATCAGCGCGTCATTTTCTTGAATAATTCCGGTGGCATTGACTACTGTGGGAGGAATTTTTGAATCGTTATAATCTAGTGAATAATACTCATCAAGCTTTTTATAAATATCCGTAGTTTTTTCTCCAATACCGGTTGTCAAAAGTTGATATGCCATTTGAGTCAAATCCCAGTTTTTGCTTCTATCCATGGCAAAATCCCGGCCCATAATCGTCGAAATATGTCCGATACCTGTCTGGGATAAATAATCTTCAACTTTTTTGACAAGTATAGGAGCTTCTTTCAAACCGGAATCCTTCCCGTCAGTAAAAAGATGAATTTTAAGATTTGTTACATTGTTTCGCTTGGCCAGGTCTATAAGAGCAAAGAGGTGGGCAAGATATGCATGAACAGAACCGGATGTCAGAAGACCGACCAAATGAAGAATTGAATTATTTTCATGAGTATGGCTGATTGCCTTATTCAGAATTTCATTTGAGAAAAAACTATCGTCATCAATAGTTTTATTTATTCTGGATAAATATTGAAAAATAATCCTTCCGGCTCCGATTGTAAGATGACCGACTTCGCTGTTTCCCGGTTCTCCCCAAGTCATGCCAGCGGCTTTTCCGGAGGCCTGAAGAAGCAGAGAAGGAAAGTTCTGCTGAATAAAATCAATATTGGGTGTTTTCGCATTTAAAACAGCATTGCCATGCGTTTGTTTTGAATATCCCCATCCGTCCAAAATTGTGAGAACCACTGGCCGCATGAAATTATTATACCAAAAATTTATCGAACCACGAAAGTCGCTCTACCTCATCCCAAATCAGACCGCATAAAAATATTCTGATTTTTTGCTCTCTCTCGGCCCGGGGTAGCCTCCGAACGTTCTTCTTTGAGATTAGGTGTCGCTCATTTATTAATTTACAAAAGACAAAAAATGTTGAGGCTGCGCCTTTAAAGAAATTAAAGGCCCACAAATTTGTGGGCTCGATAGAAAAATTAATCTTGGCGACTGGTATTAGCTGTAAGGTGTCTTCCGTTGCCAATCTATATTGGAGCGAACCCCTAATCCATTAGAGGGACTTACGGGGTTCGACTGGAACGAGTACGAGGCAAAATTCTAGCAAGAATTTATGCCGTGCCCGAGAATGGGTTAGGGTTAAGCGACAAGTTTGCAAAAAACCATGATGTTTGGTACAATATTTACGTTAGTTATAATTTTAATCTTTAGTTCTGTAGTCGTACGTCGCCAAAGGCTTTGACGACGGCGCGCGGATAAGTTTCACAAAAGTGAACATGGACTACTACTTAACTTTCAAACAATATGTTTTCAGGTTTAAGCCCGTTGATAACGGCAGTTTCGGCGTTACTTCCAGGATTAGTAATCGGTTATCTCATCAGGCATTTAGTTTCCAGTAGAAAAACCAACCTTGCCGAATCAAGGGCGGAAGCAGTACTAGCAGATTCAAAAGCAAAGGCTCAAGATTTAATTCTCGAAGCCAAGAATAATGCTTTTAAGATACTCGAAGAAGCCAAAAAAGAAGAAAAGGAGAGGAACTCTCAGCTTTCAAGGATAGAAAATATTTTAACTAAAAAAGAAAGTGAACTTGATCAAAAAGGAAAAGAACTTTCTTCAGAAAAAGAAACTCTTAAACATAGAGCGATTGAGTTAACTAGCCTCAAAAGCGAACTTGAACAATCAAGAGAGAAACAGTTAAAGGAACTCGAAAGAATATCCGGATTGGACAGAGAAAAAGCTAAAATTGAACTGGTCAATAAAACAGAAGAAGAATACAAAGATGATTTGTATAAATTAATGAAGAAGCTTGATAATGAGAATCGGGAGGAACTTGAAAAAAAGGCCAGAGAAATAGTGACCATGGCTATTCAAAGATATGCATCTTCCCAAATAGCCGATGCTATGACCACAGTTGTAAGTTTGCCTTCAGATGAAGTGAAGGGGAAAATCATCGGTAAAGAAGGGAGAAATATTAAGGCAATAGAAAGACTGACCGGAGTAGATATTATAATTGATGATACTCCGGAAGCTCTTGTTGTATCAGGATTTGATCCGGTCAGGCGCCAAATAGCCAAATTAGCCATTGATAAGCTGATAGCTGACGGTAGAATTCATCCGGCAAAAATTGAGGAAATGGTGGAAAAAGCCAAGAATGAAATAAACGAAAAAATTAAAGAAGCGGGGGAAGCGGCGCTTTTTGAAACAGGAGTAGGTCCGGTAGACCCGAAGCTTACATACTTGCTTGGCCGGCTGGCATTCAGAACAAGTTTTGGGCAGAATGTTTTGCTTCACTCAGTTGAGATGACCCACATTGCTGGGATGCTTGCAGCCGAGTTGGGTGCCGATGTTTCTATTGCTAAAAAAGGTGCCTTGTTTCACGACATAGGCAAAGCCGTGGATCACGAAGTCCAAGGAACCCATGTGGAAATAGGTAGAAAATTACTTTCAAAGTTTGGAGTAGATCCAAAAGCCATTCTCGCAATGGAGGCCCATCACGATGAATATCCTTATGCAATTTTAGAAGCAAGGATAGTCACGGCGGCTGATGCTATCTCGGGAGCAAGGCCCGGAGCGAGAAAAGATACGGTTGAAATTTATCTGAAACGGCTTGAGGATTTGGAAAGGATTGCCGGGTCATTTGACGGAGTTGAAAAATCATATGCCATTCAGGCCGGAAGAGAATTGAGAATATTTGTTACACCAACTAAAATTGACGATTTGAGCGCACTCAAGATGGCAAAAGATATTGCCAAAAAAATAGAAGAAGAAATGAAGTATCCCGGAGAGATAAGGGTAAATGTTATTAGGGAGACAAGAGCGATAGAATACGCCAGATAATTTATCGCTCCACCTCATCCCAAATCAGACCGCATAAAAATATTCTGATTTTTTGCTCTCTCTCGGCCCGGGGTAGCCTCCGAACGTTCTTCTTTGGGATTAGGTGTCGCTCAATTTTTTAAAATTTAAAGCCCGCGTTTCCGCGGGCTGTCAGTATTAGTCAATGCTAAGATTCAAGGATAAATCTAATACTACCTAAGAAGATCCAGTAAATCTCAAGACATATTCCCCATCCAACCACGGCCCTGCGGAAATTGGGTCTTTCCACAGGGGGTGCTTGATTTTTTCACATAAAACCTTGATAATTGGAAAAAGTGTAGGAATTCTAACGGTCGATTAGAATTTATTTAAAATAAGCAATTAAATTAGAATTATAAAAATATGCCAGTAAAAAAAGTTGAATTAGCGGGTAGACTCGCCGAAAAAATGGGAGTCACCAAAAAACAGGGTCTAGAGTGGTTAGACGCTTTTGTCGATGAGGTCACCAAAGTCATGAGATCAGGCGACAAGGTCAACATAACCGGATTTGGCATCTTTAAAGTTTCCGACAGGAAAGCCAGAGAAGGTCGAAATCCAAGAACCGGCGAGACCATTCATATTGCCGCTTCCAAGAAACCAAGATTTACCCCAGGTAAGTTATTGAAAGAAGCTATCAAGTAAATTTAGTATCTCGAGATATTAAAAACTAAAACCCCATCAGAATGGGGTTTTAGTTTTGACAAGCTAATTTTTTAAGAATATAGATAGGGTATATAGGTTCTTTGACAAGAGGACTCTATGCAAGAATATGCTTTGTGTCTTCCTGGTACGTATCCCCGGTTAGGGCCTCACGCTGGAACTTTACACGCTCTCCGTAATGCAGCATCACAAGGACTGCTGGAGCAAGACCCCTCTTTCGTAGCCACCAGTTCAGTCTCATTTATTCCGGCATCTATTTATATCCAAAGATCGGAAGAAGATCATAAAGAATTTGAAGAAAGATTAATCAGTTTGAGAAAAAAACATTTTGTAAGTCTGCACCCGAATTTTAGAAAAAAAGCAGTAATTGATTTTTTATCGATTGCAGGATTATTGATCGCAGCTCATGAGACTGGCAGGATAAGAAATCCATTGACAAGTCATGCGGCTTTATTGGCACTGGGGTTTCCAGCCTACAAAATAATCGAGAAGGGCGTAAAAGATATTTTTTCAGTTGAATCTCTTCTTGTTTATGACAATCTTCGAAAACTTTTGCTTAACACTTTGAAATTTGACCGGATTTTTAATTCACCTATAAAAATAGAAGTGCCGGCGGTAAATTTAAATACGGCCGGTTGGACACTTGATCAAATTCTTTCCGATCCGCCTCTTTATTTGAATGGGTGGCAAAATCAGGGTTGGGTTTCCGTTACCAACTTCCGGCCGGAAGATGTTAACTTGGAAATAAAATTAAGAAATCTAAGATATGTTGAGGGTGGGATTAACGGGCTTCGGGTATTTGGCCACATTAATTCCGGAAAACACGACGGCGATGGCCAGATAGTTGATACTGCGGCTTTGAGCAATCTCCCTGTTCATTTTGCTGTTAAGGAAGGATACTCCAACATGGTGGTTCTCCACTATAATTCCAAGGCAGAAGGGCCCATGGAGAGATTATTTAAAAATTGGGTTGAGCTTTTAAGCCGTTGTTTTGACATCACAGTATCTGAAAATTCCCGAAAAACCATTCTCGGCTATTTGAGAGTAAACAACGATCTTGGAGAATTGGCAAAACAAAGAGAAAGCTTGAAAAGAATTGAAGAATTACTCTACTATCCATGGTTAGACAGTACGAGCAAGCAGATAATAAGACAACATATCAGAGATATTAAAGAAACTATGCGTAAATTATCTTATGCTAAGAAAAAAAGAATAAATTTTCTTTTTATCAGTTCCGATCCTATACCCGATGCTCATTTTAGCGACTTTACTCAAGAGCAAATGTTGGAGGGAATGAATATTGGATGGAAAGCCGGTTGGGATGCTGTTCCCAAAATAAACAAACTGATTGCATAGTTAAATGAGACAAATTAATATCTGTTCCGATGTCGTTATTATCGGCGATGGAATCTCAGCTCTTTCTTTGGCTTATGTTGCAGCTAGACACAATTTAAAGTGCGTTATTCTCGGCAAAAATATTCCCGGAGCAACAAATGCCGCTACGGGATTCTTAGCTCCGCGTTCCGATTATATGCTTCATGACCTTGAATTAGTCAAGAGAACAGCTTATGAGTGTGGCCGTTGGAGAGGAATCTTCAATCCCCAGATAGTCAAACCTCAACTATTTTTGATTCCAATTTGTCAAAATCTTCCTGAAAGCGTGGAAAAATTCAAAGCCCTGTTTAGTTTTTATGATAGAGAAACTGCTCCCAGGCTGAATCAACTTCCAGGCGGTTATTTCAGAATAAGTCGAGCAACTCTGGAAAAAAATGAACCAAATCTAAGGAAGGGCCGTTTTGATGGCGCCTTAGCCCTTTGGGAATTCACCGTTAACCCAATTGAGCTTCTTGAAAAAATGCGTGAAACGGTTGGCAATATGAATGTTGAAAGTGTAAGCATCAAAGATATCCTCGACTACGAAGTGGCTGGCAATCGAATTAATAAAATTGTGGCAACAGACGTCTGCGGTTGCATTGTCAGAATTGATAAATTTCATATCGTTGTTAATGCTGCCGGTCCGTGGATTCCCGATATCTGGAAAATTTTTGGCATTTCCTTGCCAATGAAATTAAATATTGGCGCTCAGGCACAAATTTCCGGCAATTATCTCCGGTCGGGGATTATTACTTTCGGATCTGACAAAAAACATGTTGTGTGTATTCAAAAAAACGGATACGTACAAATTGGACCGACCAACGGTTCTGACGATATAAGCCCACTATATTCCGTTTTCGCCGACATGATTAATGGGGTTGTTCCGGAGATTTCCTTTCTGAAATCCGGATACAGAGTAAGGCCGTTTGCTGTCAATACCCAGCGTCCGGTTATTTGGAACCACAAAAAACATGGTTTTGAAAATTTTTATTCTCTGCATCCTGGAAAAATGGTTTTGGCGCTTCTTGCCGCGGACGAACTTTTGGCAAAAGCTCGGGAAGATGGATGGAGTCAAGCAAACATGTTCCCGTCAAACAAAATTTATGCCCTAGATGGCATGTCTTCATTCAAAAGCAATTTAAAAATATGTTGGTTAACCGTCAAATCTTTTTTTGCACTAGCGCTGTATTATTTGAAATATTTAATAACAAAAAACCCTTAAGAGGGTTTTTATTTAAGCCCGTTATCTTTCAGAAACTCTTTGATATCTTTGGAGGAAATAACAAAAACAAAATTTTTTGAAATAGATACGGCTATGGTCATACCGATAACCTGGCCTTGGTCATTCATTACTTTTCCGCCGGAAAATCCCGGTTCGGCGCTGTCACGCAGTCTATACATAATTTTAACTCCGGTTTTATTTTCTGGCATCTCTGGAAGAAGCGCTTCTATTTCTGCCGAAAAAGTGTGGTTAATAAGATCCACGAAAACCGAAACGGGTCGGTTATTTTTGTCAAAGTATCCGGCCGTAACAGGACCAAAACCGCTTATATAAACCCTACTTCCGTCAACCTTTGCATCACTAAACCTAGAAGTCTTTAACAATATTGCATAAGGGTTTGGATTGGCAAAATTTCCAATTCTTCGGGCTTTTTCCATGGTCGCAACATCTGTCTTTAGGACCATCATGTCTTTGAGTGTCCCTTGTTCTCCAATTGCCACCAAGTAAAGAGGAAAATTGGTCCACGCCGAACTTGTGATTAAGGTACCCATAAATACATACTCATAATCAAACAGGGGATTTGTCTTTCTTTTTTCCGCCTTAACTTTTTCCATTTCAGGAATTATCTCCATTAGAAGATGGCGGGCAGTAACAATGACACCGGCAGTTTCACTTACATAACCCGTTCCAACAGAGTTGGTGATAATGTTTGAGGTTCCTTTTTCAAGAAAAACTACCGAAATCAGAATTTTATTTTTTTGAGCTTCGTAAACTTTATCTGGTAATGATTCCGAAGAAATAATAATTTTGCCGAAGGGATACATTTCTTCTGTTCTGTTGCGCAGGTCTTGGGCAAAAAGAGGGGCAGTGATTAGTTGTGAAAGAGCTAATACAAATAAAAACAGAGGCACGCAAACACTACCTTTTAGGGATAGAGTCGGCATGTCTCTGTTCTTGGAAAGAAATAGAGTCATTTGCCCTTTCCTTTCTGAAGGATTCGGATACCGGCTGTTTGGAACTATAAACAATAATAAGGCAATTTTTAAACTGAGTCAATAGCAATCTGTTTTAGGTTGAAAAAAAGAGGTTTTGATGATAAGCTAAAATAAAATATTACCATTCGCGGGTATAATCGCTAAGCTCATATACCCGCTTCATTCGGTTGAATTGTAAATAAGTTTCCAATCAGCCTAATTCGCGGGTATAGTACAGTGGTAGTACGACTCCCTTCCAAGGAGTAGACACGAGTTCGAATCTCGTTACCCGCTCCAAGATAAAACTAAAATCCCCTATTGGGGATTTGAATCCAAGAGTCGCTTTAATTCAGATTCTACTGAAGGGGAAAATTTCACTTTCTGTCTGTCTTTATAGTATCGGACAATAACATTTCTGATAAATCGTCCTGCAGCCCAACCGCCTGATACCTGCATGTCAGATCGGCCGGTCATTTTTTTCATGTATGCGGGCAATTCAATTATTCTATAGTCATCCATCCCGAACCGGACGGCAATAACAAATTCCGGAGTTCCACACCACATCGAAACATCCCTAGGACCATCGGAAGTGCCTGTTTTGCATGCAACTTGCTGTTCAATGCCGCGCATTGATATTTTGGCAGTACCAATTTTTGTGACAGCTCGCATTAAGGCAAGCATTTTATTGGCGGTTTTCTTAGAAAGGACCCGTTTTTCATTCGGAGTATCAGCTTTATACAGAAGATCATCGCCGTAAGTGTTTTTAATTTCTCGGATGAGTGTCGGTTTGATATAGTTTCCGCCCCGGAAGAAAACGGTATAAGCATTTGCCAGTTCGATAAGATTCACATCCGAAGCCCCGATAGCTGTCGGCAAAAGGGGAACAAGTCCGCCCCTTATCTCATAGTGGGGCTTTTTAAACCAAATTTTTCCGTCGGAATCTCTGACTATGCCCGGGTTTCCCCAGACACCCATTGAGTTGGCCAATTTTAGAATTGGTCCCATGCCTAATGAACGGGCTTCGTTGAGGGTGGCAAGATTCACCGACCGAATGAGTCCGGTTGAGAAAGGAATGTAGCCGATCGGCACAGGGTTTTCTTCTTGAAAATTCTTTGGCGTCCAGATTTTACCAGGACCGCTGCCCCTCATGCTGAAAGAGCAGTTGCATATCTTGTCAAAAAAATCCTTATGGGAGTATTCCATTGCCGCAGCATAGGTAAAGGGTTTGAAACCCGAACCCGGTGAACGTGATGCCATTGCACGGTTATATTGGCTTTCATCAAAATTATTTCCACCGCTTAAAGCCAGAATATTTCCGGTTTTTACTTCTATTACAATAAAGGCGCCATTTAGCCGGTCTTTTTGTTCTTTGCCTTCGTTCAGCAGCGCCAGATGTTTCTCAAATTCTTCCGAGGTAATTTTTTGGATTGATGGGACAAAAGTTGTATAAATCCTCAATCCGCCGTTTTGGGATATCTCATCTTCATTGTGTCCTGATGTCAAAAGCATTTCTTTCACCATTCGATTGCCATAACCATATTCGGGGTTTTTCCAAGACTCTAGCTTGGCCAATGCTTCCGTATCGGGATTTTTATCTTTTTGAAATAAATTTTCCTCGTATTCCTTTTGGGATATGGATCCGCGGTATTTCATTTGCTTAAGGACAAAATTATATCGGTCTTTAGCGGTTGCCAATCGAATGACTTCTTTTATTTTTGCTGCTTCATATTCTTCCTGCAACTTTGCGATTGCTTCGGGAGAAGTCCCTTCCTCTATTTTTGGTTCGGGCGGTTTGTGAAAAATCGGGTCATAAAGAGCGGGATTTTTATTAATACTCGCAAGCATGGCGGCCTCTTTGATGGAAAGCCGTTCTTTGCGGATATTTTTGCCCCAATAGCGCTTAGCTCCGGGAACAACGCCGTTGGCCCCGTGGCCAAGCCAGATTAAGTTCAGATAAGTTTCGAGAATTTCCTTTTTTGAATAACGTTTTTCTATCCGAATTGCTAGTCTTGCTTCCTTTAATTTCCGATTGTAGGTACGGGCTCTGGTTTTGAAATCAGGTACTTCATCGGCAAAAGCGAGTCTTGATAATTGCTGGGTTATGGTGCTTGCCCCACCTGATCTCGTCCAAAATTTAAAACCGAATTCATGCGTAGTGTTGCCGATAAGGGCAGAAGCAATGGCATACACATCAATCCCCGAGTGCTGATAAAATCTTTTATCTTCGGCGGCTATAAAAGCATCTTGAAGAAGTTGGGGAACTTCATTTAACCGAGCGCGGTCTCTTATTTCGTCAAAATATTTTCCGATTTCCTTTTTGTTATTAGCATAAACGTAGGAGGCCTTTTTAAATTTAAACTGGGCGATTTTTTCTATATCAAGCGGTTGGCCTTGATCATCATTCAAACAACCTAAATTAAAAAAACAGCCTTTGAAGTAATACACATACCAATATCCCGAAACTACCGTTGCTCCCATGAACAAAAAGAGCAAAAAAAGGACCGCAAATAATTTCTTCAACCATGGCCGGCGTTTAATGGTAAAAATCCAGTAATCTGTTTTAAGCTGTTTTGGGATCAAGTCAAATAATTCTCTTGACTTCCTCCAGAACAAATTCATGGGCCTGTCCTTTTGAATTTTAAACGAGCTTTTGTGTCAATATGTATCACAATGCGAATCAGGTGTAAACTTCCTTTTCAAAAAGTTTGTTTTAGAGTAAAATTGACAAGTGGCAGATGAATATCCCCTCGTAGCTTAATGGATAAAGCAGGACTCTTCTAAGGTCTTGATGGGGGTTCGATTCCCTCCGAGGGGACCAGATAGGAAAGCGGCCCATCCGAAAGTCAATATTGACTCTTGTATAACTTTGGTGTAGAATATTGGCCAAGTTCATTTATAAATTCGATGAAGGAAGAGTCGTTAAATGACTAACCAAGAAGAGCTTAGCGGTCAATCGCTTAATACTAGAAGTATTTCAGATTCTATAGGTAAAGTTTTCCTAGATACTGATGGCTCTGTCTGGAGACTATTATTTCAAAATGGATCTAAATTTTTAGGACTGTACAAACCTAAAAAACTAGAATTTATTCGAGACCAGTCTAGTCTTGCTGAATCTGTTGCAGAATCAGTCCAAAGAGCAACTATTGAAATGCTGGATAGTTGGAATACAACTATTGCCAAACCGGAAATAGATAAGCTCGCAGACTTAATAAGCCCACTGGTTGATACATGCATAAATGCGGGTGAGAAAAAATTCCGAAAGGAATTACTTGATGCACTTGGGACACAGGGCGAAAAGATGTTCTCATCCTTTGCTAATGACAAGTTTGAAGAAATAGGTAGGGCCTATGAACAAGATAGGAGACAAGAGCGTGTCTTTCAAACGGATGGGCCATTCCCAGTTAATACTCGTTTCCGTTGGCAACTTATAACCCCTAAATACACTTATACGGCTTTCTGTTTGGATGTTCCTCCTCAACGAAGAACCATAGATATGTGTGGGGTGAAGAGAAGGCTTGTATTTCCTTGGGTACGCTTTATCGTTTATTTCGTGAACGGCGAATTATATGAAGACGTTCCTAGCGGTGACAATGACCATGGTCACTGTGGTTTAGGTGTTTTTTATGGATCAAAAAAACTTCAAAGTCAAAACGAGGCTTTGTACTTTTGCAATCTGCCAGAAGTAAACTATCAGTTACCCTTCGGAACTTGTTTAGGTTCTGGCCGACCTCCAATAAAATTATCTGACCCTAACTGGAATCTAACATTATTGGATTGGTTCTGGGGAAGCGGTTTTTACGATGGCCAACCGTGGTCAACCGAATTGTGGCGCCAAGCAGCAAGTACAATCCCAGAAGTAAGTAATATCGAAGAATGGGAAAAATTCTCAATGCGCGAGGACTCTTTACTGGCTGTCTGTAAATTACCTTGGATACAATGTGATTATAACCTGGGACAAATGGTAAAAGCGGTCCTAGATTATATAGCCCAGAAATATGAAAAATCTCAAGAAAGTTTGGCTCAAAAAAGAGATGGTCAGCTAAAACTACTTGCATCACAATTTCGTGAACAACTTGAGGAAAAAATTCTTTTTTTGGGAGCACATTTCAGTGTTCCTCAAAACATGGTTCAAGGTGCCAAAGATTTTCTTTCAGTGCAAATAACCAATCTTGTAGTTAAACTGACTACTTCTCTCAGAAGGCGTTCCAAAAAGATGGGTAAAGATTTTGGTGAGCACTTCGTAGAAGAATTACAGCAGAAAGGAGAATGATTATGCCTATGTACCCAGTATGGATTCACGATAAGAATACGCCTAAACCAGATACGCCAACCTTGTATGAAATTAGTGCTAATGGAGTGTTTCTTCACAAAGAGACGCCGTTTTGGAAAGCTATCGTTCCCGTGGAACGAATTAGCATACTAGAAGAACAAGAGCCTAAGTTTGAATTCCTGTTGCCCCCAATACCTAAAGAAATATTAAAAACAGTTGCACAATTCTTTGCTTGGATTACTCACAGGCAAAACACTGAAGCCCTAGCACTTTTGTGGTGGAGTGGATCTGATGTAGGAGGTTACAATATTACTGTCCCGCCTCAGGCAGTGGCTTATGGAAGAATCGAATATGATATACCTCAAAAAGAAAACCATCGTCTCATAGGAACTCTGCATTCACATGGCAGGATGTTGGCATTTCATTCATCAATTGATCATCACGATGAGATAAACTTTGACGGAATACACGGAACATTTGGTGGATTTTATTTCTATCGTAATTCCTTCAACCTAAGCTTACAGGCATGCATAAATGGAACTAGGTTTACTCTTGATCCAGGTAAATTGATAGAAGGCGTTGTAAAACAGCCCATAGCTGTTTACTACTCTTACCCTAAGTATAAACAAGAAGAATATGTACTAGCTGGTGAAGAAAAACTTTTGCCAGAAAAGTATGAACCGCCTGAAGAATGGCGAAATAGCGTTAGGTTAATGAAACAAAGGGAAGAAGAGTAAATGAAGAGAGTTGCAATAGTGGGTTTAGGAGGTATAGGTAGTAATCTTGTTGAACCTCTCTGTAGAATTTTAGCCTACTCTGACTCAGATAATGAAAAAATTCCCAAGCGAGTCATATTGATAGATGGTAAGGCCTATAAAGAGCGCAATCGTGAGCGTCAAAAATTTTCTGCTTTAGCAAATAAAGCAGAGACTACAAAAGAATGGCTTGAGCTGATGTTTACAGAGTTAAATATTGAATCTAAACCAGTCTTTGTAAATTCAAATAATATTTTGGCATTAATTCGAGAAGGTGACGTAATCTTTCTTGGCTGTGATAACCATGCGACTAGAAATCTAGTATCAGGCCACGTTGCCTCTTTGGATAATGCTCTGCTTATTTCTGGGGGCAACGAGCTGTACGATGGCAATGTTCAAGTATATGAGAGGCGTGGGGGCAAAGACATTACACCCTCACTCACATTTCAGCATCCAGAAATCGAGAGTCCAATTGATCGTAATCCAGCAGAATTATCATGTGAAGAACTTGCTAAAGCTGGGGAGCCTCAACTTCTAGTTGTTAACTTAACGGTAGCAACTTTAATGCTGAATGCCTTTGTTCTGTGGCTTAATGGTTTTGGTCCTTATTACGAAGTATATTTTGATCTTCAAACTGGTAATGTACGCCCAGTTAGGCAAAAATTGACTAGCCCTTGACACTGGTATTGTAGTGTAATATACTATCGAAAGATCCGTAAACAAGGAAAAGAGACCTAAAATGCTTAAGCTTGCAACTTCTGTTGCGCCGACTGCGACTACTACCAAAACCGACAGACTACGTGTTGTCTGTGGTGCGAATACCCAAGAACTTGAAGGTATGCTTGGATATACCGTGCGTGAGGTTCGCAACAACCTTCGCGAAGTCATGAATATCGGTGATGACCACACTGTGATCTTGGTCAATGGCAAGCAACTTGCAGATGAGGGCGTATTCCTTGATGGCAACGAAGAGCTGGAATTCAAAAAGCCAGCAGGCCAAAAAGGTTAGTTCCTTACTTTAGTCAGAAGGCATAATCTCATACAGGCCGAGGAAACTCGGCTTTTATATTTTCTGTACACAGTACGCTTTTCACCCTATCTCGTGCTAAAATATATGGTAAGTGGTAGGATAGGGTAAATTCGGGATGTAGTGTAACGGTAGCACGAGACGTTTGGGACGTTTTAGTCCGAGTTCGAATCTCGGCATCCCGACAAAAATGGAAGATAAAAACAAAAACTTAGAGGAATTGAAAAATCTTCGCGAAGAGATTTTAAATTTATTAGAAAGCGGCTTGGGCAATAAAGAACGCGAGGGACTTGAAAAAGCCCTTGTTATAATCAACAAATATTTAAATAGAAATGGAAAAAACGCCTAAATCTAAACCAGAAATTTCTAAAGAAGTTACCGATGCAGCTTTATTTACCAAAGAACAGCTGACTGAAGATGCAGGAAAATTAGAGAAAATAGAGGAAAATCTTTCAGAGACGCAAGAGGAAGTACCGGAACAAACCATCAAGGTGATTTCCTTGATAGGCCGCAGTCGAGACACTTTGATAAGATACGCTCTTGCGTTGTCGATTTTTGTATCAATCGGAGCTCCGGTTTATAGAGCAAGCCGATCGGGAGATATACCGAAAGAAACAAAAACCGTTGAATTAGCAAAATCAAAAAGCCGTGGAGAGGAAACAGTTCATAAATATGATTCCGTAGATTACAAAAAACTTCTAGAGAGTGTTAAGAAACGACTCGAAAAAGAAGGAATAAAAAAAATGTCAGACTTGATAGGAGGAGTATATCACGATAATGAGACTTTTGCATTAGCACGATCAATCAAAAAGCATATTTATGCTGAAGATTTTATAAATACAGAAGAAATTAGAGCAAGGAAAAATGCGGATATGTTGGATGAGGAGAGATGGAGAGATTTGTTAAAAAGAATAGATTACTCGAATCTTTTGAAAAGCGAGAGTTCGTCGTTTGGAATTAAGCTGGTTAAGCGACTGGGTTATCATCGATACAAAAGTTTCAATGATAGAATCGTTACAACTTCTCAAATTCTAAATAGACGAGCCGGAAACATAAATAAAAAATATGGCAGCGAGTGCATCCGATTAAGTCCCGGATTTTTGGCATCGGTGGTTCTGCAGGAAGGGATGGCAAGAGAAATTGATTATCCTGGTTTCCAAGACAATAAGTACATAGATACCATGGGTAGTATCGGTGCCGACAGTTTGGGGACTGATGTTGATAATTTAATTCGTCGAGGTCTTCTGGAAACTAATTTTAAAGAAAAAATGATGCCGTATGATTCGTTTGGAATAGTGAAAAATTTTTTTTCTAAAGAAGTTTTTGGCACCGAAAACACCCAGCCAATAGAAGAGGGGGTTGGCAGTAATGAGGCAGGAATGAGAACTGTAGCCAAAATGTTAAAAACAAAGGACATGATTGAGGCGGTAGGAGCCCTTTTGATGGAAAAAATTATTTTTATAATTGATGATATTGGAGTTGAGAGATGGCTAGAATTCAGCGAGGACGAACAAAGATGGGTTGCGTACGCGGCTTATCAGTGGGGACACAGAAATGTAATTAGATTATTAAAAGACCACTTGTTGTTAATTGATGGGAAAAAAATTCCTTTAACAAATTTTGTCAAATACAAAAATGGGCGGCCCGAAGGAAGAGTGGATAGCGTCAAAAATTTTATATACAGAAACAACGGCAGACCGCCAAGAGAGTGGACTTCAAATACTGATTTCCACAGTATGGCGTCAATTGTTACTGTTTCAGCTAAGGTGGCGGATGCTTTTTTCAAAAAGTATTTAGCCAATACTAATTCTGCGAATAAATAATAAAAAAAATTATTTTATTATTTCATTTGCTTTTTCAAGCATTTCTTCGGCTTCTTCTGGGGTTGTGTCGTCAACATCATCCCCATAGTCAGAGGTGTTGACAGTCGAATCCCCCGGCTCTTCTTTTTCGAGCTTGTCTAAACCAACTATCTCAACTGATGCATTATCATCTAACACATCGTCGCTTGTTTTTTGATTGTTATTCATAATTTATTTTAACACAGATGGGGGGCTAGTGGGAATTGAACCCACGACCGCGCTTCCACAGAGCGCTGTGATAACCATTTCACCATAGCCCCCATAAATTTATTCTTTATCATAACACATTAAGACCGATCTTTCAATCAAAAAATATCAACTTTTTAATCTTTACTTAATTTTCTAAAACATTAAAATTTATATCATGAGCAATCATTTCAAGACATATCTGGCGATGTTAATTTTAGTCGCGCTTGTTCTTGTTGTATTTTTATGGCGAGAAAGTATCCGAAACAAATCTTCTGAAACGCAAGGGGGGCTGGGCAGCGATCTTTACCAAAAAACTGAAAATCCGGCCCAGAATCTACCGACAGTTAATCCGTTGAAAAATAAACCAGAGGTTAATCCTTTAAGCGAAGCTAATCCTTTTTCCGGCATAAAAACTAATCCCTTCAAATAATTATGAAACAAAATAAAATTATTTTTATACTTTACTTGGCTGGAGTCGGCATATTGTCTTTTTTTGCTGTTCAAGTGTTTGCCGGTATTTCGGATATTCAATATCCGGTTTCCCAGCTTGGAAATTGTAAAAGTGAATCCGAATGCCGGAGTTATTGTGATAGACCTGAGAATATTTCGGCCTGTTTAAATTTTGCTGAACAGAACAATTTAATGCCGAAGGAAGAGCTTGAAATGGCCAAAAAGTTCGCGGCCTCAGGCAACAAGGGTCCCGGCGGATGTACTGGTAAGGATTCTTGTGAAACATATTGCAATGACATTTCTCGCATTGACGAGTGTGTTTCGTTTGCCGAGCAAAACAGCTTGATACCGCCTGATGAGCTACGGGAAGCTCAAAAAGTACGCAATGCAATTAAACGAGGTGTTAAACCGCCGGCTTGCGGCAACAAGAAATCGTGCGATAGCTACTGCGGGAATCCGAGCCATATGGAAGAATGTGTTACCTTTGCGTCTGAAGCCGGTTTGATGGGTGATCAGGAGAAAGAAAATGCCCAAAAAATGTTGCAGGCCCTCAAAAGAGGAGTTAAACCGCTACCTTGTCGAGGCAGACAGGCCTGCGATGAATATTGCCAACAACCAGACAATATGGAAGTCTGTATGAATTTTGCGATTGAAGCCGGATTTATGGACGCAAAAGAAGCAGAAATGGCGAGAAAAACAAAAGGCAAAGGTCCGGGCGGGTGCAAAGGCAAAGAGGAGTGTGAATCATTTTGTAATAATCCATCTAACCAAGATATATGTTTTAAATTCGCCGAAGAGAATGGAATGATCACCGAAGAAGAATTGAGCAGAATGAAAGAAGGGATGAATCGAATGCGCGAAGACATAGATAGGATGCCAAGCGAAGCAAGGGACTGCTTGAGATCAGCTCTTGGTGAAAAAACAATGAACAAAATCCAGTCGGGAGAACTCACTCCCGGACCTCAATTGGGAGATGCAATTCAAGGTTGTTTCCAAAAAATGCCCCCGTCGATGGAAGGCGAGCCAGGGCAAGAACAAGAAAGACAAGAACATGAAGGAAGACCGGGCATACCGCCGCCAGAAGGTAGCGAATTCCGCCGCAGCCCCGGAGGATGTTCTACACCGGAAGAATGCCAGAGTTTTTGCTCTCAAAATCCAGAAGCCTGCCAAAATTTTCAACGATCAGAAGATAAGCAAAGATCTAATGAGCAAAGGCCAATCCAAAATCAATTTCCTCCACCAGGAGAAAGAGAGGAGCCGCGCGAATGGGAACGAAGAGAACCACAAGACAAACAAATACCCCCAGAGTTTCAACGACCAGAAATGCCTATGCCAAGCGATGAGATGACTCCTCCGCCAGGATTTGTGCCTCCATCAGAGTTTGAAGGCCGCATGCCGATAGAACAATCCCAACCGCTTGAACCTGTACCTCAAATGCAGCAGCAGTTTCAAGAACCTCAAAGAGAAATGCTACCACCTCCGCCTCCACCATCGGAACCAGCGCCCCAATCATTACTGAACAATAAATATCTTGGGGCTATTTTCCGATTCTTACTTAATAACTAAATCTCTGTCAGTAAATTGGTATATATTACTTTTGACAAAAATTATTTTCGATGCTATCTTCTTGCTAAATTGTACACTGACAAGGAACAGTAATGTCCAGTCGGGAATATCCGCTCAAACACGTCCGTCTTGAACAGCTTTCCAGTGCAGGGTTCAACGTTGCCGATTTCATTTGTTTTCCTCCGAATACTCTACGAGGCCGTGAAGAAGAACTAAAAGCATTTCTCGCCAAACACGGCACGATTTCATGCCGGCATTTTCACCAGGACGAGAAAACCCACTTCAAATGCCCGGTCAAATACGAACAGACCGACTTTGATACTATTTTGTCTTTTTGCCTTGCAAACAATGAAGGAAACAACGAGGCCAAAACAGCTTTTTATACCTTGTGTAATGAAGCAATCAATGTAAAGGAATCTGTTTGCGCTGGAAATATTCTGGTACTGAACGAGCATGCAATTTGGGTTGAGTATTTCTATGGGCCCGGAACCCCAAGAGACCTTGAATCAAAAGGTCCGGATGAACTGAAGACCTACGGAAAAGTTGATGGCCAGCCGGCTGAAGGCGAAAAACCGCCTGATGACATCCTCCGCATGGTAAGGAATGCCAGGAAATTTAAAGCGTTGGACAACAAGGCCTACATTTTGGAGTTCTCACTCTACTCGTATCCTATGGGTCGCGACCAGACCGATATCATCTGTTGGGAGTGGTGTTGGGGATGGCTACATTATCAGATGCAGGCCAATAGATTTCTTCTCGATCAGCTCAAAAAAGCGAACGAGCGTATTACTAAATTGGAAGAGAAACTTTGTAGACAAACTGCGTTTACGGAATATACTGGCGGAATATACCGAAGATCAAGCAGGTGATATGTTGAGAGGGGCAATAGCCCCTTTTTTTATTACAAAAAACAAGCTATTATTTAAGACATGACCCACACAGAAATCCGCGATAAATTCCTTAAATTTTTTGAAGAGAGGGGACACAAGATAGTACCCTCATTTTCACTTGTGCCGGAGAATGATCCATCGGTACTTTTCACAACCGCCGGAATGCAACCGATGATCCCATATCTTCTTGGTGAGATTCATCCTGAAGGTAAAAGAATTGCAAATTCACAAAAATGTTTTCGTGCGCAAGACATTGAAGAGGTAGGAGACAACAGACACACAACCTTTTTTGAAATGCTTGGGAATTGGTCATTCGGTGATTATTGGAAAAAAGAACAGCTCAATTGGATTTTTGATTTTTTGGTTAATGAAGCAAAAATCAACCCTCAAAATTTGTATATAACTGTATTTGCCGGCAATAACCAAATTCCCCGAGATACTGAATCGGTTCAGATCTGGAAAGAATTATTTAAAAAAGTAGACATAGAAGCTGTTGATTTAGAAAATGCTGAACAGGAGGGCATGCGTAACGGAAGAATATTTTATTATAGCGATAAAAAAAACTGGTGGTCATTATCCGGAACACCCGAAGAAATGGCCGTTGGCCAACCCGGTGGTCCTGATAGCGAGATGTTCTATGATTTCGGAAATACCGAACAACACGATTTCGAAAAATATGGCCCAGCGTGCCACGTAAACTGCGATTGCGGACGTTATCTTGAAATCGGAAACAATGTTTTCATGGAATATCAAAAACAGGCAAACGGGTCATTTAAACCGTTGCCTCAAAAAAACATAGACTTCGGCGGAGGACTTGAAAGAATAACAGCTGCTTCCCAAAACCAATCTGATATTTTTTCAACCGACTTTTTTGAGACAATAATGGAAGCGGTTAAAAAACATGTGACTAAACCTTTAGACGGAGAAAGAAGTTTAAGGATAATTTCTGACCATTTACGAGCTTCTGTATTTTTAATCTCGGAAAAATTAAGACCTTCTAACAAAGATCGGGGTTACATTCTACGAAGATTGATACGTCGTGCGACAATGCACGCAACACTTAGAGGGGGCGATAAATACCCATTCATGGAAATATTTGACTCCATCATCGATACCTACAAAGACACTGCTTACTATTCTGAAATAAATGCTAACCGTGAAGAAATAGAAAAGGTGCTCCATGAAGAAGCCCAAAGGTTTAGTTCACGAATTAGAGAAGGTGAAGAACACTATCTTAAATTCGGTAAAAAGATTTCTGGTGAAGAAGCCTTTTTGCTTGAACAAAGTTATGGCTTCCCAATTGAATTACTCAAAGAATTAGCAAAGAGAGATGGTAAAGAAATTGATGAGACTAGATTTAGAAAAGAAAAAGAACAACACCAGGAAATATCCCGTGCCGGAGCAGAGAAAAAGTTTGGCGGACATGGGTTACTGATGGATACGGGTGAGCTGAAAGCGGGGAATGAGGAGGAACTGAAAAAAGCGACACGGCTTCATACCGCAACGCATTTACTCCATGCTTCTTTAAGAAAAGTTCTGGGACCAGATGTCCATCAAGCAGGTTCAGATATTACATCTGAAAGATTGCGATTTGATTTTACTTTCCCGCGCAAAATGACCCCTGAAGAAATAAAACGAGTTGAAGATATGGTAAACGAAGCGGTGCAAAAAGATTATTCTGTCACTAAAGAAGAGCTGTCTTACGAAGATGCCATCAAATCCGGTGCTTTGGCTTTCTTCAAATTAAAATACCCGCCAAAAGTAAATGTTTATTCGGTTGGCGACTTTTCCAAAGAATTGTGTGGAGGCCCTCATGTTTCTCGTACCCGTGAAATCGGTAAAATTAAAATTACCAAAGAAGAAGCTATCTCGGCCGGAGTTAGAAGAATCAGAGCTACGGTTGAATAAAAAACTCACCGGGTTGGTGAGTAGTGTTGCTTAAGGTAGGAATGTATTTCCCGGTTTGCAGTTAGGATCGCATTATTTCGGATGATCTTTGATCTCTTTTTCAACCTTTCTACACAGTTCTTCAACATCTCTTGGGTCTGACATTTTCATAATCCTTTATTGTAAATTTCCTGTCTAGAGGATACTATTTTAATTATTCATGTCAAATTTTTGGCAACAATTTCCCAGGCCCTTTTTTGTTTTGGCGCCGATGGCAGATGTAACGGACATGGCATTCCGGCAGATTATATGTGAAACCGGTAAACCTGATGTTTTTTATACTGAATTTGTTTCTTGTGACGGATTATGTTCCGAAAAAGGCCGGCCTAAATTAATGCTTCATTTGGCATTCAAGAAAAATGAACGTCCTATCGTAGCCCAGTTTTTTGGAGCTAATCCCAAGAATTTTTATAAATGTGCCCAACGCGCCGTAGAACTTGGCTTTGACGGAATCGATATAAACATGGGTTGTCCGGCAGGAAAAATAGTCAAACACGATTGCGGAGCAGGACTGATACGAACTCCTGAACTGGCGAAAGAAATAATCAGGGAGACCAAGCGGGGAGCGGCATCCGCCGGCCGGCGGATGCCTGTTTCTATCAAAACTCGTATTGGCTACAACAAGATAATTACGGAAGAGTGGATATCATATCTTATTGAAGCCGAGCCAGACGCGATAATTATCCACGGCAGAACAATGAAGGAAATGTCTAAGGTTCCGGCTCATTGGGATGAAATAGGTAAAGCAGGATTGCTTTGCCGAAAAGCGGGTATACCAGTAATAGGCAATGGGGATGTGGTTAGTTATGCGGAGGGTTTGGAAAAAGCCAAACAATATGACTTAGACGGAATAATGGTCGGCAGAGGAATATTCCGCAATCCCTGGATTTTCAATCCCTCAATAGACCCTGCTACAAAAACACCTCAAGAAAAAATTGAACTTCTAAAAAAACACATGGGATTATTTATTGAACTCTGGGGTGACCCTTCGACAAGCTCAGGGCAGGCGAAAAACTTTGATGTCATGAAAAAATTTTTCAAAATCTACATCTCCGGCTTTGACGGTGCTAAAGAATTACGCACAAAACTCATGCAGGCGAAAAATGAAGAAGAATTCACCAAAATTCTTTCAGAATAGCGAACACCTTATCCCTAAAAAGAACGTTCGGAGGCTACCCCGAGCCGAGATAGAGCAAAAAATCAGAAGATTTTTATGCGGTCTTCGTGGGATGAGGTGTTCGCTATTCTGTTGAAGTATTTTCGTCGTTAATAAAACTGTTGATTTCTTGGTGTTTTTGTTGTGATATACTGTAAGTAGATGGCATCTACCAAGATTATCAATGTTCTCAAGGACGACAAATTTGAGGAAATTTTAGATTTATTTAAAGACTCTCTAGCCAAAGAGGTTATATTTGTCCTGCCTAAAACATCAAGGGCTTTCAAAAACGAAGAGCATTTTATTATCCTCGAACATGAAGCCGAAAAGTCTGACAAAAAAATATCGCTTCTTTGTTCCAGTCCTGACATAAACAAGCTCGCAAAAAAATATAAATTTGATGTTCTTTTAACTAAAGCCGTTGATGATGATGAAAACAAAGAAGAAAAAATTGAAGAAGAAACTATTGCCGAACCGGCGATGTATCGAGAAAATAACGATGATAACGAGGAATATCAGTTTGTAACCGTATCCAAAACGAAAAGAGGGCTTGACGATATTGTTAAGCAAGAAGGGCAGTCTCTAAAAGTTACCTTACGGAAAGAACAACCCACAAATCTTGATATAAAGAAAAAGCCCACATATCAATCCGTAGACGACATAAAAAATATCTGGAGAGAACAAAGCGAGCGTGTTTTGGTGGTAAAGGATAGTATGTGGACCGATATTAATAATCGGACAAAGAAATCATTCAAAAATTTTCCCAGAAGATTAATAATCATTCTTGGAGGAGTTTCAATTATCGTGCTTGGAGCCATAATTTACATGACCACGGGAAGCGCCAACATAAGCATAACGCCCCACAAACAACCTCTTGATTTTCAATTAAAAGTCTCAGCCTCTGACAGGTTTTCAGCTGTAGATGCTAGTCTGAATAAAATCCCCGGTCAAATGTTCAACACAGAAAAAAATGCCAGTCAAACCTTTTTTGCAACCGGAGAAAAAGATGTCGCACAAAAAGCCAGAGGCACAATTACCGTGTTCAATGAATACGGAACCACTCCGCAGGTCTTGATTGCTACCACCAGATTTCAAACTTCTGACGGATTGGTTTTTAGAACATTAAAAGGCATAGTCATTCCCGGAACTACGGTAGTGGGTGGCAAAATCATTCCCGGCAGCATAAACGTAGAAGTCATCGCTGATAAGGCGGGACAGGAATATAATGTTCCCGCGAATAAATTTGGCATCCCGGCTTTCAGGGAAAAAGGCGATACCATAAGATATGAAAAAATATATGGGAAATCTGATACTGCCATAAAAGGCGGAATTATCGGAAAGGCAAAAGTAGTCACTGAAATTGACTTTAATACCGCTAAACAGACCCTGACAGATCAAGTGGCAAAAGATGTTCAAGACTCTCTCAAAACCCAAACTGCCGGATTGAAAATAATAAATGCTTCAGCCGTTAAATTAAAAGCTCTGGAATCAACCGCTAAAACAGACGAGGCCACTGATTCGTTTACGATGACAGTAAACGGATCAATAAAAACCGTCGGATTCAAAGAAGATGATTTAAACAATCTTATAAAACAATATGTTGACAAAAAGCAGAACTTCACAATCGTACCCGAAAAAATCACTAAAAATTACGCTGATATAACTTTCGATGAAATCAATAACACCTTGACATTTACTGCAAATATTAAAGGCGATGGTTACGCTAAAGTAGATTCCGATAAAATAAAAACAGACTTAGCCGGCCAAAGCGAGATGGAAATCAAGAATTACTTTAAAGGAGCCGTCGGCATAGATTCAGCAAAGGTAATTTTATCGCCATTTTGGGTCAAAAGAATCCCCCGAAATGGAGAAAAAACAAGTATTCAAATAAACTACTAAATAACATGAAATTTTTCAAAATTTATCATCAGATCAAAGAAGTAACCGCAATGTTAATTATTACGAAAATCCTAATGAACTAAATAGACAAAATTTTAAAAATTCAGGTTTTAATTCTTATGTTATATCTTCAATAGATAGCTCAAATAAATTTTCAAAAACATTTAGAAGGCGATGACTATTTTGATGATTCAGTACAATATCAGAAAGATTATATGGAATCCATTCAGTTGTTATCTGAGCAAGCACAAAATATTTTGGGTTTTGAGCCGGTTGTTATGACTGGTCCAAAAACAAGACGCGGAGGCTATGATAACGTTTTTTACGATAATAACAACAGAAGACTCTATATCATGAGGCAACAAGTTGGTGATGAAACCTCAAAGAGCTATCTCCAAAGCGATGCAGAAAATCAGAAAAAGAAATGGTAATTTGGATTAAAGTTAAACGACGATTGACATTTAAAGGCGTTTTTGATAAGATAAGGGGGCTTTAAAATATCATGTTTTGAGCGGGTTCCATGATTCCTAAGTGGAGGACCTTCCGCTCACGAGGAGTAAAATCAGGAGTATAATCCACTTGTTTTGGCCGTATTATTAATTTTGAAAGAACAAAAAGAAAAATTTAATGGCGTAGTGACAGAAGCCTTGCCCGGCACAACCTTTACGGTTGAGCTAGAGGACGGCCGTAAGATTTTGGCCTATCTTGCCGGAAAAATGAGACTGAATTATATAAAAGTAATGCCTGGCGACAAAGTTGCTGTAGAATTAAGCCCTGACGGAGCAAGAGGTAGGATAACATTCAGATTTTAAAAAATGAAGGTACGAGCATCAGTTAAAAAAATGTGCATCAATTGCAAATTAGTACGACGAAAAGGTCGCCTTTATTGCATATGCAAAAATCCAAAACATAAACAACGTCAAGGTTAAATCGATATTTCTAAAATTTTGATATATCGACATTTCAATAATGCCACGACTACTTGGAATAAATATCCCCGACAACAAAAAAATCCTTTATTCGATGACCTATTTGTACGGAGTTGGCCGCTCTTCGAGCGAAGTTATATTGCGTTCCGCTAATGTGGATGGCAATAAGCTCGCCAAGGATCTTACCGCTGACGAACTCAACAAGATACAGAAAATACTTGAGAAAAGTTATAAAGTAGAAGGAGATTTAAGAAAAGATGTGGGCCAGAACATAAAACGCCTTAAAGAAATTGGAAGCTGGAGAGGATTAAGACATGCTAGAAAACTTCCTATTCACGGACGCTCCAAAACAAATTCCAGGACATTAAGGGGAAATGTAAGAAAGACGATGGGTTCGGGAAGAAAATCGTCATCGGAAAAAACCTGATGAGTTAAACTATATAGCGGGCGACTTAAATGGGAGCCCACTCTGAGCATGGGACAGAAAAAAATAATTACAAAAACAGAAGAAGATATAAAACCCAAAGAGGGGACTGTTAGCATTTCTAAGAAACCTACGAAGAAGCAGGTGATAAATGGAGTGGCCCATATCAACATTTCATATAACAACACACTGATAAACATCAGCGACCTCAAAGGTGATATTTTTGCCTGGTCCTCGTCGGGCTTGCTGGGATTTAAAGGAGCAAGAAAATCAACTCCTTATGCCGCCAACATGGTAGCCAAGGACGTTTTTGAAAAAGTAAAGAAATACAATTTAATGAACATCCGAGTAATTGTTAAGGGTATAGGACCGGGTCGAGAATCGGCCATTCGAGGATTAGCCGGAACTGGTTTAAATCTTACTGCAATACAAGACAAGACCCCCATTGCTCACAATGGCGTACGCAGATCCAAACCCCGACGCGTATAACACGATATTTCGAAATTTCGATATATCGATATATTTTCAATTATGGCCAGATACACAGGACCAAGAGAAAAAATAGAGCGAAGGTTAGGCGAAAAACTTTACCTAAAAGGCGAGAGATCATACTCTCAGAAATCAGCCATGACCAAAAAGCCATACCCGCCTGGTATGCATGGCCAAAAAGGTTCCAGAAAAGCATCTGAATTCGCCCAACAATTGAAATCAAAACAAAAAGTAAAAAATACCTACCGACTATTAGAAAAGCAGTTTAAAAATTACATTAAAAAATCAATAAATTCAAAAAAAGAACCCTACGAATTTATAATTAAGAAACTCGAGAACAGATTGGATAACGTCGTCTTTCGGATGGGATTCGGCCAATCAAGAGATCAGGCAAGACAGCTTGTTGGTCATGGACACATTTTGGTAAACGGTAAAAAAGTCACAATTCCTTCGTTTGAAGTGAAAATAGGCGACAATCTCAAGATAAGAGAAGGAAGCTTGAAAAGCCAGTTTTTCACGACTTTTATGCCGATATGGCTGAAAAAATATGATCCACCCGCCTGGATTATGCTGGATAAAGAAAAGATGACAGCAAAGATAAAGGGCTTGCCCACGATTCAGGAAAGCGGAATAAATGTCGGGGACCTGCAGGCAATAATTGAGTTTTACAGTAGATAATAAGAGCTAATGGCTAATTGACTATAGACAATGGCTATAGTCCAAAGTCCATAAGCCCTAAACGACATTCATGTTACAAATACCAGAACAAGTTAAGGTATTGTCGAGGGAGGGATCAAAAACTACATTTGAAATATCTCCTTTAATGCCAGGCTATGGAGCCACGATAGCAAATCCACTAAGAAGAGTCTTGTTGTCATCTTTAGAGGGAGCCGCTGTCACTTCTGTCAAGATAAAAGGAGTTGATCATGAATTCTCAAGCATCCCCGGAGTTTTGGAGGATGTTATTGAAGTAATTTTGAACATAAAGAAAATAAGATTAAAACTGCATAGTGACGGTCCGGTCAAACTTACTTTAGATGTCAAAGGCGAGAGAACTGTAACAGCTGCTGATATTAAACTTACTTCGGATGTTAAGGTGATAAATGAAGATCAGCACATTGCCACAATCACCGACAAAAAAATGGGCCTCAACATGGAACTTGAGATAGAAAAAGGCATTGGTTATGTGCCGGTTGAACAAAGGCAGAAAGAAAAACTTGCCATTGGAGTTATAGCTGTCGACGCTATTTTCTCGCCTGTTAAAGTTGTAAACTTCAAAATAGAGAATGTCCGTGTGGGTCAAAGAATTGACTTCAATAAGATCACAATGGAAATAGAAACCGACGGTTCCATTGAACCGGAAGAAGCATTAAAGAAAGCTTCGGAAATCCTTGTTGACCATTTCAAGTTGGTTTCGGACATTAAGTTAGAAGAAAAGGTTGCCGCAAGGTCCAAGAAAACCAAAACAACTTCCAAGAAAAAGTCCAAATAATTTACAAACATGCGACGAGGTAAACAGAGAAAATTCGGAAGAAAAATGGGACAAAGAAAAGTGCTTTACCGAGCGTTGGCGACAGCATTGATAGAACACGGCAAGATAAAAACGACCGAAGCCAAAGCCAAATCATTATCCGGCTACATAGACAAATTGATCACCTCAGCCAAGAAACAAACTCTCGCCGCAAGAAGATTGCTTTTGGGTCAAATAGGGGGAAAGGCTGTAAAAAAACTAATGACTGATGTGGTTCCTCGATTTGAATCAAGAAAGGGCGGATATACCAGGATCATAAAACTCGGCCAGAGAAGATCAGATAGTGCACCGATGGTTATCATAGAATTTACAAAATGAGGGTAGAATATGGAGGGTAGATAGTTGTAATACTTTCTACTTTCTACTTTCTACTTTCTACTTTCATGACTAAAGTTGAAATAGACGCAACAAATAAAACTTTGGGAAGATTGGCATCAAAGATAGCCGTGCTTTTACGCGGAAAAAATCTAACATCATACCAACCCGAGGTTCAACCCCAAATTGAGGTCACGGTAAAAAATGCAGAGAAAGTTAGATTTACCGGTTCCAAATTCGCCACAAAAATTTATTATCATTATTCCGGATATCACAGCGGTATCAGAGCAAGGAAACTGTCCGAACTCTGGGCAACAAGACCAACTTATGTTATAAGAGAATGCGTTTATCGGATGCTTCCCAAAAATAAAACTCGGGATAAAATAATTAAGAATCTGAAATTTAAATAAAATGCCAGTAAAAAAGGCCCAAACAAAAAAAACCTCGGTAAAGAAAGCGGTAAAACATAAGGCGGTAGCCAAACCCAAACCCGAAGCAGTCGAGGAGGTTTTGGTTATCCAAGAAGCTCCTGCCAATGGAAACGGCAAGGAAAAATATTTTCAGGCAATCGGACGAAGAAAAGAGTCCATCGCCAGAATCCGTTTATACACCAAAAAGTCTACCGATACCGTGGAAGAAGAGAAAGCTCTCGTCACCGTAAACGGTAAGGACTATAGAAGCTACTTCTCTGATACTAACCTTTGGAACATTGTTGAATCGCCATTAAGAAAACTAAAATCATTAAATCGCTTCAAAGCAACTGTCATAGTCCATGGCGGAGGTTCAAGGGGTCAGGCCGATGCCATAAAGCACGGCATCGCCAAGGCCTTGGTAGAATTTGACCTCAACTTCCGAAAGAAACTCAAAAAATCCGGGTTCTTAACCCGCGATTCTCGTATCAAAGAACGACGCAAATATGGCCATAAGAAAGCCAGAAAGATGGGACAGTTTAGCAAGAGGTAAACTAAAATCTATAAATCTTAAATTTCTATAATATTCAATCCGCCCCGCTTGTCTATTTCTGCCACTTTATATCCGCCGGAATCCACGACAATATGGTCATTGCCTCTGAACCAGGCAGCCTTTTTAATCTTGACTGAAAATGTTGTTATTAAATCCTTGTCTCCGGCCTTACGATACGGCTGATAATTCATATCCGAAATCCACATTACCCATAATTCATTAGCATTCCACCAGGTAATTTTCTTGCCATCCGGCGATATGGCAAATCCGGCAACAAAATATGCCAAACGCTCGGTTTCGCCGTTTTCCATATTTTTGAATAAGACACCGTTCTTGACATAAAACGGCTCTGCTGAAACGGGCGAAGGGGTTGGAATTTTGGAAGGCGACGGTTTCGGCGTAGGTTTAATTAATGGGGTCGGTGTCGTTTTGAGTGTGGGGTAAAGAAGGCCTTTTATTTCTGCTTTGAAGTTATCTTTTGCTTCTCCTGATTTAGGTAAAAGAAAAATCCTGGAAAAATCATTCACCAAACCTTCCTCTACAATTGCCTTTTTTTGCCAAGAACTGAAATTATCTTTTTGCACACGAATCGTATATTGTCCAGGCAAAAGCCCACTTATCGTATATGAGTTGCCGAAGAAAGAGGTTGAATTTAAAAATTTATCATTCAGATACACATCAGCGCTTTCATTTGATTTAACAAAAATAGATCCAGTTTTAAAAAATTTAGCTTCGGAAAAACTATATTTATACCCTTGGGCGTAGAGAATCACTACAAAACTTAACACAGCAAAAACAACCGCTGCCGAATAAAATAACCACCTTTTTATTGTTTTGGTCATGTCTTTTGCGTTAGGATCTGATAATGGTCAGATGGTTAAGCAATTTTATCATTTTAGAAACTAAAGAAAAGACCGGGTTCGAGAAACGACCTGCCTGCCGGCAGGCAGGCGACGAAAATATAGTTATTCTATATTGAGAAGGAGAGACAAAGAACTCGGTCTTTTCTTTGACTTCCTCTGAAGGCGGGTGTATTTTAGCCAAATTCTTTGTTGCTCGTCCTTGAAGTAGAATCATCTACATCTTCAGACTCGCGTCGCAAATTTGGCTAAAATACACTCCGCTAAAAAGATAAAATTGCTTAACTATCTGACCTTGATTTTATCACAAAATACCTATAAATTTAAATCACCCATGGATAAATTCGTAATAAACGGCGGGAAAAAATTAAGAGGAACAATAGAAGTCAAGGGAGCAAAGAATGCTGCTCTTAAAATTTTTGCAGCTTCTATTCTCACGCCCGAAACGGTTAAAATAAAAAATGTTCCCGAAGTAGAAGACATCACTAGGATATCCGAACTGCTGAAAGATTTAGGGGTTGAAGTAATTCATCCTAAAAAAGGAGAATACCAGATAACTGCCGCCAAAATAAAAACCTCAGTCATAAATCCTTATATAGCTAAAAAACTCCGAGCCTCAATCGTACTTACATCTTCAGTTCTCGCTCGTACTGGAAATGTAAAATTTCCCCACCCGGGCGGATGTGTCATAGGCGAAAGGCCGATAAATGTGTTTCTGGATGGTTACAAAGCATTGGGAGCAAAAATAAATTATCGCAACAATCTTTATAACATCAGCGGGAAATTAAGAGGGGCCAAATTTGTATTCAGTAATATAAGCGTTACTGGAACCGAAGCCATGCTCATGGCCTCCTCTCTTGCTAAAGGAAAAACCGTTTTAAAAAACTGCGCCTGTGAACCGGAAATAGAAAGTTTGGCCAATTTCTTAAATTCATGCGGAGCAAAAATTCGAGGAGCAGGCACTCCTTTCGTTATAATTGAAGGAGTTGAAAGTTTAAAGGGCGCAGAATATAAAACAATACCGGATAGAATAGAAGCCGGAACATTCGCTATTTTAGCGGCAGCTACAAAAAGCAATATTTTAATAAAAAATTGCGAACCGGAACACTTAGATTCCTTGTGGATTGTGCTGAAAAGTGCCGGAGTTTGTTTAAAGATAAGCAGCGACAGCGTGGAGATTATCCCTTCTCGGTTAAAAACAGTGGACGTCAAGACCCATGAATATCCCGGCTTTCCGACTGATTTACAGGCGCCTGTTTGTGTGCTATTAACTCAAGCAGAGGGACAGGGGTTGGTTCACGAAACCATATTTGAAAGCCGCCTTTTTTGGCTTGACGAATTGAAAAGAATGGGAGCGGACGTTTTAATGCACGACCCCCACAGAATCTCCATAAAAGGACCAACAAAACTTAGGGCCAGAGAAATCGAGAGTCCGGATTTACGAGCAGGAATGGCATACCTTATCGCTGCGCTGGTTGCAAAAGGCAAATCAACCCTAAACAACGTATATCAGATTGACAGAGGCTACGAAAAAATAGAAGAACGCTTAAGAAAAATAGGGGCAGAGATAAAAAGAATTTAAATATTATAAATGAAGAAAATTGGAATTGATCTCGGCACAACAAATACGGTGGTATTCATACCCAAAAAAGGGATTATCATTAACGAGCCCTCCGTTGTAGCCATTTCAATTTTAGATAATAAAATAATGTCCGTGGGAAATCTCGCCAAAGAAATGATCGGCAGAACGCCGGACAGTATTGTTGTTTCAAAACCATTGATTGACGGCGCTATTGCCGATTACCGCGTTACTGGAGCAATGCTCCGTTATTTCATAAAGAAAGCAGGCGGTTTTTTGAGTTTTGTTAAGCCGGAGGTTTTGATATCGGTTCCGGCGGGAATCAATTCCACCGAAAAAAGAGCTGTTATCGAGGCGGCGCTCAATGCTGGAGCAAAAGCGGTTTATTTAGTTAAAGAACCGGTGCTTGCCGCTATCGGAGCCAAGATACCTATAAATAATCCTGCTGGAAATATGATCTTGAACATCGGAGGAGGTACTACTGAAATAGCTGTCATTTCTCTTGGCGGTATCGTAACCTGGAAATCCGTTCGCATCGGCGGAAATAAACTAGATCAGGCAATTGTTGAATACATAAAAAAGAAACACGGCCTGGCAATAGGGGAAAGGACCGCCGAACTTCTTAAAATTTCCATCGGCAGCGCGGTAAAAATACCCGAAGAAGAAAAAATAAACATCAGGGGCAGAGATCTTGCTACTGGCTATCCAAAAACAATAGAAATAACCACCAACGAAATTACCGAGGCCATTACCGAACAGCTCCGGGAAATAATCCAAATTATTAAAAGTGTTCTCGAAGTAACACCTCCGGAACTATGTTCGGACATTATGGATAAAGGCATTCATATTACCGGAGGTGGAGCTTTACTAAAAAACATAGACAAGCTTATCACCAAAGTAACCGGCGTTCCGGCTCAAATCGCCGACGACCCGCTTTTCTGCGTTGCTCGCGGCACCGGCATCGTCCTTGAAAATTTGGATGTGTATAAAAGAAATGTGTTGGCAAAGAGATAGGAGTAAGTATGCTCACCCCACCACCATTTCCGGCCTAAATTTGTTTAATAAGCAAATTATCGGTTAATTTAACCATTGTGTTTTCCGCAGGAACCAAACGGCCTTAAATGGGGATGGGGTTTTGCTCCTCGGTATTAGAAAATAGAAAAACCCCACACGGGGATGAAGCATTGTGTGTTGCTTCTCCGTATGGGGATTAGCTTACGCTGACACAGCGCCGCCTACGACACCCGTAGCTCCACCTCTGTAGCTATTAGTTGTTTATCTTTATAAAGATTGAAACCGAATACTCGTTTGTATTTCATGTCCAAAAAAATATGTGTCAAGTATAATTTTCTACCAAAATGATATATAAATAATTACGAACCCGTTCCATTTACATATGAAAATCGCTCTAGTCCACGATTGGCTAAATAATTTGGGAGGAGCCGAGCGTGTGTTGATAGAACTTCATAAGATTTTTCCAACGGCACCGATATATGTCCTTTTTTATAATAAAAAATTTGTTCGGGAATTTCTGCCCGAAGCCGAAATCAGAATCAGTTCTCTTCAGAAAATTCCATTCATAACAAAACTCTATAAATACTTATTTTTTTTAATGCCTTCAGCAGTTGAATCCTTTGATCTGTCCAACTTTGATATCGTCATATCCTCATCTGTTATATTTGCAAAGGGGTTGGTGTTAAAACCCAAAACAAAACATATCTGCTATTGCTACAGTCCGACTAGATTCTTGTGGGATAGACATTCAGAAAACAGCAATCAAGGAAGATTGGCAGGACTGTCCCGTCATTTATTAAGAATCTGGGACCGACAAGCCTCCGATAGGGTAGATGAATTCGTGGCTATCTCCAAAACTGTTCAGGCAAGAATTAAAAAGTATTATGGCAAAGAATCTAGATTAATATATCCGCCAACAGTATTAAATGCGATGGGACCGGTGGCTCCAAGACTACCGCTCAGCCCCTTCTACTTAATAGTTAGTCGGCTTTTTCCTCACAAAAATATTGACGTGGCAATAGATGCTTTTAATAAACTAGGATATGAACTCATTGTTATAGGAGATGGACCGGCTAAAAAAGATCTGAAAAAAATAGCCAGTAAAAATATAAAAATTCTCGGATTTAAAACAGATGACGAGATTGTTGAATATTACCGAAACTGCAAGGCATTCATCATGCCCCAGGAAGAAGATTTTGGTCTTACGCCCCTTGAGGCAATGAGTTTTGGTAAACCGGTTTTAGCTCTCCAAAAAGGGGGGGCTCTGGAAACAATGGTTGAAGGTGTGACAGGAGAATTCTTTGATGATCCGATACCGGAGGCCCTTGCTGACGGCATCCGCCGATTAAACGAAAACTATCTTAATTACAGCCCGCTTATCATTCAAAAATGGGCCGAAAAATTTTCAAGAGAAAGGTTTAGGACAGAAGTAATTCAATTGACGAATAGCGGTCAATAGCTTCGCAACACTTCTGCTGGTGTATGGGTACAAACTAAGGAAGAAAAAATAGGTTGGATGAACTCTATTAAACACCAACAAGAATTTCATGAGAAGCTAATCCAAGACCGTCTTAAACTCCAAAAAATTAGTCCTCCTAACTATTAGATTACATCCGCAACCTACTTGCGGGTTTTTTATTGCAAAAAACGCCATTTTTGAATAGAATCAAGTAGTGAAATTAACTATAATTACAATCAATTACAACGGCTCAGAAAACACGATAAAACTGTTGGAATCACTAAAAAACCAAGCCGACAAGGATTTTGAAATTATTGTAGTAGATAATAACTCTGATGATGTAGAAAAACTGATGACTTACCAAACCACAGAAACTAATATAAGTTACATTAAGAATGACCGAAATCTTGGTTTCTCCGGTGGCAATAACATAGGCATCAAAAAGGCCCTCGATCCGCCAGCCGGTGGAGGGACGGATTGGGTGCTTTTACTTAATAATGATACTTGGGCCGAAGACACGTTTACAGGACGTCTAAAGGCCATTTTGGAAGGCAAGGATGGGATTATTGGCCTAGCTTTAGATGAGGGGAACAGGACCGTTTTTGCCGGCTTGATCCAGTGGTTAAAACCGACACTTATCCACTTACCGACTTCGCAAGTCGGTAACATAAAATCTGTGGATAACTTATATGTCATCGGGGGGGCGATGGCAATACATAAGAATGTTTTTGATAAAATTGGATTTCTAAACGAAAATTATTTTTTATATTTTGAAGATGCTGATTTTTGTCAAAGAGCCAGAAAGGCAATGGTTCCGGTATCTTTCTTCCCCGAAATCAAAATCTCTCACTCCGTTTCTGCTTCAGCTAAAAAATTGGGCTCACCGATGCTTTTGAGATATCATTACCGCAATGCCCTGTATTTTAATTTGAAAAATGGACCGTGGTATATTAAACTGGCTGTCTATCCGTGGAGCTGGGTAATAATAATTAAGCAACTGGGTAAATTAGTAATTAATAGAAACAAAGAAAAATCAAAAGCAATATTGATGGGAGTTGCTAATTTTTATAAAAATAAATATGGAAGAATTTAAAGAATTCATAAAAAACAGGATAGAAGCTCAAAAAGAAATAGGTGATGGAGGTGAAAAAGTCGTCTATCCACACCCAGATAAAGATGAAAAAGTGGTGGGAATTTACAAAATTGAAGCAGAATTTAAGTTTGAAAGGTCACCTGAATTTAACAAAGCCAAGTTCTACTTTACCAAAATTTTGCATATGTTATTTCCGAAAAATGTACCGGATGTTTTTATGACTACCACTCAACCAAGGACAATAACGAAAGAAAAAATTAAATTTAAGTCAAGAGAAACAATATCGATTAGAGAAGAAAAAATCGAAGACCTTTATACGTTACGGAAACAACTAAAAGATTGTGGGATCGAGTTTGATGAAAGTACGCAGAATTTCGTTGAAGATAACGACGGTAATATGGTTTATTTAGATGATTTTTACCCCTGGAATGATGAATCTCAAAAAGCATATAACCACGATCAAATTCGCTTGCTAATTATGACAAAACTAACTGGTCTTGAACGGGATAGAGCTCTAAATTACTTGAATCGTTTAAAAAAATTATATCTAGAATTAAAAAACAAAGAGTAATCAGTTACGATATTAAAAGGGATAGGCAACTGGTATATCCGTAAAATGGGGAAAATAAAACTGGCTCATGAGCCAGTCAATAATTAACAATTTACCAAATAGATAAGGTCGGCATCAGAAAAATGAACCTTACAACCATCCGTCAAGCAGACAGCATTAAGAGGAATTTCCGCTACAGGAAAAGATTCTGGTTCAATTTTCATAAACAACCAAGCACCACCCAAAAGACCGCCGTGTCCACTATTGTCACCGGGAGAAGGTAGGGGAATAAATTTTTCATTAACATCTAAATCTCCGAAATTAAGAGCTTCGCAATCAAAGTCAGTGGCCCGAAGCCAATCTCGGCGAATCAGACGACCCACATTACCTCGAGTTCCGCGAATTCTGCGAGTCCGATCGGTTGCCATTTTTAAACCTTGTTCAAAGATCAGTTTTTATATATTATAACAAAATAATTCTTATGTCAATAATTAGAATCGGAATTGAGTGTGAGTCAATTGAGGGGAAAAACCCAATGTGGGGCGTAGGAAGAATGATTATGAAACTTCTTGAGGAAATTTCCCGCCGCACGGAATTGGAAAAAGAATATCGTTTTGTTTTATATTTCAAGGATACTATTCCTGGTTTTTCATTTTTAAACGCTCCAATTTTTGAAAAAAAGATGGTTCCGGTTCCTTTTTTTAAGAACCGTCTTTTCCCGATTTATTATTTTGCTCTTCTGCCGATGAAGCTTTGGTTTGATCGGCTCGACGTAATGTTTTGGCCAAATTATATGCTTCCCATAATTGCTTTTGGCAAATCAGTGGTAATGCTGACCGAAGATGCTTATTATGAAACCTACCAAGGCAAGCTCCCGTTTAGATATCGCCTTGCTTATTGGGTTTTTGTTAATTGGACAGCAAAATTTGCAACAAAAATTTTGGCAATCTCGGAAACATCAAAAAAAAACGTGGCCGAGCTTTTCAACATCAACCCAAACCGAATTTTTGTTAATTATCTCGGTATAAATTTTTCCTTGAGGTTAAACCTCAAGGAAAATAATAATTTTCAAGATAAATATATTCTTTATGTCGGGCAGGCATTTCCGCGCCGGCACCTTAAAGAAACCGTCTTGGCGTTTGAAAAATTGGCTCCAGAATTTTCTAATTTAAAACTTATCGCAATTGGACCTAATAAATATGAAACTCCGACCATCGGTTTTCTGGTTTCAGAAGTGAACGACAGATTGGGTAGGCAAGCAATCGTCCATAAGGATTATATCAAAGACGAAGAACTGGTCGGCCTATACGCCGAAGCAAAAGCGTTGGTTTATGTTTCCGACAGAGAAGCATTCGGATTGCCGCCGATGGAAGCGCTGTCGTTTGGAGTTCCGCCGGTTATAATGGATAATGAGTTGGGACATGAGCTTTTCGGCGAATATGCGTTCTATGCTAAAAGCGGAGAAGTGGACAACGTCGCAGAAGCAATAAAGCTGGCACTGACCGATTCGGAAAAAGTCCAGAGAATAAAAAATTCCGGCCCGGAATTCGTGAAGAAGTATAACTGGAATGACTTTGCCAACCGCTGGATCAAAATAATTAATGAACCGTAGGTTTTTAGAAATAATAAGCAAGTATTAAAAAGGATCATCTAGATAGACGATCCTATAGCCCTAAGGCATGGAACAAAAGAGCACAAAAAGCAAAACCCAACCAGATACGTAATCTTATTCTGCTGTTTTTGCTTGGGTTAAATGAAGAAAAAAATGCTGCTCCGGTAAAACTCATTGCCATAAAAAGAGACAAAGTCATCGAGCACCCCTACCATTTAATCCCTTAATAGTAATCCTAATATTCTAAAATTATAATGTCAAGAAATAAATTTTTAAACCTGTTTTTTGCCATAGAAGTTAGTCTCTTCGGTTTGATAATAACCGGCATTTTGCCGCGAGAGATAGCACTTTATTTGGGAGCGGCTTTGGTTATATATTTTTTGGCCGCACCACTTGATGATTCTCTGGTATTTTTTGTGAGATCAATTCCTCTGTTTTTGGCACTGCCGATTACGACCAATTTTGATAATTTCAATACTTGGCGCGTTTTGGCGACAATTATATTTTTGAAATGGTTATTCAAAAATAATATTAAGTATTACGTATTAAGTATTAAGAATTGGATTAAAAATTTCAGTTATAGACAATTGTCTTTTTTACTCATCATTTTATTGCTCCTCGCAGTTTTGTCCCTAATTCCTGCGACAGACAAAATTGCAGCTATTAAACGAATAATTTATTTTTTAAATTTCGCAGTTCTGGGAATAGTAATTTATTACAAATCAGCTGACAAAAAATTTGCTAAAAGATTAATTAAAAACTCAATTATTCCTGTCGTTATCGTTGCCACAGTCGGTTATATTCAAGTTATCTCCACGTACTTCATTGATATCTATCAATTTATGAGGATGTGGGGAGAGGAAATACAATGCCGACAGTTTGGTGAACAATGGTGCAATATCGCCGTACAACTCGGCAACACTTGGTTCGCGTATTACGGCGAGCAGTTGTCGTTGAGAGTGTTTTCTCTTTTTCCTGATTCGCACTCATTTCCGCAATTTATACTTCTTGGCATTCCTGCTGTCTTGGCAATAATACAAAAAAAATGGTTAAAGATAATATCTATTTCGTTTTTATTTTTAATTATCATCCTAAGCGGGACAAGAGGGATTTGGGCGGCAAGTATTGGAGTTGTATTATTGTATTTTGGATTGATGATTTATGTGAAAAAAAGGGAGCTGACAAAATTTTCATATGATAATTTTGTCAGTTTTAAGAAATTGGGGTGGTTTTTAGTAATATTTTTTGTAATGTTTGCTGTTGCTTTTCCCATATTTTCTTCTCCTCAGTTTTTAGTGGGAAAAAGCGATGATTTTTTAAAACAGCGCGTTAGGTCAATAATCGATTTCGGAGAAACATCTAACGCTCAGCGTATAGAAATATGGAAGAAAACCTTATTGTCAATAAAAGAACGTCCGTTATTAGGCGTCGGTATCGGCAACTATCCGGTTGTGCTTGGGCAAGATATACGTTTAGCCAAAGCCGGCTCCTCGGCTCATAATATTTACCTCCAAATCGCCGCCGAGATGGGAACCCCGGCCCTGATTTTTGCTTTATGGTTTTTGTGGCTTTTAGTGCAGAAGATATATAACAACTTTGTTTCCTCAAAAGATCGTGAAATAATTGTTTATAACGGTGCGGCTTTAATTTTTATTCCCTGGGTTTTGGTTTATGGTTTAACTGATGTAGCTCTTTTTGACGAAAGGACGTTTCTGATTTTTGTGACGACCATCGCCTTAGTTCTAACCAAACATGAATAACGCGTTAGTCACAATTAACATAGTTGTTATAAACGGCGAAAAATATATCCGCCATTGTTTGGATGCGATTTTAGCGCAAACATATCCACACAATTTGGTTGAATTAAACATCTTAGATAATGGCTCAACAGATGACACAATTAAAATTATTAAGGATTGGCTATCGACTATAGATGACAAACTATGGTCAAAATTTGTTTTGCTTGAAGGCAAAACAAATCTGGGCATGTGGCCAGGACAGGAAGAATTATTAAAATACTCCTCCGGAAAATATATTTTATCCGTTTCGGTTGACGTTATGATTGACAAGAATTTTGTCGAGAGAGCAGTTGCAATTTGTGAGGCCGATCCAGGAGTAGGCGCTGTTCAGGCCAAAATATATCAATATAATTTGCGTGACCTACAACCTACAACTTACGACCCACAACGTTCAATTATTGACACCTGCGGTTTTGCTCTGACGCGAGAACGAAAAGTGATAAACATCGGCCATGGTAAACAAGATGGGCCCGCCTTTTCAAGACAACAGGTTATCTTCGGGGTTGAGGGTGCAGTTCCATTCTTCCGGCGGACCGCATTGGAAGATTGTAAAACTAGCGGCTGGATTTGGGATCCTGACTATTTTTGGTATGGAGACGACCTTGATCTTGCGTGGCGTATGACCCTTTTCGGACATAAACAAATTTATTCACCCGAAATCATTGCCTGGCACGATCGTTCAACAACCAAAGGCAACATAACTACCGATTTGCTTTCTGATTATGTTCACCGCCGAAAATTAAGACGGCAGATCCCGATTCATAAACGACGTCTGGATTGGTCCAACACACGCTTTACTGTAATTAAAAACGATTATCTGCGTAACATTCTGCTGGACCTCCCGGCAATAATAATAAGAGAGATAAATGTCCAGGGTTATGCGGGACTTTTTGAACAGAAAGTGCTTCTGGAGTGGGGGAGGTTTCTGCTTCTTTTACCGCGAATGATCAGGCGCAGACACACCATAATGAAACGCGCCCGCATGGATGTTAATGAGATGCGTTCTTTAATGCTTACAAACATTCATGAAGAAAGACAGATTCCTGCTTCAGAAATTAGCTGGCGAATACTCCAAATACTAGTAATTGTTATGGTGGTATTTTTCGCTTTACAATTATCAAAAATGATTATACAATAAACATCTTAAGGGAATGGTTTACCTGAACAATCAACATAATTTCATCCAGGCCGACTTTAATGAGAGACCGAGATTTAATAAAAAACGCTTCAGCGTTATTATTTTGGTCTTAGTTTTAATTATCGGCGGATATTTTTGGGAGGAACCAGTTCATTTTTGGCAAAAGATGGCCAGTGTTTTTAACTTTATTTCAGAACCGATCGACCCTGATTACATAATGCCCGTTCAAGAACCGGATCGGTTTGATGTATTAGTGATGGGTTTAAGAGGAGAGGACGATCCTGATGCTTCCGATGGCGGACCCCTGCTCACCGATTCAATAATGGTCCTAAGTTACGATAAAACAACCAAAAAAGTCTCCATGATATCAATCCCTCGCGACCTTTACGTAAAAATAGATAAAAATAAAAAAAACAAAATAAACACCGCCTATGAATTTGGCCATTACAAAAAAGACAACGGGATTAACTTTACCAAAGAGTTGGTTTCTAAAATAACCGGAGTCTATATAGACAAAGCGGTGATTCTGGATTTTTCTTCTTTTGAAAAAATAATAGACCAAGTTGATGGAATAGATATTATTCTTGCACAACCCTTTGAAGAATCACAGCAGTGGGGATATAAATTCTCCTTGCCAGCCGGACCAAATCATTTGGACGGTAAAAACGCTCTTTACTACGCCCGTTCAAGATTCTCGTCCAGTGATTTTGACAGGTCCAGACGCCAGCAGGAAGTTGTCTTCGCCTTGAAAGACAAGCTTACGAAACTTAATTTCTGGTCCGATCCCATTAAAACTTTGTCTATCCTTAATAGCATCCGCTCGAATATAAAAACCGATTTAAACATCTGGAACGCCACAGAGTTGCTTAGCTTGTCTAAAGAGATCAGTTCTGCCGAAAAAATTAAAAAATACACCATAACCACCGATAATCTTCTTTACGAATCCCGCACCACTGGATCCTACATTCTTCTGCCTCAAGGCGACAATTTTACGCAAATAAAACAACTCTTTCAGGCCAACCTGAACTAACTCATGCTTTCCATTATTATAGTAAATTATAAAAATCCGGCTTTATTGAGATTGTGCTTAAAATCACTTGAGCGTACTTTGAGTTCCGAATTGAAATATGAAATTTTAGTAATGGATATTTCATCTGAAATTGAAACCCAGAATATAGTTTTAGAAGAATTTCCTTCGATAAAATTAGTGTCGTTTAAAGAAAACATCGGCTACTCAAAAGGGGTTAACGAGGGAATAAAGCAAAGCGCCGGAGATTATGTTCTTGTTTTAAATCCAGACATTGTTCCTCTTAAAAACTCTATCGAAACGCTGCTGAATTATATGAAAAAAAATCAAGATGTCGGATTGGCTGGACCCCAGCTCCTTAATTTTGATGGCACGCCCCAACAATCTTGTTTCGGATTTTATAACGCAATCACTATTGGCTACCGCCGAGTAGGATACCTTCCATTTAACAAAAGGGTCCTAAAAAAGTTCCTTCTTAAAGATAAGGACCTATCCGATGTTCAACAGGTCGACTGGCTCATGGGTTCCGCCCTCATGGTAAAGCGTGAAGCAATCAATAGGGTTGGATTTATGGATGAAAAGTTTTTTTTGTATTTCAGCGATGTTGACTGGGCTAAGCGTTTCTGGGAAAATGGTTATAAGGTAGTTTACTGCCCGTTGGCCAAGATATATCATTATCACAGACGTATTTCAAAAAAAAATTCATGGCTAATTGATGCTTTTGTGAACCGTCAGTCTCAACAGCACATCAAAGACGGGTTTAAATACTTGTTTAAGTGGGGATTTTTAAAAAGTTCTGAAAATCATTCAACCAATGAGTGCGCTTAATCGAAAAATATTCCTCATCTCAATAATAATTTCTTTAGCCCTTGGTTTTTTGGGCGGTTTTTGGTTCCGAGATATAAAGACAACAAACTCTTCAAATGTAATCAAAAACCTTGTTAATCTTGATCCAGGAAAACAAGAAAATATTGATTTTTCTCTCTTTTGGAAAGTATATAACGATCTTAGCGCCAAATATGTTGACAAGGGTAAGGTAGATCCTCAAAAAATTCTTTACGGAGCCGTCAGCGGACTGGTCAACAGTGTTGGCGATCCTTATACTGTTTTTCTTGAACCGGTTCCAAGCAAAAAATTCCAGGAAGAAATATCAGGAAGTTTTGGCGGTGTTGGCATTGAGATAGGAAAGAGAAATAATATTCTTACAGTCATAGCTCCCATCAAAGATACTCCTGCTTTTAAGGCTGGAATTGGGGCAGGGGATAAAATATTAAAAATAGACGGCAAAACAACAATAGATCTATCTATTGAAGAAGCAGTTTATCTAATAAGGGGCAAAAGAGGAACAAAAGTCGTTTTAACCATACAAAATAGCATCACTCGAGATATTGAACTTGTCCGAGGTGCCATAAAAATACCGACCATTGAATGGAAACTTGTTGACAATCCGCCAGCTGGCGGAGGCAAAAAAATCGCTTACGTACAAATTTATTCTTTTAATCAAACGATAGATTCGGAATTCAAAAAAGTAGCCGAGGAAATACTTAAATCTAGCGCAAACGGCCTGATAGTTGATCTTCGAAACAACCCCGGTGGACTGTTAGATTCGGCTATAAATCTAGCCGGGTGGTTCTTGGATAAAAATCAGGTCGTGGTCGGCGAGGTGTTAAGAGATGGTACAAAAAATGAATTTCGAAGCGATGGCAATGCTTTATTAAAGAAATACTCAACAGTCATTTTAATGAATAGCGGTTCGGCATCAGCATCGGAGATTTTGGCTGGAGCTTTACATGATAATCGGGGAATTAAAATAGTAGGAGAGAAAAGTTTTGGAAAAGGTTCTGTCCAGGAACTTCAAAATTATGGCGATGGTTCATCGTTGAAAGTTACCGTCGCCAAATGGCTAACTCCGGCGGGAATTTCAATATCGGACAAAGGCATAGAAGCTGATATTGAGGTTAAATTCAAAGAAGAAGACCTCAAAGAAGAAGGTAAAATAGAAATCGGCACTCCTGGCAAAGACGCTCAATTAGATAAGGCGATTGAAATAGTAAGATAGTCGCTCCGCCTCATCATTTTTCTGGTCATAATCCTCATCTCGTCATTCGCTTCAAGATGGCAAGTATAGATTAAGCCAAAATAACAGGTAACCCACGCTTGCCTCCTCGCAAGATGCTCGGCGCTCGACCTATTATTTTGGAATCTATAACTCTTGCTACTTTCAGCTCTCTCCTCGATTCGTCAAATGACAGAAAAACAATGAGGCTGCGCTTTTTAGTAATAAAAAAGGCCCGCGTCGGCGAGCGTCAGGAGTGACGCGGGCCTTTTTTATTTTCTGTGAAGTTGGAACACCTTATTTGTTTTCATAAGAGTAAGGTGCATTAAAAATCAAAAACCCACCCGATGTAGCCAGCCCTTCACTTGAATGAAGGACTGGCTTACCGAATGGGCAACTAGATCTCGTCGACCATCGTTATGCCAACAACGGTCAATCCCCAACCGTTGACCGCAATTCCGGCAATGGCCATTGCGACCATCGAGATTGCGATACCGATGAGCAGGCCGGGGCCGCCGAACCAAAACACGAATGTCCTGGACCAGTCGATCTGATCGAACTGGAACAGCAGCGGCTTGAGAGCCGACTGCCAGGCGATGACCGAGACGGCAACAAGGGTCGCCACCGAGAACATGGTCATCGGCGTACAAACGACCACCTTGAGAAAGAGCTTGACTACGTTTCGCATGACTGACATTCATTCCGTAATGAATCCGAACACTTGTAGAATAGAGGTATG
>MGJB01000017.1 GCA_001794055.1 Candidatus Yanofskybacteria bacterium RIFCSPHIGHO2_01_FULL_41_26 | reverse complement strand
CCCCAGACCCCTCCTGCGGGCGGGAAATCAGCCGAGGCAGGGCGAATCCATTCCCCCAGACAAATTGTTTCGCCCTGCCGAGCCCGCATTGGTTTTCAGGATTTTCCGCAAAATGGGTTCTGACTTTTTCAAACAAACACCACCATTTCAGAAAAATTGAATTCTAACTTATGAATGAGTTCCAACTTTTTGCACAACCTTGGTGGGTAAACCTACTGCTTGGTGTTCCATTTATCGCACTATATTTATGGAAAAAAGAAGGACTTACAATATCAAAATGGACACTCATCGTGTCCGGCTTGTTTGGAGTCGCATTTGGGTTTGTTGAAGCATCGGTTGTAATTTATCTCCGTGCCGCAGTGGGGCTTCTCCCCGGACATGGCGGGACACTTTCAGATGTTGCTAGGCTTTCTGCCGATATCTACCAACAAGCTCAAATACTTAGCGAATTGCCAAGGAGCTTGTTGGCTGTAGAATTTTTTCGAGAAACCGCTACTATGATCATGCTACTTAGCGTAGCTCTAGTAGCAGTTAAATATTTACGAGAGCGTTGGGCGATATTTCTCTGGACTTTTGCTATTTGGGACATCTTTTACTATGTTGGTTTATGGGCCACAGTTCGTTGGCCGTCATCACTATTAACTCCGGACGTTCTGTTTTTAATTCCCGTGCCATGGTTTTCCCAAGTATGGTTTCCTGTACTTGTAAGCACTCTCACTATGATTGCCGTTATTATTGCAAGAAAAACGGCCAAAAAATATTTTTAGCCTAAGTCCTCTGAAAAAATAAATATAATGAATAAAATTTTCTACGATCTAAACGACAAACAAATCGAGGCCGTCAAAGTAATTGACGGCCCGGTTTTAGTTATTTCAGGCCCTGGGTCAGGTAAAACCCGCTGTTTGACCCATCGGGTGGCTTATTTAATTTCTCAAGGAATAAGACCGGGAAGTATCTTATCCATAACATTTACGAATAAAGCGGCTAATGAAATGAGGGAGCGCATTTCTCACCTCCTTGAGGTTAAACCTCAATTTAATAAAGGTTTAATCTCTGGCCGACTGTCGGCTATGCCGATGATGGGTACTTTTCACTCGGTTTGTTTGAGGATATTGAGAAAAGAAATCCCAATCTTGGGATATAAATCAAACTTTTCAATTTTTGATACCAATGATCAATTAAGCCTAATCAAAAAAGTGATGGCTAACTTGGAAATAGATCCAAAAAAATATAATCCAAAACTTATCCTGAACAAGATTTCCAAGCTTAAAACCGATTTGATATTTCCTGAAAACTATAACCCCGCTGAATTTTTTACTAAAATTGTTTCACGAGTCTACAATAACTACCAGGCCGAATTAAAAAAGATGAATGGTTTAGATTTTGATGATTTGATCGTCTTAACCGTTAAAATATTCAAACGAAACCCAAACATCTTGGAAAAATATCAGAATTTCTGGAAATATATCCTTGTAGATGAGTACCAGGACACTAGCCATGACCAGTATACTCTAATAAAACTTCTGTCAGCTAAAAACAGAAACATTTTTGCCATAGGTGATGATGCCCAATCAATCTATGCTTTCCGCGACGCCGATATTCGGAATATTTTAAATTTTCAAAAAGATTACCCCGATGCTAAAGTTATTTTTCTTGAACAAAACTACCGTTCCACTAAAACCATTCTGGCTGCGGCTCAAAACATAATATCAAAAAATCAAACTCAAGTTCCAAAAGAATTATGGACCGAAAACACCCAAGGAGAGAAAATTCATGTCAGAGAAACCCTGAATGAACGAGCCGAGGCTGAATTTATAACCGACCAAATGGACGGGCTCCTGGAATCGGGTTACAAAATTCAGGATTTCACAATTTTGTATCGAACCCATGCCCAATCAAGAGCCATCGAAGAAGCACTGATCACTCGGGGCTTTCCATATCAAATCATTGGTGGAATAAGATTTTATGAAAGAAAAGAGATTAAAGATATCCTTTCCTATCTTAAATTCATGGTAAATCCGACTGATTTAATAAGTTTTGAAAGAATTTACAATGTACCGACAAGAGGTATCGGGGAAACAACTTTTAATAAAATTATAGCAACCCCAGAAATTGATATTGTTCGGTCAATCGGAGTGTTGGCCAAAGAAAGAGGAGATACCAAGCAAGCTAAGTCTTTAACAGAGTTCAAAAAACTTTTAACTGATTTGTCGGATAAAAAAGACGACAAGAATCTAACCTCAATTATAAAATATGTAATAAAAAGAGTGGGCTATGAAGATTATCTTGAAAGTTTGGTCGCAAAAAAAGAACTCTATGACAACACTGCAGACAAAATGGAAAATCTTAAAGAACTTTTAACCGTCTCTAAAAAATACGATGCGCTGGGGGGTGGAGAGGGGATAGAAAAATTCCTAGAAGAGATCTCTTTACTTCAAGAAACAGACAAGCTCAAAGATGCGGCCAACAGGGTCACTCTTATGACAATCCACTCATCAAAAGGTTTGGAATTTCCGATTGTTTTTATCGCCGGAATGGAAGAAGGTCTTTTCCCTCATAGCCGAGCCACATTGGTGCCGCTAGAATTAGAAGAGGAAAGACGTCTTTGCTATGTAGCCATCACTCGAGCAAAAGACCGTTTAATCATGACGCATGCAAAATATCGAAATATTTTCGGCCGAACAGAAGCGAATCTGCCCTCTCGATTTATTTACGAAATGCCCCAAGAAGTTTTGAAGATCCAGCCATTGTTTGTAGATAATTATTTTGAAGACGATGTCATAGAATATTAGATATGGAAATTACTCCAAAAAAAACTCTCGGCCAAAACTTTTTAATAAATGCCGGTATATTGGAAAAAATAGTCGATGCAGCGGAATTAAATAAAGATGACACCATTTTAGAAGTGGGTCCTGGAACAGGAAATCTAACCAGACTTCTTTCTGAAAAAGCCGGACGAGTTATTGCCGTAGAAAAAGATCACCGGCTTATTGAAGATTTAGAAAAAGAATTTCCCGCAGTTAAATTTATTGAAGGCGATATTTTGAAATTGGATATTAATGAATTGTTTAGGAATTTGAAATTAGAAATTAGAAATTCCCACTACAAAGTAGCGGGTAATATTCCTTACTACATAACCTCTCATTTACTCAAGACAATATTTGAAAGGTGGCCAAAACCAAAATTGATGGTTCTGACAATTCAGAAAGAAGTCGCTCAAAGAATCGTTGCCAAGCCGCCTGATATGAACTTACTCGCTTTATCAATTCAGCTTTATGCCGAACCTAAAATTATCGGATACATTTCTAAAGGAAGTTTCCGCCCAATCCCAAAAGTGGATTCGGCAATCATTAAGATGAAGCCCAAAGAGGGGCTAGGTATAAAAAATAATGAAAAAGTACTTATACTTGCCAAAAAGGCATTCGCCGGAAAAAGAAAGCAGCTCAAAAATACTATCGGCCCTGAAATATTAAATAAAGCCGGTGTCAAATTAGAGTTGCGTCCAGAGGAACTGTCATTGGAAGATTGGTTAAAAATCACATCTAAGGTATAATTAAATTATGAGGCTTCTAGCTATTTTGTTTATAATTTCCTGGGTTTTAATTACTCCCATTGCAGCAGTGGCTTTGACCTTTTCAAACCCTACAGGCGGAATATTCGGAGGAAGAATAATCTTGATAATTCCCTGTACCTGCAGCGTTCCTCCCACTATGCTTAAAATAACCGTCGGTCCCCCAAAAGAAGGAAGTTTTATTTACATACCAGGAATAAGCACATTATATAAATTCTACAAACTACTTCCGCCGAGCTGGGTTCTTGGCACTTCTCTCGGAAGAAGAGAGTGTCTTGTCGGCATTCCACCAGCTTGTTTTCCAGCCGGGGCTGGCGGAACAATTATAAAGATGACGGGTACTTCTCTTTTCTAAATTTATTTTCATATTCGACTGAACTAATATCAACACCCCCTAGTTGCTTTAAAAGTGTTATAATAAAGCATAGAAATGGCAAACAAAATCAAATTTTTTGTCGGTTTTTTGGCATTGATTGCTCTGTTTTCGGTTTATAGCGTATTCAATTCTTTAAGCGACAAACCTGCTCCTTTTGCGGCTATGGGCATAGAAAACCCTTTACCAAACCCTGATGTTGACGCGGATCATGACGGCTTGGACAACCGCGAAGAATCCTACTGGAACACCGACTTTCAAAATCCCGACACCGATAGCGATGGTTTTAAAGACGGAGAAGAAGTTGCCTCCGGCCACGATCCTCTAATTCCAAGCCCCAACGACATTATGGATAGCGGCAACTTGACCGAAAAATTATCCAAATTAACCCTATCCGGACTATATGAAGGATCTCTTCGGCCGGATAATCCCAATTATGATAAATCCTTAAATGATATGGCCCTTGCCGTTATGGATGACGCTGTTAAAAGCTTAAGCCCTAAAATAAATATCGATCAACTACAAATCGCCGGTCCAAGCAAAGAGAACCAGGAAAAATACATCAAAGAAGTTTCTCCCTTGTTTGAGAATCTCTTGTCTGCCTACCTTTCAGAGATTTACATGGTTTCAAAAAACCTTAACGTGGCCGGTAAAACAGGATTTGAAGACGAATATGCAAATTTTTTCAAAAATCAGTCACAAAAATATAATAATTATTACCAATCCGGATTAAAAATCCCCACCCCTAAAAATTGGGAACTCAATCATGTCGGACTGTTAAAACTCTTTAGCGACCTATCGGAAACTGACCTAGCTATTTCAAATGGAAAAATCGACCCCGTAAGAGCCGTGATTGCAATGGACAAATTAGTCGGTTTTTTTGATATAGTTCCGGATCTTATTGAAGCATACTCGGACAAAATAAAATCAGAAGGATTGGATATCGGATCAACTTTTTTTGGAAAATGAAAAAACTTTCAACCAAAATCTTTCAAATCTTACTTGCTGTAAGCTTATTATTTTTCTTTTTACTGCCCCAAAAACCTGCTAGTGCGGCCATAGGCGACATTATAAAAGGCGGAGTAAGTTTCTCTGGATGCGTAGTGGCAGGTAAAGCAAGTCCTTTTTTGAGCGAAAAAATAAACGCTGGAATAGGCAAGTTAACAGGGCTAACAAGCAAAATACCAGGAATAGGAAAATTTTTAGGGGGTGGAGAGGGGGGGGGTAGCGTGCCTGTCTATGACGAAAGTCTTTTAAAAACCTACAAATCCAAAGAATATAGTCAGGACGTTGAAACACGATGCGCGGCGATAGAAATACTTAACTATTTAAATGTAAACATAAACAGTCTAGCCAGAACCAGCGGCAGAAACGGAGGTCCGGCCTATGTTAGAAACTGGAGAATTTTTCAAACCGACGCTCAATACAGAGGCGAAGGAATATTCAGAGCAATGCTGTCAAACACTAAATTGTGCGATTATTTCAGTAATGATCTCAAGGGGTTATTCGGAGCAACAAAAAGATCCCCTCTGCCTAAAAACACCAGAACTGGCAATTTTGATCCTTATGCTCTCCAGACTAATTGCACCATGCCTTCAAACTTTAGTATGGCGGATTATCAGAAAGATTTTTCCGGAAACGGCGGTTGGCAGGCCTGGTCAAGAATGCTTGAACCTCAAAACAATTACTATGGAGCCTTATTAGGAGCATTAGATGAAGCCGCTAAACAAAGAACCTTGGAAGAATCGGCTGATTTAAATCAAGTAACTGCCAACAAGGGATTTACTGGTAAAAGCGGAAAAGATGCAAGTAGTAGCTGCAAGACAAAAGATGCAAAGGGTAAGTGTTTGGAGTACAAAGACATACAAACCCCCGGAGATATCATTGCCGAAAGTGTCGCAGCGTCAATAAAATCAGAACTGGATATTGTTATAAGCGCAGACGAAGTCAATGAATTGTTAAGCACGGCTGTTACGGTACTCCTCAACCGACTGAATAACTTTAGCAATTCTAAAGAGGGGGACTACTTATCGCCCCAAATTGGTGAATTTAATCCTGACAATTTTCCACTGCCGACAGACAATGACAATGCGGACACACCTCCACCAGTAAGCGATGGCGATACGGAAACACCGTCACGGGCAGGTACTGATACAAAGAATTGAACAAAATGAATTGGACACACGGAAAATTTAAAAAATATTTCCTCGCAATTCTTTTTGCGGTTATTTTGATTTTATTGCCCATTCATCCGGCCGAGGCGGCGGTAGGCATGTTTGGAATAGGTTCTATAGCCACGGGTGCAATAACAACCGTATTCGGTTGGTTTCTTTATTTTATTTTTTCATCTGTCGGAAAAATTATTTCCTTACTCGCCACCGGCCTCTACTATGTGATCAATATACCAGTTTATCCATCAGGGGGGTTGGCGGTGATAGACAGCAGTTGGAAAATAATGAGAGATTTTGCCAATATGTTTTTTATTGTTGCCCTTATAATGATGGCTTTTGCGACTATCTTTGACATCCTTCCGGGAGCAGCAAAATATAACGCCCGGACATTATTCGGAAGGTTTCTATTAACAGCGCTTCTTATAAATTTTAGCTTAGTTCTTGGAGTTATGGTTATTCAAGGTACCCAAGTATTAAGCAACACTTTTCTCGTTTCTATTGGAGACATGTCCAACCGATTGGGCCAAGGGTTAGTAAACAGCCTCCCCATTAGAGCGGATCAAATTTCTGCCAATACGGTTGCTAATACCCTAGACAGTGCAGTATTCGGAACAATAATAACCCTGATTTTCTCTATTGTTCTTCTTTTTACATTTGCGTTCAGCCTGCTAACAGCGTTTCTGTTTGCTTTAATAAGAATCCCTATCTTATGGGCCCTGCTTGTTGTTTCTCCGATCGCCTGGATTTTAAACATGTTTCCAGCCGGACAGGTGACATTCAGAAAATGGTGGAGTACCTTTATCGGGTGGAATATGTTCCTGCCTATATTTTTATTTTTTCTTTATTTCGGACTCTACTTTTTACAAAACCAAGGCGATGTGCTTTCTAAAATAGCGGCTCAAACAGCCAATCAACATCTCGGTGGAAGTTCATTTACTCTTCAAATTTTATTCTTCTACATTTTATCCGGTGTTTTCCTAATCGGGGGAACGATAGTAGCAATGAAGGCCTCTATGTTCTCCGGCACCGGGGTAGTAGGAATTGCCAAGTGGTCACGAGGAATAGCGGCAAGACGATTAGGATTAACGGCAGCAGGAGGAGCCGCACAACAGAGATTAGAACAAGTTAAAGAGGAGGGTTTGCCAGGAAAACTCGGAGTTTTATATGGAGGTAAATATGGATTAGAACAGCAAACAGGGGGCTTCGCCCAGAGGTTTGGGGTTAGAGGAGCAGAGACAAGAAACCAAAAAGCCTTTGTTGACCGAGCTGGCAAGGACTACGCTGATTTTGAACGTCAATATCAAAACGGTCAAATAACAGAAGCAGAAATAATAAGCAGAGCCAAACAACTTGATGCCACAGATCCAAGAGGATTTGCTTATAGAAAATTAGCTGCTAAGATCGGACAATTAGACAACGATACATTCACTTCAACCCTTACTCAATTATCTAAAAATCCTCTCGCCGCTGAAGATTTTACCAAAACTGCTAGTGCTTCAAAATTTTCTAAGATGAAGGGCTCTGATTTAGCAAGAATAGCAGCGGCCGAAAGAGGAACAGATCCCACAACAGGGATTCCTTACGATTATACATCATTAAGGGGTAGTGTTGCCGCCAGAAGAGAGATGTTTCGATATGTTCAGACTGACACAAAAGCTATGTCTGGACTGAAGGATCCCCAGATCGAAGCTGGATTAGGTGTATTTGGTGGTCACACTACAGCAGAAGGCAAAGCATTTCTAAAGGAGATCGGTAAAATAAATCCCAGCTTTGCTGTGGGCTATAACTCCGATGGTGCCCGCAACCCAGACCTTAGAACAGATGTAGAGGATGGATTTGAAAAAGCATATACTACAGATCCCGCACACCCAGTAAGACCCGCAAACGAATTCCAATTAAAGACCCATGTGTTTGGAAGTTTTCTAAAAAGTGGTGACATGAAGGATACTGCCAACATAAAAAAGGATACCTGGGAAACTAGCCCAGAATTCAGAGAAGCTATGAAACTTTATATTTCACAATTAAAAGGCCAGGCCAGAAAAAATTATGTTAACCGCTTAGAAAGAGCCCTGCTTGATACTGCTGGTGGTGACAAAAAACTTGAAATATTAGACACGGTGATATTGAGTAGCCCAACTACTACCGGGGTTATGACGGGGGGGAGAATTCCTCCAACGGCGCCAACGTCACCACTATAAACAACAAGCTTACATGGACGAAATTTCAAACAAACAAGAAGAATCAGGCTATGCAACACCATTCAATGTGGATTTTTCTGATTCCAAACCCAAAAATTATTTTACAGAATATACAGAAAAGGTCCTTTCCCTGTCTGAATCTATCAAAGACGTCCTGATGGATTCATCAACAGCGGAGTTTATTGAAGAAGGGCTTGGATTAAGTTTTAATTTAACCAGAGGACAAATAACAGAGCTTACTAGAATAATTCGTGACATTCTTCTAGGAGATGCCCCCTTAAATTCAATGTCTGATTTAATATCATCAAAATTAAATCTCGGCCAAAATGCGTCGATACAAATTGCAAATAAAATCGCAAATGATCTCTTGAGTTCGGCGATTGAAGACATCAAAAAATTACAAACCGCGAGAACCCCTGAAAGAGCAGATAGGCCGACCATGCCTCCACAACCCCAGATTCCAAAACCATCCGAAAAACCCGATCTAAAAATAGGACCCGACATAAATAGAAACAATATAGTTGACTTAAGAAATAAATAAATGCGCTTTCAACTGCCACAATTCATTGAGACAGAGACTAAGATCGTGGGGCCTTTCACGCTCCAGCAGTTTTTGTGGATTGCAGGCGGAACGGCTTTTGTGTTCTTGCTTTACATGGTGGTTAGGGGCGCTTTGTTTTTTATCTTTGCGATACCCATAGTCGGGATTTTCTTGGCTTTAGCTTTCTTAAAAATAGACGGTGTCCCTCTCATTGTTTATGCCAGCTATGGTATTTCTTATTTAACAAATCCCAAAAAATACGTATTTCAAAAAGAGTCCGAAAATATTAAAGATTATATAAAATAAAATGGCCGTAGTTTCCACCAAACAATTAGTGGAGATAGCAAATATAATGGATAACATCGTTCTCCTAAAGAACGGGTCTTTAAGGTCCGTAATTGAAGTATCGGCAATAAATTTTGAACTCCGGTCGGAAGGAGAGCAAATTGCAATCCTTCAGAATTTTCAGCGTTTTGTAAATTCAATAGACTTCCCGCTTCAGATAGTGATCCATTCCCGAAAACTAAACATAGACGAATATCTCAAACTGATTGACCAATCTTTTAATACCCTGGCCAACGAACTTCTAAAAATACAAGCGGAGGAATATTCCAAATTTATTACCGAACTTTCTGATCTTTCCAATATTATGTCGAAAAAATTCTATATCATCGTGCCGTTTTATGTTTTTGAAGCACCGTCGAAATCAGGGGTGATGCAGAGTGTTAAAAGCATTTTTAAACCGTCGACGGTCGTGAAAGAATTGACACCGGAACAATTGGAAACTTACAAGAGTCAGCTCCTTCAAAGAACAGAACTGATTTTCGACGGCTTGGTCGGAATGGGACTTAAAGCAAAAACCCTTAAAGAAGACGACCTGATGAATCTTTTTTACGGATTATATAACCCTGGAAATAAGATGAGCCAACAACCTGCGACCAACAACCAACAACAATGAACGAGCAGCCAAAAAAATTAGACGAATTATTTGCCCCTTCGGCTTTCAGTGTTTCACCCAACTATTTTCAGATAGGCGATAAATACGCCCGCACAATATTTCTTGCGACCTATCCGCGCTACCTTCAAACCAACTGGTTCTCGCCGATAATAAACCTCGATCGGGTTTTGGATATTTCTGTGTTTATTCTCCCCAAAAATACCGCTACGGTTTTAAAACAATTAAGAGATCAGCTGGCTCGGCTTGAATCACAAGCCATGGAAGAGGCTTCTAGGGGCAAGGTTCGGGATCCAATGCTGGAAACAGGTATTCAGGATATTGAAACGCTTAGAGACAAGCTTCAACAGGGAACCGACAAGTTTTTTGAACTGGGAGTTTATATAACTATTTACGAAAACAGCTTAAAAGAACTGGATGAAACCGAAAACAAAATTAAGGGGCTGCTTGAGTATCAATTGGTTTTTCCAAAACCGGCTATTTTCAGAATGAGTGAGGGTTTCAATTCCACTCTACCCATCAACGACGACCATCTCAATGTTCATACTTCTTTAAACACCGAACCACTTTCTTCCTTGTTTCCATTCGTTTCTTTCGACCTGACCTCCGACTCGGGAATTCTTTATGGCATAAACACTCACAACAATTCGCTGGTGCTTTTTGACAGATTTCAACTTGAAAACTACAACTCCGTTGTATTTGGCAAATCCGGCGGGGGGAAAAGCTATACTGTAAAGCTCGAAATATTACGAAGTTTAATTTTTGGCACTCAAGTTTTGATTATTGATCCTGAAAACGAATATAAGTACCTTTCAGACACTATCGGAGGTTCCTCAATAAAAATTTCGGTCAATTCCGACCAGCACATCAATCCATTTGACCTTCCAATACCAAAACCTGACGAGTCGCCAGCGGATGTTTTCAAATCCCATATTCTAGACCTAACTGGGCTTTTGCGACTTATCCTCGGCGAACTAACTCCCGAAGAAGCCGCAATATTGGATGAAGCGCTAATTCAAACATACGCCATCAAAGACATAACTCCAGAATTAGATTTCTCTAAATTAGCACCTCCCTTGCTTTCTGATCTCCAAAATATAATGGAAGGTCTTACTGGGGCAGAATCGATGGCTATAAGACTAAAAAAATACACCCAAGGAACATTCGCCGGATTTTTAAACAAGCCCACCAACGTCTCTTTAGACAACCGGATCGTTGTATTCAGCATCAGAGAAATGGAGGAGGAATTAAGACCAATAGCCATGTATCTGATCTTGAATTTTATGTGGGTAACTATCAGAAGGACACTTAAGCAGCGCATTCTTGTCGTTGATGAAGCCTGGTGGCTAATGAAATATGAGTTAGGAGCCAACTTCCTTTCAAATATTGCCAAAAGGGCCAGAAAATACTATGCCGGACTTATTACAATCTCTCAAGATATTCCTGATTTTTTGGCATCGCCTCAAGGAAAAACAATCTTAAGCAACTCTTCTATTCAAGTCCTTATGAAACAGTCGCCATCATCAATTGAGGTGGTCAAACAGACATTCAACCTTACTGATGCCGAAAAATACTACCTACTGGAAGCGCGTGTAGGTTTTGGATTATTCTTTTTAGGACAAAACCATATCGGCATCCGCGTTGTTGCTTCTTACGCTGAAGACCAGATAATTACTTCTGACCCACGCCAGATACTTGAGATAGAGAAGGCCAAAGAAGAGTGGGCTAAACTAAGAGGGTAACCAACAACTTACGACCAACGACAATGCCTGAATTTGAAGAAGAATTAGGAGATGAAGATATTGCGAATCAATTAGCCGACCAAAGGGAATATTATCAAACAGAACAACAGCTTATTGATTTCCACAATGAGGGTGCCAAGTATGGCCACCCTTCTTATGCTAAGTATAGTATTGTTTCTCTTCTTGGATTAATAACCGAAAGTACTGACTTTTTAGATCTGATAGGCATCGGTATAGTGGTCAGTAAGCCAGTTGCTCTGTTTCTAACATTCGTTATTTTCTTGATTTTCTGGTTTACCAATACAAAACAAAAAAGAGCCGGTGACTATGCGGGCAAAGCAGAAGAAATGGTTGAGGCAGTCACTGCCAATCTTGCCCACATTGAAAGACGAGCATTTCAGGCGGCTAAGATAGCAAGACGCTTTGGAACTAAACGTTTTGCCGCTCGCATTAGAATTAGCTCCCGTCTAGTAAGAAGAAATCCCTTATTCAAATTCGCATCAGCAGGAGTGGCCAACCTTATACCTTTTTTAGCGGTGTTCCCATGGGTTTTGTTGGGTATTTATTTAAGCTATCGCGACGAAAAAAAATCCTACCAGAATGCCAGAGAAACCGCTGGAGAAATAGCCGAGCAGATTCCAGAATTACAAAATACATAGTAGAATAAGAATAAGAAATGAATCAAAAACTTTTAACCACCCTAACTGTCCTATCTATAACTTTTACCGCTTTTTTAGCCGGATATTTAATAAGTCAAAATGATTTTTACAAAAGCCCCGAATCGACATCGACCGGTAATATCCTGGACAAATTCAGCGACCAAACTTCTAGTAATCACCCCGGCCCCGAAGCCTTGCTTAGGGGACAAGAAGACTTGAGGCTTTTAAGCCCGAGGAGTGTCGCTTCGCCGGTCTTATCCAAAGATAAAGACAGCGTAATTTATTACGAGAAAGACACGGGTCGGGTTTTTGAGACCACAACAAGAGACGTGCAAGAGAAACTGGTCTCTGAAGTTGCTCTGCCGAATCTGATAAAAACTTCTTGGTCACCGTCAAGAAAAGAGGTCATCTCACTTTTTTATCATCCAAGCGGAGATTATTACAGATACTATAACTACAAGACAAAAACTTCTGTCAATCTCGGAACTGCTATTAAATCTCTTGCCTTTTCTCCGGACGGAAGCCGGATCACTTATTTTGGAAGTAAAGACGGCTCGCAGGGTTTTTTCATATCACAACCTGACGGAAGTTCTTTCAAAAAAATCTTATCGAGCCGTTTGGAAAATGCGGAGGTTTACTGGTCATCGGAAGATTTAATCTATTTTAAAACAGGCGCCAAGAATGGGTCCGAATTATATAGCTTGTCTATGGCTGGAGAGATTAAAAAAATACTGAACTCGAAAGACGGACTTGAGGTCAAGTGGTCAAGGGACGGCTCCCGAATATTGTTTTCACAAAAAACGGAATTGGGAACTGAATTGTTTTATAAAGATATTTCTTCTGAATCTGAAACTTCACTTGAAGTAGCTACTAATGCATCAAAATGTGATTGGGAGATGGACGGAAAAATCGTAGTTTGCGGGGTATCTAGGCCATCATCTTCGGGAGATGAAATCTACGAAATCGGTCTGGACGGAACCAAAAAACTTATTTCTTCGCCAGCCCAGAAATTAAACATATCAGAACTCTTCCTTTCCGATTTAGACGACCATGTCGTCATTCTCAATGCTTTGGACAATAAACTCTATGTGCTGAAGAAATAATAATTAAGTGTTTAAAATCTAAACATTGAGCTCTCCTACAGAAATATTCAATTTCTTTGCTGCACTCCCACCCTGAACCACAATCTCCAGAAAACGCTTTTCGCCTAGTCCGGAGCTTCCTGTGATAATTGCAGCTGTTTCGTTTGGCACATCTTTTAATCTCGGGAGATGAGTTAAAGCATTAAATTTTTCCGAAAAATAAATTTTATACTTCATGTCTTCAGAGAGAAGAGTGGTTTTGCAATTACCAAAATTATCAATCCACCAGATCGCTAATGGCATATCTGGTATGTTTTTGATATTTAATTTAGTACTTTGTAACTTTTTACCTTGAACCAGAAAAGCCGCTACCCGAGGAAGAAATTCGTAACTCCTGAATTGTGTTCTCGCAATTGAATTTTTAAGTTTTTTCGACAATACGCCGTAAGCGATAAGTTGGTCTAACGTTCTTGGCACTTCAAGAACATTAATGAACTTAGTAAGTTCTAATTTTTTAACAAGCGAAAGTGTAAAACCATCAATACTTGATAGTATGAGGATCTTTTTGTGCCAAAAATAGCCAAATGGTGTTCCATTTTTCCATTTTTTTGCTTTTCCGTTTCTCGGAGCGACATTTACCAGGACTACTCCTGGATTTTCCTCAAGAGCATCCAGGGTGTCAACAAGATTACCAGCGGCTTCAAGATCGTTAGTAACCCCAATGAAAGAAACTTGGCTACCAAGAAGTGATGTGACTCTTGTTATTTGTCTGCCAGACGCATTTGCGTCTCGGCAATCGTTTATAATTGTAATGTTCATATTTTTGATTAAAGAAAAAAGACCTTCTTTCGAAGGCCTTTTTTCCAACAATTTATTTGTAATACTTTTAAATATAAGAAAAAGTGCCTTCATTTTTAAGGGTCATCATTGCCATCATCATTTCTATTTGCGCTTTTACGTTCATATATACATACTATCAAAAAATGAACAATTCGTCAAATCGACGCCTCGGCATGTACTAAGAACTCGAACTCCTATCACCAATTACTACCCATAACCCAATCAACCAGCGGGGGGAGACATTTTTATCCCAAAGAAGAACGTTAGGTCAGAAATGGGCGGGGTGGGAGCGAGAATTATGGATACGGTTTGATGACAATTCTTCTTTGGGGTTCATCGCCGATGCTTTCGGTAGCCACATCGGGATATGACGCAAGTTCCATATGGACGATTCGTCTCTCGTAGGCCGACATTGGAGCAAGGACTTCCGTTTTTTGGGTATTTCTTACCCGGGACACCGCCTGTTTGGCGGCGTCAACCACAAAAGATGCCCGGGACTTTTTATAATCATTAACATCTACAATAATACTCTGACCGTCATTATTCTTCAAAAGCATAGCTCTAATCAGATGCTCGAAAGCTTTCAGATTTTGACCGTTCTTTCCGATAATAAACCTGACGTTATCCGGAGTATACACAGAAATCATTGTTACTTTTGATTCTGAATCGCTTTTCTCCTGTATCTCCACCTGGCAGTCAAGGTTCATAAAACCGATGATCTTTTTGATCATCGCAGTTATTTTCTCTTTGTTTTGATCTGTTATATTATCCACGATATTTGATATATAGCTGTTCCAAGATTGAAAAAAGGGTAGTCGTTATCCAGTATAATACCAAACCTACCGGTAAATTCCAACCAATAATTATTACCACGATCGGGAAAAAATACAACATCTGGCTATTTAAAGCTGCCATTTCTTTATTGGGACTTAATTCTTTGTTTTGCGCTTTAGTCACCCATGCTTGGACGAATTGCGCCGCACCGGCAAAAACTGCCATTAGGGGCATTTTAGACGTAACATCGATTAAACCAAATGATACTTTATTAACCGTTCCCGGATTTGAAATAAATCCATAAAGCATGCCGAGGTTTTCAGGTTTCAGTCCCGCAATAAAGGCCTGGTATAAGGCAATAAGTATCGGGAGTTGGATTATAAGAGGAAGGCATCCAGCCAAAGGGTTAACACCATGTTCTTTATACAGTTTCATTATTTCGGCCGATTGAGCCGCAGAATCGCCCTTAAGCCTTTGTTTAATCTCCTGCATTTTAGGGTTCAGCTGACTCAAGGATTTTTGAGACCTGACTGTTCGGATAGACAACGGAAAGAACACTACCCTTATAAAAGCTGTTAGAGCAATTATCGCCAAACCAAAATCTTGTCCGGGTAAAACATTGTAAAGAAAAACAACTGCATTGAAAAGGGGCCGATATAAAATTTCAGTATAAAGTGTCATCATGCTTCGTCTATGCCTGCCTTGGCCAAAGGATTACATCTTAAAACCCTACAAACAGCCTTGAACGTTCCTCTCACAACTCCATACTTAGAGACTGCATCAACAGCATAATCGGAACACGTGGGATAAAACCTGCAAGAAGAATAGAAAAATCCGAAAGGACTGCTAGTCCAAATGGGGGAGATTGTTTTTTTATAGAGCTTTATTAGCTTTATTATTTTGGTTGTCATTGTATTTTTTTAAGTATTCTCAAAAAATCCTCTGCAACATCCTTTCTACGAACAGCGGTCGCTTTAGTGGTTGCAAAAACAATAACATCATGGCCACCTAAATCATCGAGTATCTTTCCGACCGCTCCGGATAAAATTCTCCTGATCTTATTTCTTTCAACAGCTTTTTTTGCAATTTTAGCCGACACCACAAAACCAAATCGGGGCACACCCAATTCATTTTTTTTATATTTAATAAACAAAAAACTGCCACTGACAGCTTTTCCCTTTTTCAAAACTTCATCGAAATCGCGTTTCTTTTTCAGGCGGTTTTTTTTATTCAAAGCCATCGCGGAGTGAGCTCCCACTTGTCGCCCGCGAGGGGCCCCATTCTCTTCTTCCCTGTCTTACTGCTAATCGAGAAGTAGAATGGGGACACGCGTCGGCGACAAGAATGGAAACTCTGTTAGACAGCCAGACTGTGCCTGCCCTTTCTTCTTCGCCTGGTTAAAACATCGCGTCCAGATTTAGTCTGCATCCTTCCTAAAAAGCCGTGTTTTACTTTTCTTTTCTTCTTTTTTGGTCTATATAATGTAGATTTCACAAGGTTTAGTATATTATTTTACAAAGTCCCGGTCAACCCCTCACCTTTTTTGTTTCTGTGTTAACATTTTTAGCATTTTTGTATTTCAATACAGAAAAGAAGGGTGGTCAATATTGTATTAACATTTTCCACTTGTTATACACAATGTATCAACTTATTTTTTTGTCCTACGAAAATTTTATCAAGTATAATTCTAACATGACCAACGAAGAACTCTGGAAAGCAGTGTTAGGAGAAATGGAATTATCTTTAACCAAGGCTAATTTCACTACCTGGTTTAGAAATACCACAATAATCTCCAAAGATAAGAATGCTGTCGTGGTTAGTGTTCCTAACGGTTTCATTAAGGAATGGCTTGAAAACAAATTTAATAAAAGGATTCTTCTGTCAATCAGAAATCTTACTCCTGAAATTAGGGAGATCAAATACATTATCGGTCGACCCAAGGTAGAATTGATAAAACAAGACCTCTCTAAAATTAATCTGGACACCGAATTAGAGGCCAACTATCAATCGGATATGGAAAAAGACTTAGACAAAGCAACCAATCTTAATCGAAAATATTCTTTTGACTCATTTGTCGTTGGCTCAAATAATGAATTGGCCCATGCGGCAGCTTCGGCCGTAACTAAGAATCTTGGTCGACTTTATAATCCTTTATTCTTATATGGCGGAGTAGGCCTAGGGAAGACTCATCTTCTCCAAGCCATCGGTAATAAGATAGCCTCTGAAAACCGAGACAGAAAGATTTATTATATGCCCGCAGAAAAATTTACTGCAGAGATCGTTGAGGCCATTCGAAATAAGACCATAGAAGAGCTGAAGAACCAATACGCAAAACTTGACCTGCTTATGATTGACGACGTTCAATTTATCGCTGGAAAAGAAAAGACTCAAGACATCTTCTTTTCTACTTTCAATGAGCTCTACAGTAATAATAAACAAATAGTCCTGTCTTCGGATCGCCCCCCTCAAACAATTCCGGCTCTAGAAGAGCGCCTACGCTCACGCTTCCAAGGTGGCATGGTAGCTGACGTAGGACTTCCTGATTTTGAAACAAGATTGGCAATACTAAAATTAAAAGCCGCCGAAAAGAACTACGAACTTAACTTGGAAGTTTTTACTTATATAGCCACTCATATCCAAAAAAATGTCAGGGAGCTTGAAGGAGCTTTGAATAGGGTGGTAGCTTTCGGTCAAATTTATAACCGCATTCCAGATATAAAAGAGGTGAAAAATATCCTTAATACCTACTTAAGCACCCCCTACAGAAAAACTTCCCCTCAGATAATTCTTAAATCTGTTGCCGACTTTTATAGTCTCTCTTTAGCTGATCTGGTAAAAAGAAGCCGCAAGAAAGATATCGTCAAGCCTAGACAAGTGGCGATGTTCTTGCTTAGAGAAGAAACAAAGTTTTCTTTTCCGGAAATAGGTCAAAAACTGGGCGGCCGCGATCACTCAACAGTAATTCATGCTTGTGAAAAAATTAAAAACGACATGTCTGTGGATGAACCCCTGAAGCAAGAGTTAATTTTAATAAAAGAGCGAATTTACAATTCATTTGATAAGTAGCTTATAATTTGTTGGCAAGTTTGTTGATAAAATTTAAAATAAAAAAACTATCAAGTTTTTATCCCGACTTAATTAATACCTTATTAACACTCAAACAGGAGACGTTTTCCACATTTCCACAACTCTAATAATAGTAATAAAATTTAAATAGATATAATTAGAAGACATGAAAATCACTGTCAACCAAAAAAATTTAAAAAAAGCCCTCAATTTGGTTGAGAAAATTGTTTCTCGAAATATTTCACTCCCTATTTTAAACAATATTCTTCTCAAGACAGAAAACGGGCGACTTAAAGTATCAGCTACAAATCTTGAAATAGGAGTTAATTATGTTATAGGTGCTAAAATAGAAGAAGTGGGACAAATAGCCGTACCTTCGAGAATTATCTCGGATTTCATAGGAAATATATTAGACGATAAAGTCTCTCTTACGACTAAAAATAATATTTTAAGCATAAATTCGGAAAGATATAAGACTCAAATTCTAGGATTTGACGCAAAAGATTTTCCGATAATACCGAAAATAAAATCCAAACCTTTAGCTGCTATTCCGGTCAAATTGATTAGAAATTCACTGGTGGCAGTTTTAGATTCAGTGGCAATATCTGAGACGAGGCCGGAATTGGCTGGAGTATTTGTGGATTTTGATAAAGATAAGATTGTTTTTGCAGCTACAGACAGCTTTCGGCTAACTGAAAAAAGTGTTGATTTTAAGAATATCCAGAAACAATCTTTTATTATTCCCAGAGATACCATTGTGGAGTTGATAAGAATTACCAGCGAACTGGAAGGGGATTTATATTTCAATGCCAGCGATAACCAAATTTCTTTGTCTAACGAAGATTTTGAGATGGTGTCTAGAGTTGTAGATGGAAACTATCCAGATTATAAAAAAATAATTCCGGAAAGACTAATATCCAGAGTGTTGGTAAACAAAAACGAACTGGATAAATCGGTAAGAATAGCCGGATTATTCTCAACAAACATCTCGGACGTTAAGATTAATTGCATGGAAGGTAAAATGGTTGTTTTAGCCAAGAATTCAGACAAGGGCGAGATAGAAACTGTTATCGAAGCATCCCTTAAAAATCAGCCTTTTGAGGTTTCTTTGAATTTCCACTATCTCCTCGATGGATTAAAAGTATTGGATACAGAGAAAGTTGTTATAGAATTTACTGGTCAGGGCAGTCCTTTGGTTATAAGACCGAATGACGATAGAAAAGATATGGTTTATCTCATTATGCCCCTAAGAAATTAAATAGAATTATGTTCAGATCGATTCGAGGAGTACTAGATAAAAAGAAAAGTAATTTCATTAAGACGGGAGAAAAAAACTCTGATATCAACAGAGTTTTTAGTAAATTTTTAAATGAATACTTTACCGGCTACGGTGATTTATTTAAATGGGAGATCTCGTATAATTCCGAAGATGGTAAAGTTGTTATTAATACAGGCAGTAAGTTAATAGCCGGAGAATTAAGTTTGAGGATAAAAGAATTTTCACGATTACTAAAAGATTCAAATTTAAAAATAACTCAAATAGTTATTGTGTAGAAGAAGTAAAATGGTTGTTCACGGCCCATTCCCAGTTGGCGAATTGAGAATCATGGTCCGGATTTGTAGGCATCGAGCCCAAGGGGTTATTTTTGTTTACGTAGTATAGTATTTCATGATATTCGGGAGATAAACTACCGTCTCGCAGATAAGCGTAATTTCCGTTCAGCATCGTTTTATTGGCGCTTACAGGGTCTGGGTTGGTGAATTTTTCATTAGGCGTGGTGCTAAGTGCCTTAATCATAAACTCATGCCACATAGGACCGGAAGCGCTTATGCCGGCTCCTTCTTTGGTCATAGACTCGTTCTTATTATTTCCTGTCCAGACACCGGTAACTAAAGAAGGAGAATAACCAACTACCCAAGCATCTCTGTTTTCTTGAGTCGTTCCTGTTTTTGCGGCGACATCCCGGCCTGGAAAATATAAAGAACTTGAATATCCGAATACCGGAGCTCTTGCTGGATTGTCGGAAAGCATGTTGTTTATAAGGCGAGTTATTTGAGGATCAAGAACCCGTTCTGGTTTATTAATTTTTTGTTCTAGGATTTGACCGTCTGAAGATTCAATTTTTTGAATAAAAGACCAGGGGTTTCGTATTCCTTCGTTTGCGAAGACGCCATAAGCAGAAACTAAATCAACGAGCTTGACTTCAGCTCCTCCCAAAACCAAAGATAAACCGAAACGCGACTTGTCGTCCAAAGTCGTGATGCCCATTTTCTCAGCCAGCTCTATTGTGTCGTTGACTCCGGCCAAGTAAAGCACCTTGACTGATGGAACGTTTAACGATTGCGCAAGACTCTGGCGAAAAGAAACCGGCCCACGAAACTTTCCGTCATAGTTCTGGGGATGATAACAGTCTATTCCATAGCGATCTTTTTCTTGAGAGCTGCCTGGTTCGCAATTTGGGTTAAATTCAGTTTTAAGATCAAAAACAACCGTGTCATCGGGATATCCTTTTTCTAGAACAGCGGCATAGGCAAAAGGCTTGAAAGCCGATCCTGGCTGGCGGTTGGCTATTGCGACGTTGAAATTGCCTTCATCGGCGACATTGAAATAGTCTTTTGAACCGACGAGAGCCAAAAGATCGCCGTTTTTGGGGTCTACTGCCACTAAGGCGGCATTCGTGGCCCTATATTTCTCTTTATTTATTTCTGCGTATTTTTTTACGGTTTCTTGAGCCAACGACTGAAGATTGGCATCCAAAGTAGTGACAACCTTAAATCCTCCGTTTTCGACAACGTCTTCACCGTATTTTGAAGCCAAATACTCTCGGACCATGATAATAAAATGCATAGGACGCTGATCGCCCTCAAGATCTTCTTTAGTTCCGATGAATTCTATTTTTTGGGCTAAGGCTTTTTGGAATTCGGTATCGGATATATATCCCAAGGCCTTCATTCTTGTAAGAATAGAATCTTTTCTAATCAACAGTTCGTTGACGTGATTGCCAAAAGGAGAGTAGTAGCTCGGGGCTTTTGTAACCGAAGCGATGGTAGCTGCTTCAGCTGTGGTAAGTTGAGAAGCATTTTTGCCGAAGAATGCCTTGGCTGCGGCTTCTATTCCATAAGCATTAGAACCGTAGGGAATTTGATTTAAATACATCCAAAATATCTGATCCTTGGTAAATTTTCTTTCGATTCTGATGGCTAAAATGGCTTCTTTTATTTTTCTAGAGATTGTCTGTTCATCGCCCAGCAGCGCTTTTTTGATTAACTGTTGAGTAATAGTGGAGCCGCCCTGGGAAACACCCAGATTTATAATATCTTTTAAAAATGCTCTTGCAATGCCTCTTAAGTCCAATCCTTTGTGGTTATAAAAATCGCTGTCTTCCGAGGCCAACGTGGCTTTTTTGATGGTGTCGGGTATTTGTTCCCAAGGGATAATGGTTCTTTGTTCTTCTCCATGAATGTCGTAAAGAAGAATTTCGCCTGTCCGGTCGTATATTTTGGTTGATTCACCGACCTTTCTTGTGGCAATTGATTCCGGATCGGGCAAAGTCCGCTGGAGATATAAAAAGAAAAAAGAATAATAGTACCGATTACAAATAGCCACAAAAAAAGCATCGCCAGTGCCTTGAAAATTTTGACTGTTCTGATTTTTTTCAACCTCCTTCTTGGATTGATCATATTCGCTTGAGATTAATTGTGCCATAAAATCACCGTATTTACAAGGATTTAAATTGGCGATAATATGAAGCATATGTTTGGAAATAAAATAAATACAAAAGAAGACAATATAAGAGATTTTTTTTCTAGGTATATAGAAAACGTGTTTCCGTCTCAAGAAAAAGCGATGGAATTGCTCAAAAGCGGGAGGAGGTTGTCCTTTTATTTAGGAATTGATCCAACTGGTCCAGATATACATTTGGGGCACTCAACTAATTTTTTTGTATTAAAAAAACTTATTGAAATGGGTCATAATGTTACGTTATTGATAGGAGATTTTACTGCACAAATAGGAGACCCAACGGGTAAGTCAAAAACGAGAAACTCTCTAACTGTTGAGGAAGTTAAACAGAACATGAAGACATATCTTGAGCAGGCCATAAAAATCCTTCCCAAGGGCAAGTTTAAGGTACGATACAATAGTGAATGGCATCGAAACATGACTTTCCAACGAGTTATTGAACTGGCAAGTAATTTTACTGTTCAGCAAATGATTGAGAGAGACATGTTTCAGAATAGATTAAAGAATGGTGAGCCAATCTATCTTCAAGAGTTTCTTTACCCCCTGGTTCAAGGTTACGATTCTGTTGCCATGGAAGTCGACGGGGAAATTGGAGGCACTGATCAGACTTTTAACATGCTTGCTGGGAGAACGTTGTCAAAGAAAATTTTAAACAAAGAGAAGTTTGTTATTACCACTAGGCTTTTAGAGGACCCTGTTACAAAAAAGAAAATTATGAATAAGAGTGAGGGTATATATATATCAATGAATGAAAATTCTAAGGATTTGTACGGGAAGGTAATGGCGGTTCCAGATTCTGGAATTATTGCTCTTTACGAATTAGCAACAGAAGTGCCTTTGGTTAAGGTTAGAGATGCAGAAAAAAGAATGCAGATTGATAATCCCAAACTAGTAAAAGAAGAAGTTGCCCGTGCCCTCGTAGAAATGTATCACGGCATCGGAGCATCTAAGCTTGCTGAAGAAGAATTTGATAAGGTTTTTTCAAAAGGTGAACTTCCTGAACAGGTTGAAGAAGCTCCTGGAAAGGGGATGAAGCTCGTGGACTTCTTAACGGAGCATGCTCTTGCGACATCTTCATCGGAAGCAAAGAGATTATTAGACCAAGGGGCAGTGAGTGTTAATGAAGAAGTCGTCAAAGCATGGGGACATCTTCTTAAGAAAGAGGACGTTATACGGGTTGGCTCAAGAAAGTTTCTCAAAGTGTTTTAATAATCAACGGCTCACATATGTGAGCCGTTGATTATAGTGCTAATTTGTTTCTTCCTCTTCTTCATCATCATCGTCCTCTTCATCTTCTTCATCTTCCTCCTCATCTAAATCCTCAAGATCGTCAACATCATCATCTTTTTTGTCCTCAACTTCGTCCGCTTTTAAAGTATAGAGCGGATCCATTATTTCGTTTATTGCCATACTGGCCTTGTTTGTCTTGTTTATATTGAAGGGCCGCTTTAGAGTTGCCAGACCACATAAACGAGACACGTATTAAAATGATAATAGATATTTAAATCATCTTATTATTTACTCCGCAAATTGCAATAGCCAGAGCATCGGCGGCATCATCGGGCTTGATTTCTTCTTTTATGCCTAGAATCAAACGAACCATTCTTTGAATCTGATTTTTGTCGGCTCTTCCATACCCAGAAAGAGATTGTTTTACTTGCAATGGGGTAAACTCAAAAACTGGCAAGTTGTGATTTGCAAGTGTTAACATTATGACCCCACGCATTTCGCTAACAGCCATAACTGTTTTTTGATTTTTAAAAAAGAAAAGCCGTTCCACCGAAGCCACATCAGGGTTATATTTTTTGATCAACCTCGAGAGCTCTTTGGCTGTGTTTTTATAGTCAAAAAGTTTATCTTTACCGATATTTCTGATTATTCCGTAATCTAAGGATTCAAAGTAATTACTCTCGTTTCTGATGACACCAAAACCTATTTGTGTTGTCCCCGGATCAATGCCGATAATAATCATGATTCAAGATTTGATACTACGTCTTCAACCTCATCCTGATCATCCAGTGCTTCAAAAAGCTGATCGATTTGTTTTTGAATAGTAGGCTCGACAGTAATAGATTTATTAAACATCCAAGCAAGACTTCCGGGCTGAACTAATTTGGAGTTATGTTCTGTTAAAATTTTTTTAATTTCAGCCATAGTTCGGTTACGGTTGTCGGTGATAGCTTTAATTTTTAAAGCTATTCCTCCTGGACCCAATGCATCAACCAACAGTTCTTCTGGTTGATCCTGATTTTTTTCGGAAACTTTTTTGATCGCCCTTTCTATGTTTTCATTTGGCATGTTGACCACTTTGGCATTGCCTATCGCCTGAGCAAGAGAAGGATTGGATTTTGGATCAGTGCCTTTTTTGGCAGCCAAAGTTATCAGCCGAGAAAGCTTGGAAAATACTTGCCCTCGCTTCTTGTCGGTGAGGGCTTTTTTATGTTTTATCTGACTCCATTTTGAATGGCCTGACATGATTTTATTCTTGAAATCCTAATGATTCAGCAAGAGCGATGTCTTTTGGAGAAGCATGACTGCGAGAAAATCTTACACTTCCATCTTCATCCACATAATACCTATTCATACCTCCTAATCCGTGTACTATGTAAGAACTTCCACCAGTATCATTTTCTCCCTCACCCCTTAGCCACGCTATTGCGCCAGAAAGAGTATTGCTTGACCAATTTTTTTGATGTTCAATCCAATCTGGGCCTTCTATTTCTATCATCGCTGCCATTGTCTCATCGGGATGGGTTTTAAGATTTATTGGTGGTCGATCTTTAGTTTCAACACTTTTTTCTATGTTCATAATTAAAGCTGGGTATTTTTATTGGGTAAACCGAGATGTCTTAAGCCGTTCGAGGTTATAATTCTGCCTTTCGGAGTTCTTGATAGAAAACCCATTTGCATGAGATAAGGTTCGTAGACGTCTTCAATTGTTCCTTCTTCTTCCGAAATAGCTGCGGCTATAGATTTGAGTCCTACGGGCCCGCCATCGAATTTTTCCGCGATAGCTAGCAGTATCTTCCTGTCGGTCTCCTCCAGGCCCTTGTGGTCGATTTCTAACATCTTGAGGCTCTCTTTGGCCAAGGTTTCATTGACATAATTCAGGTCTTTGATTTGAGCGTAATCACGCACTCTTTTTAGCAGGCGATTAGCCACGCGGGGAGTAAATCTGGAAGAAGCAGCCACTATCTTTATCGCTGGCTTGTCTATTTTTATATTCAATAATTCAGCGGAACGACTAATTATTTTTTCAATGTCTTCGTCTTTGTAGAAATCTAAACGGAAACTTACTCCGAATCTTGACCGGAAAGGCGCCGACAGGAGCGAAATCTTAGTGGTTGCAGCTATCAATGTAAATCTTGGTAGGTCAATCTGGAGAGTCTTTGCCGAGTTGCCTTTGCCGATGACGATATCAAGCTTGAAGTTTTCCATTGCTGGGTAGATGACCTCCTCAACCATTTTATTGAGACGGTGAACTTCGTCTATAAATAAAACATCGCCGTCGTTTAGGCCGGTTAGAATTGAACCGACATCTCCGGCTTTCTCTAGCGCCGTACCTGAAGTTATCTTAATGCTTGTTCCCAGCTCTTTGGCTATAAGATAAGCAAGTGTGGTTTTTCCTAATCCTGACGGGCCGTGAAGAAGCAGGTGTTCAATCGGCTCTTTTCTCTTTTTTGCCGCTCCAATCACTACTTTAAGGTTTTCCTTTATACTATTTTGGCCGATATATTCATTGAAAGTTTTGGGTCTCAAAGCCTGATCAAGCAATTGATCTTCGGGAACTGGTTTTGGTGTCATGGAATTGGGGTTGACATTCATGGTAATTTGGACTAAAATATGGGAACCATTGTAGGACCTTTATAATCTGTAGGCAATTGGGTCGGAGTATTTTAATACATAGATCCAATCGGGATATTATCTAGTTTGGATAGTTTGGTTCCGACTGGGCTACTCCTCGGAATTATCCTGCCCCGCGTTTTGTAAATTCGGGCATTTGCCTACAGATTATAAAGGTCCTATCTCGAGATTTCGATATGTTGATATGTTATCCCAACACCCGCTCTATTTCTTCAATCGAAGTAATTCCGTCTAGTAATTTTAAATAAGCATCCTGCAGCATGGTAATCATGCCTTCTTTTTCGGCTAATTCTTGAACATCGGAAATGGCAGGTGATTTTAAAATAAGCCGCTCCATTTCCTTGCTGATTATAAACGCTTCATACACCCCGATTCTGCCTTTATATCCGAGTTCGTTGCACTCTTTGCAGCCCCCCTTACCCGGGGAGTATATTTTTAATAAGGTATCAATTTTTGGCAACTTAAAACGGGTTTTTATTGGCATCAGGTTTTTTTGTATCTTTTCAAGTTCTTCATGATTAACTTTTTTTTGTGTTTTACAGCTTGGACAAAGTCTTCTTATCAATCGTTGAGCCATTGCCATATTTATGGCCGGAGCGATAATCTGGGGTTGAATACCTAAGTCAATAAGACGGGGGATCGTTCCGGCCGAATCGTTGGTGTGGATTGTAGATAAAACTAAATGTCCGGTCAGGGCGGCTTGGAGAGCAATGTCAGCTGTTTCCCTGTCTCTAATTTCACCAACAAGAATAATATCTGGATCCTGCCGGACCACCGCTCTTAAGCCATTGGCGAAACTATACCCTTTTTTGTTATCGACTTGAGTTTGAGATATGCCCTTGATGTGGTATTCGATAGGGTCTTCAATGGTTATTATTTTAGTACCCGATGAATTTAAATATTGAACAAAAGCATACAAACTGGTGGTTTTACCGGAACCAGTTGGACCGGTAGTGAGAATGGCACCCGTGGCTCGATTTAGTTGTTCTCTTACTATTTTCAACAAATCTTCTCTCATTCCCAAATCTTCAAGTCTTGTCTTAATTGTTCGGGGATCTAATAAACGCATTACGATAGTTTCCCCGAATTCACTTGGGAGAATAGAAACCCTGACTTCAACGTCAACGGTTTTTTGTCGGATAGTGAACCGGCCGTCTTGAGGGGAACTATGGATGTTTAACTTTAATTTAGATAGCACCTTAATACGGTTAAGGATTTTTTCATGTGAAGATTTATCCAGCATAGTCACATCGTTCAAGACTCCGTCGAATCGATAACGAAGTCTGGTTTTTTCAGATTCCGGCTCAAAATGAATATCAGAGGCGCCTATTTTTAATGCTCCGGCAATAAGAGTCTCGAGCATCCGAGTGGCTGAAATTTTAGTGACTTTATCTTTCAAGTCACCGATGTTTTTTATTTCATCCTGGATTTTATTCAATTCCTCCTCTTTTATTTCTATTGCTCCGATTTCAAAAATGTCTTGCGACCCCATGAATTTATAGCGGTTTAATATGTTTTCAAGAACTGAAGGCGAGGTGACTATGGGATTGACAATAAAGCCTCTTGTTTTGAGGGTTTCCAGCGTTTTTTGTGTCGTTGAGTTTTCGGGATCGGTAATGACTACTGTTAGTTTGTTTCCTGATTTATAGATTATAGCTAAACTTGAAGATCGGGCGGTACTTTCATCGATTATGGCCAGAGCATCGTTATCTATTGGGGCCGCTTTTAAATCTGAAAAAGGCAGATTAAATTTCTTAGCCAAAGCCGCAGAATCCTCCTCGGTTCTTTTGAGCTGAATTTCGGACAGCTTTTTTTCTAGTTCTGCTTCTTTTTTGTTGGAATCTGTTTGTGTCATGTGCTTATATATTAACATTTCGGATCTATCAGCTTATGAACAATTATAGAGCCAACATAGCGAACCACCCTCTTTTGTAAAGATGAATTTGTGGATAAGACATTCGCGACACCTTCATCCCACGAAGACCGCATAAAATTCTACTGAATTTTTGCTCTATCTCGGCCCGGGGTAGCCTCCGAACGTTCTTCTTTGGGATGAAGGTGTCGCTCATTTCAATATTTTTCGTGTAAACTTCTACAGGTCTTGCCTGTAGGAACACAAATAGTATAGCCTCATTGTTTTCATATTAACAAAGCCACCAGCCATATACCCCCAGGGAGAACTTGCGCAGGCCCCGAAGCTTGGTGCTTGGTGAGGGGCCGAGCATGTAGATAGCCGAGGCTCGCAGGAAGCCGAGGACTATCGGTCGAGTTGGGGGTATGTGGCTGGGGAGCTTTATTGATGTATCCGTCTAGCACAGTACATTGACTTTATTTTAGGAATCTGATAAGATGGTTATACAGATTGATTTTACTCCAGATGTCCGCCGATGGCGGACATCTTTGTTGAATCGATTAAGTTTAGGCACATGTTGGATACAAAACAATTTTTATCGGCAATCAAACAAATTTCTGAAGAAAAAGGAATTCCCGAGGCAAGCGTTATTGAAACCATAGAGGCCGCAATTGCCGCTGCCTACAAGAGGGACTATGGCAAAAAGGGACAGATAATAAAAGCTAAACTGGATATTGAAAGCGGGGATCTTGTAATGACCCAACTTCACTATGTTGTTGAAGGTGTTGATGAAGAAGGTTATTTAACCGGAACTTTGCCGATCAAGGTTATGGAAGAAAGACCAGACCCGGCAGATTACGAGTCTCGTCGGGAAAGAAAAATTGAAGAAGGAGAAATTTCGACTGGAGAAGATAATATTATAAAAATAAAATATAATCCAGAGAAGCACGTCTTATTGGAAGAAGCTAAAAAGAAAAAGAAAAAAATTAAAGTTGGAGACGAAATAACAACAAAACTCGTGACTCACACTGATTTTGGCCGAATTGCAGCTCAGACCGCTAAGCAAGTTATAATTCAACGCTTAAGAGAGGCGGAGAGGGAAGCTATCTTTGCAGAATTCAAAGGACGAGAAGGAGAAATAATCAGCGGAGTCGTTCAAAGAAAAGAAGGCCAGTTGGTTTTTGTTGATTTAGGAAAAACAAACGGCTTGCTAACTCCGGCGGAACAAATACCGACAGATAATTACAGAATAGACCAGAGGTTTCGATTCATGATCCTAAAGGCCGAAGAAACTCCTCGTGGACCGGTTGTTTTGCTTTCCCGTTCGCATCCCAAACTTGTGTTGGGATTATTTAAAGTTGAGGTTCCGGAAATAGACAGCGGAGCTGTGGAGGTGAAAGCCATTGCCAGAGAGGCCGGTTCCAGAACCAAAATAGCAGTTGTGTCAAAAGAAGAAGGGGTGGATCCCATCGGTTCTTTGGTTGGCCAAAAAGGGGTTCGCGTTCAGACTGTAATAAATGAACTGTCTGGAGAAAAAATTGATATAATTTTATGGAATGATAAGGCAAAGGATTTTATATCCAATTCTTTTTCTCCGGCCAAGGTTTTAGGAGTTACAATTATTGATGAATCCAGAAGGCATGCTTTGGTTGAGGTTTCCGATGATCAGTTCTCGCTTGCTATCGGAAAAAGAGGACAGAATGTCCGCTTAGCCGCGAAGCTTACCGGATGGAAAATAGATGTTCGTTCGCCCAGAGAAGACTTAAGCCACAAAGAAATTGAGGCACAAGACGAATTACAAGATGAGCCACACTCTTAAAAAAATTGATCAAAATCAGACAGAATTGACCGTTGAATTGGACAGAAATGATCTTAAGGAATATGTAGAAAAAACCGAAGTCGAAATCGGAAAAGATTTCCAATTGGACGGATTCAGGAAAGGAAAAGTTCCAAAGGATTTGATAAAAAAGAGCTTGGATGCAAAGCAGGTTCTTGAATCGGCGTTGGACTTGGCCATGAAGGACAGTTTAGCCAAGGTTATTGAAAAAGAAAAGTTGGATGTTTTGAATGTTTCTAAGCTTGAGATTAAAGAAAACACCCCGGTCAAACTTGTTTATAAAGTTATACTTACCCTTTTTCCCGAAATTAATATTCGAGATTTTTCTAAGGTTAAGGTGGCTAAGCGAGATGTCCAAGTAGAGCAGAAAGATATAGATGATACTCTTGCAACAATTAAAGCATCAAGGAGTATTCTCCGTGACAAAGAAGGAGTAGTTGAAAAGGGTGACAGGGTTGAGGTTGATTTTGAAGTAAGACATAACAGGGAAATGTTGGAAGGCGGAGTAAGTAAAAATCATCCTTTAATTATCGGAAGCAAGAATTTTATGCCTGGTTTCGAGGATAGCCTTTTGGGGATGAAGAAGGACGAGGAAAAAACCTTCTCGTTGGTTGCTCCAAAAGATTATTATGTAAAAAAGATTGCCGGCCAAAAATTGGATTTTACCGTAAAGATAAATAATATTAAGTCGGTGGAACTTCCCAAAATTGATGACGAATTTGTTAGGGGCTTGGGTAATTTTCAGAACTTGGATCAGTTGATCGACAACATCAGAGGAGGAATTATGGAAGAGAAAAGACTAAAAGAAAAGCAAAGGGTCCGTCTGGAAATAATTAATCATATCGTAAATAATTCTAGCATAATGGCACCGGAGATTCTCTTAAATCAGCAGTTGGACTCTATGATAAGCAATCTTGACAGCGATTTACATGCCAATGGAATGGAATTGGGATTGTATTTGGCGCAGATGGGCAAGACCCAGGACGATTTGAGAAAACAATGGCGAGAAGAAGCGGAAAAACAGGTTAAAATAGTCTTGGTTCTGCACAAGATAGCAAAAGACAACAACATCTTAGCTTCACACGAAGAAGTAGATGAATCAGTGAGTGCGGCCGTCCAGTCAATGTTAATGAAGGGGGAAACTGATAAGTCAAGTTTGGATATTAAGAGTCTTCGTGATAATATTTCTAGTCGTATAACGAATGAAAAAGTTCTTGATTTTTTGGAGAAAAATTGTTCTACTTAATGGTTAAAATATAAAAGCGCCTTAAGGCGCTTTTATATTTTAACCGTCGACCCGATATCCTCTTGTGGCGAATTATTTCTTTATTATAATAAAGAAGTGGAGTTACCCCTAAGGGTAACTTTTGATGTCACAAGCGACACGCAGTCGACAGTAGACCATGATTGTATTATACACTAATTTAACCAGATTGTCAATAGTTTGACAATCCCACTATAAGTAGGCCTCAAACATGTTACAATCCCCAAGGTATTCCAATTCGGTTCTTCGTATCGGTCTGGCAATCGTATTTTTTTGGTTTGGTATAGACAAGTTTTTTCACCCGAATTATTGGATTAATGCTTGGGTTCCCCAATCTGTTTCTTTGTTTGCGGCAAATTTTAATATTAGGCCGATAGATATTATTTATATTTCCGGTGTTTTTGAGGTTCTTGTCGGAATCAGCCTCATCACAAATATATTTGTTCCACTCTTTTCGTCACTGGCGGTTCTTTTTCTGGCAAGCATCATGTTTTTTCTAGGATTTAGCGAAATTCTCGTGAGAGACATCGGATTGGCAGGTGCATTGCTGTCTTTGGTTTTTTGGCCCCGACAGAGAAATTATTAGTAGAAAATACTAAAACATTATGATAGTATAAATAAACAGCCACAAGGCTGTTTTTGTATGAAAGAGATATATCTAGATAATGCAGCAGCGGCTCCGATAGATCCTGAAGTCCAAAGAGAGGTGGTTCGAGCCATGAAGATTTACGGCAACCCGTCTTCTTATAATGACTCAGGCCGAGAGGCAGCTAGAGAATTAAGCAGAGTACGAATAAAAGTGGCCCGTTTTTTGGGTGCGCATAGTAACGAAATAATTTTTACTTCTTCGGGAACAGAATCAAATAATCTCGCTATTCAGGGAACGGTCAGGCAGCTTCTGGTTTTAAAACCCCATATTATCACAATGCAAATAGAGCACCCTTCTGTTCTTGAACCAATAAAACTTTTAGCAAGAGAGGGTGTTGAGGTATCCTATCTTCCCGTAAACAAAGAGGGGTTTGTTGACCTTAAAGAATTTCAAAATTCTTTGCGAAAGGAAACGGCTTTAGTTTCGATTATGTATGCCAATAACGAGATTGGTACGATAGAGTCAATAAATAAGATCGGAAAGATAATCAAAGAGTTTAACAAAAAATTGGAAATTGATAAAACAAGGCGGGTCTTGTTTCATGTCGATGCCTGCCAAGCGGCGGGGTATCTTAATATGAATGTTAATAATTTGCAGGCTGATCTCGTAACTTTTAATGGCTCTAAATTAGGCGGACCCAGAGGAATTGGTGTTTTGTATATTCGTCATGATGTTGCCTTAACCCCCTGTGTTTTAGGCGGTGGGCAGGAGAGAGGAATGCGGGCGGGGACAGAGAACTTGTCGGCCATACTTGGTTTGGCTAAGGCAATTGAATTGATTGATACCAAGGAGTCAGCCCGAGTTATGAAATTGAGAGATTACTTTATTGGTAAGATTAAGAAAATAGATTCAGAAATAAGATTAAATGGTCCAACTGGCAAAGAGCGACTTGCGAATAATATAAATATATCAATACCAGGGTTAGATAGTGAGAACCTGCTTTTGGAACTTGATAAATATGGTATCCATGCTGGAAGCGGTTCGGCCTGTACATCTCATTCTGTTGAACCTTCACATGTTCTCAAGGCCATCGGTGTAAATAAAAAACATTTGTTGGGTGTGTTGAGGTTTTCTATGGGCAAGCAAACAACGAAAAAGGACTTGGATTATGTGCTTAGGGTTTTACCGAAGGTAATTTCAGATTTAAAAAAGAGATACGAAAATAATTGAAAAAAATCTAATTTGTGGTAAAATTTTAATGTTTAACGGTGGGATATGTCCCCGTAGCTTAACGGATAAAGCAGCAGCCTTCGAAGCTGTTGATGGGGGTTCGATTCCCTCCGGGGACACACAATATATCCGCCCCTAGCTCAATTGGTAGAGCAGCACCCTCTTAAGGTGAATGTTCCGCGTTCGAGTCGCGGGGGGCGGACAACATTAAAATAATCCTGCTTTGTCAGGATTATTTTAATCACGCTAGTTGGGTTCAGTATTGCTTGCACTTGGTTTATACTTTCCGATTTACTGTATTTGTGTAGGAATTACTGTCGTTACCAACGGCATAGCAAAAATTGTGAATTGTGAATAGAAAATCCGACATTGACCAAATGTCGGATTTTTTAATTGCACTTAACTACTTCCAATACTAGTCACAGACGCAAAACTCCCAAAAACCTGTTTCCAAGTTAAAATCATCTTTTCCAAAGTGTTCCATCCAAGGGTGAGTGGGCGGACAAAATGATTAATGAAAGTCCAAAAAAGTTAGAAACTAAAGAAAAGCTTCCTAGGCTAGGGATGTTAATGTCTCAACTTAATACAGAAACGTTAAGAGAGGTTTTAATTATCTATGATAGAGTTTGTGGAGGTAGGGTAAATGAATTAGCCTTAGATAAATTTGCAAATCCGCTTGACCATACAATTGATAATATTAAAACTAGGCTTAAAGACGGCAATGCGGCAGATTGGGGAGTCTCATGCACATACTAACGGAATTATCGAAGCTTTGCCATTTGATTCCATTGAACTTACGGCAGAACACATTTCGAGAGATTATGGTTTCCCCAAGGAAAGAATAGTTTCAATTGTTAAAAATATTCTTTTTTTATACTCACACGGAGAAAGCACCAAAGTTGTTGCCGAAAAACTAAGAGCAGTTAAAGTGGTTTTTCAAAGTGACTGGGCCGTAGAAGAATTTTTTATAAAGCCAATTATTCAAGCTGAAGGAATTAGCGAGGAAGAAAAAGACGAAATGATTAAGGGTTATCTTCTTAAGAATCAAGTCGACCGAGCAAAAGCACAAAATCTTTTTCTTGATGTTTTTGGAGACTGGATTAACCCTCAACAGTTGTTTTAACTTTCTTCAACCGGGTACACCAAATCAAAAACACCCCTACGGGTGTTTTTGATTTGGGAAGTTACAGTCTGGCAACAACCTCTATTTTTACTTTTTTATTTCCGAATTCTAATGCTTGTTCTCGTTCCGGGAACCAGATGTCAATTTTATAAGTATATCTTCGATTCATTCTGTCCTCAACAACGAATATTTTATCGCCGTATAATTCCGGTATTTTTATCTGAGTACCAAAAGGCAAAAAGTTTGCAGCGATAATGCCGTCTCTAACCCGAGTATTCCAAGCGGTAATGAAAGGAGTGCTGTCTGTTTGATCTGGGGTTGAGGAATACGCACTGGCCATTATTGTATGTGTTGCAATAGAATTGGTTCTGATTGTTTTGGTTTTGGGTATTGGAGTAGGACTTGCGACTGGTTCCGTTGCTTCATCGGGTACCCTTTTTTTGATTAATTCGAATTTAGCCAAATTACTTATTGACCATTCGGACCCACCATCGATAAAGGGATGGGCATTATCACTGCCAGGATCAGCCCAGTCGAAGAAGGCTGCATTTGCCGAAGTTGGGACTGTAATAAAAACCGTCAAAATTATTGCTGAAATTGTAAGTTTTTTAATCATTTTTTTGACCTGAAAAAATGAGATAGAAATGGTCTTTTAGGCACAAAAAAACGGCCTATCAAGCCATCTACTACGATATTCAGGTTATGCTATAAGTATAGCAAATCGGGGTCAAAAAGTCAACCCCCAAAAGGCCACAAAACCTTGAGCATTCTGAATCCCTTTTTGGCTGAAATAATGAAAAAAAACAGCCCCATAATTATAAGAAAGCCGTCATAGCTCCAACGGGCCGGGTCGGTGTCAGTTAATTTAAGCCAAAAGGCGAATTCATCAAAAGCCAAGCCCAAACCAAAACCATGAAGAAGCGATATCAGGTATTTTGCTCGGGGGCCGTTAAAAATTAGAGCAAGGTACCCGGAAACAGCCAAAACAAAAAAACCATAGACATAATGATGGACGCGGTTCAAAGCGATGTCTAATAAATAAAAATTGGGAGCTAAAAGACTAAAAATTCTGGCGCCAACAAAGGTTAAAAGAAACGCAAAAGCGATAGGAAAGACAAGATAAAAATACAGTCCGGCTTCACTGTGTTCGATTTTGTTGCGAATTATGTTTTTTCCAGTAATCTTTGACAGTAATTTCCACATTGGAGCGGGTAACGGGATTTGCACCCGTGCTTTTTCCTTGGCAAGGAAATATACTACTGCTATATTATACCCGCGTGTCAAATCTAATCTATACTATAGCTTATTTTAAAGTTTTTTTCAAGAAAGCGGATTCTTGTAAGTTTAACTGAAAAAGCTCGATCCATTTAACGATTTTTTCTTTTAATTGTCGGCTTGAAACTGTTACATTACATACTCCATATGATAGTCTTCTTGTCGAGCGTCTTCCTTTAATGTAAATAGACTTGTTAAATTGCGTAAGAGGTATGCCTGTGGCTTTGCTCCAGAAATTTTTCTGAACAGAATCAATAAGATCAGGATAAAGAAGTAGCCAAATCTTTATTTTTTCATCTGGCACCAAGAGAGTTTTTTTCAAGAAGAGACAAAAAAGGCGAATCATGGCGGGGTCGCTGTTGGCTAATTTTACTTGAGGACTTGTTGGTGTTTTGTTACCCTCTCCCCAATAGAGCATGAGTCCCGCTAAAAATAGGGAGTCGTCTTTAAGTTTCGGAAATTCTACCACAGCCTCATCTCGAGCTTGTTGATGCCAATCGGCCCACCGTTTTTTATTAGCCGCAACGATGCGGTTTAATTTTTCAGGAAAAGCTAGTGATGCGGTTCGACCCAACTCATCTCTAATATCTTGTGACCACAACTCATTTTTAAACCAGCCAGCAAGAGTGCTTTTAGGAATGCCAAGCTCTTTGCTGATGGTTTTATAGCTTTGCTTTTGACGACGCAACCCAAACGCTTTTTCTTGATCTTTTCGCATGTGTTGATAACAAAGTAGTACCACGTAACAGGTAATAGCTTTATTATATCACAGGGGTTCGGTTTTTGTGGGTAATTATGTTGATAACGTAAAAATAATCGTCATTTAGATTGAAAGATTGGCTTGTAAATGCTATAATTTTTGAGTAAGTAAATTGCCGCGGTAGCTCAATGGTAGAGCGCATCCCTGAAGAGGATGGCGTTGGGTGTTCGATTCACCCCCGCGGCACCAATATCAAAAAGGCATTCTAGGCCTTTTTGATATTGGTGCTACTCTTCGATGTACTCTGGTTCGTATCCGTTATCCGAAATGGTTTCAACTAAAATTTTTATTTCATTGGGAAAATCAGTATAATACCAAACCCCATTGGTGCCTATAAAATAAATTTCTGCATTCCATGTATTTTTGTTTTTATTGTGCTTCACTCTTAATCTAACTGCGTCTTTTTTCAACAAATCAAACAAAGCTGCCAGCATTTCCTCATGTTCGGTACCCCATTTTTTGACGGTCTCCTCTCGGGAAAATTTCGATTGCTTGATATCTTGTGCGAAATCAGTGAATTTTTGTTTAAGCCCCATTGTTTCTGTACCCGGTTCCGTTATATGAATCGGTTCTATTCCCATTTTCCAGAGTTGTTGTTCAAATGGACCAATTTCTTCGCGCATATTATCAAAATATACCAACCGTTCTTTTTTCTCTTTTGTGTTCGGGTCTATTCTAAAAATAGACAGTGATTTGTATCTGCCATTCTCTGTTTTTCTAACCTCTACCACCGCCTCCCCGTTGAGTAGCATCTCTTTTGCTTTGAGCAGAGACTTCATGTGTTCTGGTCCTCTGCTCGCAACTTTTTCAGGAGACATAAAATCTCCACTCTCAACCTCGGTTTGTAACGGCTCCGGTTTTTTTATTTTCTCCACCATTGTTTCTGGTGCGCGCTGTAGGATTCGAACCCACGACCTACTCGGTGTAAACGAGTCGCTCTAACCAACTGAGCTAAGCGCGCATGATAAATCTTGTGTGGCTTTACAACCAAGCTCGAAGTTATTTTAGCAGAAATTTGTAAAAACGGATAGAGTGCCGCGCTACGCGCGGCCTAACGCTTCTGAAATGCGCTCGGACGGGGCGGGAAGAAAAAGGGGTGTAGGGAAAATGAATTCCCGCCCTGTCCTCGCTATTTTCGCCGCCGCCAATTTCGCGCCGGTAAAACTGGCACGCCGCAAAGAAAAATTTTATTTCAATGTTTCTTTAGACGAGGATCTAACTCATCAACAAGAGCATATTTTTTGGCAATTTCCTCTAAGACGTTTTTGTCATCACTGTCTGCCTCAAATGATGAATAATTATCAGTTAGTTCCTCACCGATTTGAATATCCTTAACTGCTGTTGTGGTAACTTCTTCTTCACCATCTCTGTGTTCCGAAATGGTATTTGAATTTTTTGAGTGATTAAAATACTTCCCATTGTCGGAAGAAAAACAATATAGCTTGCTCTTCTTGCTTTTCCACGAATATTTGTAGATGTAGATTTGTAAAAGATCAGGAAAACTCAAAATGTCAAATCCAGGCGTAAATTTCCAAATCACTGTCCCTTTCGGAATAAACTCATCAGCGAATACACCTACGCCATGAATTTTGCTCGACCCAATTTTTGTTTTAACCATTAACATATCTTGCGTTTATATTTCCGAAAGTGAAATTCTGCCGTCTTCTAAAATGTGCACCCCTTTCGGAGGCGCAAGACGCTCACGCGTCTTGCCATTCTGATTATCTCTAAACCAATGATAAAGCAAATTTTTACCTCCAAAATTTATAATTCGGCAAGTATAGTTATTGCTTGATAAGAGCTGATTATCCTTAAAAGTTTTATATGGCCCGAATGGGGAGTCTGCTACAGCATATCGGAATGCCTTTTCGTCATTCTCCATGTCAATCCCATAAAGTAGATACCATTTATCCTTGATTTTATAGAGTGCAGGACATTCTAATCCATCAAAATATATTCCGGGAGAAAAAATTGGCGGCATCCAACAAAATTTATTTTGTTCTGTTTCTTCAGCTACACCGATACATCCTTGTTTTCCTGCTGGTTGTTTTTTATCTTTTGCACAGAAAAGGATATACTTTCTACCCTCGTGTTCAAAAAAGAAAGGGTCGCGAAAGGCCAATTTTTTCTCATCAGAGTAGTAAGGACTTTGTGAATCAAAAATAAAAACTGGATTTTCTAAATCTTTTTCCCAATGAGCGAGGTCTTCAGAATATGCTTTGCCTATTTTGCAAAAATCGTTGCGTCCTTTCATGGTTGTGCCGGTGTAGTAAATAACGTATTTGTCATTTTGTTTGGAAATCCCGCCAGCCCAAATACTTTCTTCCCAAGAATTTGGAACGGGCAAAATAATATCTCCGACTTCTTCCCAATTCACACTATCCTTGCTTTTTGCCATTGCATAAATATTGGGCTGGCGGGAGTCATGTTCGCCTATTAGGCGAGGTGCCTTTTTGATATAACAAGCATAAATAACCCCATCATCAACCAAGAGGTCAAAATCTTGGAAACTATAGTTTTTATGCTGATAAAAATTTGCCATATGTTTTTATTTTATCAGATTTTTAACTTAATTGGGAGCTCAAAAGATATTGCCCGCGCATGGGCGGGAGGGGCAAGGGCAATACCAAAATTGTTTCTTGCGGCGTATTTCGCTTTGCGAAATACGAAATTGGCGGCGGCGAAAATAGCGAGGACAGGGCGGGAATTCATTTTCCCTACACCCCTTTTTCTTCCCGCCCCGTCCGAGCGCATTTCAGAAGCGTTAGGCCGCGCGTAGCGCGGCACTCTATCCGTTTTTACAAATTTCTGCTAAAATAACTTCGAGCTTGGTTGTAAAGCCACACCATAATAAAACTAGACGACTTTTTTGAAGTCAATCAATGGGCGGCACGAAGTGCCGCCCATTGATTTTCCCCTGACAAATCCTCTCCGCTCGGCGCGCGCAGGCGCGCCTCGCGGTTGGCCAAAACGAGGTTCGCTCTTGTGCGATTTTAAATTCTGTCTCGGTGAATTGTTTTGCCCAAAATATACAAAAAGAATTTTTGCTTTCTTTTTGGAAATGGTATACTGAATTTGCGACAAACGGGCCAATTGCTTTTTTAATAGCCGTCTTTGGAAATAAATCCGAGCAATTGGGTTTGTCGCACCAAGGGCGGCTATTTAAGTTTTAACCAATAATTTTATGCAAAAATTCTTTTTGTATGCCCGCAAATCCACAGATGTTGAGGATAAGCAAGTCCTCTCGATTGAAGCGCAACTCACAGAATTGCGCGAGTTTGCCAAGCGTGAAAATTTGGAGATAGTGGAGGAGTTGGTGGAAAAGCAGTCGGCCAAAATTCCTGGCAGACCGATTTTTAACGAAATGTTTGCTCGCATCGAGCGCGGTGAAGCAAACGGAATTTTGGCTTGGCATCCTGACAGACTGGCGCGCAATTCTGTTGATGGTGGAAAGATTATTTATCTTTTGGACACAGGTGGACTTGCGGGCCTGAAGTTTCCACAGTTTTGGTATGAAAATACCGCCCAAGGTAAGTTCATGCTCAATATCGCTTTTGGGCAAAGCAAATACTATGTGGACAATTTGAGTGAGAATACCAAACGAGGGTTGCGCCAAAAAGTCAGACGAGGAGAATATCCCGGCCTTGCGCCAGTTGGTTATCTAAACGATGTTCGTACTAAATCAATCGTTGTGGACAAAAAGAAATCAGTTATTATTCGCAAGGCCTTTGAGCTATATGGACAAAACAGCTCTCGTTTGGAAGATATTGTAAACTTTTTGGCGCAACATGGTATTCTCTCCTCTGGCGGCAAGAAACTTCACCGAGACAGAATTTCTTTTATCCTCTCCAATCCATTTTACTATGGACATTTTCGTTATGCGGGTGAGGTGTATGAAGGCAAGCACCAGCCAGTAGTCTCAAAGAAAATTTTTGATAAAGTCCGAGAGGTAATGAAGCAGAGAGGAAAACCAAAGGGTAATCCTAAAATCGCTAAACCCTTCACTAATTTATTGCGTTGTGAAGAATGCGGAAGAATGATAACTGCCGAAATCCAAAAAGGTCATACTTACTATCGTTGCACCAAGAAAAACATACAGTGTAGCCAACCTTATGTCCGCGAGGAAGAACTGGATCGGCAGTTATCCTCTCTGCTTCAAAAATTTTCTTTGAGACCGGATTGGGCGGAACAGATGAATAAAATACTTGAAAAAGACAAAAAGGAATCCGCCCAATCCGCAACCGCTTTTGTTCAAGAATCGGAAACTAAAGTAAAAATTATCACTGTTAAACTCCAGCGACTTTTAGATGGCTATTTGGAACAGGACATTGAACGAGAAACTTATCTCGAAAAGAAACGAAACTTTATGAGCGAGAAAAAGTCGCTGGAGGAGCAAATCATCAACTTTGAACAAAAGCGGACTGGCTGGCTCGAACCGATGTCGGAATGGATAAAAGAGGCAGAATCTCTGCCTAAAATCGCACAAGAGAGCAACCTTTTTGAGAAAAAGGTTGCTGCCGAAAAACTTTTCGGCTCGAACCTCGTTTTGGCCAACCGCGAGGCGCGGCTGCGCGCGCCGAGCGGAGAGGATTTGTCAGGGGAAAATCAATGGGCGGCACTTCGTGCCGCCCATCAATTGACTTCAAAAAAGTCGTCTAGTTTTATTATGGTGGGCGTGGGAGGGATCGAGCCTCCGACCCCGGTATTATAAGTACCGTGCTCTACCACTGAGCTACACGCCCAAAGAAAACTAAGTATTATCTTACGCTTTTTAAGAATTTTATTCCAGAGTTTGACTCCTGTCTCTTGTGGGGCGACAACCCCGCCTATTTTCAGACCGTTTGGTTTCGAGGGCAACACAATGCTTAAATTAACTAATAATTTGCTTAATAAACAAATTTTAGCCGGAAAATCCCGAAGAGAGGAACGGACGCTAAAATTTGTTAAGCAAATTGAGATTAATTTAAGCATTTGTCCGAAGAAGGCCGGAGGCCGCAATCCAATAGGCCTAAAATGGGCGGGGTTGAGCTGGCCTTACCTCACCAACGTGTAAAAATCTTTTTGTTCCAGAGTTTCTTTGCTGATTAATTCTTTGGCGATTTTGTGGAGGACTGCCATCTTTTGAGTAAGAACTTTTTTGGCGGAAACTAATCCTTTTGATATCAGTTTTTTAATTTCCTCATCAATCTGAAACGCAATTGTTTCGGAGTAGTTTTTATTGCTTGAAATTTCTTTTCCCAAAAAAACCAGTTCTTCTTTTTCACCGAAAGTTATTGGGCCGAGGACATCGGACATTCCATATTGGGTAATCATCCGACGGGCAAGATCGGACGCAACCCTCAAGTCATTTGAAGCGCCGGTGGTAGTATCTTTGAATATCATTTTTTCAGCCGCAAATCCTCCGAGTAAAACAGCTAATTCTGACTCAAATTCAGAGCGGGATCGAAGATGTTTGTCTTCGGTTGGTAATTTGAGCGTGTATCCTCCCGCTCTTCCGCGTGAAACGATTGAAACCTTGTGGATCGGATCTGTGAAGGGGAGCGAGAAGGACACCAATGCATGTCCAGCTTCGTGGTAGGCGGTTATCTCTTTTTCTTTTTTGGAAAATATGTGGCTGCGTCTTTCTGGTCCCAAGATTACCTTTTCAATTGCCTCAAAAAGATTATCCTGTGTAATTTCTTTTTGGTTATTTCTTGCGGCAAGAATGGCGGCTTCATTTATTAAATTTGCCAAATCTGCCCCCGATAATCCCGGAGTTCTTTCGGCAACAAGTTTAAGGTTTACCATTTTTGCCAAGGGTTTACCCAAGGCATGGATTTTTAAAATATCTTCTCGATCTTTCATTGAGGGTTCATCTAAAATTATCCGTCTGTCAAAACGGCCGGGTCTTAAAAGAGCCGGATCAAGAATATCAGGTCGGTTGGTCGCGGCTATTACAATTACGGCGGCATCAGTATCAAAACCGTCCATTTCAACCAAAATTTGGTTCAAGGTTTGTTCTCTTTCGTCATGTCCGCCTCCAAGACCAGCTCCGCGGTGTCTGCCTACGGCATCTATTTCATCGATAAATACAATTGCCGGAGCAGTTTTCTTTGCTAGCTCAAACATGTCCCTGACCCTGTTGGCGCCGACACCAACGAACATTTCGACGAATTCTGAACCGGAAACGAAATAAAATGGAACATGGGCTTCGCTGGCAACTGCTTTAGCTAAAAGTGTTTTTCCTGTTCCCGGAGAACCAACTAATAAAATACCTCTTGGTATTTTGGCTCCAAGTTTGTGAAATTTCTTCGGGTCTTTCAAGAATTCTACAACTTCTGATATTTCTTCCTTGGCCTCAATTAGTCCGGCAACATCTTTGAAGGTAACCTGCTTTTTTCCGTTTTTCTGGTTGGCCAAACGGGCCTTAGATTTGCCGAAAGAAAAGGCTTGCATCGATCCCTTTTGAGCCTTATTAAACATGTACCAGAAAATTAAAACTATCAAAAGAAATGGTAAAACGACTGGAATAACAGAAGACAATATCATACCCACTGTTCCAGTTTCGTCTTTAACTTGAATATTAAAAGCTGAGAGCTTGTCTTTATTTGTTCCTAAGTTCAGCAATGTTTCAAAAGCTGAAATACCCGACTCTTTTTGAGATGTTAATTTCTTGTCACCATCTTTTAGGACGATTTCCAGATTATCTCCTTTGACTGTTATGTCTTTAACTTGGCCGGCATTTATTTTGGTTACTATTTCTGAGACAGAAACACTGTCAACTTTTTCAAAAGGGGACTGAAAAACCATAACTAAACCAGCTGCGCTAAGCAGGATTAAGAAAACTATTGAAATATATTTTGTGAATTGTTTGATCATGATTAGGATTGAGTATACCCGAAGTTTTAATATTTTTCAACAGAGTTATTTGTAGGGGGGAGTATTGTTAATTGGGTCCTTCGAAAAATAAAATAGCGCCCCATTGCGGGGCGCGTGTGTAATTAAATCTGGTATTTATTATTCCTGAGCTTCGTCAGGAGTAATAAAGTTTTCCAGAAGACCAGACTTTCTAAGATCAGACATTGCCGAGTATAGAGCCTGACGATTAGGCTCAAGCCATCGCTTGATGGCCTCACCATCGACTAGCTCTTCTTCGGGGTTGTAAATCATCGACTCAATGGCCGTATATAGTCTTTTGATGTGGCTAAAATAAATGCCGTCGCTATTTTTCCTGCTTCCACTCCGGTCCTGAGCAAGAGGCATTTCAAATACTTCCCGAAGAGGTTTCCACGGCTCGACGGAGCCGTCGATTTCATCAGCCTCTCTTATCCGTCTTAGTGGCTCGGAAGCCTCGACAAGAAAAACATGAATCTCGTTGGGGACGGACTCATAATTAAGATGGTTCGGAAGGTTTTCCGGATTCTCCTTCCCGGGTATCTTTAAGGTCTTTTTGATCACAAAAAGTTTGCCGATTATTTTCTTCACCGAACAGCCAGACTCGTCCTCGGTTTCTCTTTCGACAGCATGAAGTATCGCTTCACGGCTCTCTACTTGTCCTGTTGGGAGTCCAAACCCACCCGGCTTACCTTCTTTGCTTTTGCGGGAAGGTTTCTTGTTCTTTACCAATAAAACCTTGATTTCGTCAGCCCGTGACCTTGATGGGTCAGAAGTAACGAAATCGAAATCAAAGGCAATAGTAGAAATAGTGAGGATTAGCTTCCGAGTCTCCTCGGTGGTAGTTTCTTCAAAGATCTGTTCAGTCTGCTCGGTCTCCATGAGACCTCCTTGTTGCTAATTATTGCACAAAAAAGGCCTCACGTCAAGCGACGTGAGGCCCGGGCACTAGAAGGCCCTAATTTAGAATTCAAACAAATGGAGGTGGCGCGCCCGACTGATCGGAGGGCACTTTTCTCTCAACTCGCTACGCAGGGCCGATTCCAGACCATTGAATCCGTCTTCGGTGCAATGCTTTATGAAGATAATGTCAGGATTGAGGTTGGTTGTAAATGCGACCAACTCTTTCCGATCTGAGTGTGCGGAATAGTCAAAGTGGTGTCCGCCACATCTGACATTAACCGCATGTTTTACTGAATGAAAGTCTCTATCCATTCTATTCAATACAATCGTATGACCGGGCCCAATTGGCCGGTTCTTTATCTCAAAAAACTCCTTCATGGCCGACCCATCAAAACGATGACCGGTCGAAATCAATACATTTTCCGGAACTGGCAACATCTCGATTGCGAATTCAACTCCGGCTCCCTGGTCTAACGTAGCCGAAGAAGTAACAATTGGCCGGAAGCCATATTCGCCTCGAGAGGCAGCCTTGATCTGGCTCGAATAGTTCGGCCCGTTCTCAATGAACATGACTGTTCCGTCGGCCTTCCATTTTTCAACGATGTCAGCTCCAACTTCTACGGCAAGGGTTTTTCTGACCCCGCCGGCAACGAACACTTTAAATCCGAGACGAACCAATTTGGTAACGATATTTGGTCCACGATTGACCATGAATACCGGCATCAGAGCGTGGCCACCCTTGCGCTGGGTTTCATTCAGGACAGCCTTGAGTCGGGCGTCCATCTCTTCTTGGCTCTCTTCAATATCGCGGTTGCCGTTGGTGGCTTCCGTAACAAGAATGATTCGCCGGCATTTTCGGAATTCGGCCATTGCCAAGAAACTTTCGCTCAACGTTTTCACGCCTCGCGTTGTTTCCTGATTGTGGCCGGACAAATCGCCTGAAAAGACGAGGCCGTCGCCATCGGGCGACTTTATGAGAGAGATGAAGGCTCCCTTAGTATGTCCGGAAAATGTGAATCCGAATTCCCATCCTGGCCAATCTTCAAAGGTAATCCATTCATCTTCTTCATCGGTGTCCACTATTTCATAAAAACCGGCTTCGGCTCGAGCTAGAAAAGTTGCAACATCTTCTTCGTTGAACTCGGCTTTCGGTGCCGGTAATCCAGAGTAGTAGGCTTTCTTGGCTTCTTTTCTCTGAATAGACAAAGAATCGGCCAAAACGATTTTCAGCTCCTCTAGTGTCTTCTTTGAAAATACCACTCGTGATTCGCCGTGCATCAACACGGTCGGCACGATTTGTAAAATGTGATCGGCATGCACGTGGGTGAAAATCATGAGGTCAATGTAGATTTCCTCAAGATTCCCGCCGACAGGGAAGGTGGTAATTTTGTTTGTACCAATGCCTTCAAAGGCGGCACCGCGGTCAATCAGAAATGTTTTTTCGCACTTGCGAACCAAGAGACTGCTGGAACCGATACCTTTCTGTTCGCCCAGCTCAACAATAAAATCTTTACCGCTGGCCAAATGGTCAGCCAAATCCTCGTACCTGATCTCCTGCATGGCTCTTTCCTCCCTCTTTCTTGGTACCTTTCGTACCTATTCAATTGTAGAAGAGCTCGTCAGGTAGTAGAATTTCCAAATCCGACTTTGTCGGAAAATCTAGAATTGGAAATTTCACTACCTGATGAATTCTCCCGAGATTTTGGTACTGATCATATGATACACTAAAACATTAAATAAGTCAATATTTAAGTATTAAAAAACACCCCGGGGGAGGAGAGAGACCAGTGTCTCTTCCTCCCCAAGGATGCTTGACGTCGATATTACTCGGCGTTCCAGTTCCGCGACTCCTTGCGGGACTTGCCACGGGGCGTGCGGGGCGTGAAGTTCGCCCCATTGCTGAATCCGGCGGCGTCGCCACCGGTCCTGGCGCCCAGGCGCTGTTTCATCGCCTGCTTCTCCTGGTCCTTCGCGTTGAAGTGACCCTGGATGCCGGCCAACCGCGCGTTGGCCTGCTCGAACGAGTGCGAGTGAAGCAACTTGGCGACCTCTCGGCCACTCGTCAGCTTCTTCGTCTGTTCGAGGTTGTTGCGCAACTTGTACAGGCACGTGCCCGTGTGAGCTGCGTGAACCGCCAGCGGACGTCCCGTGGTCACGGCCTGACCGCGGTAGGTGATGTTCCCATCCGGGTTGCGGCGCAGGTCGCCGTCACGGCCGATCATGGCCGTACGGATGAAGGACGTCACAGCCTTCCCGCAGGTCGTGCAGTCCATCGACGCCGGTGCTGACGTGTCGACGCCGTGGATCTCCTCGAGATCCGCCACCGTGAGGGGGCGTCCGAGGAACTGTGCGCGCTGCTGGAAGTCTTCCGGGCGGATAGCCAGGAGACTCCGCTGGCCGTAGAGGCCCTCGGTATTCAGCTCCTTGTTGCCCTCGATCCACACCCGCGCTTCGGGTGTGAAGGTCGAGACACGCTGCGGAGCGTTCTCCGCCACGACGGCCGCGACCTTGTCGTCGGCGCCTGCGCGCTCGGCGACCGAGAGGTCTGTGCTGGCGTCGCTAACACCAGTTTTTGCCATCGCTGCAATCTGCTCGTCGGTCACACGTTCGACACCGACACGGTTGTAATTCTGTCTCGCCATGATACACTCTCCAATTGCCCCTTTGGGGCGTAAGCTCTTCCGGGGAACATCCCCATAACAACCCGCGTAGCGGAGCAGTCGTCGTATGACGGCATCCCGCGGAAATGCGGTAGTTTAGGAAAGAGCGTTTGAACTGCGAAGATATCTTAGACCATATCATTTTGAATACATTCGGCCTGTTGGCCTCAGTATTTCGTCGCCTTCGCTCCTCAAACGCTCTTTCCTAAGTAAGTTATTAAAGTAACTAAATTTTTACTGTATATCATCATTATACTCCTTTCGTATAAAAAGTCAAGGGCCCGCACTTTTGTGCGGGCCAGGGAGTGTTACTCCTTAAAAATAGTTAGGTGGCTGAAGCCGAAGCCGGAATTGGTTCAGGAGCAACGAGAACGACCTCGTTGCTGACCAACTTTAATCGGTTGGCTTTGTCGGTCAAGAGGACCTTGGGTCCGATGCCAGGACCGATTCCTCGTTCCACTTTTTCCCGGCCACCCTGGAAAACGATAACTGGTTCTTCCACCATGACGGTGACAGGTTCTTTTACAAAAATCTCTTCTTCGTCTTCGGTCTTGGCCGGAACAAGATTGAATTCTCCGGTCTCGACCCGAATAAACTTCGTTGCTTCTTTACGGGAGTTGCAATCCAACACGAGAACTGTCTCGTCTGTTGCTTTTCCGGCGACAAAAAATGGATTGATATGAGCCATTGTCTGCCATAGGTTTTTGCCTGCGAGTCTGTTGAAAGACTCTAGTAAGCCGTCTCTCTGGGTGACGAATTCCGGACGAAGCCCAGCTGGATTCAGATATTCTTTGTGACAGAACACGAATCGAACGGCACTCCGAGTCCAGTCTTCTTCTGTGGCGTGCCATGCATCAATCAATTGATAGTCGCTGTTGTCAATAAATTCTGATAGGACATCAGGAGTTGGTCCCATGACTTGGACACCAGTGCCTTCAAATTGACTAGCTGTTGGTTTGTGGAAATCCGAGTACTTCGGAATACCTTCGGGGATACTCGCGTTTTTGACATGGTATTGGAACACTACTAGCCTAACCGATAGGCTGAGCGTTGCGATTTTTTTCACTTGTCACCTCTTTGGTTGGAAACGAACGTGCTGATATTATAACATGACAATACGATAATTGTCAAACAAAAAACCTACGCAATGGGCGTAGGCAGAAAATACTTGTATGGACATGCTCTTAGCGGAGAGGTCTAATCGAAAGAAAGAATTTTGTCTCATTTGTTATGATGGCGATTTCCCAAACACGGGAAGATTTGGTGGATTCTTGCAATTTCACATAATTTGACGGAGGCCTTGTTATTAATAGGCCGACTTTTTCAGACCAGAAGAGGGGAACTGATACGGTAAATCTTTTTCTTCTGCCCCGTTCATCCGAGGGGAGCTCAACGATTTCCCCTTTTTCATCTGCTTGGGTAACAAAAAACCCAGTTATGGATTCAATCTCAAGTTCGAAATTACCGCCATTCCAAGAACCGAGACAGCCGTCATTCTCGGGGATGATGATTTCGCTATGGCCGCCAAAAGTGTGGCGGGCAGTGATGTTGGCTGGGACTCTGTCGGTGACTCTGTGCAACAAGTGTGCGGGTCTCCTGTTTAGTTGGTAATGAACGTTGATATATATTACAGCAAAAACAATAGATTGTCAAACTAAAACTTCGAGATTAATTCATCTCTTTTATTCCTTCTTTAATTTCTTTTTGAGAATGTCGTCTTATCTTTGCCCTTGAGACAGGCTTAACTTTACTTTCGTGTACTTGCGAAGGAGGGACAGAAATCTGAGTTCTTATTTTAGGAAACAGTTTCTTCTTTGGGTTCCTCATGAGTTTCTTGGACAGGTTTTTTGCCTGGTAGTGTTAAAACCATTTTGTGTTCTTTGGGATCCAAGCTGACGATGGCAAATTCATATTCTTTATTTAGCTCGAAAACATCATTAAGATTCTGTCCGCCTAGTTCCGCCACCGGCAGAAAAGCGATTATGTCTCCGATGAGTTCCACGAAAGCGCCGTTGTTTCTGATTTTGATGACTCGGCCGCTGACTTTATGTCCGGGTTGATATTTTTCTTCAGCCTTTAACCAGGGATCTTCCTTTAAAGCTTTTAAGGAAAGAGAAACTCGCCCGCCTTCCAAGCTGATTATTTTTGCAGTGATTTCATCTCCCGAATGGAGGACCTCTCGCGGGTCTTCAATAAATTTCCAATCTATCTCAGATGAGTGTATCAAACCGTCCAACGTGTCGCTTAATTTGACGAAGGCCCCAAAGTCGGTAACCTCGGTTATTTTGCCTTCAATCAAATCTCCGACTTTTAATTTTGAGAGCTCTTCTTTGGCGGCTTCTTCTTTGATTGCTTTTTCAGAAACAATTAACTTGTTTTCCGTTTCGTTAAAATCAAGAATTTTGACCTGGAATTCCATGCCTTTGAATTTCTGGAGGGCCTGGACTATTTTGGTGGTGTCTCCGCCGTCTATTTTTGGATAATGTTCAGACGATAATTGCGAGAGTGGAAGGAAGCCCTGAATTCCACTTACTTCAACAATAAGACCGCCTTTGTTGATGTTAACTATTTTGGTGGTAATGACTTCACTTGCATCCATCTTTTCTTTAATATCCTGCCAGGCGGTAGTCATTTGAGCAGATCTCAAAGACAGCTCTCGGTAACCATCATCATTCTCAAGCTCAATAAGCATTGCCGATACTTTGTCTCCAGGCTTTAAACCCTTCATTCTGTCGGGGTTGTCATAAAATTCGCCTGGATAAACTATGCCGATTCCAATGTGACCCAAGTCCACAACAACATTGGCTTTGGAGATGTTAATTATCTGTCCACTTAATATATTTCCCGGCTTAGGCAGAAAAAACTCCTCCTTGAAAAGGAGGTCTTTCATTGATTTGATATCTGAATTGTTGATTTGCATTGAACTGATTTGCCTAGCATCAGTCATGGCCGGCGTTAACTCACGACCGGCTCCTGATCCTTGGCATTAAAGATTTACTTTTGTAGTCAGTACTATACCTCAACTCCCCAAATTTTGCAACTGCGAAACGCGAATGGTTGACGAAGACGATGGGGCGGAGTGTCGATTTTGCTATTGATTTGCTACTAAAAATTTGCTAAGATTAGAGCATGACGATTAACTGGTTTGGGCATAGCTGTTTCAGGATAGAATCCAAAGAAGGCAGTATTTTGATTGACCCATTTTCTAAGGAAATTGGTTTAAAACCACCCAAAATTAAGGATGATATTGTTTTGGTATCTCACGGTCATGATGATCACAACAATGTGGACGAGATAAATCCAGAAGCTTTTTTGATAAACACGCCAGGTGAATACGAGAAGAAAGGAATTGCTATCAGGGGGATCTCTTCATATCATGACAAGACTGAAGGCAAGGAGCGGGGACTCAATATAATATATGTAATCAAAGCTGAAGAAATGACCATTTGCCACCTGGGTGATTTGGGCCAGGAGAAGTTGACCGAGAGCCAGGTAGATGATATCGGCGACGTAGATATACTCTTGGTTCCTGTCGGAGGAAATTATACAATTAATTATAAAGAGGCTATCGGAGTTATCAGTCAGATTGAGCCGAAGATAATAATTCCGATGCATTACAAATTGAAAGACTTGAGAGTTGAGATAGAAGGCCCTGAAAAGTTTGTGAAAGAATTAGGGCTGACGCCGGAAAAGGTAGACTCCTCGACTTCGCTCGGGGCAGGTAAATATAAAATATCAAAAAAACTTCTTCCAGCGGAAGAAATGAAATTGATAATGTTTCAAACGTAACGATGAGTTTCTTAGACGAGATACGCAAACAACCACGACACCACAGAGAAATAATGTTCGGTCTTTGTGTTGTTACAACTATTTCATTGGTGGGAATGATTTGGTATAACTCATTTGAGAAGAATTTGTATGTACTATTAAATCCTGGAGAAATCACAGACCAAAGAAATTTAGCCGAAAACAAGAATGTGCCTTCATTGCTGGGAGATATAGGCAAGACGGGACAGGACCTTAAAGCCGCATTTTTTAGTATTTTTAATTTGACCAACGACGACAAAAAAGACATTACTATCGACAATACGAAAGCCAACGATTTAGGAAAGGTGTACACGCTGCCATTGTCGGAGAAGAAATAGGTTAATAAGGTTTGTAAAGTTAATAAAGTTCGTAAAGTATAATTAAGTTCTAAAAACTTGATAAACTTTATGGACTTTTTACTTGATAAGCTGAAGCAAAGCATATGGCTGAAGGCCAAATAAAACAAAGGGAAATAGTCCAGGAAATGCAGCAGGCTTATTTGGAATATGCGATGAGCGTTATTGTTGCCCGCGCCTTGCCGGATATCAGAGATGGTTTAAAACCGGTTCATCGGAGGATTTTGTATGCGATGCACGAAATGGGATTAAGACCGACCGCAAAATTTCAAAAGTCAGCCAAGGTTGTCGGTACAACCATGGGTTCCTTTCATCCGCATGGAGATACGGCCATCTATGATTCTATGGTTCGCATGGCCCAGGATTTTTCTTTAAGATACCCGCTGGTTCAAGGTCAAGGAAATTTTGGATCGATTGATGCTGACGCTCCGGCTGCCATGCGTTATACAGAATGTCGGCTGGCCTCAATATCTGAATCGCTGCTTGCTGATATTGACAAGGAAACTGTTAATTTTCAAGATAATTATGATTCATCGGTTAAAGAACCAACAGTACTGCCCTCTCGAATTCCCAATCTTCTCATAAACGGTTCTATGGGCATTGCTGTCGGCATGGCCACCAACATACCCCCACACAATTTAACCGAAGTTTTAGATGCGTTGGCTTATCTTATAGACAACAAGGAAGCGGACGTAAAAGACCTAACTCAATTTATAAAAGGACCGGACTTTCCGACTGGGGGAATCATATATAACGAAAAAGATATCCTCAGCGCTTATGCCACTGGCCGTGGTCCCATAATAATGCGAGGCCAGGCCGATATCGTGGAAAACAAAAAAGGTTATCAGATAATAGTTTCTGAAATACCTTATCAGGTGAATAAGGCCGAGTTGATAATGAAGATAGCCGATCTTGTGAAAGAAAAGAAAATAGAAGGCATTAGAGATATTCGAGACGAATCCGATAAAGATGGACTAAGAATCGCAATTGACCTGAAACAAGACGCTTTTCCCAAGAAAGTTATTAATCAACTCTTCAAATACACAGAGCTTCAGAAAGCTTTTCATTTCAATATGCTAGCCTTGGTTGATGGGGGCACTCAACCCCAAATTTTAGGCCTGAAAGGACTTCTTGAGAAATTTGTTGACCATCGTCGCGAAGTTGTAATTCGAAGGACTAGATTCGAACTTCAGAAGGCCAAAGACAGGGCCCATATTTTAGAAGGACTTAAAAAGGCCCTTGATCACATTGACGAGATAATCAAAACAATCAGAGCTTCTGAATCAAAAGAAGATGCTTTTAATAATTTAATAAAAAAATTCAAGTTTTCCGATAAGCAAGCTTTGGCTATTTTGGATATGAGATTGCAGGCTCTGGCTGGTCTAGAGAGGAAGAAAATTAATGACGAATTGAAAGAAAAACTGGATCTTATCGCGTATCTCGAAGACTTGCTGGCAAGTCCGAAGAAAATTTTGGGAGTAATAAAAGAAGAATTCAAAGAAATCAGAGAAAAATTTGGCGATGAAAGACGGACAAAAGTGGTTAAGTCGGCCTTGAGAGAGATAGGGGAAGACGAATTGATGCCGGAGGAGGATTCCTTGTTCATGATTACTCACGGTGGATACATAAAGAGAATACAACCCGAAGGATTAAAATCTCAAAAACGAGGCGGTAAGGGTTTAATCGGTATGGCCACCAAAGAAGAAGATGTCATTTCCCAGTTTTTCATGGCCAATACCCACGATAGTTTGTTGTTCTTTACTAATACAGGAAAAGTATTTCAAACAAAAGGTTACGAAGTTCCGGAATCGTCCCGTCAATCCAAGGGCAAAGCGATAGTTAATTTTTTGAATATTTCACCTAGCGAGATAATTACGGCCGTAGTCCCAGTGCCGAAGGATTCCAAAGGATTTCTTTTCATGGCCACTGCCAACGGTATCATTAAAAAAGTTGACACAGATGCTTTCTCCAAAGTTCGAAGTAGCGGCATGGTGGCGATCAAATTAAAGGGCGATGATCAGCTTGGTTGGGTTGTGACTACTTCCGGCAATGACCAAGTAATGATGGTTTCTTCCGGTGGCAATTCTATTCGCTTTAAAGAAAAAGATGTGCGGGCAATGGGCAGGGGCGCTTCGGGGGTTATCGGTATGAGGTTAGAAAAACAAGAAAAAGTTGTCGGAGCTGACGTTGTTCCTGCCGGTGTAGAAAAAGGCCTGAAGATATTGGTTGTCATGGCCAATGGCTATGGCAAGCGCACAGATTTGAAATTTTACAAAGTTCAGAACCGGGGCGGCCGGGGAATTATGACGGCTAAAATTACACCAAAAACTGGTAAATTGGTTTCAGCCCATATTACCTCGGAAGAAAATAAAGAATTAATCGCCGTTTCGCGCAAAGGTGTTGTAATTCGTACATCAATAGACAGCGTCTCCGTGCTTGGACGTGCTACTCAAGGCGTCAGGATTATGAGGGTAGAATCAGGCGACGGATTGGCCTCGGTGGCATTAGTTTAAACTATCGATGAAAACAGCAGCAGATATAATGGTCAAAAACATTGTAACCGTTACTCCTGATACAAGCTTAATTGAAGCTGTTAATTTGATTTTGAAGAATGGCTTTAACGGCTTGCCGGTTGTTATTGGGGGTTATCTTGTGGGGAGCATTACAAATAGCGATATGATTATAAGGGGAACATCAGTTCACTTGCCAACATTCTTGAGGATTTTTAAAACAGTCGAATTGTATAAGAGCGATGCCGAGCCAGTAAAAAAAGAACTTGAAAAAATATCCGAATTAAAAGTGAAAGATGCCATGAATGACGATCCCTATTTTGCAAAAGAAGGGGATTCGATATTTGGAATAATTGATTTATTTTCAAAAAACATGAATGTATCTCTGCCCGTGGTTAATGAGCAGAAAATATTGACCGGCGTTATTGGTCGACATGACATTATCAAATTCATGGGTGAGCAGAATATTGATGCCCGCAAGTTTCAAGAACAACTGCGCGTTGAAGAAGTTATCAACAATTTCCTTAACAATTTCGATAAGAAGTTTATACTTGTATCTAGGGCAAGAGCGAAAATTTGGCTTGTTGCCAGTGCATTGTTTGCCTTGGTCGGTTTCGCTATTGCCTGGATACTAATTTTAAAATTAAATATTTAAATGAACAAAAAAATAATACTGACAATTATATTAACCCTGATTTTTGTAATCGGTGTTAATGAGACGATTAAAGCTAATACCAGGTCAACAGCTATTAAGGACCTGAATGCTGCATGGTCAGCTTTAAATAAAGATTCTGATAAGGTAGCAGCTTTGGTTGCCACCAGAACGACATTAGCACAAAATAAATCATGGTTTGGATTTTTAAATTCTTTTGCTGACGAAGACGAACCGCCATTGCTTGAGGAAGACGGCGGCGGTAATTCCTGTTTGAATCGGGGCGGATCAGCCGCTTGCTATGGCCGGCCTGAGCCGAATGTTGAAACAAGTTGGACATGGAGAATGCCAACTGCAAATGTTGATTCGACATGGGTTTGGCAGAATCCAACAACCGGAGAGTGGCGACCCGGTGGGGGTCAGTAGAAATCAAAAAAACGGCTTCGGCCGTTTTTGTTGTGGGCGAGAGGTTTGTTTATAACTCAATTCTTTTGTTGTGGTAAAATTTGATGTATGGAGCCGGTAAACATGCCTACGAGTGGATTGGGTAGTAATCTTGGGACAGGTGGTTTTATGAATCCGGAAAAAATTGCGGCTGGATTTGGAATTGCGCCGGGGATGGTAGTGGCTGATTTTGGTTCAGGGGCGGGTTATTTTACTATTTTATTAGCCAAGAGAATCGGTATCAGTGGAAAAGTTTATGCCTTAGATATTCAAGAATCTGCTTTAGATAATGTCAGGGTCAAAGCCAAAGCAGCTGGACTTGAAAATGTTGAGACAATCAGAAGCAATCTTGAAGTTGCGGGCAGCTCCGGTTTGGCGGATAATTCTCAGGACATGGTGCTTCTCGCCAACATTCTTTTTCAATCCCAACAGAAACCCGAAATTATTAAAGAAGCCGTCAGGGTTTTAAAAAACGGAGGAATACTGGTTGTAATTGACTGGAAAAGAGCAGCCGGAGGATTTGGGCCACCCGATAACTTAAGAATCGACGAGATTGCGATGCGTTCTCTTGTTCTCGGTGAGAAGTTGGTTTTTGAAAATGATATTAATGCCGGACAATTTCACTATGGCATGAGATTTAAAAAACTTTGAGCTGAATTTAGCGGGATGAATACCAACAAAATCTTCTACATTTTAGTCGGTTCAGTAGTTGTTGCCGTATTTTTGACGGTAATTTTGATTTTAAAAAGTATTGGTGGCGGAGGTAATACCCAATCTGCTACTCTTGAATTTTGGGGAGTTTTTGACGACAAAAGTGCTTTTGATAAAGTTATTACCGGCTTTCAAGCCCAGAATCCGGAGGTCAAAGTTTTATACCGGATTTTTTCTTATGAAGAATATGAAAAAAGCTTGATTGATTCTTTGGCTTCTGGTACTGGACCGGATATTGTCATGATTCATAATTCTTGGCTGCCTAAACATGGCGACAAGTTAAAGGCTCTTCCGGCCACGATTCCCGGACAAAAAGAACCTCTGTTAACCATTCAGGACTACAAGACCAATTTTGTCGATGTGGCTTTCAATGATTTTGTTTTTAATAATCAAATTTATGCTCTTCCGCTCTATGTTGATACTTTAGCCCTTTTTTACAATAAAGATATTTTAAACAGTGCCGGTATTACTCGTCCACCCCAGAACTGGGAAGAGTTTAATTCCGATGTGGAAACCATAACCCGGCTGGATGGAAGCGGCCAGATTCTCCAATCTGCAGCGGCCATCGGCACGTCCCGGAACATTAATCGCTCGACTGATATTTTGGCGGCACTGATGATTCAGACAGGAGTAAGGATGACAGATGCTGACAACATCGGAGCCTCATTTGCTAGACAGGTCAACAACACTCCGGTCGGGGAGTTGGCTTTGAAGTATTACACTGATTTTGCTAATCCTTCGGTTAGAAACTATACTTGGAACGATGTCCAGCACTATTCTGTTGATGCTTTTACGGAAGGGAAAACCGCGATGATGTTCAATTATTCTCATGAGGTGGAAGTTTTAAAGAATAAATTCTCGCGTCTTAATTTTGGTGTGGCATCTATGCCTCAAGTTTCAAGCACGGACCTTAAGAATTACGCAAACTATTGGGGTGCTGCCGTTACTTCTAGTTCTAAATTTCCGAATGAAGCATGGAAATTCGTGGCCTATCTTGCTTCTAAAGAAGGAGCTCAAAATTATCTAAGTGCAACCCTTCGTCCTTCCGCCCGCCGAGACTTGATAGAGCTTCAAAGAAACGATCTTGATCTTGGAGTCTTTGCCATACAGGCATTGTCTGCCCGTTCTTGGTATCAGATAGATAATATCGCGATAGAAAGCATATTTGCCGATATGATAGACGATGTAAATTTTGGGAGGATGTCGGTTAAAGACTCAATAAACAACGCTGAATCCAGAGTAAATGTTTTGATGCAACGCAGAAGATAGTTAAAATTCAACAACTAAACATGAAAATAGGCAAAAAAATAATAGTTCTGACAGTGCTTGTTTTTATGTTTTTCCCTATTTTTACTTACGCTGTCAGTTGGTGGCCTCTTGTACCATGCGGAACTTCTGTTAATCCGACCCCTTGTAATCAATGCGATCTATTTCGTCTTCTTAAAAATGTAATCGATTTTGTTTTGATCGGCTTAATGCCTCCTGTGGCGGCGATACTTTTTGTCTGGGGAGGATTTTTAATTTTGATGGGCGGAGCTAATCCCGGTTTAATTTCCAAAGGCAGGAGCATTTTTTGGAATACCGCTATTGGGGTTGCCATTATTTTGGCTTCATGGCTAATTACAAATACTATAATAAGAAGCATAGCTGAAGATAATATCGCTCCCGAATGGTGGAAATTTGAGTGTAGAGTTACAACCGTGTCTCAACCTCCGGTTCCTCAGCCTTCAGAAGGACCGCTTCCTTCCGGTGCCTGTAATCAAAGTTTTAGTCTAGTTTCTTCGAGTGGATGTTCTGGCACGGCCTGTGTTGATGCTTCCAACATAACACCGACCCATGGCTGTGAAAGCCATGACGGAGTATGCCTGCTTTCTCAAGAGGCATCGGAACAAGCCAAAAAATTTATAGCATCCTTCAACAGCTTGAGTGGTGGAAAATGCACCTTAAGGCTGTCCTCAACAATTCAAGGGGGTAGTGGCCCTAGCATTTCGCAGTGCCACAAGCCCGGCACCAGCAAAAGTGGGACGTGCGCTGATTTTAATCTTCTGCCGGATCATAACAGCTGTTCCCAGTATTTCTATCAAGCAGCAAGAAGTTCCGGTGCCGTTGTCTCTTTTCTAGATGAGTATGTAGCCGCTTGTAAGCCAAATAATGCTACCGGAGGAAATATTCATGTTAATTTTTAAATGAAGATATTATTTATCATTTTTGGGACGCTTTTCTTTATGATCAGTCCCGTCTTGGCGTCAGAATTTGTTCTGGACACGCCGACTTATGAGATGAGTTATGTTTTTCGGCTCTATTATGACAATGGACAGCTTTTTGCTGATCGAGATTCTGAATTTAAGTACGATGTCGTTTCAGAGAGATTTGTTCCCGAGGTCGTGAATACCCAGTTCCCCTTTAAGGGTGAAATAATAACATTTAACAACCAAATTGCTGATAACTTTGTTTTTGATCCTCGTCAAGGCAATCCTCAATTTTTGAAAGGAACGCTTTCGGTAAAAGCGCCTTATGCCCCAGACGGCCAAAAAGTTAATTTTTATGATGGACAGGGGAAACAACTTCTATCTATTTTTGTTAGCGAGAGTTCTTTCTGCAATGATGATGGTGTTTGCAATTCCAATGTTGGAGAAGACATCAAAACTTGCCCGTCAGATTGCAAAACGACAACTTCTGTTCCGGTCATATCGACTGAACCGTCCGCAGGAGATTTGGGGGGGATGAAAAAAATTATAATTTACTTTATAATAGGAATTGGACTTGTGAGCGGCGGCTGGTACGGTGGATCCGCTATCTGGCGGAGGTGGAAAGGAAATCCATCTACCCAATGAAATTTATGAGAATTAAAATATTATTTTTTTCAATTTTATTTTTGACAGGTTCTATTTTGGTTGTTCAAAAAGCCGAAGCGGCTGCTTGTACCGTTTCCAGTGCAAGGTGGAGCAAAAACACGGTAAAGGTGGGTGAGAGTATTCAAATGACTATTTCTGTCCAAAATCCGACCGATTGTTCTAATCAAAACATCGGACTTCAAATTTTTGAAAGTGATGTGTTTGGCGATGATAGCATAGTCGGCCCTTTGGTAAAAAGGTTTTCCGGCACCTCCGGCACCGTTAATTATGATTACGTATTTACTGTTCAGGATTGGGAGAGGGGTGGAAGCGAAAACCCCGGAACTATTTATTTTACCGCCCTCCCTCAAAATCAAAGTGGTTATATAAAATCAAATCCAATCTTTCTTTATCCAGCTCAATCTAGCAACGGTGGAACGACAATTACGAGTTTCAATGTGACGCAACTGAATGCGAGCACTATTAGATTTACTTTTTTGGTAAATATTCCCAGGCCGGGTGAGTTGAAGAGTTTTTGCGGAGCCGACCCTTTCTGGAGAGCCATAGAGATAAATCCGATCAAACTGGTAAGAAACGGACAATTCGCGTTGGATAAGACAAACTATAAATTTGATTTTGATGAACCCGGCCAGACGAACGGCAAAACATATCAGGGCACGATCATATGTAAAGGCACAGACGTGGCCAAATCTCAACTCATATCTTGCGACAGCAGAGGCGTTTGTCAATCCGGTGATGGAGGAACAACCTGCGGCACTTCAGGTCAACCTGCTTGCGAATCAGGCCAAGAACAAACATATTCTTTTGAAATTCCGAATCCGCTAAAGGGCGGGGTTAAAGATTTATCGGGCCTGGTGAAAATTCTTGCCCAATGGATATTCAATCTGGCAATACCGATTGCAGTTGCTATGATAGTGTATTCGGGGATTTTGTTTTTGACTGCTGCCGGTGAACCTGCGAAAATAACAAAGGCAAGAGATGTGTTAAAATGGGCAGTAGTAGGCTTAGTCATCATACTTATCGGAAGCGGATTTGTTACTTTGATACAGAGCGTACTTGAATTGGGTGCTCCTTCTGCAAACTCGCGATCGACTCTTCCGGCAGGAAGCACTACCGGAGGAGCTATGGTTACTGGAGCAGTGGGAAACAAATGTAGCAATGACAGGAATTGTTTTTCAGGCCTGAAATGCAAGAACTCTATTTGTCAAAGAGCAACAGGAAACCTTGTTGGAGAAGCCTGTGTTGGAGGAGTAAACTGCTCCTCGGGCTTAGCCTGCGATTTGACTGCCGAGCAGGTAATAGACGGACAAAAACTTGGAAGTTGTTTCCGTCCGCAATAAACATGAAAAACCAACTAAAAAATTTCGGAATCACAATTTTCTTAGCAACCGGTGAATATCAAGGGATTGATTTAACCATCCAGAGTGTTTTCGGTATAATTACTGGATTGGCTTGCTGGTTTACAAGATTTGCACTTATCCTTATTGTTGTCTATATAATAATTTACGGAATTAAATTCATGATGGCCCAAGGAAACGAAACCAAGTTCACTGAAGCCAAGAAGTCATTTACATGGGGACTGGTCGGAATTTTAGTAATTCTTGGCACTTATACTATTATTGCAACAGTCGCCAATGCTTTGGGAGCCGATTACACGCTAATTATCCCGTTGCGTTGCAGCTAGTTTATAACATGAAAATTGTTTCAAGAATTTTATTTGTGATGCTTCTGTTTTTAGCTATAGCTCACACGGGTTGGGCTAGCCAGATAGCAGACTTGCCTCCTGGACAGCCGATAACACTACCCGAAGTCGATAGTCTTATTGGTCAAATTGCCCAGTTTATGCTGGTGGCAAGTGTTTTAATTGCGGTAATAATGATCGTTTGGAGCGGTATTACTTATATGTATGCTGGGTCTGATGCTACCAAGGTTTCTGAAGCGCAGACAAGATTGAAAAATGCCACAATCGGAGCGGCGATAGTTCTGGGGGTTGGAGTGATTATTAATACAGTGGCCGGAATCGTGACCAGAGGATTTTTCTGCAGATTCCAGGTTCTGGGGATCTGTATTATTAATTAAATCTTGAATCTTGAGTCATGAAACCTGGGGCTTAACGGTTTCAAGTTTCAAGTTTTAAGAATTTGAAGGGAGGTGGATTAATGAACAAAGTACAAAAGATAGGATATATTTCCATGACCGCGCTGGTTTTATTGGTGCCTGTTTTGGTTTTGGCCGCACTGCCTAATCCAACGCTGCCTGTGACGGGAAGTGCCATCACTTTGCAAGAAATACAAGACAGAATAGAGCAAATTGCAAGATTCCTGATTATTGTTGGTGTTATCTTGGCAGTTATATTTATTATTTGGGGTGGTATCGCCTATATGTTTGCCGGTGGTGATGAAACAAAATCAACAGCTGCAAAAGATAGAATAAAGAACGGAATTATCGGAGCTGCGGTGGTTTTGGCAGTCGGTGTTATTTTACAGACCGTTGCCGGTCTGATCGCAAGGTCATTCTTTAATGTGTAGAAATTAACCAATTAGACATGTCTGAAAAACCGACCCATTTGGGTCGGTTTTTCGTTGGACGAAGAAAAGGGTATTGGCAGACGATATTGGGTTTAGTATAATAGATATGGTGAATAGATTGTCTAAAATAAAGGTTGAGTGGAGTCCTAAATTTGCATATGTAATGGGCTTAATTACTACAGATGGTTGTTTGTGTAATGATGGTAGACACATCGATTTTACTTCTAAGGATAAGGAGCTTGTTTTGAAATTTAGAGAATGCTTAGGATCTAAAAATAAGATAGGAGTAAAATATAGGGGTAATGATAAATATCAAAAAACAAAGTGTTTCAGGATTCAATTGGGAGATGTAAATTTTTATGAGTTCTTGTTATCTATAGGTTTAAGTCCAAGAAAATCAAAAACCTTGGATAAACTATCTATCCCACAACAATATTTTTGGCACTTTTTAAGAGGTTGTATAGATGGAGACGGTAGTATTGGTATTTTTAAACACCCAGAAAGTGCTCAACCTCAATTAAGAGTAAGATTATATTCAGCAAGTCCCAAATTTCTTGAATGGATAAAAGACAGTATTAGCGCGAATTCTGATTTAAAAGGGGGATGGATTGAGGAAATGGGAAAGTGTCGGGTTTGTAAACTTGTTTTTGCAAAAGATGATTCGATTAAGCTTTTTAAATTGATTTACAACAACTCCGAATTTTACTTAGATAGAAAGTACCAAATAGCCAGACAATTTATATGATAAAATGCCGAGGTGATGGAACTGGCAGACATTACGGCCTTAGAAGCCGTTGGGAGTAATCCCGTGTGGGTTCAAATCCCACCCTCGGCACCAATAAAAAAATAAAATAAATTTAAAAAATCATGGCTGAAATAAAAGAATTTAGACCATCAATAAAAAGAGTAACAAAACCTGAAAAACCAGCGGATGTTGTTGATTTTGAACAAGCAAAAAAGAAAGAACCCTTTGTGTTTCCAGATACAGAATCAGAAGAACTTATGGAAACAATTTCGGGTTTAATTCAAAAATTATTTCAGGACTCAACAGACAAAAAGAGAGTCGTGGAACAGCTTCGCAACCTCACAAACAATCTCGAACAAAAACTTAAAAAATGAATCTACGTATTATCTATGAAGATGATAATCTCCTCGTCATAAACAAGCCCTCCGGACTTATCACTCATCCAAAAGATACTAACGACAAACAAGAAAGTGTTACTGGCTGGCTGGTTAAAAAATATCCCGAAATAAAAACCGTCGGAGACGATCCATTGAGACCGGGACTGGTTCATCGTTTAGACAAAGATACTTCCGGCCTTTTGGTCATAGCAAAAAATCAAGACTCATTTCTTTGTTTAAAAAACTTATTTCAAGATAAAAAAATAAAGAAATATTACTTGGCTTTGGTTCACGAAAAACCCAAAGAACCCAAAGGAGTCATTGATGCTCCCTTGGGCAGAATAGGCATGAAACGAACCACTCAACTTCATGGCAAGAAAAAACTTAAAGACGAAAAAACAGCGGTTACGGAATATAGTACTGTAAAGAATTTTAAAGATTTTACTCTTCTTGAAGTTTCCCCTCATACGGGCCGGACCCATCAAATCCGGGTCCATTTAAAGTCCATCGGAACCCCGGTTGCCGGAGATTCTTTATATGGCCGTCAAAAGTCTAATGGCCCAAATCAGCCAGAAAGATTGTTTCTTCACGCCTACAAATTACAATTCACTTCTCCAGATGGTAAAGCGTTGACAATAGAGATTGACCTACCCAATGAGTTGCAAAATTTCATAAATCAGCTACAATAGAGTAGTTAAATTTAATTAGCCAGAAATGGACAAAATTCAACTATTTCAGTCAAAAAACTTGAGACAAAATAAATTTGAAGGCCTAAAATCTGGTTGGACTGTTAAAGTTTATCAGAAAATCAAAGAGAGTGAAAAAACACGGACCCAAGCTTTTGAGGGAATCATAATCGCTCGCAAACACGGCGCCCAGGCCGGTGGAACAGTTACGGTAAGAAAGGTCTCCGGTGGTATCGGCGTAGAAAAAACCTTCCCCGTCTTTCTACCTACGATAGCCAAGGTTGAAGTGATCAGAAAATCAAAAGTCCGCCGGTCAAAGCTTTATTATCTCCGCGACAAAACAGCCAAGGAAATCCGAAGAAAAACGAAGATAGACACCTCGGTTCAAACGGAAAAATTAGAAAAAACTGAGTAGGATGCGCGGGTGGAGAAACTGGCAGACTCGCCACCTTGAGGTGGTGGTGCCCGCAAGGGCGTGGAGGTTCAAATCCTCTCCCGCGCACCATTGAGGAAATTGCGCGCTTAGCTCAGTGGTAGAGCGTCTCGTTGACGTCGAGAAGGTCGTAGGCTCAATCCCTACAGCGCGCACCAGAACCATATTTTAATTTTGGGGGAAGAAAAATTTTTATGGAAAACGAAAGAAAATTTACTCCAAAGCAAGATGGCATACCAAGACCAATTATAGAAGTTTGTTCGAAGATAAACGAATTTTTGAGATCGCAAATTATACCTCAATTTGCAGAAAAGCAAGCCCGAGCGAAATTTTTTTGTGATGAACTTACTACCAAGATTCACGGAGGACAAAAAATAACTCGAGAAGATTTGGATGCTTTCAAAAAAATACAGGATTCTATAATTGTCGAACTTATTGGTATTGTTCATAGGATGCAAGATAATTTTTTTACAGAAGGTGATTTTTTGTTAAACTCTCTAGTGGGTACTTACGTACATGACATTAAGGGTTTAATTTCTTCACGATTTGAGGAATACGCTGATAAGCTAAAGGATTATTTAGATCTTCAGGAAAACGAGCAAGCCATAGAAAATGTTCCTGTTTTTAATGCTTTTACTATCTCTGATATTGAGATAAATCCGGAAAATTTTACCCCCAGAGAAGATGACCTGTCTGAAGTTTTTAACGACTTGAATTATCAGTATAAGCATGGTTCCGAGCAGAGACCAAATATAATACTTGAAGTAGAAAGACCTAGTGAAAAAATTGAAATTGATCATTTTTTAGGACTAACAATTGAATCAATTAATGAATTAATAAGAAATGCTATTGACGCAATGCCCAACGGTGGGACAATAAAAATTAGTGCGGAAAAGCATGGAGATAATGTAGCGATTACCATTACTGACACTGGTGCGGGTATTACAGAAGAAAATTTACAGAAAATTTTTGAAGACGGGTTTACTACAAAAACGCAAGGCACTGGAAAAGGTTTATTTTTACTGAAAGAATACTTCGAAAAAGTTTTAAATGGAAAAGTTGACATAATTAGTGAAGTTGGGAAGGGAACGACCATTAGTATTACACTCCCCGTTTTAAAGAAAGAGCATTAACTTAAATTTGCCGCCAAAGAAAAACTTGAAATTGTCAGCGGTGCGGCTCCGCCGCCTTTCCGGATTTTCGCGGGGGTGGATTTTTCTAAAATGGAAAGGACATTTTTTCTTTTTGGGGTTGCCGAGTGAAGCGAGGCGGTGGCGGGGCTTTCGTGGAGCGTAAGATTCAATTCAGAGCCACCACGCGCTCCGCGCGTGGCACATCAGCGATTTTGGAAATAGGTGCGAGCTTGGTACAATAGAGACACCACATTATTCTAATGGATTTCTGGCTTGAGCGAAAGGCGGCTGGTAGTTAGAATCAAAACGTTCGTTTTTCTTCTCACCGTTTGCGTAGGATGTTGTTCGGATGAAGTAAGCCTTCATCGCTCCGTTGGCCTTTTGGTCATATTGGTGAGGACCGTCTAGTGTCACTTTTCTTCCGTCATCGGAGCCGTAGAGTTCCACGATCAACCGGGTGCCTTCTATTCTGGTTTGCAACAAAATGTGCCCCGGCGTGTCATTAGTGAATTTTAAGTTGGAAACCCCAGGATAAATAGTAGCGTCAAATCCTTGAGGGCTATAGTATTTTACAGGAAAAGAGTGGGGCCTCCTCTCTGTAATTGGCAAACCAGCTAATATAGCGGCTCTGAAGATGGTTGTAGAAAGTTGGCAAAGACCGCCTCCATATTCCGGTATGGTTTGTCCATTTTTTATCACGAGTTCGGGTTGATATCCTGTCTTTTCGTCAATATTTCCTAAAATATTGTTAAAAGAGAACTCCTCTCCTGGTTTTAAAATAGACCCGTTGAACTTAGAAGAACCAGTTTTAATGTTATTGATTCTAGCATTACTTGAACCAAGAAAGTTTGATTCGCCCTTGGCCAGGAGGGTTTTTATGCCAAAGTCGTTTGCTTTTTCGAGTGTTATCTCGGGTTCTATGATGTCTATTGTTAATCGGGCTGAAGTTTTACCTTCACGAAGGGAATCTATTATGGCTGTGGCGGATTTGGCAATGTTAACTTTTTTACCTTGAACTGACTGGCTAAATACAATTACTTTATTATTGGGTCCGAATTCAAACCTGGCGTCAATCGGCTCAATATTATTGGCAGTGGCTAACCGTATTAGATAGTCATTAAATTTGGAAGAGACCCGCAAGTCTTGTTTGCCAGAATAGGCTCTTGTGTAGGGCTCTACCCAACCTTTCAGGTCAGCGCTCTTTATTGTTATTCTGTTATTATTGCCTATATCCAGCTCCAGGTCATTTAGGGTTGAGGTACTAAGAATTGATGCAAAGTTTCTGAGTGGAACTTTGGGATTGAAAATTGAAACGGTATACAAATAAAACCAAGATCCTAAATTAAATCCAATCAAGACAACAACACCGACTGTGATCAACCGGTAAACTAAAACATTGAATTCTTTGGGACCTACGTAAACCAACTTGAACATTGATGAGGGAGGATGCTTTTTAAGAGACCTTTATCTTTTTTGTTCTGATTCTGTCAAGTTTTGGAAGTCGGATTGTGAGGATCCCGTTTTTCATTGATGCTTTGGCGTTATCGGCATCAATGTCAACGGGCAGTATGATGGATCTTGAGAATGGCCCCCAGTATAGTTCTTGGTAATAGTAATCCGAAGATTTGATTTTTTGTTCGGGTGTCCTTGCTCCTTTTATGGTCACCATATCGTTTGCGACTGATATATCCAGGTCTTTATCGCTGACCCCGGCTATAGTTGACTGAATAACCACATCGTCTTCAGTTTGAAAGACGTCAATTGTAAGCTGGCCCTCGCTTTCTTGACGGGGTTCTTTTTTAGTTGAAACCAATGTTGCTTCTAGATTGTTGTTTTTCTCAAAATAGTCTTCCATGTCATTGTCGTTATCTGACCCTATCTTAACAAATTTATGGTTTTGTTGCTAACAACAGTTGCTAAGCCGGCAGTTGTTGATGCATGTCTGTCTTTTATTTTATCAAATAAAATTGAAACAAGAAAAGCCATTAACAACAAAAGGGCCGTTGAATAAATCAAGCCAGTTACCCGGTTATCAAAAACCGACAAGAAGGTGTTGAAAGTGAAGTGAAAAATGGTCGCCATTATGAGTCCGATAAAAATCAACTTTTTTCTGTGATCGCGAAAGAACCATGACATGGCAAGGAAATAGCCAAGCAGTCCGGAAGATAAGGCATGAAGCAGGGTTGCTCCTGTAAAACGGAGGGTCCATGTGGCTAAAGTAGCCTGGGCTCCGTCAGGGAAAATTCTAAACATGACGAGGATGTTTTCCATTGCGGCAAAACCTAATCCAGCTGTTATCATGTAGATCATGGCATCAACGGGTTCGTCGAATTCCGGGTTTCTTAAGATCAACATTCTGACAGCGTAAAATTTAATAACTTCTTCAACAGCAGCGGCCCAGAGAAAAAAATATGAAGTGTTTTGGGTTGAAGCTTGGCTTATTCCCATTAGTACTGATGCAAGCTGGGCAAAACTGAATTGTAAAAGTATAGCGATTGGAGAGATGATAATGCCCATGAGAAATGTTTGAGCAAGAAGGTTTTTCGGTTCGGGGTGGCAGTCTTTTCTGGCAAAAAAATAAAGCCACACCAGGCTTGGAGTTAACCCCAGAATTATCAAGATGATGTTAACCGTCAATGGTGACATATACCCATTATACAATTTCTAATTTCTAATTCCTAATTATTAAACCGGCCAATCTTCTATCATCAGGAGTTTTTTTCCGCCATCCGCCCTTTCTGGCGGAGGCGGATGGAGAGGCAATTTAGAGTATATTTCTTCGGTAATAAACGGCATGAATGGATGGAGTGTTTTTAGGCATGTAGTTAAAATTTCTATAAGCATCCGTTGGGCAGATGTCCTTATTTTCTCATCTTCACTGGCAAGTTTTGCTTTTGATTCCTCAATTATTTTATCTGCGAATGCATGCCAAGTGTAATGATAAATTTTTTCAGCGGCAAGATAGAATCGGTATTGATCCATATCATCGGTTATTTCCTTCATAGAGACATTAAGCTCATCAATTAGTTTTTGATCCTCTGGGGTTAGTGGTGACTTCAAAACAGTGGACATATCATCGGGTAAAGACATAAGAACAAATCGGGCAATATTCCAAAGTTTGTTTCCAAAATGTTTGTAGCCTTTTATCTTATCTTCTGCCAATGCAAGCGATGTTCCGGGTGTATTGCCAACCACCAATCCAATCCTAAAAGCATCAGTGCCATACTTTTCTGTTAGGTCGAGAGGGTTTATAACATTGCCCTTGCTCTTGCTCATTTTTTGTCCCTTAGCATCCAAAACAAGGCCGTGAAGGTATACGGTTTTAAAGGGAATTTTTCCCGTGACATATAAACTAAACATAATCATACGGGCAACCCAAAAGAATATTATCTCTCCTGCGGTCTCCATGACATCAGTGGGGAAGAATTCTTTATAATCTTTTGAATCTGGAAAACCAAGACTTGCGAATGGCCATTGACCTGACGAGAACCATGTATCAAAAGTATCCGTTTCTTGTCTTACATCTCCTCCACATTTGGGACAAACGGATATTTTATTATCTATATCAACAATGCCCTCATCGCATTTGATGCAAATTTTAGCCGGGATAGGGATACCCCATACAATCTGGCGTGAGACATTCCAGTCAATAATATTTTTAAGCCAGTGTAGAGATATTTTTTTGTAGTGTTCCGGAATGTATTCAATATCTCCATCCTCTATTGTCTTGATAGCCGGTTCGGCTAGGGGTTTCATTTTGATGAACCACTGATCTTTTATTTGGGGCTCAATTATTGATTCGCATTTGTAGCACTTCTTGACCACATGCTTATAATTCTCATCAATCTTGACCAAGAGGCCTTTTGATTTAAGCTTTTCAATAATTAGCGGACGGGCTTCTTTTATTGATATCCCCACAAATTCGCCGGCTATTGGAAGCAATTTACCGCGAAAATCTATGATTTGTTCTTTTTCCAAATTATGGCGTTCTGCAATTTCAAAGTCAGTTGAATCGTGCCACGGTGTAATAGTCATAACACCGGTACCAAATGTCATATCAATTGCTTCGTCTTTGATGATCGTAGCGGTGATTGGTCCATTAATCCATTCAAGTTTTATCTTCTGTCCGTTTTTGTATTTTTTATACCTTTCGTCATTTGGATGCATGACTACATATTTATCTCCGAACTTAGTTTCCGGACGAGCGGTAGCAATAACAAAAGGGCCGTATTGAAGGTAATAAAAATTATCAACCTGTTCTGTGTCGGCAGTTTCAAGGTCAGATAAGGAGGTTTGATGTTTGGGGCACCAATTTATTACCTTCTTGCCACGATATACAAGGCCATCTTTGGCCATTTTTTCAAATATTTTATAAACTGTTTTTACAATATCACCATCAAGTGTGAATTTTTCTCTTGACCAATCACAAGAGGATCCAATCTTGGGAATTTGACCTTTTATATTTTTTTTATTGTTTAAGGTAAAATCCAAAATTTCTTTGTATAGTTCTTTTGGATCCATTTGGAAACGAGAACGCCCTTCTTTTTCGAGTTGTTTTTCATATACAACTTGTGTTTCAAAACCGGCGTGATCTAAGCCGGGGAGCCATAGAGTTTTGTATCCCCTCATGCGTTTATAACGGATCATAATATCCTCAATTGTCATTACTAAGCCGTGGCCGGCATGAAGTGAGCCATTGGCATTAGTTGGAGGCATAATGATGGTAAATGGATTTTGATGTCGCTTCGGCAGATTATCGGGATTAAAAAATCCGCTCTCTTTCCAGAGTTTATAAATTTTGTCTTCAACCTCTTTGGGGTTATAGGTCTTGAGTAGTTCTATTGACATTATCGAATTTAATGGTAGACTTCTAAAAGTTTAGTTAAATTGTATCTTAAAAAAGAAGGTTTCACAAATGGCTTTAAGTGCTAAAGCAAGTGACTACGACTATACGATTCACGATGCAAATGGAGTCGCGGGAGTAAAAGATGGTAAACAATATCCTATAAGCAAAGAGGACTGGGAAAGAGAAAACCCCCACAGAGAGCATCGTGATAGTGTGTGCACAGAATGCAATTTCGTTAGGGACAAAGAAACACTTCTAACCTTTTTAGTTCCAAGAGAGCAGAAAGAACAAGCTACTTCAAAGCCGTTGTTTGTTGGAAACTTTACAATGCCCGGCTGGACTGGTCATTCGGGATTCTATCTTTTCAAATGTTCCAATTGCGGCAAAGTCTGCATCGACTATCCCCATGGTTATCGTCACAAGGGTTGTCTATATGTCCAGTGTGGCCATTGCCAATTAGAGATTGTTTTTAATCCGAAAAGATACAAAGATGTCTATAAGCGTGAAAGAGTTGTTTCTCCGCCTACTTCAAAATTGTGGGTCAATATTTCGAACATAGGGCTTGTTCTATTGGCCCTGTCAATGATTATGATATTTTTCTTTATATGGCCAAATTGGCATCTATTTTAACCGATTTATAATCGGTTTTTTTGTTTTTTAAATAAGTAAAATATCCGGCAACTGCTATCATGGCCGCGTTGTCGCCTGTATATTCCATCGGTGGTTGAAAATATTTAATACCCATTTTGGTGGCATTTTTTTTAAGTTCAGAACGAAGTAATTTATTGGCCGAAACCCCGCCCGACAACAAAATCGATTCAACGTTATGTTCTTTTGCAGCGCGTATGGTTTTTTGTACTAAGACGTCAATAGCGGCCTCCTGAAACGCGTATGCTATTTCATCAATGATGGAAACAGTCAGTTTGATTCCATCATTTTTCAGCTCCCTAATTTTATATAATACGGCGGTTTTCAACCCGGAATAGCTGAAGTTAAAATTTTTAGATTTTTTCATTGGCCGAGGAAATTTAATTGGAAATTGAAAATTAGAAATTGAAAATTGTTCAGCTCTTGCCGAAACGGCCGGTCCGCCAGGATATCCAAGATCCAAAAGACGGGCGACCTTATCGAACGCTTCTCCTGCGGCATCGTCCATGGTTTCTCCAATTATTTTGTATTGGCCGTGGTCTTTCATCAGAACTAGTTCTGTGTGTCCGCCTGACACTATTAAATTAAGTGCCGGAAAATCTTTTTTAGAAATTTCAGCAACTGGCGATAGCCAGTTGCTGTATATGTGTCCTTCAAGATGATTTACTCCGATGATAGGTTTTTGATGTAGCCAGGAAATTGTTTTGGCGAATGTTAGACCGACCAACAAAGCGGGCCCGAGGCCGGGCCCGCGGGTTACAGCAATCAGATCAAGCCTGTTAAAGCCAAACTTCAACAGACCGGCCTGCTTTAATGCGTAGTTAAAAACATGTCCAATATTTTTAACATGTTCGCGGGCGGCAAGAGAGGGGACCACTCCACCATATTTGGCATGGAGTTTTACCTGAGAGGAAATGATATTGGATAGAACTTTAATACCATTTTTGCCAGTTACTTCAATTACCGACGCCGCTGTTTCGTCGCAAGAGGTTTCAATTCCTAAAATTTTCATTGCCAAATTTTAACAGGTTTTCTTGATTTTTACCAGATTTTGATGTAAAATTTTTTATAAATTGGCGCTATCGTCTATCGGTTAGGACATATGCTTTTCAAGCATAGAAGCGGGGTTCGACTCCCCGTAGCGCTGCCATAGTGGAATGAGGAAAACTTTTTAAGCCAGGAATCATCAGGGAATCTAGGTTACTGAGAGTTTTCCGAATTCCTGTTTTTATCGACCCCCAAGGGGAATGGAAAACTTTCAAATAAAAAGGACTGAATTAATCAGTCCAGAGAATCCATCCCCCACGGTGATCTGCGGGGTTTTGTAGTGGGATTCTTTGTTTCAAGAAGAGCTTCGACTTTTTCTTCTACCTGAGCTTGGATTTCGTCCATACGATCAACAACAAAGGTCATTGTTCGTTTGTGAATCTCGGGCGTAAGTTCCAACAATCTTTGGAACGTAGGTGACGAATAAATAGAAACCAATTCGTCAACTTCTTCGTCTGTAAAAATTTCTGTATAAATTTGTGCAACTAGTTCAAGTAGGCCGTCTTTCAGAAGTCCTACTGGTTCTGTAACAATTCGATGAAATTCGGCTGGATCAATACCATCCTCAAGACATTCAGTGCTATACTTATCTCTCATAACAGAGGAAGTATTTTCGATTATTGCATCGAATTGCTTGCTTACTTGTAGGGTTTCAAAGAGCTTTGCGACTCGGTCTCTGCTAGCCACGTCAGTCCTCCTTTTGCTAAGTTCCAGTATATTATCACTATAATGTAATTATGTCAAATTTTAGTTCTAATGGATTTTGTATAAAATACATATAAATATCAGCTAACAAAGTTTTCCAATGTTCTCTATTGGCCCTGCACTTCGACAAGCTCAGTGCGAGCCATTTTTGGCGAGCAGAGCTGGAGAAGTGCCCTGAGTTTATCGAAGGGCATTTCTTAAAATCATTATGTATTTTGTATATTTAATTCAATGTGGAGATGGCACTTTTTATACCGGTATTGCCAAAGATGTTGAAAGAAGATTTCTCGAGCACCAAGTTGGTAGAGGAGCTCGTTATACTAGAGCAAGAAAAGTAGTGAAAATTTTACATACCGAGAAGTTTAATGATAAATCCCGGGCACTTAAAAGAGAAGCACAAATCAAAGGGTGGAGACGTGAAAAGAAATTAAATCTAATTAAGTTTGGTAAGCCAGTTATCTAGGGGCCAAGGGGAATGGAAAACTTTTGACGAAAAATAAGCAGAAATGCTGGTTTTTTGGTTAGCCCCAATTTTTTTGCAATAATACCGAAAGTATTGTATAGTATTTTCAGCTTTTTGATTAAAGGATGTGGCCATGAATGTCATATATGTTGTCGTATCGGTGCTGATCGCATTAGGGGTAATTCTAATAAGATGGAGTATAAAAAAGAATAAGTTAACCAAGGAGCAGTCCAAAGAAGGTTTACGATTTTTAAGGGAATTTACTGAACACGGTTCTAAGATAACTTCTTGGTTTAAAGAACATGTCGATGAATTGCAAAGATGGCCTGTCGAAACGCTCAATCAAAGAGAATTGATTGGCATGATTAGAGAAGATCAAGAATTATATGATAGGATAATAAAAATTTATCCTGATTATGAATGTATGCCGCCAACTGAACTTCATCAGTATCTAATTGAAATTGCACAAGGCAAACATAAAAGCATTCATTAGTATAAGCGGCACGAGATCTCGGTCGCTTTTTAATTTCTAAAAATCGTGTTAAATTCAAAGAAAGTCGGGTCTTTAATAAAATACCCGTAAATTTGACCGAACAAAGTTTTCCAATGTTCTCTATTGGCCCTGCAGGGTTATAAATTAAAACCTACTTCATAAAAAGTAGGTTTTAATTTAGATTCACCCCTAGCTAGCTCAACTTGTTAGAGTTTCGATACTATTTTTTTGAATACTTCCGGGTTGTTGGCGGCGAGGTCGGAGAGTATCTTTCGGTCTAATTCTATATTTGCTTTTTTGAGTTGGTTGATGAGTTTGGAGTAGGTAAGGCCGTTTTCTCTTGCGGCTGCATTTATTTTAATAGTCCAGAGATTACGCATTGTCCGTTTCTTTTTCTTTCTGTCGGCAAATTGGAATGACCAGGCGTGGAGTAGGCCTTCTTTGGCTTGGCGGTATTTGGTGTTTCGGGTCCACATAAAACCCTTTGCATGTTTCAGCAATCTTTTTCTTCTGGCATTTGCAGTTGTTCCTCTCTTTACCCTCGGCATTTTTAGAAATTAAAAATTAGTAATTAGAAATTTTATTAGATATTACTTTGAAGTAAGGCCTTGGCGTTTTTAATCAATGAACTGGGAGCCATTACATGACCCTTCTTGTTTCTTGCGGCGCTTCCCGCTTCTTTGGCATTAAAATGATCCTGATGGGGCGGACGTTTCATGATTTTACCTCTTCCGGTAATTTTTACTCTCTTCAAAAACGATTTATTTGTTTTTCCTTTATGCGACATATTCATTGTTTAATTATTTCTTGATTGTGGTTGTCCAACCAAAAGGCGATCTCTTTACAGCTTCCTGAACAGCGAATTCTTCACCGATTAATTTTATAAAATTATTAAGTTTTTCTTTGCCCAAATGTGCCAGGGCTTTCTCTCTGCCTCTTAAGGTTAATTCTATCTTGACGATATGGCCCTCATTTAAAAATTCCTTTATCTGTTTGGCTTTGAACTCCAAATCGTGGGTTCCGGTCTTAAATCCTACCCTTACTGTCTTTCTTTCCTGTTCTTTCTGTTTGGGGCCGGACTTCTTTTCTTGACGCTTCTTGCGGTATATATATTTACCATAATCCATGATTTTGGCAATAGGGGGCTGAACATTCGGGCCTACCTCGGCCAAATCAAGATCTTTTTCACGGGCAAGTTTAAGCGCGTCAAAAGTCTTCATGGTCCCAAGCTGTTTGCCGTTTTCATCTATAACCTGGACTTCAATGGCTTTTATCTGGTTGTTTATTCTTAATCTCTTTAACAAAGTAATGAGTTATTCTAACATATAATATGTTAGAATTCAAATATGAACATTTCAATTTATTTAGCCCGAGTATTCGGGATATACTTGGTCGTAGCATGTGTGGCGAAGTTTTTAAACAAAAAACATTTGTCCAAAATATTGGACGATTTCTCAAAAAGCACGGGTCTGGTTGTTTTCTCCGGTTTTATGCATCTGTTTTTGGGGCTCTTGATAGTGGTGGCCCACAATGTCTGGACATCAGACTTCAGGGGATTAGTAACCCTGATGGGTTGGATGGGAGTAATGAAAGGTGGATTAAGAATTTTGGTTTCGACAAAGATTGGTCATTTTGGTAAGGAATTTGCCGGCGGAAAGAAGCTTGTGCTTTGGGGACTTGTTTGGTTAGCGGCGGGAATCTATTTGCTCTATTCAGGTTTTGTGGTATAATTGTATCAGGAAATTGGGGGGTGAAAGGCTTCGACGAGATTTATGAACTGACTGGACGCTTAGAGTGGATGGCCGTTAACCACTATAAAACCTCGACCAAATTAATAGGTGCAAAAACGCAACCTAATTACGCTTTCGCCTAAATTTATTTAGGTAAGCCATTCCGCCTTGATGCCTGCTAGGGGATTACGGAATGTTATATAGTAGGCTGGACAGCAATTCATCTTTTTCCTGTTTTGCTGTTGAGAATACGGAAAAATAGCTCGAAGTTATTTTGTTGGTTTTTTAGCTTCAGGTGAAATACCAAACCGACTATCTAAGTAGAAGTTCTTCGGATCAAATCTCGGATGTGGATTCGACTTCCACCACCTCCACCTTTTAAATCAAAAACCGCCTGCCTATAAGGTAGCGGCTTGTAATTTTTCAATTTCGGCCTTTAGATTTAACCTGGCCTGAATTTCATATTTATCGCGAAAGTAAGGCGTGAGATAAATATCGGTGCGCTTGAGAAAGTGTTCAAGAAAATCAATTCCCTTGTGGCGATATTCTTGTTCTGGCATCCACCAGTATTCCCTCCTGATGTTGGTGGAATTTATATCAAATTCAGCCGTAGGTTTGCCAAGTTCATGAAGATCAATATCAACCATTAATCTTGTATCGCTAAATAAAACATTCGGATCGTAGCGATGGTGTGTCGATAGAATTAAATGATAAACACGGATACCCGTTGTGGACAGAGGAAGGTGCATCATTTTTGTTATATAAAACCTAGCTAGCCCGGCGCTTTGATGTTCATTGTCTTCGGCCCAAGTTTCATAAATTGCATCATGTAAATACCAAGCCAACTCAAGCTCATCTGGATTTGCAGCCAGGCCCTTGATGTCGTCAAATTCTTTCAGTCCGCTTGAAATGTGGGTCAGGGTATGATAATGCCGATGCGGCTGCATGTAGTAGTAAACCAGCATGTGGTACGTCTCTTGAGCTGTTATTTCATTGACTCCCAATCTTTTTAAAAGAGCGATCCAACGTTCAAGCATTTTAGCACGCATACTCCGAGACCCCTTATCCCTTTGAACAGGATGTCAATATTTTATATCTAAAACGACTATTCGTCAATACCTCTCTGTCTGGTCCTAGCGATATCTTTTTTCTTGATTGTTTCTCGTTTGTCATACTTTTTCTTGCCTCTGGCGATACCAACGAGGAGTTTTACTCGGCCCTTTTTGTCATAAAGTTTCAGGGGCACAAGCGTTAGTCCATGGGCTTGGGATGTTCCGACCAGAACTGAAATTTGTTTTTTGGAAAGCAAAAGTTTTCGGGAAGATTGGGGGTCGTAGTCGGCTGGAGTGTTTGCCGCCTGGTAAGGTGAAATAATGGCGCCAACCAAAAATGGTTCTCCGTTGAGTATTTTCACATAAGAACCCTTGATTGAAACTTTGCCTGTTTTGATTGATTTAACCTCATATCCTTTCAACACAATACCCGCCTCAAGTGTTTCCAGTATTTCATAATCAAACCCCGCTTTTGGATTATTCGCATATTCTGCCATATCCACATGATATCCTTAAATTTTGCTTTTTAAAAATAAAAAGCCGACAGTTAGTCGGCAAACTGAATGGAGATGTCGGGTTTTTTTCTTTGGACTAAAGTTTCCGGTGGCAAGGAAACGTAGTCTCTTTTGCTTGACCGATGTCGGGCATTTCCTTTTTCGTGATGGTGACAATATTTGATAAACCATTCTTCACCATGTTTGAATAGTTCCAAATGGAATATCTCACTTAGTGGTACATCAGGTGTTTTCATGAAAACCTCTTTTGGGAAAAGTGTGGTCTTAAGGTTAACATGAAAGTTAATCTAAGTCAAGATTAGCTGGTTTAATTTCAACAGCCTAGACAATTACATAGGGCGGACGGACCTATGTAGGGCTAGAATCTTGTAGTGTCAAGGGGTTGTCCAAAATAATATTTTCAGCTATCTTGGATTAAGAATATTGATAATTTGGTGAGGCGGAATGTTGAAAATGAAAATTATTTCTGTTCGAGAACTTGACTTAACTTGTCCATTTTTTGTTAGATTTATAGATTATGGACATGAAGACATCGGTGGAGAATTTGAGGAAGATATAAAATTAAACTTATTGTTGAGAAAGTATGAATCAATTGTTGATGAGAATCAAGCAATTGAAGAATTCAATAAATGGTGTTTAGTAAACAGTAATAGAAATTTTAAACTAAAACCGATACTTTACAGAGAACAAGTCATATGCAAAATGAATTAAAAATAGCCCAGAGGGCTATTTTTTTTTGCATCATAGAGAGTTTGATATTTTATTGCCAAATATCAACTAACCACCTAACCAACCGGCGGAGTGGGCGTGCTTTTGTGAAATCAGTAGTATTTCAGAAAAGCACACTACGTAGCATGCATAGATGTTGTGTGAGCTATAAAAATCACAAGACCGAGCGTCTTATTTTCTTTCTTCTAGTTTTACTTTCATCTTCATCTGCTGATCTTTTCTTAAGACCGTAAGTTCGACTTCGCTTTGGGCAGAAAACTTTTGGAGCATGTCTTGGAGTTCGTCGGATATTTTCTCCCCATCTAACTCAAGAATTATGTCGTTCTCTTTGATTCCAGCCCGAGCGGCAGGAGAATTAGGAACAATAGCTACTGAATCCGGGCGGTGATCTCGAACCACTAACGCTCCATAATCAACAGGCAAGGAATATTGTTTCTGTAGCTTTTTATCTAATTTTACATATTGAAGTCCGAGATATGGTTTAACAATTCTTCCGTATTTTATGATGTCTTCAAGGTCTTGTTTTGCCCAGTTGATTGGAATTGAAAATCCGATATTTTGGGCACCGAAAATAATAGCGGTATTGATGGCAACAACTTCCCCGTCAACATTAATCAATGGACCACCCGAGTTGCCTTGATTGATAGCTACGTCTGTTTGGAGTACGCCCCTTAGGTGCTCCATCTCTCCTTCAGTGCCTAAGGCAGCAGATATACTTCTTGATAAACCGGAAATTATTCCCCTTGAAACAGTGTTTGAGAACATGCCTAAAGCATTTCCTATGGCGAGCACTGTTTGTCCCAGTTCAAGTTTGCTTGAATTTCCGAGACGAACAGTCGGCAACCCATTGGCGTTGATCTTTAGAACGGCGATATCATTGATTGGATCTCGGGAAAGAACTTTTGCCGGATATTCCTGCAAGTCTGTGGTTATGATGGTGTAATCAGCGTCCTGATCAAAAACAACATGTTTGTTCGTGAGAATAAGACCGTCAGGATGAACGATAAAACCCGATCCGCCGCCTATGCTTATTTTTTCTTTTTGGCCTCCGTCAGCTGACGGATCAACTTCTCCGAATAGGAATGGGTTTGAAAAAGGAGTACTAGGCATGCCCTGGCCAGGCAGGCCACAAACTCCCTTAATCTTGGGAAGGAATTTTGATATAACAATACTGACGACCGAAGGAGCGACCTTCTTTACCGCTTCGATTGGAAGCCTGTCGTATTCATTGGATGGTGTAGTCATGACTTAAGTATGAAGCTAAATAGGAAATTTTTCAATAGAAATACCGCATTGGTTGCCCAAGATCTTTTGGGAAAGTTTTTGGTGCGGAAAATCCCTTCGATTCGCTCAGGGCAGGCCAAAATTATTAAAGCCAGAATAATCGAAACCGAGGCATACTGTGGAATAAGAGACCTCGCCTGCCACGCCTCTCGGGGTTTAACCGAAAGAACAAAAGTAATGTTCGGTCCGCCGGGGCACGCTTATGTTTATCTTGTATATGGAATGTATAATTGTTTGAATACTGTCACCGAAAAAGAAGGTAACCCGTCAGCAGTGTTAATCAGGGCTCTTGAATATGAAAATTGTGATGGACCAGGGAAACTTTGTAGAGAACTGAAAATAGACAAGAAACTCAATGCCGTTGATTTAACAAAAAACGACTTATTGTGGATTGAAAACAGCAAAATTAAAATTAAAAAATCCCAGATTAAAAAGGGCAAACGGATAGGCGTGGATTACGCCGGAAAATGGAAAAACAAATTGTGGCGGTTCTATCTTTGACATCTCCTGGGATTATAGTATTTTGATTGTCAGAAGAACCTTGAAAGGACACAGTAATGAATGCTAATGAATATCGAAGAGTAATGCAGCTTAAGCCTGGCGATGAGCGAAGATATGCTTTGGCGGAAAGAGGCGTATTAATCATGGCCGACGAGATTGATGGTTCTGCTTCTTATTCTGTCGCCTTGGATTTTATGTATCGGCATTTATTTGAGGCCAATGTGCCAATTTGGTTGTTTTTGAACTCTCCTGGTGGAGATGTGGGCCAAGGGTTTGCTATTTTTGACCTCATGAAAGCCCTTACCGCCGCCGGTTGTGAGGTAAACGTCCTTGGTGTCGGATATGTTGCTTCAATGGCAACGGCTATTATGCAGGCCGGAACAAAGAGGTATTCTTTTCCGAATACTCAATTTCTTGTCCATCAGGTAAGACAAGTTCTTCCGTTCTTTAAATCGGAAGAAGTCAATGAAGGAAGAGAAAGACAACAAGAAATGGACCGCATCAACGACATCGCAATGAAAATTATTGCGGATCGGGTGGGAATGGATTTGGATGAAATCAAGAAATTAAGCGAAAAGAAGGATTACTGGCTGGATGCTCAGAGTGCCAAAAGGTTCGGAACCAACGGGCTCATTGACGAGATTGTTACCGAGTTCCCGTTTTAATGGCTGATAGCAGCCGTTTTTAATTTTGGACTTTTAGGATATTCTTTAAGCAAGTTCCTTTAAGAGGTTTCAAATATGAGACGAAGGTCCTTGTATAAGTTCAGGGATTGGTTTTTTTACTTATTGATGGAACATTTTGTCAACTCGGGCTGGATAATTATAATCAAAGATTTCAAAAAATCAGAAAAAAGAAGCGACCGGCTTACTTTAGGAGAGATCGATCAAGAAGACGAAATTATCTATCTTGATAAAAAGAGGGGTACCCCCAAAGTCCTTATCCACGAATTATGTCATTTTGGACTCGGAACTGTTCTTGAGAAAATGTCGGAAAATCTGCCATGGAAAGATTTAAAAAAAACGAAAGGAAGATGTAGGGCAGACAAGGAATTTAAGTGGAGGGAGGACAGAACATTGGAGTTTGAAGAATATTTCTATTTCTCCTTAAACAAGAAACAGATAAGAATTTTATGGGACTTCATTGATGAGGCGCGAAAGAGATACAAAGAAGAAGAGGGCTAAAAGCCCTTTTTAATTTTCTTAATTTTGATAAACTTAAACGATATGATAAAAAAGTGGCTAAGAAAAGAAATTTCGGACAGAATTCCAGGGGTAGGGTTCGATATTTTGATGCCTTCTGAAGATATGTTGGGAGACTATTCGACTAATCTTGCTTTTGTTTTGGCAAAGAAAAAAGGAATAAGCCCAATAGAAGCAGGAAAGGACTTGGTGGAAGAACTTTTAGGCGATAAAGAATTGGGCAAAAAATTAAGAAAAATCCAGCTTGTTCCGCCGGGGTTCATTAATTTCTATCTAAGCGAAGATTATTTAAGGAACTCGTTAGTTGAGGTTGTAGAAAGAGGAGAAAAATTTGGTAATTCTGAGCCAGGTAAAGGAGTCAAGATAAATCTTGAATTCGTCTCTGCCAATCCGACTGGGCCGCTAACGGTCGGCAATGCTCGGGCAGCTTCATTCGGCGATACACTCGGCAATATTTTAGAAAAAACAGGATATCAAGTGACCAAAGAGTATTATATCAATGATGTTGGCAACCAAGTGGATAAACTTGTTGAGTCAGTGAAGTTAAGGATGAAAGAATTGAAAGGTGAAAAGGTGGAATTTGGTTCGGAAATGTATCAGGGCGAGTATATTAAAGAGATGGCCCAAGAATTTTTGGATAAGAAGATACCCGAGGGCCATGTTCGGGCGTGGGCGATTAATGCCATGATCGATAAAGCCAAAAATTCCTCAAAAAAAATGGGAGTTGAATTTGATGAATGGTTTTTTGAATCAAAACTTCATGAAAGCGGAGAAGTTGAAGCGGCTCTTGCCGAATTGGAATCGAAGGGATTTGTAATTGAAGAAGACGGAGCCAAGTGGTTAAAAATAAATAATGAGCAAAAAGCTGTTTTAGTAAAAAGTGATGGCTCAACGACTTATTTGTTGAACGACATTGCTTATACCAAGAATAAATTTGGAAGGGGATTTACAAGCACAATAAATATTTGGGGAGCAGATCACCATGGAGATGTTGTCAGATTAAAAACGGGCGTTGCGGCTCTAGGATATGATCCCGACCGTCTGGAGATACTTCTCCATCAATTAGTTTCAATCAAAGAAGACGGTGAAATCCAAAAAATGTCCAAAAGAACGGGCCGGTTTATTTTGATGGACGACTTGCTGTCCGAGATCGGGAAAGATGCCATTAGGTTTTTCTTCCTTTCCAGGGATTTGAATACTCACATGGAGTTCGATATAGAACTGGCAAAAAAACAGTCAAAAGAAAACCCGGTTTTCTATATTCAATATGCCCATTCGCGATTGAATAGTATTTTTGCTAAAACAACCAACAACCAACAACCAACGACCAACGACCTTGATTTATTGAAAGAAAAAGAGGAACTGCGATTACTGAAAGATCTTGTTAGGTTTCCGGAAGTTGTTGAAGGCGTCGCAGAAAACTATCAGGTTCATAATCTCGGTCAGTATACTTTGAATCTCGCCGGAGATTTTCATAAGTTCTATGAGAAGCACCATGTAATTCAGGAGAATGACACGGAACTTCAATCGGCCCGTCTCCTGCTCGCTCAAGGAGTGCACACGGTTCTAAGGATTTGTTTGAATCTTATGGGTCTTTCGATTCCTGAAAAAATGTAAGACAAATAAAAATAATCCAGCTCCGAGGATGTCCATTAGCAGATCATTTATCGTATCATTTAAGTCGCCTATAAAATAAGTTCTTATACCGAAATTTCTATAAATTGATTCAACAAGGATTTGGCTGGCCAAGTATTCAGCGAATTCCCAAGTTATTCCTATAAACGAAACTGCGCCTAAAACTATCAGGATGTTTTTTAATTTAGCATTTTCAAGAAGATGGTTTTTTAAATATATCGAGAGAAGTATGGCCATTAAAAATCCACCTGAAAAATGTAAAACTTGGTCAAACCAGGGATAAATCAAATACCATTGGTTGTATAAACCGATCAGGTTTATTATAAAGATTAATATTAAAAACGAAATAGTTTTTTTCATATTTATCTGACAGCTTATCATAATTATTGCTTTTCATCAAAAATTATCCGATAATTTACCAAAATGGCTGATTCTAATTTTGTCGATAAAGAAAAGAAGATACTGGACTTTTGGAGAGATAATAATATTTTTAAGAAATCTCTGGAAAACCGTCAAAAAGCGAAGCGTTTTGTTTTTTTTGAAGGTCCGCCGACCGCCAATGGACTGCCCCATGTCGGACACTTTCTAACTCGGATCTATAAAGATGTTTTTGGCCGTTACAAAACAATGCGCGGATATTTTGTCTTGCGCAAAGCCGGCTGGGATACTCACGGCCTGCCGGTGGAAATAGAGGTTGAGAAAGAGCTTGGCTTTAAAAACAAAAAAGATATTGAAACATATGGGATAGACAAATTCAACAAGAAGGCCAAGGAGAGCGTTTGGAAATACAAGAACGAATGGGAACAGATGACCAAAAAAATGGGCTTCTGGCTCGATATGAATGATCCGTACATTACTTACAAAAACCAATACATTGAATCGCTCTGGGCGATAATAAAAAAGATCTGGGATAGGAAATTATTGTATTTGGCTCATCGGGTCGTGCCTTTCTGCACACGCTGTGGAACGCCGTTATCATCTCACGAAGTTGCCCAGGGATACAAGACAGTTACAGATAAATCTGTTTTTGTTAAATTTAAAGTTAAAAATTCTGCAAGGTCTAATCTTGTTGGAGATTTAAGGTCGAACCTTTATGTACTTGCTTGGACGACAACTCCGTGGACATTGCCTGGCAACGTTGCCTTGGCTGTCGGGAAAGATATTGGTTATACAGCAGTAAAAGTTGGAGATGAAATTTTTATATTAGCCGAAAGTGCTGTTGGGAGAGTTCTCAAAGATACTAAATACGAAATACTAAATACAACCTACAAAGGTTCTGATCTTCTTGGTCTAGAATATGAACCGTTGTTTAGTGTCGAAAAACTTAAATCAGATAAATCATACAGAATTTACGATGCCGATTTCGTTTCTACCGAAGACGGAACGGGTGTGGTTCATACTGCGGTCATGTACGGAGAGGACGATTACAACCTTGGCACAAAATTAGGACTTCCCAAATTTCACACGGTTGATGAACGGGGCAGATTTATAAATATTGGCCATGGTCTTGACCGGAAATATGTAAAAGCCAAAGAAACGGAGGACTTAATTCTCGACTACCTTACTACTAACCACTTACTACTTATTACTTTCAATTATGAACATGATTATCCTTTTTGCTGGAGATGTGACACCCCGCTTCTGTATTACGCCAAAGAATCATGGTTCATCAAAATGTCGGCGGTTAACAAAGAACTTATTGAAAACAACCGGAAGACAAATTGGATTCCCGAACATATTAAAGAAGGCAGATTTGGCCAGTGGTTGAAAGAGGGGAAGGACTGGGCTTTTTCGAGAGAAAGATATTGGGGGACTCCATTGCCGATTTGGGAATGCAATCAACCCGTTCGAACTACCGAGAGTGTTCGGTCGGGCGGGTGTGACAACAAAACTACGATCGGTTCGGTTAAAGAACTCGAGAAACTTTCAGTTAGTCCCCAAAATACATATTACATTATGCGCCACGGCTTTTCTACTCGGAATGAAGGGGGCGATGCGATCGTGAACACTCGTCAGGAAAACGATGCTTACCACCTTACCTCCGAAGGTGAAAAAATGGTTGAGAAGTCCATTGAACTGTTAAAACTGGAGGGGGTTGATTATATTTTTAGTTCGCCGTTCATTCGAACTCACGAAACAGCCTCAATTGCCGGCAAAATACTGCATCAAAAAGTTGTGATTGACGAACGATTACATGAGTATCGATCTGCTTCTGGTTGGGATGGTAAGCCGGTATCTCGTTATATCGCAGGTGGCGGAGGAGATCGAACTATGGATTCACGCCAGCGCGATGCCGAAAGTTTAAATGATGTTCGTAAACGCATGACGGAATTTATGTTTGAACTCGAAGCAAAATATAAAAATAAAAATATTTTAATCGTGAGCCATGGCGATCCTCTTTGGTTGTTGAACACAATCGCTGAAGGATTGACCGGAGATCAGATATTGAATAAAGAAGGGAAGGCACAATGGTATCCGCGCATTGCTGAGATTAAAAACCTTAATTGGTCTAAAATTCCGCGCAACGAATTGGGTGAGTTGGATTTGCACCGGCCGTATATAGACAGCGTTGTTCTCAAGTGTTCTAAATGCGGTTCAGATATGAAAAAAGTGCCTGATTTAATTGATGTCTGGTTTGATTCCGGCGCTATGCCTTATGCCCAGTGGCATTGGCCCTTCGATAATAAAAAAATATCCAAAGAGCAATTCCCCGCTGACTTTATAGTTGAAGCGATAGATCAAACAAGAGGATGGTTTTTTACGCTTCTTGCCATATCAACTCTGCTTGAAAAAGGTGCGCCATATAAAAATGTAATGGTGCTTGGGCATACGCTTGATGAAAAAGGCGCCAAAATGTCCAAGTCAAAAGGAAATTATGTGCCGGTCATGGAATTTATGGATAAATACGGCGTTGATGTGTTGAGGTGGTATTTTTTGTCGTCAATGACGATAGGTGAAAGTAAAAGCGTAATCCCTAGAGAAATAGAAGATAAACAGAAAGGATTTTTCAGTACGCTTGACAATTGTTTAAGATTTTATGAATTATACGGAAAAGGAGAATTCGGTTCTTTCCACGATACTAAAGGCAAAAATCTGAATCTGCTCGATAGGTGGATACTGTCAAAATTAAACAGATTGCTAGGAGAAGTATCAGACGGCTTGGATAAATACGATCCGACTTCGGCGGCAAAAACGATCGAAAAATTTGTTGCGGAGGACCTTTCTAACTGGTGGCTCAGGCGTTCAAGAAAAAGAAAAGAGGCCCTAGGGCTTTTAAGATTTTTGCTTTTGGAGATTGCCAAAGTTATCGCCCCGTTCATTCCTTTTATGGCAGAGGACATCCATATGCGCCTCCACCGAGGACGGTCCTCGGGGACTGAAAGCGTACACCTTCACGATTGGCCTCAAGTAAACAAGAAACAGATAAACAAAGAACTGGAGAAGCAGATGGAAGAAATTAAAAACATTGTTACATTGGGTTTAGCCCAAAGAAAAGAAAAACAAATCAAAGTCCGCCAGCCGTTAAGGGCAGTACATCTGGGGCTCTCAAACGAATTTCCGAAAGATCTGGAGATTTTGGTTAAAGAAGAACTCAATGTAAAAGAAATTGTTTATGATAAAAGTCAGAAGGAGTTGGTTTGTTTGAATATCGAACTTGACCAGACGCTTGTCTATGAGGGTTATGCCAGAGAATTGATGCGACAAATACAGGACATGAGAAAAGAAGCCAAATATAAAGTTGATGATGAAATATTTGGCCAATGGCACAGTGATGACAAAGAAATATCAGAGGCTATTCGCCAATGGTCGGACGAAATAAAAAAGGAAGTCTTGCTTTCAGAATTTCGCAACGGGCCTCATGACGAAAAAGCGTATGATATTGAGAAAGAATTTGAACTTGCTCCGCAACGTAAAATTTGGATTGGACTGAGGAAATGAAAAAACGAGTGCTCATAATTCACGGTTGGGGAGGTTGGCCAAACGAGGAGTGGCTGGTTTGGCTTAAGAACGAATTAGAGACGAGAGGATTCGAAGTAATGATTCCGGAGATGCCCGACACAGATAAGCCTACTATAAAATCTTGGTTGAGAAAGCTGTCCGAAGTTGTAGGGTTGACTGACGAGAATACTTACTTTGTTGGTCATAGCATCGGTTGCCAGGCGATAATGAGGTACTTGGAGCAATTGCCTGACGACCAAAAAGTTGGCGGAGTAGTATTCGTAGCCGGATGGTTTAATTTAACTGATGGAGTCTGGGACGAAACTTATACTAGAGAAATAGCCGATGAGTGGATAAACACACCAATTGATTTTGAGAAAACAAAACAGCATACAAATAATTTTGTCTTGATTGCTTCGGATAATGACCCCTATGTTTCTTTAATTAACTCGGAATTGTTTAGAAATAATTTAAACGCGAAGATTATCGTTCTGAAAAATAAAGGCCACATTTCCGAAGAAGACGGAGTTGTCGAACTCTCGGTCGTTTTGGAAGAATTATTAAAAATGGCGGAATAAATCCTATGTTAACCATTGACCATAAGGTTAACATGTGATAACTTATCATTATGAATAAATATCTTTCAACAAGCGAAGTGGCCAAGATGCTGGGGATAAGTCGAGTGGCCGTATTCAAGAAAATAAAAAGCGGCCAGATTAAAGCCAAAAAAGTCGGCCGTAACTTTATTATTGCGGAGAAGGACATGCTTGGCCTATCCAGCAATTTTTTAACATCCCAAAAAAAGAGCGAGATTGACGAGGCAATTGACCGGACCGTTAAGGAATACGGCGAAACCTTAAAGTTACTTGGCCAAGAATGAAATCTTTATCAATTTTGGAAATAGAATATGTGGCCCATCGTCTGGCTAAAAAGTTTATGGAATGGAATGAGCCGATTCCCGATTTTGGCTCTCGTTATCCGAATATTCTAGAGAGCTGCTTAGCGATGCCATTCCAAACATTTAGCCGAAAGAAATTATATAAGGGACTGATTGAAAAGGCGGCAGTACTTTTTTATTTGATGATAAAAAACCATCCTTTTAAAAACGGCAACAAAAGAATTGCCATGGTTACTTTGTTTTACTTTTTGTATAAAAATAATAAGTGGATTAGGGTTGATAATACAGAATTGTATAACTTTGCGAAATGGGTTGCGTCTAGCAACCCAAAAATAAAAAAAGAAACGGTTATGGCAACTGATAAATTTATTAGAACCTATCTTACAAATTTGTAATGGATAATTTAGAACAAAAAATTAAACAAACTGAAGAGCGGAATAAAAAAGGAGCCGCTAAACGGTTCCGGACGATGAGTTTACTTTCGCAATCGCAAACAAACTGGTTCGATAAAAAGTGCCCAGATTACTGAGTTTATGACCATGACCCCTATTACTCCGAATAATCCCAGGAGCATCATGATACCCACATCGTTTGGCGTGTAAACACCAACACCAAAAATTTTCATAGTTGCTGAATGTAGCTATTCACGAGGGAGGAACGGCAATGACAGGAGTGTCAAAATTGCAAGGAACAAGAGGCGAAGTGCATTCATTTCAAACCTCCAGAAAAGTGTTTAATGCCAGTATAATATTAGTAAATGGCGGCAAAACTGTCAATATATCAAAGTTTCAAATATCAAATGCTGATTAAGGCGATAATTATAAAAAAGCAAAACACCAACGAATTCGATCAGTTCGTGACTTGCTATACACAGGAACTTGGGAAGCTTACCGCCATTGCTAAAAGTATTTTAAAACACAGTTCTATTCAAGCCATGCATTTAGATACCTTAAACCTTGTGGAGTTTGATCTTATACAAGGGCGGTCCTTGCCGGTAATTGCCGGAGCCCAGTCGGAGAATTCATACCGGGATTTGAAAAGCTCGATTCTTTCTTTGGCGGTTGCGAGTTTTTTCTCCGAAGTGATTGATAAGATGGTTCCCGAAATGGATAAAGATGAAAAACTTTGGAATTTTATGACCGGTCTGTTTGATAAGTTAAACCGGTTTGAGCCGAGCTTAACTTTTTTAAGACAAAAACAGTTTGCTTTGCTGGGATTGCTCGGGTATTCTCCCGAAATTGCCGCTTCAGCTTCTTTTGACGCAACTCGGCCCGGATTTACAATGCTGGATGACGCTTTTGAATACAACGCCGGATTTAGATTAAAGTCATTAAATTTTCTCCATTCTGTGTTAAGATAAGATTGAGCAGATGGAATTTTTATATTCACACAATAAACTTTTGAAATGGCTGATCTTACTGGCTTTGTTGCTGGCTATCGTCAGTTTCCTTTCGTTTTGGTTTGGAAGCCCGTCTTTTTCTGAATCCGGGGTCAAACTGGAAATAGAAGGTCCGACCCAGGCGTCTGTGGGAGACGAGGTTGTTTATAAGGTTAAGTATTCAAATACCACCAAGCTGAACCTGAACAGCCTTAGTTTCAAGTTTACTTATCCTGACGGTTCGGTTGTTTTGCCATCTGGAGGCGGGCCTGTCTTAGACGGAAAAGATACATTTTCAGAAATATTCACTTTAGACCAGTTGGCCGTTGGTCAGTCCGGAGAAAAAGATTTCACCGCTTTTTTGGTGGGCAACAGGGGAAATATCAAAACAGCAAAAATTGATCTGTCTTTTGGGGCGGGAAGTTTAAAAACTGTTTTTGAAAAGACTGCTTCTCTCTCTACCACGATGATTAGTCTGCCGGTGTCTCTCACTTTATCTGCTCCTCCTAATTCAGTTCCCGGCCAAGCGATCAGTTATGTGTTGGATTACAGAAACGAGTCCAACGGTGATATTTATGATTTGAGATTTGAGTTTAAGTATCCTGATGGGTTTAGTGTTCAGAAATCATCTCCTTCGCCAAACACGGAAAATTATGTTTGGGTCATTCCTGTTCTCAAAAAGGGTAACGGCGGAAGGATAAGCATTAGCGGACTTTTGAATGGAAAAGAAGGAGAAACAAAAAATATCTCCGTAGCTTTAAAAAGAAAAATAGGCGATCAATATATTGATTATGAAAAATCCGAAACTTCATCAGTTGTTGCCAATGCTTTATTGGGTACGGCGATCTCGGTAAACGATTCTTCTGATTACTCTGCTTTTGCCGGCGATGATTTAAATTATACAATCAAATATTTCAATAGTTCCAACTACAATCTTATTGGAGTAAACTTGCTAATCAAATTGGAAGGGGACATGTATGACATTTCAAGCTTAGATACGAAAGGCGGTTATTACGACAGTTCAAATGGTACAATTTTATGGAACGCAAGCACGATATCGGATTTTGCAAATCTGTCTCCCAACAAAAAGGGGCAGGTATCTTTCAGGATTAAGCTTAAGGACGGTATTCCTTCTGGCTCAACCGGTTCCAAAAATCTTTTTGTTAGGGCTTCAACAAGATTAAGTACTCCGAATGTGCCGTCCGACATTGGTGGGGATGAAATTTTTGCGGAATCCAATCTGGTTACTAAAATATCTACTCAGCCGACGCTAAAACAGACGGCTTACTATAATGATACAGCTTTTGGTTCGTCCGGCCCTTTGCCGCCGGAAGTTGGAAAGGAGACCTCTTTTACGATTCATTGGCAGATTACCAACCCTGGAAATGATATGAGCGGAGTTAAAATAACCGGCTTATTGTCAGCGGGCGTAAATTGGAGAAGCATTGTAAGTGTCGGTTCGGGACAGCCGGAACCGACATTCAATAAAAATATTTCCGAAGTGGCTTGGAATCCCGGAGTTTTACCGCAAGGAGTTGGCGTGACCGGATCTAAATATGAGGCAAGTTTTCAGATAAGTATAAATCCGTCAACCAGCCAAACAGGAAGCCCAGTCTTTCTAGTAAAAGATTCCAAACTTTCAGGGGTGGATACTTTTACCAAACAGAATATAATTGTTCCTGTCCGGGATATTTCTAGCAACGATCTTGTCGATCGTTCAGGAGAAGGGGTAGTGCAGTAAATTTCTAATTATTAATTACTAATTTCTAAACCAATGTCTGATAAATTGGAAAAAATAGTTTCACTATGCAAGCGGCGCGGGTTCATATTTCCGGGGTCGGAGATTTATGGCGGATTGCGTGGCACATGGGATTACGGACCGTTGGGCGCTGAGCTTAAGCACAATCTAAAACAGTCGTGGTGGGACAGCGTTGTGAAATCAAATGAAAATATTTTTGGAATCCAAGCCGCTATTCTGATGAATCCGAAAGTTTGGCAGAGTTCCGGCCATACCGAGACATTTAATGATCCACTCATTGAGTGCAAAGTTTGCCACGAAAGAGTAAGGTCCGATCAAAACGAAGAAAAAAAACACCATGAAGAATGGCACAAAAAAAGAAATGAAAACATTGACTGGACTGAGCCCAAAAAATTCAATTTGTTAGTTGAAGCAAAACTTGGGGTTGTTGAGAGTGAAAAGTCGAGCGTCTATTTGAGGGGAGAGATTACACAAGGCGTTCATGTTAATTTCAAAAATATTATTGATTCTATGCATCCAAAAATTCCATTCGGAATTGCTCAAATCGGCAAGGCCTTTCGCAATGAAATTACCCCCGGAAATTTTACATATCGATCTAGAGAATTTGAACAGATGGAACTTCAGTGGTACATAAAACCTGATCAACAAGAATGGAAAAGATGGTTTGGTTATTGGAAAGAATTGAGGATGAAATGGTATTTATCATTGGGCATGGATAAAGACAGGATTCATTTTCGCAAACAAGATTCGGAAGAATTAGCGCACTATGCTCGAGAAGCATGGGACATCGAATACGAGACCCCGTTTGGCTGGAGAGAATGCGAAGGTATTCACGATCGCTCCGATTGGGATTTGTCGCGACACAGTAAATTTTCCGGACAGGACTTGTCTTATTTTGATCCGGAAACTAAAGAGCGTTTTATTCCGTGGGTGATCGAAACATCGGGTGGAGTTGACCGGGCATTACTATTTTTCTTACTCGATGCTTACTGCGAAGAGGAAGACCGCGTGGTTCTGAAGCTCCATCCAAAACTTGCGCCCTACAAAGCGGCCGTATTTCCGTTATTAAAAAACAAACCGGAGTTGGTCTCAAAAGCTAAAGAAATTTACGACTCGCTCCGAAAAGAATTTTCTGTTGTCTGGGACGACCGAGGGAATATCGGAAAACGCTACTATTCGCAGGATGAAATTGGCACGCCAGTCTGTATTACAGTTGATTTCCAAACGCTTGAAGATGGTACGGTCACTATTCGCGACAGAGATTCAATGGAACAGAAAAGAATAATCATTTCGGATATCAACGGCCTTCTGAACTAAAAAAGGGATTGGAATTGTTTTTTGTTGGATTTAATGTTAAATAATTATTATTATCGTCCTTTTAAAAAGGGCATGGAATGAATTTAGTGAAGGCGGCCGTTCCAGTCTTTCTAGTGGTATTTTTAGCTGGTTGTAATTCTAAATTTACTTCTCCTTCTGCCCCGTCATCGATATCATCGACATCGAGTAACGGCTTGATTCCGGTGGATACACCGGAAGGTCAAATTGGATGGTCGCCTTATATCGTTGTTCATGACGATGGGAGCGCCATAAATGGATATGAAACTGCCCTGAAACTTCTCAAGTCAAGGGGCATGGTAAGGGGAGTCAGGTTGTCAATTGGTGTGAATCCTAATAGGGTTACGCAAATGATTAAATCTCTTGATATTGAAGTGTTCGGTTCGATTCCAAATGAAAGATTATTTGATTCGAACATAGAGCAGACGATGGATATGTATATTTCTTTCAATCCAGGCGTCCAGATTATCCAGATAGGGAATGAAGTAAGCACAATTAACAAATCGGCTGGGTTCAGTAATATGCCGATCGAGGATTACATGAAAGCATTCTTGAAAATATACGATCATGTCCAATCAAAATATCCCCATTTGACATTAGTTACCCAATCTACGTTCGGTGCCGGTTCCTATGGCGCTGACGAATTAAGAAAAATGTCTGAACTGGGACTTAAACCGGACAGGATTTCTCCGCAAAAAGTCGTAGTTGCCATTAATGTTTATACCGATAGCGCTTTGGCTAGCTATGCTTCAGCCATAAATCGTTATCTTGGGGGTAAATATAGGATTTGGGTTACCGAAACTGGAATTTCTGATCCCGCCAGGCAGATTTATCATGTGGGTTCTTTCTATCCTCGTTTAGCCAGTTCCTTGGGGGCGGAAAGGATATATTGGTATGCGCTTTGGAGCGGAGACACGCCTCCCGATTCTGGTTTTAGTTTAATTTTTAATCCGCGCGGTCCTAATCAGACCTACTCGCCGTTATTTAAAGCTTTAGCGGGAACGGAGTAGGCATGTCTCTAAGAAATAAAGCTCGTTTGTTTTTGATTATCTTTTTGTTCGGTTTTTTTGGTAGCTCGTTATTTGCGCAGGATGATTCGTCGAAAGATAAGAATTTCCAAAAAGAAAATTCCGGAACTTATGTTAAAACAGAATTAATACGAGGAAATTTCGATCTTTACGGCAACAATTACCGCTTTAATGATTTTTGGATCGGGATTGAGCATTATATGGCACGGAACCGATTAACTATCAGTGGTTTCTCCTTTGGCTACAAAAAAGAAGATTTCTCCAGCTCCAATTACGGCCACTTTGTTAATGGAAAGTTATTCTGGAAATTCAAAACAAGATGGTTTGACTTTAAGCCGGGGGTAGGCATGGAGTGGGGCAAACCCTCGCCCCGTTTTGAGCACACCAACTTTAAATATTCCGGTGACAAGCTTGTTTCTTATGAGAGAGTGTATCTTGAAAGAAATGCCAATGTGCCCTTTGATATCAAAAGTACCGGTTTGGCGGGCCTGTTTTTTGAGACTGGCTTGAGTCGAAAAGCCGGACCGATGATGTTTGAAGGCGGCGCTAGGTTTGGAATTAATGGTTTTGTTGTTAATGAGTTTTATTTCTCGGATGACGGCAACCTGGATTTTCAAAGTTCAAAAAAAGAAAGAAATTTAATACCCGTGCTTTATATCGGCGTAGGAATAAAGATATTTTAGTAAACAGTAAACCCGCTAAGGCGGGTTTTGTTGTGAACAAGTCGCGAGTATTTTTTGCTGAACCTGTTATAATTAATACAGCAGTTATGATTAGCCGGTATTTGTTTTAATTTTAGGCACAAAACAAATGAAAAAAGACCTGGAAAGGAAAATAACTTTTATTATTGCTGTCTTGGTCGTGGCTTTGGCGGTTTGGTTTTTAAATTACATAAAAATAAACATAACTACTCAAGAACAAGAGAAGCTTGTCTTGCCTCCGGATGATATTAAGATTAAAACATACTCGGTCAGCGGTAAGGTAGATAAAATAGAAAATAACAAAATATACTATACCGCTCCGGTTGCTTATAAAACAGATGGCCAAACAGTTATCAAGTATGAGGCGAAAATTGCCATAACTAGTAACGCAACTCTTTATACCTGGTCTAGCCTTTCTAAAAAAGGTTTCAGTTACCAAAATATAAAATTATCCGAAATTAAAATTGGTGACAAAATAGTGGCATACTTTTCGACCTTACCCTACGATAAAACAGAACAACTCGTGGATAAAATAGATGTTCCCCAAAATTACTAAAACAGCCAACAATACCCTTATTTTTGGCTGTTGACTTTATGGTAGCAAAAGTGTTATAATATAGATATGTACCGGTGTGGCATTCCGCTGCACCGCCTGACAATTCAAACCCCGAAGAAAGGAGGGTGCGACAATGACGAAGAATCTGCTGAATGGCTTTTTGGCCGCCGTCGTGTCCGGCACGCTCCTTGCGTGCGGAGGATCGCCGACGAAACCAACGGATCCTAACAAGAGGTGCACGCTTGCACCCGTTCATTATTTCCGTCAGGAAATTTCAGACTTTACGTCTAAAAACGTAACGCCTGACATCAAGATGCGTACTGCCACTGGGCAAGCATTCCAGTGGCAGGCGTTCGGCGTTGTCCGTTTGGGGGACAACGAGCCGAACGGCCATTGGATTAGCGTCTCTGGGTTTGAGAATATCAGCCCAGGAGAGTACGAAATGTGGGCCCGTGATGACGCGCGCTTCATTTTCGGCGGGTCCAGTAGTTCCCACATTGTCGGTAGGAGGTTACTGATCGGTGAGATGATCGAGTTAACAAAGATGGTGTCAGGCGACCTTGGGGGTGAATATGCAAGATTCACCCTGACGAACGCCTGTACTATACAACAGTAAGGACAGGAGGCAGATGCCGTATGTGCATTGCCTCCTTTTTTGTTTTTTAAAATAGATCTATAATTATAGGTAATGAACAAACAGGGATTATTTAAAGTGTTTTTTGTAGGCTTTTTAATGTTTGCCGGAATTTTGTTGCTGAAGAATGAATCCCTAGCCTTTTCGGGAGCACTGGAAACTACTCCTCTTTTATTTAACCAAGGCGAAGCTCAAAATGTTACTGTAACCGGTGAGTTTTGGGCTGAAGCCGACGAAACTCCATGTGCAAATGGTGTTGAACAACCAAACGGTGCTATTGCCATTGCTCAGAAAATGAACCGAGACATAGCAGATTTAAGGTATGACCTCCGCAAATATGAAATCACGGGGTATAACCAAGACGGTTCGCCCATAGTTGATAATTCTTCTTTTACTGTTATTACTGGTACGGATCTGTTTTCAGGAAGCGATTATAGAAATATTGATGATGGAAAATCGATATTCTGCACAGATGATCCATATCAGGGCATAGGAGCTTTTTTACAGAGGACATTCAGATTTAGGAATTGGCAGGACGGATCTGATGGATTTCAAATTTCCACTTCCAATTTAGGAGAAGGACGTTATGAAATCGTGTTCTCCGGAAGGGAGACAACTAATCCTCCGAGCCCGGAAGGTGGTATAAGTACCGGTGCAGATACTTATTTTGCCAATGCCGGAGGGTCGTCAAGCTCAACTTTTACTATAACTGCTCCTCAAGCCGGCACCGTCTGTGTGATTTCTAAAGATCAAAACGGCAATCCTTTTAATACTTCTTGGTGGACGACAACTGCGCCGGCGAATGGCGGGTTTAGCAGCGGTCCGGCTCCAAGCGCATGCTATACCAACAAACCGACTGGCGCATACTCTATTGATGCGACGAATTTTAGTAACTATACAAAAAGTATTTCTCCCGGTTCTGCTAATTTAAGCAATGGCAATACAATCACTTTTAATATTATATACACTCCTGCGCCAACCGCAACTATCAGCGCCAATCCAAATCCCATTGATTACAATACCGCTTCGACTGTAACTTGGAGTTCAACCAATACCACCTCTTGTACCATAAATGGCGCCTCATACCCCACTTCCGGTTCAGACACGACAGGTCCTCTTGTCAACAATGCGACATATACCCTGACTTGTCAGGGACTTGATGGTTCAGCGGTAAATGCTTCTGTGCTTGTGACAGTACGAGCTCCCACTGTGTCCATCAGTACCAACCCAACCTCGGTTGCTTATGGCGGTTCCTCAACTATTTCCTGGACTTCAACAAATGCCGGTTCGTGTACCAAATCCGGAGACTGGTCAGGTTCAACAACCCCAAATGTTTCAGGGAGTCAGTCTACCGGAGCCTTGAATCAGGTCAAGACGTATACTTATACGCTTACGTGTTCCGGCAATGGTTCTGACACTCAGAGCGCACAGGTGACTGTTACAGCTCCTCCTCCGACAACTTCAAATATAACAATAACTGAACCGGATTATTGTGTTTCAGGATCAGCGGTAACTGTAGGCTGGTCATATTCAGATTTGGCCGGCAGTCCCCAAAGCGCCTATCAGGTGCAGATTACAGATACGGGTAATTTTAATAACCCTGTTTTGGATACAGGTAAAATAATTTCGGGTTCCAGTGCTTATTTTACAGGACAAGGCGTATTGGAATTCAATACCACTTACAAAGCCCGCGTGCGAACTTGGAGCGGTTATGACGCTATTTCAGGTTGGGCAAATTCCTATACTACATGCAATGGACCGGGTTGCGGAGGAGGCGGTTCGGGTTCATGGAAAACTCCGTCGTATGCCTATCCACAAGTTGATTTTTCTTGGACTGCTAACGGGGTGCAAAACAATCCTAGCCCGCCTCTTAATAAATTGGTTCAATTTACCGATACAACGGTGTTTAATGGCAATTCCAACGGCCGCGAGTGGAGTTGGACATTCGGCGATGGCGGCTCTTCAACGACTCAAAACCCATCGCATACTTACGTAACCGAAGGTTCTTATTATGTAACTTTGACAGCGACTGACAATGCCGACCAAACTTGCATTAAAACTAAAGGCCCCCTCATAATTCAAAAACCAATTCCTAAGTGGAGAGAAATAGCCCCAAAGTAGTAAGTAGTAAGTAGAAAATAGTTAGTAGTGTCAAAAAACCGCTGAAGCGGTTTTTTGACGGGAAGTCACTTTTTTTGTATTTTTAAAACAATGAAACTATTGTTCAAAAAGAATTATCTCGCTCAAATAGAGAATTCAGCAAAAGGAGAGAATTGGATGTTCCGCAATTTTTATGTGGAGAAGGACGGAGAAATGCAGGATGTCTATAATGACGGCAGGTGGTCTTGCGGAGTTTTGGTTTCAGCCATACTCTATCTTCAAAACTCAACGCTGGAATTTTTTAAGAAACCTCGATGGATACAATATATCCATGCTAACGTAGACAGCACTACAAAAGATATGCTCTCAAATGGCTGGTATGAAATTAAAGAATTAAAACCTGGGACGGTGGTAGTTTGGGATAAGAAACTTGGGAATGACGATGGAAAGATGCACGCCCACAACGGATTTTATGTCGGTGGCGATATGGCGATAAGCAACGACTCAAAGGGTACCGGTTTTCCCTGCAAACATCACTATACGTATAACGGCACCCGCAAAATAGAAAAAATCTACTGGCATCCTGAACTGGATAACGAATAATGCGTGAAATTAAAATAAAACTTCCGATCTGCAATCAGCATGACGCAAAACATGATTCAGAATGGTCATATCGGATATGCGCTGTCTGCTCATTGTGGATGCTGTTAAAATTTCACGATTCTAAATTTAATGCCTCGGTTACGGACTTGGTGAAGATGGGATTCGCCAAAGACGGTTATCTTGAAAATGTCGGTTGGAAACATTCGGTTATTGTAGAACTGGCTAAAGATTTTGGACTGGGACTTAAATATGCCGAGAAATTTTTCTATACGCCGGAAGAAAAAGGGGTCGGTCTTTTGATAGTCAATCGCAGTCTTAAAAATGGTTGGCCGGTGCTGGTCTCAATTTACAGATCTCAAAGCAGTCACATGTTGATTGTTCATGGCTTTCAAGAATCCGACGGCGAAATAATCGGATATTATATCCAAGATCCTGATGGCCATGTTCATGACCATAATTATTTTTTAACCAAGGAAGAATTTATTTCCAGATGGCGCGGGGGATTAATTTATCGGGATTAAAGTGGCTTACGGCCTTTTTTTATTTCTATTTTTCTGATAATTTACATTGGTGCCGAATCCAGATAAAAAACTGGAGGAAATATTTTACGGAGCTACCTTCGATGATTTTTTGTTAAGACCTCAACACGGCACGGTCTCAACCCGGAAAGAAATTAATCTGACCATGCCACTCACAAAAGGCATTTCCATCAACATGCCTATTATCGGGGCGAATATGGATACCGTAACCAGGGAAAAAATGATGAACACACTTTCTCTTGAAGGTTGTTTTGGTTTTATTGATCGGAATTGTTCCATTGAAGACGAAGCGGCTAGGGTAAAATACGTGAAAACCCAACACTCGTTTGTTATTGAAAACCCTATAGTGCTTTATAAAAAAGCCACGATAAAAGAAGCTAAAAATATAATAAACAAAAAAGGAGTTAGCGGAATATTGTTGGAAGAAGAACCGGGTACAAAAATATTAGCCGGAATATTGTCTCATCGGGACTTATTAAGAAATGATGAAAAAAACGAATATTTGGTGGAAGAGTTTATGACTCCGTATAAAAACTTAGTGACGGCTAAGTCGAGAATTTCCATTCAGGAAGCGGAAAGGATTATGTTCCAGAATAGAATTGAAAAATTGCCATTAATTGACAAGAACAGGAGAATCAAGGGCTTGATAACAATGAAAGATCTTCGGCTTGCTAAACAAAAACCCTACTCAAATAAAGACAAAAAGGGACGGCTTTTGGCTGGTGCGGCTATTGGCGCTTCAGGTGATTATTTGGACAGATCAGAAGCCTTGCTTAGGGCCGGTGTCGACTGTATTTTAATGGATGTGGCTCATGCTGATTCAGATCTTCTTAAAAAGGCTTTTAAAAATTTTAGATCAAAATTTAAAAATGTTCCCGTTGTTTGCGGTAATGTGGCCACGAAAAGAGGGGCTAAATTTTTAATGGAACTTGGCGCTGATGCCATAAAGGTTGGCGTCGGGCCTGGCAGAGGATGCCGGACTCGTCTTGAGGTCGGGGCCGGTATACCACAGATGCAAGCCATAAGAGAAGCATACCTTGCCACAAACGGAAAAATTCCAATTATTGCCGATGGGGGAATAAAGAATGACAAAGATATTTTTATGGCAATTGCCGCCGGTGCTTCAACTGTTATGCTCGGAAGTATGTTATCCGGTACTGACGAGAGCCCGGGATTTATTACTGATGACCCCATAACAAAACAAAGAGTTAAAATCTACCGGGGGATGACCTCGCCGGAAGCCGTAGCTGATAATTCTAATTCAGATAATCTGGATGAAGCGTTAAGTACGCCTCAAGAAGGCCAGTCGGTTAAGGTTCCTTATGTTGGCAGTATTATTAGCGTGATAAACAGAATCAGCGGACATCTTCGTTCGGCAGTTAGTTACGCCGGAGAGAAAACATTATATGATGCTCACAAAAAAATTGCTCAAAATCCTCAAGATTTTCTAATTCGTTTATCCGCAGCATCTCAAAAAGAATCATTTGACAGGTAAAATTTTGTTGAATCAATACAAATACTTTTAATTTAACCAAAAATATGGTAAGATTTTTGAGTAAAAATTTGGGGGTGTAGCTCAATTGGTTAGAGCGCTTCCCTGTCACGGAAGAGGTTGCGGGTTCGAGTCCCGTCACTCCCGCCAGAAAAATAAAAACCCCTTTTCGGGGCTTACAATTCATTTATTTCTTTTTCGAATTTTTTCAGCATTGCTTTCTTTTTTATTTTCAATGTCGGCGTAAATTCAAGTTCAGCAGAATTAAGCAATAAAATTTTTCTTATTCTATACATTCCTTGGCCGATTTGAGTAATTTCAGCTTCAAGTTTGCAACGCAGTTCCTCGGAAGGTCTAGAAGAAAAGACAAGAGCTATATTGTAAGGTTTATCAGCCCCACAGACAATTGTTTCCTCAACCCCATCAATTTTTCTGACTGCTTCTTCAAGTTCCTCTACTTTTCCTGGAGAAATAAACTCTCCCTGGGAATTTTTGAAACCATCACCCAACCGGCCGTTGTAGTGAATGTTTTCTTCTTGGCCGATAGTTCCAACATCACCGGTGTGGTAGGGTCCCTCTTGTTTTGGTCTTTTATAATAACCCATCATGACATTCGGTCCTTCAACTAGGATCTCGTTTTCTTCTCCTAGATACACTCGGGCATCTCCCAAAATCTTGCCGTTGATTGTCAGCGGCCCACCGGTTTCTGTCTGTCCATAAATATCGTCAATATAAATTCCCATGCTAGCAAAAAAGTTTTTATCATCCTGGCCGATTTTTGAACCGGCGCTTATAAAACACCTTGTCTTATTTAGGCCAAGGCGATTTTTTATAAGCCTAACCAGGAGGTTTCTAACTGAACCGGAATCGCCTAATCCAAATGGAATATGTTTAGTTTTTTCTTCAATTTCTTTTCGAATATTCTGCCAAACTTTGGGAACGGCCAGAAAAACAGTCGGTTTGACCGATTGCAAAATTGACGGAAAGGCTTTTTTGAATTTTTTCTTATCCTCAATAAGCTCTATGGCATGTTCTGTGAAATAAACCGTATAGCCGGCTTTCATTTGGCTAAAAAATGTGGCGATTAATTCTGATATATGGCCCAAAGATAAATAAGATAAAAGTCGATCTTTTGGATTTACTCTTAATACTTGAGTAATTACTCCAACCCTGTCGATTATATTGCCGTGGCTCAACATAACTCCTTTGGGGCCGCCAGTAGTTCCGGAGGTATAAGGCATCACCAGAAGTCTTTGAAGATCTGACCTTTTTTGATATCCAGAAGGAGATTTGTCTTGATCGCTAAATTTGCCGGTTGTTAACACAAGTCCTATGGGAAACGGACTTAATTCTTTGAGATACTTTTCTAGACAATAATTTGCTAAAAATAGCTTAGGTTTGGAATCGTTTAAAATGGATTTGAGCTCTTTTAGGCCTGGTTCTCTGACCAATTGAGGATTAATTGGAACCGGTATCGCTCCAATAAGCATGATTCCCAAAAGAACAAAAAAAGATTCCGGCAGATTCAGGGGAATTATGGCAACGAAATCATTCTCCCTAACACCCAGATCTTTGAGGCCAGTAGCGGCCCAAATAGCATTTTGTTTGTAATCTTCCCAAGAATAAGTTATTTTACCGCCGTTTTTATTTAAGAATATTAATGCCGGACTTTTCGGGGGTTTAGATTTAAACCAATTAACGTTTGCCAAGTTGGAAACAAGCATTACAAACTCCTGGTTTATTAAAGTTCTGGCTATAAAATACTCTAAAAATTCAAAATAGTCAAAATACCTCGTTGTTTTTCCTTAAAATCCTTGATAGTATTAGTTATCTGAATATTATGAAGTGGTATGTTTTGGTGATTTTTTTAGTAACAGGACTGTCCATCGTGGGGCTTTTGACTATCTCATTTAACATTGATCCGTACAAGTCAAATGCCCAGATTAAATATTTATTTTTTACATCGCTTTTTATGACCTTGTGGGGATTTGGCGCCTTGGTGTTTAATAGATTCAAACTTAAGCCGGATTGGCCGGATTTCTATAAGTCATTTAAAATAGGTCTTATTGTTTCTTTGGTTGTTTGTTTACTGGTTTTTTTGGTTAGATATGCCAGGTAGTTAAATTTATGTTAGATATTAAAATAAAATTCGAAGAAGAGGAAAGCCTCAAACGGCAACTTGAGGATCGGCACGATGTCGAAAGTGAACGCATAAAGCGTTATTTGGCTATGCCTGATTTATCTCGAACCCCAGGCAGTCCAATCAATGAGGTTGTGCAACGCATTCTTGCTTTGTCAGATTTTAAGGGTTTTGATGTTATCAAAGTACCGGAAATAGTCCCGGCAGATATAAGTTTTGATTTATTTGATTTTCCGGTCGACCATCCCGCTCGTTCCAAGTCCGACACTTATTATGTTGATGACAAACACATTCTTCGCACTCACACGACTGTGATGTGGTATTACTATCTTCAGAACGAAGATGTAAAAAGACGCATGGCCGCTGGTGAACCAGTTGGTTGTTTTTCTTTCGGAAAGGTTTATCGCAAAGACGAGATAGATCGAAATCACATGAATGTTTTTCACCAGATTGACGGTTGGTATCTAACCCCAAAAGATAAAAAAATAATTGGATTGGATGATTTAGAACAAGCTTTACGAGCTATTGCTCGGGCGGTATTTGGTGCTGATGCCAAACTAAAAATTTTTCCAGATACATTTCCATACACTGACCCATCACTTCAAATGGAAGTCGAGAAGAATGGCAAATGGCTGGAAGTTTTGGGCAGCGGAGTGGTTAAGGGGAGTGTTTTGGAAAAATTCGGAATGGACTCATCTCGATGGAACGGTTGGGCATTCGGGCCTGGAATTGAACGGTTGGCTATGGTTAGTATGGAATTGCCAGATATAAGATTGTTCTGGTCCAATGACTCTAGGGTTAAAAAACAGCTTAAACTTGGCAATAAATTCAAAGAAGTTTCCAAATATCCGCAGATAACAAGAGACATATCTTTTGTTGTCGGCAAAGACTTTATTCCAAATGATTATTTTGATCTGATTAGGGAATTGGGGGGCGATCTTGTGGAACAGGTGGAGCTTTTGGATAAGTACGAAAATACCGAAAAGTTTGGACCAGACAAGATCAGCTACACCTACAGAATTATCTATCGCTCCAATGAACGCACTCTAACAGTCGAAGAAATAGATCCGATTCAGGATAAAATTTACAAACAAACATCAGAACGATTCGGTGCGGAATTGAGATAATTTTGATGTTGATTTGTAGCCCCCGAAATGCTACAATTAGGAAGTTAATTAATTGTCCCGCCAAGGCGGGATGCTCATTTGTAATATGCCCAAAAAAGAGACCAAAAAAGATGAAAAAAAACAAGTCACCTCGTCGTCAGGTGGAACATATACCGCCAAAGACATCCATGTTTTGGAGGGTTTGGAACCAGTCCGGAAAAGACCGGGAATGTACATCGGTTCGACCGGAGTTGAGGGGTTGCACCATTTGATATGGGAGGTTTTTGATAACTCGCTTGATGAGGCGATGGCCGGACACGCCAAGAATATAGAGGTCGCACTTTTGTCGGATAATAAAGTTAGGGTTACTGATGACGGCCGGGGTATTCCGACTGACCTCCACCCTAAACTTAAGAAATCAGCCCTTGAGTTAGCGGCTACTACGCTTCATGCTGGCGGTAAATTTGAACAGGGTGCCTACAAAGTTTCCGGTGGTTTACATGGCGTCGGTCTTTCGGTGGTTAATGCCCTCTCAACCTGGATGAGGGCTGAAGTGCATCGCAAACCGGATATTTTTGTGCAGGAATATAAGATCGGCAAGCCGATCGGGCCGGTCAAAAAAGTTGGTACCACAAAAAAAACAGGTACGATAATTACATTTCAACCGGATCCGTCAATTTTTCAAGAGATCAATTTTGATCTTACGATGATTTTAAATCATCTTCGCCAGCAGGCTTACTTGACCAAGGGGGTTAAAGTAACAATCAAAGACGAAAGAGACAAAGTTCCTCGCGATTATACTTTTTATTTTGAAGGCGGAATTGTTTCTTATGTCGAGTTTTTAAATCGCAGTGAAGAAGCAAAGCACAAAACCGTGTTTTATATTGCCAAAGAGCAAGACAATATTTTTGTTGAAGTTGCTATGCAATACGTGGATGAAATATCCGGCAAAGAATTAAGTTTTGCCAACAATGTTCATACTACGGAAGGCGGTATGCACTTAACCGGTTTTAAATCGGCTATTACCAGAACTTTGAACGATTATGCCCGCAAAAATGCTTTTCTAAAAGAAAAAGACGACAATCTTTCAGGGGATGATGTCAGAGAAGGTTTAACCTCGATTATTTCAGTTAAATTAAAAGATCCGCAGTTTGAAGGACAAACAAAAGCCAAACTGGGAACTCCTGATGCCAGAACGGCTGTTGAGAATGTTATTAATATGGAGTTGGCGGATTGGCTGGAACGCAATCCTGTGGATGCCAGGCAAATTTTAGAAAAAGTTCTCTTGGCATCAAAAGCTCGCCTCGCTGCCAAAGCAGCCCGGGAAACAGTTTTACGCAAAGGTGCCATGGAAGGTTTGACCTTGCCTGGTAAGTTGGCTGATTGTTCAAGTCGAGATCCGTCTGAATCGGAGTTGTTTATTTGTGAGGGTGATAGTGCCGGTGGTTCTTCGAAGCAAGGACGCAATCGGAAAACGCAGGCCATCTTACCGTTGAAGGGCAAGATACTTAATGTTGAAAAAGCGAGAATTGATAAAATGCTTGCTCATCAGGAAATAAGGGCCCTGATTATTGCGATGGGAACTGCCATAGCTGAAGAATTTGATATATCAAAATTGAGATACCATAAAATTATTCTTCTCTGTGATGCTGATGTCGACGGCAGTCACATCAGAACACTTTTGCTTACTTTGTTTTATCGCTACTTTCCGAAAGTAATTGAGAACGGGCACTTATATATTGCCCAACCGCCTTTGTATAGAATTCAAAAGGCCGGCAAAATTCAGTATGCTTATAACGATATAGAAAAAGAAAAAATTCTTGAGGGGTTGAGAAAGACTCTAGCTGATGGACAATTAAGTAAGCCAAAAGCTAAAAATCAAAAGCCCAAAAAGGAGGATTGGGAAGTTACACCTGTTGATGGAGAAGAAGAGATAGCGAAGGAGGATACCGACACTAAAATAATCGGAGTTTCAATTCAGCGATATAAAGGTTTGGGAGAAATGAACCCTGAACAACTATGGGAAACAACCCTTGATCCGCAGAATAGAATGCTTCTCCAGGTCACCGTAAAGGATGCTCAGGAAGCTGACCATGTTTTCGATGTTCTGATGGGTTCAGAAGTCCTGCCTCGCAAAAAATTCATTCAAACCCATGCTAAGTCGGTAACTAATTTAGACATATAATGTCAGAAGGGCATAATTTTGAAGTTCCGCCAAAATCCCACGAACCCCAAATCATAGAGATTGTTTTAGAAAAAGGGGAAATTGAATCTGCAAAAATACTTGAAGGGTATTTTCCCGTTAAAGCCATTAAAATAAAAGATGATGGCAGGGCATTGTTTAAGCCTTCAATGGGGGAATTCCAAGAAATAAGAAAAAAACTTTTTTCTAGAGTAGATTTAGAATTACTTGCATTTGAATTGGACAAAATTTTGGGATTTAATCTTGTCCCCCCGGTTGTTGCAAGAGAAATAGGTGGCGAAAAAGGGGTTCTTCAGCAGAGAATGGAGGCCAGGCCTTATGAAACACCTGATGACTATGAACTGCCTGATTTAGTGGGCTGGTCTGACATGGTAGATAGCGAAGAAATTTTAAAAGCAGCTGTTTTTGACCACATTATTGGTGCCAAAGATAGACATGGCGGTAATTTTTTAATAGACATACCCAACAAAAAGATTTGGCTTATAGACCATGATTATTTGATGTTTTTTCAAAAAGTTGGATATGGTTCTGACATGGTCAGAGCTGCTTTAAATAGGGATATGGTAGATATCAGCGGTGATATCAGAACTGCTCTTGAAAATCTTCTTGGCGCGATTGATAGTCTAATGCTCAAGTTTGAGGGTGGCGAGAGTGCCAAGATTTTGCTTGGTGTAAAAACTAGAACCGAAGAATTGTTGCAAACAAATAAGATTCCAAATCTAGTATGACACTTCTTTATTTCGTGGAATTGTTTGAATTAGATAGTAACGCCAATCAGAAAAAGATTGCGACATTTAAATTGCTTGATGAGGGGAGTGGCGCAGTGGAGATAGATGGCAACCGCGAACGTCCGATTATTGAAAACATTCAAGGAGAAGGAATTTTTGATTATAAATATGCCCGTCCGGGGAAATTATATCTTTATGACGGAATGAATTTTCTTGAAAATCTAAAGTACCATTTTAGGCCCGGTTATTTATTGGCCACAGATGTTAAAAAACAGGTTGTTGACAATTAAAAATCACTTTGTTAACATTGTCTAAATGAATATACGCCCTCGGGCGGTTTTTAAATCCAATAGAACTTAATTAGATGGATAAAATAATCATTTTTTTGAAAGAAGTTCGAGTAGAACTGGCCAAAGTAAGCTGGCCGACAAGAAGTCAGACAACCCTTTATACCCTGGTTGTAATAGGGATAAGCATTTTTATGGCTGTGTTTTTAGGATTAATGGATTTTGGGTATAAGACTGTAATTGATAAATTTTTATTGAAATAATATGCCTAAGCAAGTTACAACCGAAGAACGCCACTGGTATGCCATTCACACTTATTCGGGCTATGAGGATAATGTTGCTCGCAATTTGAAACAAAGGGTGGAATCACTTGGTTTTGAGAACAAGATTTTTAATGTTTTAGTTCCGAAAGAGAAAAAAATCAGAATCAAAGGCGGGAAGAGAGAAACAATTGAAGAAAAATTGTATGCCGGATATGTGCTGGTGGAGATGATTGTTGACGATGCTTCCTGGTATGTTGTCAGAAATACCCCTAATGTCACCGGTTTTATTGGTGCGGGAACGATACCAACTCCTTTGGCGGCTGATGAGGTTGAAATTTTAATGAAAAGAATGGGTGTCCAAGAACCCAAGTATAAGATTGACATTGCGGTTGGAGATAGGGTAAAAATAACCGACGGACCATTTAAGGACTTTGATGGCAAAATTTCAGATGTTGATCCTGAAAAAGGGAGAGTCAAGGTTCTGGTTACGATTTTTGGAAGAGAGACCCCTGTCGAACTGGACTTTTTACAGATTAAAAAACTTTAAACATTATGGCAAAGAAGATAAAAACAACAGTAAAGATGCAGGTGGAAGGTGGAAAAGCCACTCCGGCTCCTCCGGTTGGTACTGCTCTTGGTCCTCACGGAATAAATCTCCAGCAGTTTGTGATGCAATTTAACGAAGCCACAAAAGATAAAGTTGGCCAAGTTACCCCTGTCGAGATTACTATTTACGAAGACAGAACATTTGAGTTCAAACTCAAGACACCGCCCGCGGCCTACTTATTGAGGGTTGCCGCTGGACTGGAGAAAGGTTCGGGAGTGCCTAATAAAACTAAAGTAGGCAAGGTAACAAAAGTACAAGTTAAAAAAATTGCCGAACAGAAAATGGCCGACCTGAATGCAAATGATATCAATGCCGCTATGAAAATAATCGAAGGCACTGCCCGTAGTATGGGGATAGAAGTTAAATAGAAATTTGCCAATTTTATGGAAAGTTATATAATTGAATTATGTCAGAACTTACTAAGGAATATTTAGATAAAAAGTTAGATAGCCAGACAGTTGAGATTAAATCTTATGTAGATGATAGGGTTGATGGTTTAGCTACAAAAAAGGATTTGGAAAATCTGGTTATTAGTGTTGAAGAAAAAATAGATGATTTAGCTGTGATGGTGGCTCGAGGATTTGAAGAAGTTAAGAAGGAACTTGATGTTAGAACTCAAGTTGAGAATCTCGATCACAGAATGGTTCGCATTGAACAAGCCCTTAATATTAAAAGTTGATTAGATTAATAATATGTCACTTGAACACCCACAAAACCAAGAAAAGGAAATAAGCCTGGAGAAAAAAAGCCCAGTTTTTGAATTATTAAAGAACGTTGCTTTGGCAGGACTTTTGTCTGCAGGTATGTATTATGGAAGTAAGGAGGCTTTAGAATCTATGCAAATTCAGAAAATTACTCAAGAAGGTGTCACCGAAAAAGACGGGCAGAAAATTATGACCGGGGAGGTTGAAACTGGCGATGGTGTTAAATATAGAGTAGAGGTTAATGCAGATTCTTATAACGAAAAGGGAGGAAAAGGAGTCGGAGTTGGGGGTGGTGATTTCAATACTACTTATATGCATAGCGTAAACGAAGATGGATCCGGTGTTACAATAAAGGTTGATGTTTATCCATGGGGAGCAAAATTAACTACTCAAGAATTGGGACCTAGCGGTAAAGTTTTAAGTGAGAGAGCGAGTTCTATTAAAGAAGAGCCGAAGAATTTTGTAGAAGAAGCGGGTCGTTAAAAACAGTTTCCATCTCGGTGGGGAGATAGACTAATTATTGCTCCTCCGAGGCGGAAACAAAAGTCAGCTATTTAGTCAGTTTTTTGTAATAAGCGCTTTTTGCGAACTTTATAGAGGGCACTGCCCGTAGTATGGGGATAGAGGTGAAGTAAAGTTAAATCAAAAAATCACCGAGTCGGTGATTTTTTGATTGTCCACATTTGCCACGCTTGTTTTTTAAGAGTAAAATTCTAAGACAAATTAGAACCTTTAAAAAAGGAAAATATGTCTTCAGGGCAAAGTGGTAAGCTTGTTGTTATTGAAGGTGCAGATGGCTGTGGAAAAACTATAGCTACGGATTTGATTGCAAAAAGATTAAGAGGTTGTGGTTTTAGGGTAATTCAAAGAGATTTTCCCAGCTATGGCCAACCTCCCGAAGGTAATCCAGCTTCTTATTTTGTGAGAAAACATCTGCGCAAGAAAGAATTTGGGTTTGAACAAGGTTATGGATCTTCTACTGAGATTGATCCCCGTATTGCCAGCCAATTTTATGCTCTTGAGAGATATGATGCTGCTTTTTCAGAAGAACCAAAAGATAAACCAAACTTATGGGACAGCCTGCGGTCTGGCAATATTGTCATCTCAAATCGTTATGTAGAATCCAATCTTGGTCATCAAGGCGCCAAGATAAGAGACCAAGACGAAAGAAAAGCTTTTATGAAATGGGCGGTTGAACAGGAATATTGTTTTTACAAAATTCCACGCCCCGATCTGGTAATTTTATTGGATGTTGATTCTGATTTGGCCTTGAACACTAAACGAAAACAGAGAAAGTTGCAAGGTATTGCCATGGATGGCTATGAAGTCAACGACGATTTTATGAGAGACTCAAAAAATTCCTATCTTGAAGCCGCCAATCTTTTTAAGGAATACTGGGAAACGGTTAGGGTGTGGGCGACTGACAGTGATGGAAAAATTGTTTTTAGAGATCCTAAAGAAATTAATCAGGATATTTGGCGCTTGCTCATACAGCACGGAATCATTAGATAAAATATTTGTCCCTGGCCCTATTGTGGCAGGGCTTTTTTTATTGATAAATTTCTGATACCATATCTAAACGCTTAGAACATTAACAAGGAGATTCGGATGGAAGGTACTATCTACGATCCGATATTCAATGAACGGGAAATAGAAATATTGCGCAGGTTTGTAAGTGACCCCAATCCAACTCACAATATCTATACACTTTTACCGTCCTTGGCGGGATTAGCCGGGGCACTATTTGCTCGTTATTCTCGAGCTGCCGGGGGAGCGCGAGTGACCCTGTTGAGGGAGTTTGTTGATGAGAACGGAGAAATAAACAGACAAAAGTTAGACGGGTTGATCGAGAGAATTCTTATTGCATTTGGAGACGAATCTGTCGGTGAACAAGAAAAAGCTCATCTTGCCTGCGAAAATGTCTCGAATCTAGCCACAAAAGAAACTGAAGATTGCAGAATTGACATTTCACCCATTGAACAGTCTAGTCGTTATGTGGTTTATGGCCAGCGTGACAGAAATGGAAAGTTTCGCTACTTGCGTCCTAAAGAAGTTGAAGATGCAGGATTGTTGCCCCAGTACGAAGAAGCTATGGATTTTATTTTTCAAACATATACGAATCTCATTCCGCATCTGACCGAGTTTTATATTAATTTGAAACCTGAGACTGAAGCCGAATATGCGGTTGTTCCAGATGATCCAAAAAAGCACAAGCTGGCTGAATTAATTTATGCTCAAGACCAACAAGCATGGAGGACTACTTATAAATCTGACATAAAAACCAAAACGTGCGATACGCTTCGCGGATTACTGCCTGCGGCAACGCTGACAAATGTTGGTTTTGCCGGTGGAGGTCGGGGATTTCAAAACATGCTTACTAAACTAATGAGCCATCCGCTTCAAGAAATGCAGCAACTCGGCCATGATGCCAAAAAGGCTCTTTCGGTGGTTATACCTAGATATGTTCAGCGTGCGGAACCAAACAAATACTTGATTAGGGTAAGAGAAGATATGAAAGAATTTGTTGCCAGAGTTTCTGATGAAATAAAAACAAGATACCCTTGGGGGTTCGGTGATCAGCCTCAAGTTCATTTAATATTTTACGGAGATTGGAGGTGGGATAGTTTCGTTGTTGCAAGTGTTTTGTATCCTTTTACACAGTTTTCACTTGCGCAACTATACATGTGGGCACAAACATTGCCGCTCGATAAAAAACAAGAAATTATTGCGTTGTATTGCAAAGGAAAGCAGGTTCGAGGGAATCGTCGCAATAAACCGGGCCGAGCTTTGGAATTCGGTTATCCGATAACCTTTGATTTGATTGGCGACTTCGGGATTTATCGAGATTTGCAGCGGCATCGCATGTTGACACAGCAACGCCAAAGACTGACTCCGTATTTAGGAAAGCCGGAAATTCCTGAAGATGTAATTAATGCTGGATTTGAAAAAAAATTCAGAGAGTGTATCATGCGTTCTCGTCAGCTGTATGATCTTTTGTTAAAACATTGCGGACCTGATGCGGCTCAATATGCCGTACTAAATCTATTCAATATCCGCTGGTATATGGGCATGAATTTTAGAGAAGCTTTTCATCTTGTGGAGCTTAGGACTATTCCGCAAGGCCATCCCAATTATCGAAGGTTGGTTCAAGAAATGCATAGAGAGCTATTAAAAAAAGATCAACTGATCGCTCCGTTGATGGAATTCGTCGATTATAAAGAATATCAATGGAATCGAGCTGACTCCGAAGCAGCTCAAAGAAGAAAAGAATCAAAGTTGAAAGAATAACCCGTTCTAAGCGGGCTTTTTTTTATGACTGAATTCTGCTATTTTTAATAAATGAAATATAAGCCGGTCATAGGATTAGAGGTCCACGCGGATCTCAAAACCAAAACCAAGATGTTTTGTGATTCTTTAAATGATCCGGATGAAAAGCATCCGAACATTAACATATGTCCAGTTTGTATGGGCCATCCGGGGACACTTCCGGTCACTAATTACGAAGCCGTCAAAAAAGTAATCATGGCCGGTCTTGCTTTGAATTGCAAAATAGCAGGGGATACTTTTTTTGAGAGAAAAAACTATTTTTATCCCGACCTGCCCAAAGGTTATCAGATAACTCAATACCAAAAGCCACTTTGTGAAGGCGGTTGGCTTGATATTAAAGGAGACCCTTCGGCAAGCTCAGGGCTCAAGAGAATTCGCATAACACGAATACATCTTGAGGAAGATGCTGGACGACTTCAGCATTTACCCGGGGAGGACTATTCTCTAGTAGATTATAACCGAGCGGGGGTGCCGTTGATGGAACTTGTCACTGAACCGGATTTCGAAACAGGATTGGAAGTCAAAAAATTCGCGGAAGAATTGCAATTAATTTTAAAATATCTTGGCGTATCGGATGCCGATATGGAAAAAGGACTGATGAGAGTGGAGGTCAATATTTCGCTAATGGACAATAGCCGATCGACTATAGACTATAAGCCAGTTTTTGGAACAAAGGTAGAGATTAAAAATCTTAACTCCACTAAAGCCGCTTCCGACAGTGTTGATTATGAAATAAAAAGGCAAACCGAACTTCTTGAAGCGAAGGAGAAAGTGGTTCAGGAAACCCGGGGTTGGGATGATTCAAAAAAAGTGACCATAAGCCAGCGTTCAAAAGAAGAAGCTCACGATTATAGATATTTTCCAGAGCCTGATCTGCCCCCGCTTAAATTTACATCGGCTCAAATCCAGGCCATCGGGGAAGGAGTATTGGAATTGCCCCAGGCAAGGAGGGAACGGTTCAGGAGGCAATATAATTTACCAGACCACGATGTAGAGGTGTTTACGGTTAATAAGTCGTTGGGAGACTATTTTGAGCACGTAGTGAGTGAGTTGTTGTCATTTGATAAGTTCTCTCACTTAGAAAAACCACCAGAGAATGAAAATCCAAAATTACTGAAATTGGCTGCAAATTATCTCATAACTAATTTCAACAGAATGGTAGAAAATGTTTCTGCCGAACCAGAAGATACAAAAGTTACGCCTGAAATGTTTGCTCGTTTAATAATGTTTATATTTCACGCACAGATATCTTCAACTGTTGCAGTAGGAGTTCTTGGAGAAATGTTTGAGACTGGCACTCCCCCCGATAAAATAATTGAAATAAAAGGATTAACTCAAATATCCAGTATCTCAGAACTGCAACAATCAGTGGATAAAGTGATTGCAAATAACGGCCAGGCAGTAGAGGATTATAAAAAAGGAAAAGAAGCTTCGCTTAAATTTTTGATAGGTATGGTAATGCGAGAATCAGACGGCAAAGCCAATCCTCAAATGGTCGAAGAAATATTAAAACAAAAGCTTAAATGATATGATTAAAAAGTTTTTTATTAGACTGGTTAATTGGAGCGAACAAAGGGAAGATATGGCAAAAAGCGCGTTCAGGGCCGATCAAAAGGAGCAGGAAAGAATGGCCAGAGAACGCCATGAGCAGATAATGGCTCAGCGGGATCGAAAATATGTTTCCGAGAGAACAATACCTGCAGAAGGGGAAATTCTTGGCCCTAGCGACTCAGCCATTAAGGAAGAGGAGAAATAAACTTTCTGATTAACTTCTCCGCTTCTTTTTTGTTTTTTATCCCCTCGACTCCACTTGGGGCAAGCCAGTGAATCTCTTTGTTTCTCTTGAACCAGGTCATTTGGCGTTTTGAATATTTTATAATTTCTCGCAGTAGTTTTTGGTGATATTCTGACTTTTTAAAATTATTTAAACTTTTAACTTTAAACTTTTCACTTGCCAAATATTCCGATATTTGGCGGTATTCAAGGCCGAGATCGTAGAGGCGTTTTTTGCTTACCCCGGACTTTAAAAGATTTCTAACTTCCTTAACCATTCCTTGTTTCAATCTCTTATGTAAGCGTAGTTTGATCCTCTTTTCTAAATTTTTAGGTTTTAAACCCAGCCACAAAATGTCGTAACCAGTAGTAAGTAGCGAGTAGTTAGTATTAAGAGAAGGAACTTTTCCGATTAAGTCGACTATCTCCAGGGCGCGCATAAGGCGGCGTTTATTATGACGATCGATGGTTTTTGCGCGTCCAGGATCTAATCTTTTGAGCATCTTGAAAAGATACTCAACGTTGAACTTGTCGAATCGCGCGCGGAGTTTTTTGTTGGGAGGGACTTCGACGACCGACATTCGACCGAGCAGGACATCAATATAAAACCCCGTACCCCCGACAACTATGGGGACTTTCTCTTTGGCAAGTATTTCTTTGAGCGATTTCTCTCCCAATTTTTTAAAGTCGTCTGCAGTGAATTGCTTTTTAGGCGAAGCAACATCTATCAAATGATGGGACACAATTTTCTGCTCTTTTTTTGAGACCTTTCCGGTTCCGATATCCATTCCGCGGTAAACCTGCCGGGAATCGGCAGATATTATTTCGCCGTTAAACTTTTTAGCCAACTTAATTCCCAGGCCTGATTTTCCTGACGCAGTCGGGCCGACGATGACAATAATTTTCGTTGGATTGATTTTGGTCATTGAAAATGGTAATATAGATGAAGCTTCTTCCCAATAAAGGATGTTAGCATGTGAGGAAGAAAATAGCCAAACTTCTTGAACTTTGGTCAGTTTTCCTTCTTGCTGGCGTATATTACATATCGTATTTCAACCCAGATCTGGTTATTACGCCAATACTTCTGTTAAATAATCATTCAAAGCCGTGGGTGGTGTTTGTCGTCGGTTTCATTGGCTTCCTTGAAATGTTAGGCGGCTATACAGGATGGTCGGGGCTGAGAGGATTGGTCGTCGAAAAGTGGCTCAAAGATAAAGAATTTGTCAGGAAGTTAAAAGGTGAGGAGAGGGCAGATAATTTTGTAGAAGGCCTCGAGATACGCCTTACTAGAAAGTATTTAAAACTTACGGACAACAAAGAGTATTACGAAGAGCCGGTTTCCAAAGTATGGCTTTTTAGAAATATAGACAGAGTGTTCAAGTGGCTCATCTTTGTCCTGAAAAGCGGAGGAATGTTTATGATGTTTATCTTCGGTTTGATCCCGATTCCTGGTTTTCGTGTAATACCGGATGTATTGTGCGGAAGCGCCAGGTGGAAAATGGGCTTTATTGCCCTGTCTGTTGGCAACTTTTTGAAAACAATCGGGATGGTTTACGGCTGGAGCTGGGTCCTCTAGTTAAAAGTCCTAAATTAGGACTTTTTTGTTTTTCGGTTGACGTTAGAGGGGGATTAATATAAGGTAACTTAAATCTTCCATCAATCGAGATACGGAGATGCAGTGCGAGATCTTTTAAAAATCCTGCCAATCCTGGGCTTATCGATTATTACCGGTCTGTGGTTTAATTTTTTTAATTTTCGATTTCTTTTTTCTAAGATAAAATCAGGAAACTATAAGGTACCATTCTTGAGACACGTTTTTGAAGGGTTGCCGACATTTACAATGTCTGTCTGGGTATTTAATGCTCTGTTTTGTTATATTCCTGCAACAATTTTGGTTGCTTATAGCTACAAAATGTCGGTGGAAAACTTTAACGGACTATCTTCGGCCCTTATAGTGGGACATGCGACTTCTATTCTAGTTTCAATATTATTTATTAGACTTATGGCAGGAGAGGCTCTTAATAAAAATGGTTGGATTGCTGTTGCCCTTGTTCTTTTAGCCCTGCCGTTTGCTGCAAATTCTAGTGTGAATGTAAAGCCCTGAGTGATCAGGGTTTTTTTGTTATTATCTCCTCTTTTATTTTTTTTATAAATTTTTCCAATTTTAACTGGCCCATGTCGCCCTTGCTTCTTTGGCGGACAGCGACAGATTTTGCCTTTTCTTCTTTTTCTCCTATAACGAGAAGATAGGGGATTTTTTGAAGTTCTGCTGCTCTTATTTTCTTACCCAATGTTTCATTGTTCTTGTCTACTTCTACACGGATGCCTTCGGCTTTTAATTCCTCATAAACTTTTTCGGCCCACTCATTTTGATTATCGGAAATGGGTAAGATCACGGCTTGAACGGGGGATAGCCAAACTGGAAAAGCACCTGCATAGTGTTCGATAAGAAATGCAAAAGTTCGCTCAAGACTTCCGATTGTAGAGCGGTGGATCATTACTGGCCTTTTCTTGGAACCGTCAGCAGCAATGTATTCCATGTTGAATTTTTCAGGTAGAAGAAAATCGATTTGAGCCGTAAACAGAGTATCTTCTTTGCCGTTGGCGTTTTTTGCCTGGATATCGAGCTTGGGTCCATAAAAAGCTGCTTCGTCAAGAGCTTCTTTATATGAAATTCCAATTTCGTCTAGAGCCTCTTTCATTGTGGATTCGGCCTGATTCCAAAGTTCATCATCTGGGTAATATTTTTCTTTATTTTCCGGATTGCGTTTGGAAAAACGATAAGAAACGATACCAAGTAAACCGAATGCTTTCATGCCTTCGATTATCATGCCAGCTACACGCTTGAACTCATCTTTTAATCCTTCCGGAGTAACGAACAGATGAGCATCGGTCAACTGGAATTTGCGGACACGAATCATACCCATCAACTCACCCGATTTTTCATAGCGGTTGTAATCGGCTATTTCCGCATAGCGGACAGGAAGTTCTCTGTAACTCCATTGTCGTCGTTGGTACATCCGTATATGGTGCGGACATGCCATTGGGCGAAGATAGAATTTATCGCCATCCATATCGATAGGTGCATACATATTCTGGGAATAATGATCGAGATGGCCAGACATTTGATACAGTTTTTCTCCACCTAAGTAGGGCGTTGAAACATGTTCGTAGCCACATTTCTTTTCAAGTTCACGGGTAAAATTTTCTAACTCAAATTTAATGATAGTTCCTTTTGGGGTCCACATTGGCAATCCTTTACCCACTACTTCGTCGATTAGAAATAGATCCAATTCTGGACCGAGTTTTTTGTGGTCACGTTTTTTAGCTTCCTCAAGCATAGCGACGTATTCTCCCAGTTCCTTTTTGGAATTAAAAGCCCAGCCGTAAATGCGGGTTAACTGGGGATTTTTTTCACTTCCACGCCAGTAGGCGCCCGCTACGCGGGAGAGTTTGAACATATCGGGTTTAATATCTCTAACACTTTCAACGTGGCCGCCGCGGCAGAGGTCGGTGAATTTGCCCGAAGTGTATAGTGTGATTTTTTCGCCTTTGTCAGAGAGTTCCTCAATGATCTCATTTTTGTAAGGATTATCTTTGAAAAGTTCTTTGGCTTCCAATGATGTAACTTCGCGTCCCTCAAAGGTTTTCCATGTTTTGAGTAGCTCGCGCATTTTCTTTTCAATTTTTGGCAGATCGTTATCCGAAATCACGCCCTGAATGTCTATGTCATAGTAAAATCCGTCATCAATGGCGGGACCGATAGCAAGTTTTGAGCCGGGATACAAATCTAAAACCGCCGCACCCAAGAGGTGAGCAAGAGAGTGTCGTATATGTTCAATTTTATTTTCGCTCATATAATCTATTTAGAATAACAAATATGAGCAAAAATCAAAAGACTTGACAAATATTGACACCTCCTATATTGTATTTTTAGTAGAGTTTACCTAAATTCAGCCCTCAATCCGAACACCTGACATTAATTCATTACCTTTTAATATACCATGTTCTCGCGCAACTTCTTCCGCG
>MGJB01000016.1 GCA_001794055.1 Candidatus Yanofskybacteria bacterium RIFCSPHIGHO2_01_FULL_41_26 | reverse complement strand
GATTTCGCTCGGGTGCGGCGGAATTCCCCCCACACCCCCCTTCCGCCGCACCCTCGCTCGGACGGACAGGATTTTTGGCGGCAGCAAGATACTTTTCCTTGCCCCACCCTCCTCCCTGCGCGGAAAAGGTTAAGGAACTCCCTAAAATCAATAATCCCATTTTGGGATTATACCACAATAGGATATATGATACAAACAAGTATGAGTAAGTCAGTTTACTCAAAAGACTATAAAGCCATTATAGAACGCCTAAAAGCGGCGCGTGTTGAGGCCGCCTTCTCCCAACAGGCGGTAGCCGACAAACTCGGTAAGCCGCAATCTTATATCTCAAAAATTGAATCCGGCGAAAGACGGCTTGATGTTGCGGAGATCAAGAAATTTGCCACTATCTATAAAAAAGATGTTTCCTTCTTCATAAAATAGTTATGCCAAAAAAGAAATTGTCAGCAACCAAAAGAAACGCCGAAATATACAGGATACTTTCTGTTTTTCTAAAGGATAAGAAATCAGTAGCCGAGTTTTCGGCCCCCTTTGATTTAGATGAAATTGAGTCACTTTTTCAAACTTCAATATGAGGACATAGAGAAATTATCCTAACAATTGTTATGGCGAGGCTTCTTGATCCGAAATTCAAGGCGTCAGAAAACTTTTATGCCTGTAATCCTCGTTCAATTTTCGAGCAACCTATCAGAAAAGCCCTTCGCGAATACGGTATTCCTCATAGAAAATCCGGCCCGCTAAATGTTGCTAAAAACAGTAAGAAAATAAATCGTGACTGGGCAACTGATAAACATGGTGGAGCAATTGCCATGAATGTCGTAAAAATAGTAAAGAAAATTGAATCAGTTCCTAAAAATGCCTTGGAGAGATTTGCCTCGGCCTACATCGCTCGCTATAAACAGGAAGCGAAGCGGATTAAAGAGATGGAGGTAAATTTACCTCCTCAAGAAAATCCTATTCACATTTCTAAATTGTGCGTTGATCTTATTAATTCTGTGCCAGATGGAGGGGCTACTCCTCAAATTATCGTTGGTCTACTTATGGAGGCAATGAATAAGGATAGAAAAAATCCTGTTAGCGTTTCAGGCCATCGGGATAGCGTTTCTACTACGAACACAACGAGTAAGAAACCCGGAGATATTATTGAAAAGATTAATGATACAGCCGAGTTAATATATGAAGTTACGACAAAAAAGTTTAGCGACGACAGATTGATAGAATCTCACGAAGCAGTTATGGACTACGATTCTGATCTCAAGGATGTATTTGTAATTTGTAGACCACAAGATGTTCCCGAAACTTTAAGTAATCGAGGAACATCTTATATCATGGCAACGACGCAATATCGTGAGTTGGCTTATTACTTTATCAATATCTACGATTACATCCAATCAGCTATTCTCTTTCTTACACCGGAAGGGAGAAAATTTTTCTATAAGGAATTGGTTGCTTACATTAACAACACCAATACCGCAGAAAAGGTGAAGCGATATTTCAAGCAATGGCACTCGGATAATAACGCCTCTCTATAATTCCTCATCGTTTAAGACATCTTGAAGAGCCGCGCCAACGGCGTGTGCTAACTCGCAGGGGACGGCATTACCAATTTGTGAGTAAATAGAATTTTGTCTACCTGAAAATTTATAATTCTCCGGAAAAGTTTGGATTCGAGCGGCTTCTTCAACAGTAATTCTTCTTAAATAATTTGGCGGAGTTACATCCTCTGGTCTTTCACCCGCCCATAACTTGCTATGATAATTTTCTATCCAACTTCCACCTCCGTTAAAGATTTGGTTTTCGTCAACGATAGGTGTCCTATTACCCCCCATTGAAGCGGGAAGAGTATTTGAATATCCGTCTGCGTCAATCGGTCGGCCCGCTCCATTAAAAATCATTCCGGCGTAGGCCGATCTTCGTAGTATTGGTTCTCGAGCAAGAGTAATCTTAGCTCTACAAACTTTTTGGTTCCTTTCTGTTCCTACTGGCCCAAGTTCAGCAAACAGCTCCCTGATAGGCAATGCTTTTTTCTGGTATTTTTTCAGATATTCTGAAAAACCAGTCATGCTCTTTGCTATACTTTTTGCATTTTTTATACCAATAAAAAACATCCTTTCCCTTTTTTGAGGTACGCCATAATCCGTAGCGTTCAAAAGTACAAGTTCGGTAAAGTCGTAGCCTAGGGAGCGGGCCTTTTCGAACAGGGCATTTCTAACCGGCGCCCACTTCTCTAGTACCGCCAACGCTTTTACATTTTCCAATATAAAAGCCGTTGGCTTAACTTTTTCTACGACATCCATAAAGCTAAATATGAGCTTACTCCGTTCATCGTTAGGATCCATTTTGCCGGCAACAGAAAATCCCTGACACGGAGGGCCACCAAATACTAGATCAATATTTTCAAATGAGTTTAGTTTCTCGATAAAATTCCGTATATCTCCACACTCAATTTCTCCCTTATGATTTAATTTATATGTTTCGCATGCGTCTGTATCTATTTCGTTAGCCCATACGACATTAAAACCAGCACGGGATAAACCCACATCCATTCCGCCTGCTCCCGTAAATAATGAAATTGATTTTCTTTTACTCATAAGTCTTTATCCTATTTTAGCATATTATTGCCCGATGTTCTTGACAACCTCAACAACTTTGCCACTTATTCTGAAATCATCACTCTCGTGAATAAAAATGGGGGAATATTCCTGCGTTGATTCTGACAAAAGAGCGATTCTAGAATTATCTTTATCCAAACGATATTTCTTTATGTTCGCCATCCCATCAATAACAGATACAACATAATCGCCGTCATGTGGTGATGTGTTTTCGCTGTCCACAATAACAAAATCTCCAGTTTCTACATTCTTACCGCCAATGTTGGCTTTATTGAGAGAGTTGCCCTCGGCTCGTAAAGCGAAAACACTTTTTTTGTTTGGGGCGAGTCGTTTGGATATTTTCAAATATCCTTCAATATTTTGATCGGCATAAATGTTTGCCGGGCCGCAATTAGCCGCACCCACTATCGGAATTGAAACAAAAATATTCCCAGCCTTTGCTTTGTTGCTGATTCGGATAATTTTCTTATTTTTTTTATCAATTAAAATAAAGCCTTTCCGTTCCAGCTGGGATAGGTGATGTTTAACTTTTTGGGGGAATTTTTCATCGATTAAATCTCCGATTTGGCGTAACGTAAGACCACCGATGTTCTTATCATCAATCACTTTAAGTAGTTTTTCTTGTATTGTGTGCATAATGCTATTATAGTGGATGTGTCAAAAATATGCAAAAAGTTATCCACAGGCAATTAACACTTGACAGAGTTGACAGATAAGGCGCGTGCCTCCTATAATGTGTTTACCCGATGGCTTTATAGCCATGATGTCGACGGGCAAAAAATAATTAACCAACAAAGCAACGAAGTATGGCAAGAAATCACAACACAAGACGCGATGGTTCCGCTTTTGACGAAGCCACCATTGAAGCGGTCTGGAAGAAGGGTGAGGTTGAGTCCAGCTACCCGAGCTACCGAAAAGACAAGTGCGGTGCCAGTATGCAACGCACGAAATACGGGCAAACGGTACAGTGGGGATGGGAGGTTGACCATATCAAACCTGTTGCCGAAGGCGGCTCGGATGATATAAGCAACTTGCAACCGCTTCAATGGGAAAACAATCGCCACAAAGGCGACGACTATCCCAATTGGACATGCAAGGTTAAAAGCTAATACCCTAATCATGGCACACAAGAAAACAACTAGCCGTCGTGTCGCAACAAAAGCGAGCCGACTTCTGCGGAGTAGGCGTTCATCTCCACGGGTAAAGTCCGTAGCGGCAAGCGCACTATCCCAGAAGCACGGGCGCGGACGACGACGCAGATAACGGGTACTTCGAAAAAGCGACCCAGTAGTTAGAGCCTGATCGCCTGAGAATTATCCGCGAGATAAAAATGTTGTCCGGCCTGGATGAGATGGCGAACGACCGGCGCACCCTCGGCAGAAACCTTGCGATTGCAAGGTTTCTTTGCTAATCTACACTTATGTTTTCGCTTACGAGGAAAAGAAGATAAAGATTGTTCAGCGCAATTTTGCGTTTCTTTATCTTGCCCTCGTAAGCTAACGGATAAACTGCCTCGATTCTACCGAGGACTTGCAGGTTCGAATCCTGCCGAGGGTGCCAATCATTTTAATGCTGCCGCCAAAAATCCTGTCCGTCCGAGCGAGGGTGCGGCGGAAGGGGGGTGTGGGGGGAATTCCGCCGCACCCGAGCGAAATCAAAAAGAGGCCAGTCCAGCCGCTCTGCTCGTTCAGAGCAGAACCCAGCAAAAAAGTTTTCTTTTCCTTTTAGAAGAAAAAATCCGGCGCGCGCAAATCAGGAAAAGCGAAGAAAACTTTTTTGCCGGCTGGCGAGCGTTAGCGAGCGGCGGCGGGGCGGCTTCCTTAGTTCCGTTCAAAGTAGGTTCGCGCGAAGTGTATAATTACAGCACCAAAAGTAACTTGGCGCTATACGCTTCGAAGCTTTAGCGAAGGAGCGCGCTTAGCTCAGTTGGTAGAGCATCTCATTGACGTTGAGAGGGTCATAGGTTCGAGTCCTATAGCGCGCACCAAATTCTAAAATAAAAAATGGCGAAAGAAATAAGAATACAAAAAGAGCTTGAGGAAGGTGGCCTAGAAGGTCCCAGCATTCCCTTGTCTGAAAAAATGGACATTATAAACATAGATAATCCAGAGGGAACATCTAGTGTTTTTATGGGAGAAAATTTCGATAGTATCGTGGCGATATATAAGCTACTTAATAATCCTGATCCGAACCAAGCTGATAAAGTCCGAATAGACTACGCCGAAGATGATCGTGGAAATAAAACAGCTACCGTGTTTGTCGATAGTAAAAAATACTATTTTACCGATTCGATCCGCGAAATAGACAGCTTCCATTCTTGGCAGGAGAATAAAGATAAGCGGGCACAAAAGAAAAGGAAGCTTAACTAACCCTTAGCTCTAAGCAATCAAAATAAAAATCCCCCATTTTGTGGGATTTTTATTTATTATGTGCCGCGGGAGGCCTGCCTGCCGGCAGGCAGGGAATTGACTACAAATAAAGCCTCACCGTCGCTCGGCTTTTCCGCAGTCCCGACTCAGGGTTTTGATTTGCAGGTCGAAACATCCTTCCGTCTTTCAATCCCCTACACAAATACCTCAAGGCATTTGTTCCCGCTCACATAAACTAAATGTCCCCGCCTGGGGGACATTTAGTTTATACTGTGCCGCGGGAGGGAATTGAACCCCCGACGCCAGCCTCTTCCAAAGCTTTCAGACCTTTTACGACACAACCCTTCCTACTGCAATTTAACAGTACCGGCTGCAACACATTCAAAACTCGTCAAAATAGTAATCACTATTCTTCCTCACTTTTCATGTGTTTCGCTCGATCCTATTAAATTTCGTGACGAAAAGTTATGTCGTAAAAGGTCTTTTGGACTATATCATCACCCCATAGATTATGGGGGCTGGGCGCTTATATAGGATTATTGTTGGGACTCACCTATTAGTCTCTACACCTGCCTTCGCTAAAGCTATGGCAGGCAAGCCTTCCGAGGGTCACCTAGAGCTTGCCGATAACCATAACTTCCCGGCGAAAGATTGGCTCGGAATTATCATCAGAATATCTGATGGTTTTCTCCGAGTTCACCCAGTTTTTCTCAGGACTCATTGCTGGGTCCGGCCCCAAAGAGTTTAGGGCTGCGCTCTACCACTGAGCTACCGCGGCATATACCTTACTTTCATATCTTATCACAAGATATCAGTTTTTTGAAGGGTTTGACTTAACCACACATGCTTATCAACTTTATGCATATTAAAATGGACACATGCGCTACACCTATAGGTCTACCGGTTCATAATAAACAGCTTTTGTGCACAATCGATTATTAACATTCTGGTTTCAAAACTAGACCCCCGTGTTATACTTATAGTATGAGGACTGATAAATTTAAGGCATACAAGTTAAGAGCCCAGGGAAGAAGCTACAATGAGATTAGCAAGCTCTTAAAGATACCCAAGAGTACCCTATCTTCATGGTTTATCGGCCTCGAGCTATCAGACGAAGCAAAGGATAGAATTAAAAACAGAGTTTATGAAAAATCAACAAAAGCTCTTATCCAAAGAAATGTGGTTCAAACCCATTTAGCCGAGAAACGCACGAAGAAAATAAGAGATGAAGCAAGAGATAGTATCGCGACACTTAAAAAGAACGACTTACTACTACTTGGTACCTCGCTTTATTGGGCTGAAGGTCATAAAAGACCCCTAATAAGAAAAGGTAGGGTAATAACGAGTCATCCCGTGAGTTTAACCAATTCAGACCCTAAATTGATAGCTTTGTTTTTAAAATTCTTAAGACAAACATGTAAAGTTCCCGATAACAAAATTAGAGTTAATCTTAGATATTTTGAGCACCAGAACGAGAGCTATTTGTTAAGCTATTGGCAGAGTTTAACCCAGCTTCCTCAGTCCCAGTTTACAAAATCATATGTTGGAGTGAGTATTTCGAGCCAAAGAAAAAGACCCTACAATATTCTGCCTTACGGTGTTGTGCAGATAAGAGTAAGTGATACTTCTTTGTTTCATAAAATAATGGGCTGGATTGAAGGATTAAGTTCAAAGGGAAAGCTTGAAAATGAAGATTAAAAGTGAGATAATACTAAAATTGCGGGTGTGGTTCAATGGTAGAACACGACCTTGCCAAGGTTGAGACGAGGGTCCGATTCCCTTCACCCGCTCCCGAGTCAAACTCGGTTCGTAAGAACAGAGTTTGAGGAGGGTCGAGTTGCCAAGTCTAACTTGGCAAAAGACTCGACTCCCCAAATATATTTACTTTTTAATCTAAAAAGTTAGACTTTTTAGATTATGAATAGATTTTACGTTTATACTCTATTATCGCTTAAGGACCATAAGCTATATACCGGCTTCACTACAAATCCAAAGAAACGCCTTCAAGAACATGCAAGGGGCGGAGTTAAATCTACTCAAAACCGCAGACCTTTAGAACTCATCCATTATGAGTATTTTATAAACGAAGAGGACGCCAAAGCCAGAGAGGTATTTCTAAAAAGCGGTTTTGGCAGAAATCAACTCAAACAAGCATTGAAAAGAACGTTAATTTAACTTTAAGAGGTCCGAACCTAAATCCCCCCCTTGTTAGACAATAATTAAGTGTTACCAAAATCAGTATCCCTATTGTATCGTATTTTTAGTAAATTTGG
>MGJB01000015.1:179-95591 GCA_001794055.1 Candidatus Yanofskybacteria bacterium RIFCSPHIGHO2_01_FULL_41_26 | reverse complement strand
TGATTACAGAGGAAGAATACGACAAGATACAGATAATCCTCGGCCGAAAGGGAAAACCGCGCCCCAGAAGCCACGCATTCGCTTTTACGGGTATGATTAGGTGCGGTGAGTGCGGAAGTTCAATCACGGCCGAAGAAAAGGTTAAGCGACAGCAAAACGGCAACGTTCACTACTATACCTATTACCACTGCACAAGAAGCCAGAACTCAAACTGTACCCAAAAATGTATTGAAGAAAAAGAGATAAGCAGGCAGATACAGGCAAAGATAGACAGAATTGCTATTCACGCAGAATTTACCGAATGGGCTTTGGATTTATATAAAAAGGAGAACAAGAAAGAAGCCGGCAACATCACTAAAATTATTGATAATGTCCAAAAGGCGTATAAAACAGTCGTGGAGAAAATAAAGAGGGTCAATAATATGCGCGCAGACGAGGAACTGACGGACAAAGAATATAAAGAAATGAAGGGCGATCTCAACAAAGAGAGAATGCGATTAGAAGAACTGCTGAAAGACGCAAGCGACCGGATAGGCAAATGGATTAAAAAAGCAGACGAGATGTTTCAGTTCGCCACAACAGCAAAAGAATCTTTTGAGAAAGGCGGACTAGAAACAAGAAAAAGTATACTCGCTAATTTAGGGTCGAACCTCTCTCTAAAAGACAGAAAGATAAGTATTACAATAGAAAAACCGCTTTTATATCTTGAAGATGCCTCAAAGGAGTTAAAGCGAATACATAGGGCGATAGAACCTCGCAAGAATGGCGTAAATAAAGAACAACTCGCGCATTTATACGCGAGCAGTCCAATACTGCGGAGGGTGCAGGACTCGAACCTGCAAGGGCTTACGCCCGCCGCTTTTCAAGAGCGGTGCCTTAGCCATTCGGCCAACCCTCCTTTTATTCAAGATTGCCGCCAGTTATTTTGTAGGCGTTGACTCCCTTAGAGACCTCGCTCAACAGAAATGCCACCAAAACCTCATAAGCTAAAAACCTTACGGAAGGAGACGCTTCTCTGTCGGCAAAAAATCCTATCAAAAGCATGCTCAAAAGAGAAACCCACCAGACATACACAAATAATTCTCCGGGCTTAATACCCATTTTCACACCTGTCCAGCGCGATGTTTCTTTGTGGACTATGTAGACGCCTAATAGTATGATATAACTTGTTACCATCGCTTCCGAGAGCTTATATTTTGAGAAAAAATCAACCCAACTTAAAACAAGTAAAATAGCCGTCCAAAACAGGAGAAATTTGAAAAGAAGGTCTTTTACCGAGGATAATTCAGTTCTATAACGCTTGGCTAGTGTTTGATTATCCATGGTTTAAGGATATCACTTTTTGGGAATTTTCCCAATTGGCGGAGGGTGCAGGACTTGAACCTGCAAGGGATTGCTCCCGCTGGTTTTCGAAACCAGTGCAATACCATTATGCGAACCCTCCAAGGAATACTTTAAAATCTAACATGCTGTCTTATTAAACGAAAGCCCCATGGTTAGTGGGGTTGGTGCACGCGGGCGGACTTGAACCGCCAACCTGTCGATTATAGATCGACTGCTCTACCTTGAGCTACACGTGCACATCAGTAGGGGATCCCAAGTGTCTTAATAATAACATATTAAGAGTTTAAAGTCAAGTGTAAAATTCGACGGGTTCTGACCCCCAATTTATCACTATGGTGCACCATATGAGATTGAATTGGAACCAAGTTGTGCAAGAGTTGATGGCTTGGCAACAATTGAAAAATCTTACCGTTAGCTCTAATTTAGCAGGTTAAAGTTAATTACTCAAATAAAAAACTGCTCCTCGTGGAGCAGTAACAATCTCGTATTATCTAATAGAGACGCTGGAGTAGTGCTCGTAGGGTCGGAACGCCTCTTTGCAAAAATCATAGAGGAACTGCCGATTTACCTCTTTGTTATATTTGTTCATTAGTTCATATCCTAATTGAAGCATAAGGTCTCGCCCAGCAGACAAATTTATGGGGTCTAAAGATGCTCCAAGAGAAACTGACATGCCATGACCCCCTAACTTCACGGAACCTTTTGGTTGACCTGGCTGTGCAATGCCATAAACAAATTTCGTATAAATACCCCAGCACTTTAATGTTAATGTCCAACCATCTCTTTCTACGCTATGTGTCTTGGGAAATGCTACCTTTTCGGTGACTGCTGACATTTTTGTCCTCCTTATCACACCGTGGAAAGATTATAGCAAACCACTAATAAAAGTCAATAGCATGAGAAATCTTGATAAATTGGGGTATTTCAGCTACTGTTTAGTCAAAATAAATATAAAAATTATGGATAAAAAATATAAAAATTTAACTGTTCAAGAAAGGGTTGAGATATTAAGAAAAAGCTTACCCCAACAAATAGCTGAAACCCTAACTGAAAAGTTATTTAGCAAGAGTGCGGAAATATTAATTTACAAGGAAAAACTTAATTTTAATAAACAGTCAGGAATTTTCCGTGTTGGTAAAAAATCGGCTAAATTCGGCAGAAAATCCAAGCACTATAAGTTTATACACGCTCTTTGGGAAAACCCCAACAGAATGTTTGATTATTCCGAGATAGCATTCTATCTGTGGGATAAATCAAATAAAATTGATGCCATCTCAAAAATCCGTCAGATTGTTTACGAGATAAAAGAAAAACTTGGTCTTTCTGAAAGCGACCAAACTGTTTTTGTCTGCAATGAGGGCTATATGCTCCAAAGATAGCTGATTAGACGCTGACCACTTTCAATAAACCCGCTTTTACTGTGGGCTTTTTCTTTTTTAACAACCCCGACGTAGTCCTGATTTTTGGGTGATTTATCCTGCTAACCCATCGTTTAATATGGGTGTATGGATAAAAATAAATATTTTCGCACCGCCAACTTCTATGCTGCTTGTTATCTCTTTTCACGAGGATTAGAACTTGTTGGCATCAATAAGGATAATCCCCAAAAATGCGAATTCGTTTTTATTGATATTCCCGAGCGAGAAATACTACTTGCTGCTTTTAATTTCGGTAAAGAAAACTCTCCCGAGATGATGGTTGATTTTCGTAAAGCCGTATTAGCCATCAGGACGCTCAAAGATAAACTTTATCAACCTTAACGATGCTTACCCCTCAAAGGATAAAAGAGCTCGTTGGCGAGTCCAATATGAGCGATACAGAGGCGGAGGCAATCCGTGATGAGTTACGTTCCCAAGCCGAGATACTCTTTGAGCAGTGGCAAATTGACCGAATTAAAGCCAAAGAAAATAAAAATGAGAATAAACAAACCGAACAAATTTTGTAAGCTATACGGTATTGAGTTGGAATATGAAAAAGCCCTTTCTGATGCCGAAGTTAGGTTATATTATGTTTACCTTCGCTTGGTTGATTGGGATAGCAAGCACATCTACACTTTTGGCTCAACCAGCATAACCATCAGGCAGTTAAAATCCGCATACTTACCCGATTGGTCTGTTGGCAAAATCAGCTATACAAGAAGTTCTTTAATACAAAAGACGTGGCTTGAAAAGCGACCTGAACATAGGGTTGGTGTGCGGTGCTACCCTGTTTATAGGTCAAAAAGTGTTCAATTAGCCGAACACGCCATTCAACTGATGAGACAAAGCGTTCAAGCACCTGAACTGCCTGTTCAATCTGCCGAAATAGGCAGTCCCGAAGGACGCGAGTTGTTAAGAAAGAAAAAAGAGGAATTGTTTGGGAAAATGAAGCTTTAATGTTCAATCTGCTGAACAAGCTTCGGTGACTAAAGAAATCTTAAAGAAACTTAAATAAGATTTAATAGCAGATAATAGCATACAAATTAAAATGCGATTTTCAAAAGAAAAAATGACCGAATTGAAGAACCATATAAGATTTGAAATGGTTAAGAACCCTAATGTTTCTATACTTGAATTACAAGTCGTTTTACGAGATACTTACCATCATAATTTTGATAAGAACTTTATAGGAAAACTCAAAAGAAAGGTCCATCGGGAACGTGCTGTAAGGTATAATTTCTCGTCCTTAAACGAGGAGTTAGCCAAATTGGAGGATTTAATGCATTTTGGCAGGCAGCAGTTAATGGACATTCTTTTTGACGAAAGCGGAAAATATAAGCCAAGTGAGATAATATACGCTTTTAGGGCGGTTATGTGGGGTGGATTTACATTACTTGAAGCAAAGCTTAATTCAGGTATTTTTAACCGCCCTCAAGCCCCAGAAAAAGAAAAACCATTAAGCCCAGAACAACAGGAGGCAATAAACCGAGGTATAGATATGATGTATTCGGGGATATGTGACAAGTGTGCCGACTTTCATTATCGGGAGAGCCACGAAAAGGAAAAAACTATCCAAATTACTACTGAATAAAAATATGAAAGGAATTACTTACATACGAGTTTCAAGCGACGAACAAGTCAAGGGAACCTCCTTGGAGTTTCAGGAGGAGTATTGTCGTCGTTATTGTGAACAAAAAGGTATTGAAGTTATTAAGATTTTTCGCGACGAAGGGCAATCGGCAAAAACTACTAATCGTGAGGAGTTTTTGCGTGCTATTGAGTTTTGCAGAAAAAACAAAGATAAGGTTCAGGCATTTGTAGTTTTACGATTAGACCGTTTTGCCCGTAATGCTGGCGACCATTTTGCAATTCAAAAAATACTCATCAGTTATGGCACAACCTTGTATTCGGTTACTGAAAATATAAACGAAGGTATGTCTGGCAAACTTATTGGCGGAATACTTGCCGTAGTTAATGAATACGACAATGCGATAAGGACACAACGTGCTATTGATGGTATGAGCAGTAGGATTAACGATGGTATTTTTCCTTGGAAACCTCCTCTTGGCTATGTCTGCCAACACGTTAGAAAACGCGATGAAAAGAAAACTAAACCTGACCCGCCTGACCCAAAGATATTCTCACTTATTCAGCGTGCCTTAAAAGAATATGCTAAAGGCACATATTCCCAAGCTGAATTAGCACGACTACTTGATATTTGGGGATTAAAAGCTGCAAGTGGCAAGAAAACAACTCCGCAACTTATAGATAGGTTGCTGGGGCGACATTTGAAGTTTTATGCTGGTATTCTTGAAAACCCTTGGTCAGGTAAAGATATTAAGGGTCAACACGTGCCTATGATTTCGGAGGAGGAAATGCACGCTATTCGCCTTGTTCGTTTAGGAAAAGCTCACATTGTTAAGCGGAATAAGTTCAACCCGACCTTTCCGCTTCGCAGAACGATAATTTGTTCTGATTGTCATAGACCTTACACCGCAAGCTCGCCTCGTGGCAATGGGGGTAGATATTTTTATTATCATTGTGCAAATAAGCAATGTCCTGCTTTTGGTAAAGGAATATCCAAATTAGACCTTGAAAAAGCGTTTATTGGATACGTCAGGAAATATACTCCAAAAGAAAAGTTTTTAACTGCTTTCAAAGAAACTGTTTTGGATTTGTGGCAGGAAAAGGGACAGGAGTTTGAATTGGAGGTAAAAAGACAAGAAAAAAATCTTACCGAGTTTGAAACTACAAAGAAAAGAGTTTACGAGTTTTTTGAAAATGGAACCTACTCCCAAGAAACTTTTAAGGAAAGAATTGAGGAAATTGAAAATAAAATTGCCGCTACGAGAATATCCCGAAATGAAGCCCAGTTGGAACAATTTGATATTGAGGCGGCAGTAATTTATGCCACAAAGTTTATTAGTGATTTAGGCAGGCAGTGGTTTGATTTAGCTCCTCAATTACGCCCTCGGTTCCAAAAGTTAGTATTTCCACAGGGTTTACCATACTCAAAGGCAAATGGATTTGGAACCGCCAAATTGGGGCTTATTTACGAAATAAATCACCGTTCTCACGGCGACTTATCACAGTTGGTGCCCAGAGGGAGAGTCGAACTCCCATGATCTTGCGATCGATGGATTTTGAGTCCATTGCGTCTGCCAATTCCGCCATCTGGGCTTTATTCTTTTAATATCCTACCATTTTTTGCTAAAAATTCAAACCTTAAGTTGAAATTTATTTTAGGCGGTGTAGAATGAGTCCATGGCAAGGATTATTTCTATTTGTAATGCCAAGGGCGGAGTTGGGAAAACAACCACGGCAACTAATTTGTGTGCTTACTTAGCCACCCTGGGGAAATATGTTTTATTAGTGGACATGGATGCTCAGGCGAATGCCACTACGGGTCTTGGTGTGCATGTTGCTGAAAATGGTTCCAACGTTTATCATTCCTTGATTAGCGATCTTAATCCAAGCTTAGTAATAAAAAAAACATCTTTGTTTGGGTTTGACATTTTACCTTCAGCTCAAAGTTTGGCCGGAGCAACAGTAGAGCTTGTTACGATGGAATCTCGGGAATTGCGTTTGAAAAAAGTTCTCGACTCTTTAAGAATTAATTACGATTACATTATAATTGACTGTCCGCCTTCGCTCGGGCTTTTGACAGTGAATGCCTTAGCTGCATCGGAACGGGTTATTATTCCTGTCCAATGCGAGTATTATGCCCTTGAAGGCTTGAGCCAGCTTTTAAAAACTATTGAACTGGTAAGAGGCGGACTTAATGCCGATTTGCAAGTATTGGGAGTGTTGCTTACAATGTATGACAGAAGGAATCAATTATCCAATCAGGTTTTGAACGAGGTTTCCAAAAATTTTCCCGGTAGAGTTTTTAATGCCGTAATTCCGAGAACAGTATCATTAGCCGAGTCGCCGAGTTTTGGAAAAACCATTTTGCAATTTGATCCTGATTCAAAGGCGGCCAGAGCTTACAGACAGTTGGCAGAAGAAGTTATAAGATTAAATTAATAAAAAATGAAGAAACTATTTGGTTTAGGAAAAGGATTGGGTTCACTGATACCGCAAAACATGGAGATTGAACCGGAAACTCGTAAGGAGAGTATTTTTTACGTTGAAACAAACAAGATAAAAGCTAATCCTGATCAGCCAAGGCGTGATTTTGATGAAGAGGGGATAAAAGAGCTTTCAAAGTCCGTAAGAAAATATGGCGTCCTTCAGCCGTTGCTTGTTACTAAAGTCGAAACAGAAACCCCGAAAGGATTAGAAGTCTCTTATCAGCTTATCGCTGGTGAGAGACGATTGAGGGCGTCCCAAGTTGCCGGACTACCACAGGTGCCGATTATTATAAGAGACGAATTTGAACACAAGCAGGATAGGCTCGAAGTTGCTTTAATAGAAAATGTCCAAAGAAAAGATCTAAATCCCGTTGAAGAGGCCGAGGCTTATGATCGGTTGGCTAAAGAATTTGGTCTGACTCAAAAAGAAATTGCAGATAAGGTCTCTAAGTCTAGAGAGGTTGTTGCCAATGCTGTTCGCTTGCTCAATTTACCCAAAGACATCCGAGATGCTCTAAGAGCTGAAAAGTTATCGCGTGCCCACGCCAAAGCATTGCTTGCTTTTAGTGATGGAACCAAGCAAAGAGAAGTTTACAATCAAATTTTGGCGGGCGGAGTATCATCAAAGGAAGTTGAGAGTATGGCTTCATCAGCTAAACCAAATAAAAAGCAGGTTAAGAAAGATAACAAATTTTCAACTCTTGAGAAAAACTTGAGCGAAACTCTTGAAGCACCAGTACTAATTCATGCTTCCGAAAAAGGAGGTAAGATAGTCGTTAAATTCGCAACCCTTGAGGATCTCAACAAAATCGCTAAGTCAATTATTGACTAACGCTTCAATCTCACTATTTTTCTGATTCGCTCCCCAGCCACATACCCCCGACTCGACCGATAGTCCTCGGCTTCCTGCGAGCCTCGGCCATCTACATGCTCGGCCCCTCACCAAGCACCAAGCTTCGGGGCCTGCGCAAGTTCTCCCTGGGAGTATGTGGCTGGGTCGCTTGTTGTGTTTTAAGTCTTGAACGAAACCCCATCCCCATTTAAGGCCGTTTGGTTCCTGCGGAAAACACAATGGTTAAATTAACCGATAATTTGCTTATTAAACAAATTTAGGTCGGAAAATCCCCACCAGCTGGCGGGGAGGAACGGGTGCTTAAATTTGTTAAGCAAATTGAAAGTTAATTTAAGCATTTGTCCGTCAAGGCGAAGGTTCACAATGGCGGGGGACCTACGAAGTGGGGCGCCATTGGGAATTGCCTCAGGAGATCCGGAGGACGTAACCAATAGGCCGATAAATAGGGATGGGGTTGAGCCTTATCTTTTGTGGTCCGACCATGAGGCATTTAACAAACGGGCACTTGCGCCGTTTTTTGTTTTTATATTTGAACAGGTAGCTGTATGGATTGAAACTCCGCGGTTTACGGTCATGTAGCCTTTTATTTTGTGTTCAGTGGTGGGGTTGCAGCACTTGGCCAGTTTGTACAAGAGGCCTTTTTGTCCTTGGATTATTGGCTCACCAGATTTTGGAACTTTTATCTCAACTTTTTTTGTTTGTTTTGTTTTGGGTGCCTTTAGTTTAGGGATTTCCTTTTCGTCAGAGGCGAGATCTCGCTCCATGGAGGCGGAAAAGTACGATTTTATTTTCTTTCTTGCCTCGGCTGTCTTAACAATTTTTAGCCAATCAAAAGAAGGCTTTTTATCTTTTCCTTTTATAATTTCAACCACGTCCCCATTTTTCAGTTCATTATCAAGGGTGGTAATTCTACCGTTTATTTTTGCGCCTTTAGTCATATGGCCAAGGTCGGTATGTATGGCGTAAGCAAAATCTATTGGGGTGGCTCCATCGGGAAGATCCTGAACTTCCCCTTTTGGTGTAAATGCAAAAATTCTGTGTTTGAAGAAATCTATTTTTAAATTAGATAAACCTTCACTAGGGGCTGTTTCCTTAAGAAAGTTTTTTAACTTGTTAACCCACTGGACCTCTTTAACATTTGCCATTATGTTTTTTTTCTTCCCACTCTCGCTGTAAGCCCAATGAGCGGCGATACCGTTTTCAGCGAAATCATGCATGGTCGGTGTTCTAATCTGTATTTCTACTATTCTTCCTTTTTCGCAAAAGATTGTGGAATGAAGTGATTGGTAGCCGTTTGGTTTAGGGAGGGCGATGTAGTCTTTGATCAGTCCAGGCAAGGGTTTGTAGAATTTGTGAATCACGCCCAGAGTTTCATAACAGGATTTAATATCAGGAACAATGATGCGCATGGCAACTAAGTCAAAAATTTTATCCGTTTCAATCTCTTTTCTAATAACTTTTTGATATAAACTGAAATAATGTTTAGCTCGTGAATGCATATCGAGGACTGTAATTCCAGCATCAATAAGACATCTTTTTATAACTGGTTTGGTGCGGTCGATGTATTTTAAGCGGTCTGCGTATTTTTCCTTAACTTTTCGAATGAGTTGAGCGTATTCAATCGGATAAACATAGGAAAAGGCCATATCTTCAAGTTGGCCCTTAAGTCGTCCCATACCCAATCTTGCGGCGATTGGCGTGTATATTTCTAACGTTTCAAGAGCAATTCGTTTTCGACTGACTGCGTCTTTGTGTTTCAGTGTTTCCATGTTGTGATAGCGGTCAGCCAGTTTGATCAAAATCACTCTTATATCTTCGGCCATAGCGAAGAACATTTTTTTTAGAGAATTGAGGTGCTCGGTATTGCCCTTCTTTTCGTTGGTCCGCCATCCGCTCAAACTGGCGGAGGTGGATCCGGCATGCTCTATTTTACTCAACTTGGTCACACCATCGACCAAAAAAGCTATGTCTTTGCCGAATTCATTTTCTATGTCTTCGAGAGTGACAGGAGTGTCTTCTATGGTATCGTGCAAAATTCCAGCGGCAACTGTCGCTGAGTCCAGTCTTAGTTCGGATAAAAAATGTGCCACGCTAAGAGGATGGCTTAAATATTCTTCTCCTGATAAGCGCTTTTGTCCCGCATGAGCTGATTTTGCCAATTCAAAAGCTCTTTCTATGAGTTGTTTGTCTGAATCGCTGAAAATCTGGTTTCCCAGTATTTTTTCCAAGATTGACGTCATGTGGGTCAGATATTTAACCCATTTTATCATTTTAGAAGCTAAAGAATAGACCAATTCCGAGGAACGACGACGAAGATATAGATTGTTCTATGTTGAGGAGGAGAGACGAAAGAATCGGTCTGGTTATTTAGCTTCCCTCTTAGGGCGGGCTGATTTTAGACCAAATCCTTCGTTACTCGTCCTTGAAGTAGAATCATCTACATCTGCGGACTCGCGTCTCGGATTTGGCTAAAATCCGCTCCGCTAAAAAGATAAAATGGATTAATTATCTGACCAAGTTAGGGTACTCTTTCTCTGCTTAATTTTCAATCTTCGCTCCGCCAGTTATTTAAACAGTAAATGAACATTGACAATAGAAGTTCAAGCTTTCTTGAAAATTAAATAGCGAACCGTTAGATTCGCTATAAGACATTTATGTCGTCTATATCGTCGTTTTTAAAGATAACATAACCATCAACTTTCAGAATATTAGAATTCATAACCGTTCCTCTCAAAATAATTCCATTTTTTAATTTTACTTCAACGCTTTGATGTCCCATTCCAGATTCGGGTAAACTCTTCATTTTATCTATCCATTTCTTAGAAAGTCCGAGTGTCATTACCCTTTCCTCTTTTTTCTGTGAAAAAACTTATAAAATAGTAACAAAATTGTTTATTTATGTCCAGATTTTTTTCTTCCTCGTCTGCCGACTTTTTTCTCTTCTTTAAATATTTCAAGGGCGCGAAGGAGGGTGATGGTGTAAACGTCATCTCCGGAGGTTTTTTTGAGTGATCGGAAATCGCCGTCGTGCATCACATATGGTCCAAAGCGGCCGATGTTGGCGATAATTTCTTTTCCTGTTTCCGGGTGAGTACCGAGTACTCGTGGTAAGCTCAAATATTTGAGCGCATCATCTAAGATCACGATTGAGGGGTCCTTGTCTTTGGGTATGCTTGAGCGGGGCGGCTTTGGATTATCCTTTGTTTTTTCGCCAAGCTGAACGTAGTGCCCGAACCGGCCTTCCATTACAAAAATTGGTAAGCCGGTTTTCGGGTCTGTTCCAATCGGTTTGTTGGATTCAACTACCGAACCATCTATTCGGCGGGCGCCGTTGCAATCGGGATAGCGTTCACAGCTCATAAATTTTCCGTTCCGTCCAAGTTTGATTATCATGGCACTGTCGCAGACCGGACATTTCCACTCTTTGGGTGCTGAACCGAGATTTGTAAGCTTTTCTATTTTTTCTTTTGCCTTAACGTCTTTATGGAAAGGGATATAAAAATCTTGCAGAGTTTTAAGATACTCTCTTTTTCCGGAAGCAATATCGTCAAGCTCATCTTCCATTTCAGCGGTAAAAGTGTCGCTGATATAGCTCATGAAATTTTCTTCAAGGAATGAACTGACAACTTCACCGGTATCGGTGGGCTTTAGTGCCCGGCCATCTTTTTCGACGTATTTGCGGTCGTAAAGAGTCTTGATAATGGATGCATATGTAGATGGTCGTCCAATGCCGCGTTTCTCAAGTTCTTTTATCAGGCCGGCTTCCGAATAACGAGGGGGTGGTTCTGTGTGTTTTTCTTCGCTCAAAATATCTTTAAGTGTCAGTACCTCGTTTATATCAACTTTAGGCAACTCTATGTCTTCGCCTTTCGCACGTGCATCGCAGGCAAGCCAGCCGTTAAAGATTACTCGTGAGCCAGTAGCGGCGAAGTCGGGCACTCCACCTTCTTTAATATTCGCGGTAATTTTAGTTCGCATAAGCTTGGCATCAGCCATCTGGGAGGAAATCGTCCGCTCGTGGATAAGGCGATATAGTTTGTTCTGGTCTTCATTATTTCCGGCTTTTTCCTGTAAGGCATTTGTTGGGCGGATCGCCTCATGCGCTTCTTGGGCGTTTTTGCTCTTGGTTTTATATGTACGGGGCGCTATATATTGTTTGCCGTAAGTTTTTTCAATTAGACTCAAGATTTGTCTTTGTGCGGAAGAGGCCAGGTTTACACTATCGGTGCGCATGTAGGTAATAAAACCCTGCTCATATAATTTTTGGGCGATACCCATAGTCCGGGACGGCGTAAAACCCAGACGTGAACTCGCTGCTTGCTGGAGAGTGGAGGTGGTAAATGGCGGCCGGGGCAACCTCTTAACTTCACTTTCGGTAATATCTTTAACGAACCATGAACCAGCCTTGCTTTGTTTGAGAATATTTTCGGCGGTTTTAAAATCTTTTGGTTGATCTTCGCAGATGATACGGAAAACTTTGTTGTTCTTTCCTGAAACGTCTGCCGCGATAACATAAAAAGTTTCACTTTTGAAGGAACTGATTTCCCGTTCCTGTTCTACAATAATACGAAGAGCCGGCGATTGAACTCGGCCGGCGGATAACCCGTAACGGACCTTTTTCCAAATTAAGCCAGAAAGATCATAACCAACGAGTCGGTCTAATACTCTGCGCGCTTCCTGCGCTTTTACCAGTTCTAAATCTATTTTACGCGGATGTTCTAATGCTTCTTTTATGGCATCTTTTGTTATTTCATGAAAGACGATGCGTCTTGGGTTTTTTAAACCGAGCACTTCCGAGACATGCCAGGCAATAGCCTCTCCTTCCCGGTCGGGGTCGGTAGCCAGATAAATTTCGTCGGATTTTTCAGCAATATTTTTTAAATCTTTAAGAATATCCACTTTATCCTCGCCTATTTCGTAATGGGGGATGAAACCGCCTTTTATGTCTATGGCCTTCTTATTGCTTTTGGGGAGATCTCTTACGTGGCCGACGGAAGCGCGGACGGAAAAACCACTTCCTAAAAATTTGGAAATTGTTTTTGATTTTGTTGGACTCTCAACGATGACTAAATTCATTTATATTTTTCTATATTTTCCGTTGCCCATGTTTTTTATGATACCGCGTATTTCAAGCATGGATAGCGATACGGAGATTGCTGATGTTTCCATGCCCGACCTCCTTATTATATCATCCACAAATAAAATGCCATGTTCATCAAGCAGATCGATAATTTTTTCCTCCGTTGGATTTTTGATCAAGATATTCTTTTTCTCTTCGGAAAATAATTGTAAATTTTCGTGGTACTCATTAATGATATCATGAGCGTTCATAACAAGCTTGGCTCCGCTCTGAATTAAAAAGTTGGGGCCGGCAGATTTTGGAGACAGAATGCTTCCTGGTACTGCAAAAACATCACGATTCTGATCGAGAGCACATTTGGCGGTAATAAGTGCTCCGCTTTTTTCGTCTGCTTCTATAACCAAGACACCCCTTGAGAGGCCGCTGATGATCCTGTCTCTTATTGCAAAGTTTAATGCGAAAATCTCGTCTTTATCCGAATATTCAGAAACTAAAAGGCCATCATTTTTGAGTATGTCTTGAGCCAAATGAAAGTTGGTTTTGGGCCCGATGTTTTTGTCGCCAATTCCACCCCCGAGGACAGCTATAGTTTTACCTCCGCAATCTAATGTTGTTTGATGTACTACCGCATCTATTCCGAGAGCCAAGCCGCTCACGATGGTGAATCCGTCGTTTGCAAGGCCACGGACTATTTGCTGGGCCGTCTCTTTTCCATAATTTGTAAGCTTTCGAGTTCCTACGACTGCAAAACAGCTGCTATTCAATAGAGAAATGTTTCCTCGGCTATATAGGATTTTGGGCGGGTCGGAGATTTGAGCCAGTAATTTTGGATAAATTTTGTTGTCGAGCGCTATTTTTTCAATTGGCCAAGTCATTGATACTTAGATTAAGTGAGTTTGAGCAATCGGTCAAATAATGCTACTCTTTTTTTATATTTATTATGCACCTTTCTGTAGTTATTCCTGCATACAATGAGGAGAAGAATATAGAGAAGACCGTTAGGTCGGTTTTTGATTATTTAAAATCCAGGAACATTGAGCACGAGATGATAGTGGTTACGGATGGTTCAAAGGATAAAACTGATGATATTGTCCACTCAATGCTTCCTGCAATTCCAACACTCAAGTTGTTTAGTTATTCTAAAAATCGCGGGAAAGGGTTTGCGGTTCGTCAAGGCATGCTTAAGGCCAGAGGACAATATCGGCTCTTTACTGATGCTGATAATGCAACCTCAATAGACCACATCGAGAAAATGTTACCCTTTTTCAATCAAGGATACGGTGTCGTTATTGGTTCTATAGCTATTAAAGGAAGCGTTGTGGCAAGTGGTTCAGAACCAATCTGGAGAAGGTTATTTGGTATGATGGGCAATTTTTTCGTTCAACTAATAGCTGTGCCGGGTATTAGCGACACACAGAGGGGATTTAAAATGATTACCGCCGAAGCGGCCAATAGAATTTTCCCCAAGATGACTATTGACCGCTGGGGGTTTGATATCGAGATGCTGGCTTTGGCTAGAAAGTTCGGCTACAAAATAAAGGAAGTTCCTGTTGTCTGGAAAAACGATCCCAACTCGCATGTTAAACTAAAAGCCTACTTTCAGGTTTTGGTGGAAACAGTTAAGATAAGATGGAATCTAATGACTGGTCGGTATAACTGATAATATTAATATGATAAATGAATTTCGACAGGACGTTGTTTCTAGCGACTGGGTTTTAATTTCTACAGAAAGGGCCAAAAAACCAAGTCCCAAAGAAACAACTGAACACGATCAGCTTTATAAAGATAAAGAGACTTGTTCTTTTGAGGACCCCCAAAAATCAGATCATCGGGACCCCCTCCTTGTTTACAATAAAGGGCAAAAGGTTGTTTGGGAAGCTGGATCTACCGGTGAATGGACGACTCAAGTCGTAAAGAATAAGTACCCGGCTCTTAAGGACGGATTTTGCACGCCGCCTCGGAATATCGGACCGTTTTTAGTCACAGAAGGGTTTGGGTTTCATGAACTTGTCATTACTCGCGACCATGATAAAAGTTTTGCTCAATTTACCGATGAAGAAACCTTGGAAGTGCTTAAAGTTTATAAAGACAGATACAATTCCATATCTCAAGATGAGTGCGGCGACTATGTGCTGATATTTCACAATCATGGCCCTTTGGCCGGAGCAAGTGTTTACCATAATCACTCCCAGATATTATCTATGCCCATAATCCCCCCCGGCATTCTTAAAAATATAAATGGGGCAAAAGATTTTTTTGAGAGAACGGGAGAGAATGTTCACGAGATGCTTATAAGGTGGGAAGTGGAACAGAACAAAAGGATTATTTATGAAAATGAAAGGTTTATCGCTCTTTGCCCCTTTGTCAGTCGTACTCCTTATGAGATGAGAGTATTTCCCAAAAAGAAGAGTCCCAGCTTTGGGGATACGCCAGATGAAGACCTTGGGTATTTGGCGGAAATATTAAATAAAATATTGAAAAAACTGCATCTGGCGCTTAATAACCCGGATTACACTTTTTTTATTCACACCTCGCCTGTTAAGAAAGACAACTCAGATCTTTATAATTTTTATCACTGGCATATTGAAATCATGCCCCGTTTTTCAATTGCGGCTGGATTGGAACTGGGAACAAATGTATTTGTAAATACGGTTGACCCGGATGAGGCGGCGAAACTATTAAAAGAAGCGGGTATTTAAAATGGTTGAATTAATTTCCTATATAAGTGGATGGGCTCTTGAGATTATCGAAAGAACCGGTTATGTGGGGGTTTTTATTTTATCAACTCTTGAGAGCGCGGCAATACCAATACCTTCCGAGGTGGTGGTGCCTTTTTCAGGATTTTTGGCAGTATCAGGAATATTCAATCTTTGGCTGATTATAATTGTGGCTACAATTGCTAATCTTGTTGGGTCCATGATTTTATTTTGGATAGGTAAAAGTGGCGGAAGATGGACACTGGAACGTTATGGTAAATATGTTCTGATTCATAAACACGATATGGAGAGGGGAGATCAATGGTTTGCCAAACATGGAAACAAAGCGGTTTTTTGGTCAAGAATGCTTCCGGTCGTCAGAACTTTTATTTCATTGCCGGCGGGAGTTTCTGAAATGAAGTTTTCAAAATTTTGCCTCCTTACTTTTTTAGGTTCTTTGCCGTGGAATGCCAGCCTAACCCTTGTCGGTTATAAAGCTGGCGAAAACTGGAATGTCTTGCATGATTATTTTAGAAAAGCGGACATTTTTATTGTAATATTAATAATGGTTTTGGTCGTTTATTATGTTTTGAGACATAAAAAAGCGGCTCGAAGCCGCAGCGAGAATTGAAAAGTTTATGAGGATGTTTATTTTGCTATCCGATTTATTGTCACACAATCAAGAGCGAAGGCGACAATAGCCACGAAGATTAATATATACATGGTATTCGAGTCGCTAATTGTATATTCCAGTCTTGTCAGACCGAGTATAATCATGGCCAGTACGACCGTCCCCAGACGAGGAAGCAGCAACATGAGCAACAAGATTGCCAAAACGATGCCGAAACCTGTGAAGAATTCCATCTAAATCTCCTACCACACTTTTCAACGATCCGATATGAGTATAAATGATTAATCAATAAATGCCAAGTCATCACAAAAAACTGATAATCGCCAATTGGAAAATGGCACCGAATACACTTGCTGAAGCCGGGCAGATTTTGGATTCGGTTGACGAGTATCTCGGTTCTCTGAATGAGAAAGAAATATCCCTTGTTTTTTGTCCATCGTTTGTTTTTTTGGAAGAAGTGGGTAAAATTTTAAAAACATCCCATCTTGAACACCAGGCGTCGCTCGGGGCACAGGATATTTTTTGGGAAGATGCCGGAGCTGATACTGGAGAAGTATCCGGGCCGATGCTGAATAAGCTTGGCGTTAAGTATGTTATCATCGGCCATTCTGAAAGAAGATGGAAACTGGGCGAATCGGACGAAGTTGTAAATAAAAAATTAAAAGCTGTTCTCCGTAACGAAATGGTGCCCATTGTATGTGTGGGGGAGAGGGTCAGAAATGATAATTTCAAAGAATTTTTGAAAGAACAAGTAGAGAAAACCTTTGCTGGTTTGAGCCAAGACGATTTGGGTAAGTGTATTATCGCTTACGAACCAGTTTGGGCTATCAGTTCAAATCCAGATGCCCATCCAGATGCACCTGACTCCGCCCTTGAATCAATCGGAATTATTAAAAAAACCCTTCTTGCTAATGGCCATTTGCTAATGGCTAATCTCTATCTTTATGGCGGTTCTGTAACTTCTAAAAATGTGACCGATTTCATTCAACAACAAGAGATAGATGGAGTTTTGGTGGGCGGCGCAAGCGTAAACAAGGAAGAATTTGTTAAAATTTTGTCCTTAATAAAATGATAAAAAATCTAAGACAAGTTGATTTAAGAAACAAAAAAGTTTTGTTGAGGGTTGATTTTGATGTGCCGGTTTCTGATCGAGGCCAGATAGAAGAATCATTTCGTATCAAAAAACAGAAAGAAACACTTGATTATTTGGTCAGCCATGGGGCAAAGGTGGTTATGATTGCCCATATTTCCGACCAATCAGTCAGTCAATCATTTGCCTCACTTATACCGCAACTCCACATACTTTTGGGCCATGAAATTAATTTTATCAAAACCGTGCCGGAGATAGGCACATATTTAGAAAATTATGCTAGCCCGGTATTATTGGATAATATTCGCCAGAATCTCGGTGAAGAAAAAAACGACCCGGAATTTGCGAAGCAGTTGGCAACAGGATTTGATTTTTATGTTAACAATGATTTTGCCGTATGTCATCGCAACCACGCCTCGGTTTCAGCTGTTGTCGGATTATTGCCGAGTTATGCTGGATTTTTAGTTGAAGAAGAGGTGGTTAAGCTTCGGGATGTCATCAATTCTTCCAAAGACGGAAAGATTTTAATAATGGGCGGCGCCAAGGCCTCCACGAAGATACCGGTAATCAAAAATTTTTTAGGTAAAGCCGGCAAAATATTAATAAGCGGAGTAATCGCTAACGATATATTGAAAGCAAAAGGACAAGATGTGGGCGACTCTGTCGTTGACAAAAACGTCTTGGAACTGCTTTCGGGTTTGGACTTAAATAGTCCGCAACTTGTAATGCCTAAAGATTTTAATATTTCAGGAAATAAAATTCTTGATATTGGCCCGGAAAGCATAAAAGAATTTTCGGAAATAATTAAAAATTCTAAGATGATTATCTGGAATGGTCCGATGGGGATGTTTGAAGATAATAAATTTGCCGAGGGTACGCGGGCAATAGCCCAAGCCATTGTCGATTCTAGTGCGTTTAAGGTTGTTGGTGGGGGAGATACGATCGCCGCAATATCGAAATTTCGAAATATTGATATATCAAAATTTGATTTTGTCTCAACTGGCGGGGGAGCGATGCTGGCGTTTCTGGCGGGAGAAAAATTACCCGGACTTGAAGAGCTTAATTATTATGAATAATCTAAAAATCACAAAGGATACGGTTGTTATTTATCATGGAGAATGTCCCGACGGATTTAGTGCGGCCTGGGTGGCCTGGAAGAAGTTTGGTGATCATGCTGATTATATTCCCGGTCATCATGGAGAAGCTCCACCAGAGGAACTGACCAACAAAGAGATTTATTTTCTTGATTTTGTTTACCCTACTGACTTAATGGCCAAAATCGTTAAAAATAGCAAAAGAGTCGTGGTTATAGATCACCACAAAAGCGTCGAAGAATCGGTTAAGATGGCACATGAATATGTTTATGAAATGGATCATTCCGCTGCAGTCCTGTCTTGGATGTATTTTTATCCCGATACAGCCATACCATGGCTCTTAAGATATGTCGAAGATATGGATCTGTGGAACTTAGAATTACCAGATATTTTACCTGTGGCTTTGTTTTATAATACCGTTAATAAAGATTTTGACACATGGAGCAAGTTGGCCAAAGATTTTGACGATGAGTCAACACGCAGCCGATACATAGAAGAGGGCAAGATCATGTTGAAATATGAAGCTAAACTGATAAATGAAATCATCAATTCAAATAAAGAGACGGTTCAGTTTGAAGGTCATGAAGTATATTCAGTTAATTCTCCCCATGCTTTTGCTTCACAGATAGGTAATGCTTTATGTGCAGAAAAACCTCCCGTTGCAATAGTTTGGCAATGGTCGAATGGCGGGATCGAGGTTTCTTTGAGGTCAGACGGAAGTGTTGATGTCTCCGAAATTGCAAAAAAATTTGGGGGAGGAGGCCATAAAACAGCTGCCGGATTTAAGTTTGGTGGCAAACCAGATTTTCCTTGGAAGCCATTAAAACAAAACAATGATAAAAAATAAGATCACAATTCATACCGATGGTGGTTCTCGCGGTAATCCCGGTCCAGCCGCAATCGGCGTTGTTATTGAAAGTGATTTGATTGGAAAGAAAGAATTTGGCGAGTATATCGGAGAGACCACCAATAATGAAGCCGAATATAAAGCGGTGATTTTTGTTCTTGAAAAATTAAAACCGTTGATTGGCTCCGATAAGTGCAGAGCAAGTTCTGTAGAATTATTGTTGGACAGCGAGCTTGTGGTCAAACAATTGAACAAAGAGTACAAGCTTAAAAACAAGAATATACAGAACTTTTTTGTTGAAATATGGAATCTTACTTTTGATTTTGGCGGGGTTTCTTTCCGTCATATTTCGAGAGAAGAAAATCGGGAAGCGGACAGGATTGTTAACCAAGTTTTGGACAAAGAAACAAACAAGTTGCTATAGCCACAACGAGGATATTTTATAAATGGCTCGTACGAACCATTTATAAAATGATCAAAAATCTCCTTGCGGAGATTTTTGATCTTGTAAACAATAAGCCGAGTTCTGTCTGGGCGCTTTCGCGCCGAGGCAATCATTTATCTAGGTTCGACATTACTGTCGGACTCAAGCGGTCTACTTGTCTTCATTCTTCTAAAAACTCAGAATGAGTTTGACCTTGCGCCCCAATAAGTATTTAGCCGTTTCACTCCCAGCCTTTTATCCCCGGCCGGAACTAAGCTTATTAGTGATTTAAGTCAATAATTCGGGATTAGCTTTCTTGCCCTTTCAGGCAAAGACGTCTCTGCTCGCAACTCTCGCATCACTGCGGACGGGAATTACCCGCTATCGTTTCCATGGTTTTTAAACCTTGGATGGCGCTCGGACTTTCCTCTCCTTGATCCATAAAGACCAAAGAGCGATTGCCTGGTTTACAAGGTGGATCAATTATATCAAAAAAATTGATTAAAGTCAAAAGTTGAAATTTGAGGCTATTTATGCTATTTTTTGACAGTGAAAAAAGCGGATCTATTCTTCAATGTCCTGTGCCTTCCGACGGATTTTTTGATGCTTTTAGCGGCAGGTGCAACCACATATGTATTACGAACAGAAATTTTACGCACTTTTAGGCCCGTGTTTTTTGAGTTCAATCTTCCTCTCGATAAGTATCTTTATTTAGTGATTTTTGTTTCTGTCTTATTTCTTGTTTCTTATGCCATCTCCGGGCTATATTCCATGAAGGCAAGAATGGGCGTAGCAGAAGAATTTTTTAAAATATTGGTGTCTTCTTCTGCGGCAGTGATGGCTGTTATAGTATATATTTTCTTAAGACAAGAACTTTTTAATTCAAGATTTCTTGTATTGGGAGGTTGGTTTTTTGCGGTTATTTTTGTGTTTTTAGGGAGGATTCTGATTAGGTATCTTCAAGATTTTTTTGTGTCTAAATATGATTTTGGTATCCATAAAATAATGGTTGTTGGCAATGACAGAGTTGCTTTAAATATTGTAAATGATATTCAAAATAAACCCTCTTCGGGTTATCGAATTGTCAAACATCTTTTAAGTTTGGAAATTGATAAGGTCAGATCTTCGGCTGGAAACCCGGGAGTGGACGAGGTTATTTTGGCTAATCATGATTATCCGGCCGATAAAATAATTGAGCTTATTGATTTTTGCAACGAGAACCATCTTGTTTTTAAATTTGTTCCAAGTTTAAACCAGACAATGACTGCCAATTATGAAGTAGGAGTAATAAACGGGATGCCTCTGATAGAATTAAAAAGAACCGTTTTGGACGGCTGGGGCAAAGTCATTAAAAGAGTTCTGGATGTTTTCTCTGGAATTCTGGGCTTACTGATATTTTCTCCTCTTATGACCATAATCGCTTTTGCTATAAAATGGGAAACGGAAGGTCCGGTTTTTGTCCGACTGAAAAGGGTCAGCAAAAATAAAGAATTTGAACTTATAAAATTTAGAGGAATGATAGAGAATGCCGAGAAATTAAAATCTCAGCTTGCAATTTTCAACGAAAGACAAGACGGTCCGCTTTTCAAAATAAAAAACGACCCGAGAGTTACGGGGGTGGGATGTTTTATTAGAAAGTTTCGATTAGACGAGATACCGCAATTTTGGAATATTTTGAAAGGCGATATTAGTCTGGTCGGTCCTCGACCTCATCAACCGGATGAGATCTCAAAATACGAAAAACATCACAAAAGAGTTCTTGCCATTAAGGCCGGAGCTACCGGCTTAGCCCAGATTTCAGGTTCGTCTGATTTGCCGTTTGACCAGGAAGTGGCTCTCGATACGTTTTATATTGAAAATTGGTCAATGCTTCTTGATTTGAAAATTATTTTCCGTACGATCTTAAAAATTATCAGCGATCGTTCTGCGGTATAATGGGATTCTAAAATGAAAAATATTTTTTTAAAATTTATTCCCTTTTGGATTTTTTTGGTGCTTTATAAATTGGGCGGAGCGCTTCATTATTCCCTTATCTCGCCGCTGGGGGAGAGACTTTTACCTCTTTGGGTTGTGGGTGTTTTGATGGGCGGCGGGTCGGTCATTCAGTTGATTTTAGATGTACCGGCCGGACATCTTCTGGACCGTTTTGGCTATCTCCGACTGCTTAAATTGACCACCTTTATTTTTCTTTTCGCTGGCATCGCGCTTGTTTTTCAATTCACACTGACCACGTATCTCGTGAGTCTTACCGCTGCCACTTTTGGCTGGGTGTTTTTTGGTCCCGGCGTCAACGCCTATGTGCTTTCTCAAGCACCAAAAGAAAATGCCGGAAAGTTTTTCTCATTTCGGGATATTTTTGGGTCTATGGGCGTTGTTCTAGCGAGTGCTGTTCTTGGTTTAGTTCTTGCTTTGAGTACGACGATGATCGGCTGGCTGATATTTGTGACAATGGCCATTGCCCTTTTTGTTATCTATTTTAGTCCTTCAGACGCGGCATCCGTCCATTCAGAACAAAAAATCCCAACCCAGTATCATTATATTCGCCGTAGCTATATCCATAAAATTTTGCCGATTCTAAGCAAATTAAACCCGGCAAGCACGATGCTTTTGCTTACTGGGCTTACTTCGTCCATATTCTACGGAGTGATTTGGTTTGTGGTGCCTTTGGTAATCGCGAATACCGCTAATTCCGGCCTCTTGAGCATCGGACTGGGCATTTTTGATTTTGCGGTGGTGGCGCTTGGATTTATTCTCGGCAAAATGGCGGATCGGGGCAACAAAAGAACGTTGGTGTTTTTCGGCCTCTTGTTATTTTCGGTGTCGGGGACAATTCTTAGTTTTAATTTTAATTGGCTTTTCCTTCTTTTTGGATTTTTGGCTACAACCGGAGAAGAAATGGCCAGCATTTCCTTGTGGTCGTGGCTCCATAGTCTGGACAAAGAACATGCCAATGACGGTCTTGTTTCGGGTGTGATAAATCTTTTCCAGGATTTAGGCTGGGCTCTCGGTCCGATTCTGGCCGGTTTTCTATATGGCTGGATTGGTCCGTCGTGGACAATCATGTCCGCGGCGCTATTGCTGTTTGTATCCTGGATTGCTTATCAATTTGTAATGAGACACCATGTGTTGTTAGCCGCGCTTGATATGCCGCGAAAACCTCATCGACCCCGGCACCGAGTTTGAAAATAGGGGCTCTATTCAATTTAAGTCGTAACAAAATTTTTTTAAATCTCGAACTAATTGAAGTGGGTTATTAAAATATTTACCGACGAGTTCGGCAATGAGTTTGGGACTTTTCTTAGCTTGTTCGCTTAGAGCATAAAAAATAGGGTTTAGATCGATTTCCAACAGGTTATTGAATATTTGCTGGCGGAGGCCCCTTCTTAATTCGTCACCGAAAGCATCTATCGTGGTTGTGCCGGGTATTACGGTTTCGAAGAGACCCTCGATGATGGCCTGCATTCGACCAATTAGCACGATGTGATAGGGAAAAGGAATATGGTGCTTAATAAAAACCTTGATTAAGCCGGTGAACCAAAAACCCATTGGGCTGTCATTTGTGTATTTAAGATAATTTTTGATATCCTCTCTTATTTTTGAGGAATATTTATCGTATGACGCGCCGCACATTTTTAGAGCCGTTCGTATCACGGCCTCTAAATCTTGAGCGTAAACCGCCAAGAGAAGATCTCTGGTTTCCTGAGTATCTTTTGTGTTGAGATTGCCCAAAAGTCCCAAATCTAAAAAAGCGAGCCTGCCGTAGGGAAGTATAAGCAAATTGGAAGGATGGGGATCACCATGAAAAGAAAACTCCTTGCCCTTAATCCACATTCGCATAATCGCACCCATGGATGCTTTCAGAGAGGTTGGGATATCGTATTTGGAATCATTCTCGATTGCTTTAAAATTTCGAACCGGCACGCCGTCGATAAATTCCATAGTGATAATTTGATTAGAGCAAAATTCCGGATACACATTCGGAAAAGTAATTGCATCCGCGTATTCACCGATTACTTTTCTCATCTTCCCATGATAAGAGTTTGCAATCCGGTCCAAATTTTCGGCTTCGTTTCTGAAATTAACTTCCGACAGCAGCCACGACTCAATTTGTGAAAAAACTTCATCAAGTTTGATTTGGCGGAGATCGCCGGAGAACAGCTGGGCTATTTTCCCCAAACGTTTTAGTATTTTTAAATCTGTCCGAATGTTTTTCTCTATGCCCGGCCGTCGCACTTTTACGGCAACTTCGCCATGTTCCGGGATAAATGCTCGGTAAACTTGAGCGATGGAAGCTGAAGCTATGGGGACAGGATTCCAATTTTGAAAAAGAGTTTCAGGAAGAGCTTTAAAATCTTCAAGAAATATTCTGCTTACTTCCTGGTAGGGAATCGGCGGCACGGCATCCAAAAGTTTCTGGAGTTCAGCGCAATCTTCGTGTGATAACAACTCATATCTTGTGCTTAAGATTTGGCCGATTTTTGTAAAAACTAATCCCAACTCCTGACAGGCCAAACGAATTCGTACTCCCAGAGGCTCGCATCTGCGGTGCGTGAGCTTGTAAAATATGAAATATCTGAAGCTTGTCGTTAAAATCTTAAATAATCGGCGGAACGTTTTCATGTTTGGATTATGGCCGACAAATCTTACAGAAGAAATATTTTCTGGTTTTTTCCGTTTCGCCGACGGTAGCCGTTTCTCCGGCTGGTATTTTTGAGCGGCATTGGGCGCATTCTAATTCTTGAGCGGTTTTGAATCGATGATAGCCGATAATATCCTTAAACTTCTCCCGTTTCTGAAACAGCTCGTCAGACAGGTCGCCGATGATTTCGACGCTATCACTGATGGCTTTGCGAATCAAGGTTGAGACACTTTCGCTATTCTCTCTAGCTTTGTGTTTAATTTTTTCGTACGTGGCTCGTGATACACGCAGGTTGATAACGTAATCTTTGTTTGTGTTGTCCATGTTTTGAGTTGTTACTGGTTTATTGAGACAAATGTATTACGTTTGTATTACAAACGCAACCCAATTCTGTGGATAACCACGACATTGCGTTGACATCTTAGCTTATTATCGTGTGTGCGATTGTCTAATTAGGCGAGCGCATCGCGACCGCGATAGAAAAAGCCACAACAACGCTGCCGAAACAAATGGTGGTGCCGGAGGAGAGCTAAAACCAAATCCTCGATTCCGAACCGGGAAAGAGGCGGGGCCAAGGGTGGCCCCGTTTTAAATTGAACAAAAAGGTTTTACTTGATATCGTGGGAACATGAAGGTCGCGTTAGTTCACGAATATCTCAATCAATTCGGAGGAGCTGAAAGAATGCTTCAGGTTTTATGCGCTCTATATCCGAGAGCTCCTATATACACACTTTTATACGATCGAGATGCAACCGGAGGTGTATTCGATGGGCGGATTATAAAGACCTCTTTTCTTCAAAACCTGCCTTTTGCCAAAAAACATCATCGGGTTTTTCCGTTGCTGATGCCTCTCGCCATAGAACAATTCGATTTTTCTGATTATGATGTGGTTATTTCTGTTTCGGCCTCTTTTGCAAAGGGGATTATTACCAAACCTCAAACAAAGCATATTTGTTATTGTCTTACCCCGCCTAGATTTTTATGGGACAACAGCCAGAAATTTGTTGAAGAGTTTGGTTATCCAAAATTAGTAAAAAAGTTTCTACCCCCGTTTATAACTTATTTGAGAATTTGGGACAAGGAAGCATCGTTAAGGGTTGATGAATTTTGGTCTATATCCGATTTTATCCGAGGTCGCATCAAAAAATATTATTCACGGGATTCCAAAATTATCCATCCTCCTGTTAATGTTGAAAAATTTCAAGCATCCGACGACGTGAAAAATTATTTTTTGATGGTTGGCCGATTGGTTTCATATAAACGGTTTGATCTGGCTGTTGAAGCATTCAAACAAAACGGACTACCTCTTAAGATAGTAGGTATTGGACCAGAACTGAATAAACTCAGAAGCCTTGCTTATGGAAATTCCCTAAGCAAGGCTTCGGGGAATATAGAATTTCTTGGTCTGGTTTCCGACGAAAAACTCGCTAATCTTTATTCGCAGGCGCAAGCGTGTGTTTTTCCGCAAGAAGAGGATTTTGGGATTGTTCCGTTGGAATCTATGGCATCAGGACGGCCGGTTATTGCTTTTAAGGGCGGAGGAGCCATTGAAACAGTTGTAAAAAACAAAACGGGGATATTTTTTAATGAACAAACGTCCGAATCGCTTGGGGCGGCAGTTGAGGGGTTTTACAACCGGGATTTCAATCCGAAAGATTGCCGAGAGCAGGCGGAAAAGTTTGATATTAAAGTTTTCAAGGATAAAATCTTAAACTTGACAATGGGGCCAGGAATGAACAATTGACCGTTTTCATATATTTATTATGCGGGTTATAATTATGAGCGAGGAGTAAATAGTAAGTTTACTTACTATGTTATCCGAGCGGATAAATTATACAAAGTATAATAAATACGGATGACCAAGGAAAAACATAAAGTATTGACCGCGATGTTCGACGTCATACCGGTAGGTGATTCGGGAAATATTGACGTTTCAAAAATTACCAGTCTTCAGTCGGTTCTTAATCTGGGAAGGAAGTTTAGGATGAATAAAAACGGAAGCCTGGTATCTGCAACTAAAAATCCGTTGTCTAAGAAAAAAAGACATACTGATATTGAAAAGAATAAATCTCCGAGTGAAGAATTCGAATTATTTTTAAATAAAGATTTAGATATCAAAACCGAATTGGTGTCTGTCGGAGTTGAGTTTCGTGGAGAAAAATATTTTAAACCCAGATACCGCCCGGTTTTTGCTAAACAAAAACCGGAAATTTTTAATGATGAAGAGACTGATTATCAAACCGTATTAGCTCAAATAAATTTACGCGTACCCGAAAGATGTCAAAGCAGTTTTTCGGGTGAACCTAAAAAAATAGACCCATTTAATCTCGAACTTCTTACCCTAAAAACACCGCAAGAAACTCATGCGTCAAAAGAGCTGGATATGTGGGTGAAAGATTTTTCTAAGAAATCATCCGATATCTGCTCAAAAAAATTTAAGCTCCCGAGAATAAAGATGTCTAGGTTAAGCAAGGCTTTATTCTTAAGCGTTGGTTTCGGATTAGTGTCATTAACGTTTTTCGGGCATTACGGAATAAGCATCAAAAACCAGTTGGTTATAGAAAGCAATTCAGCTGTGGCAAATCTTCAGAGCGCAGGGGAGAATATCAAAAACATGGATTTTGCTTCTGCTTCAGATAATTTTGCCCAAGCTTATAAGGAATTTTCTAAGGCCGGAGACGATATGAATTTTATGGGAGCCGGCATCAGTTCTTTGCTTTCAGATTTGCCCGGATTCGACAAGCTTACCGCAGGTGGGGCGGGAAAACTGAAGTCCGCAAAAAATTTGGTTGAAGCCGGCAAGCTAATGGCCAATGCTGGACAAGCAATGTCCGATGCCATGGGCGAAATAGCCAAAACTAATTTAATCTTAAATCCTTTAAGTCCGATATCGGGGAGCAGCGCCGAAGCGCTATCGATAGGGGAAATATCAGGTTCGCTTAAAAGGGCACTAATGCTTTCCAAAAAAAATTTAGGAAAGGCCAAACAATTTCTTGCAGATGTTGATGATGCAGCCATTCCCGAAGATAAAAAAGCAAGTTTTGAAGATTTTAAATTGAAACTTCCTGTTTTTGAAAAACTCGTTAATGATTCCGTTGATTACTCCAAATTTTTGGAAGATTTTATCGGAACAAAAGGAATAAAAAAATATTTGATATTATTCCAGAATCCTTCGGAGTTAAGGCCGACCGGCGGTTTTCCGGGAACTTATGGGGTAGTTACATTCAAGGATGGAAAGCTCCAAGATTTAAAAGTTGACGATGTTTATAATCTAGATGGCCAGCTTCAGGAGCTTATCGTTCCACCGATTCAACTTCAACATATCACTCCGAATTGGGGAATGAGGGACGCAAATTGGTTTATTGATTTTCCCACATCGGCCAGAAAAATAACCACCTTTTTCAAAAAAGAAGCCGGTTATGAGGTTGATGGGGTGATAACTTTCAATCCCCAGATTGTTGCCCAGATTCTGGATATTGTCGGCCCTGTTGAAATGACCAAATATGATTTGACTCTGGATTCAGGCAATTTATTTTCCTCTCTTCAAGAAGAAGTTGAGTATAAGGGAGACCGCAAACAGCCTAAGCAGATAATCGTGGATCTTGCGCCTCGTATGCTGGAAAAGCTGTACTCGGCTGAGTCGAGCAAGTGGCTGGAAATTTTTAATTTGTTGGTATCAAGCATGGAAAGGAAGGATATTCTGATGTATTTCCGAGATCTTAATTTAGAAAGTTTTTCGGTGGATAAAGGATTTTCCGGCCAAGTAAAAAATATCGATTCGGATTATCTCATGGTTACTTTCAGCAACGTGAAAGGATCTAAAACCGATCTAGTCATGGACTCATTCCTGAAAGTGCAAACTACCACCGAAAATGGAAATGTAAAGCATGATGTTTCTATAACTCGCACGCACAATGGAGGAAATAGCGAGTATGGATTCTATAACAAGCAAAACCCGACCTATATAAGAGTTTTGGTTCCGGAAGATTCTGAATTTACCGGTTTGACCGGTAATTCAAGGCCGGAATTTAAGCCATTGATAGACTACACTGAATCCGGTTTCAAAAAAGATGAAGATCTCTCTAAGTTTGAGGAGGAAAGCTACACCGATAAGGAAACTGGCGTGACCATTTATAAAGAAGCAGGCAAAACAGAATACGGTTTCTGGATGATAATAAATCCGGGCGAGACAAAGACCCTAGATTTGGAATACATGGTCCCCTCATCTGGCCGGGACTATCAATTATACATCCAAAAACAGCCGGGTTTGGATGTCAAAGACTTTAAATTTTATATGGATGGTAAATCTTACTATGACGGACCATTGGAAAAAGACATGATAATTAGTCCGAGATGATACTGACTCGACAATCTAAAACCTTGCTGGGGGCGAGCACGATGCTCGCCTTTTTAGGTTTACTTTCCAGGGTTCTGGGGGTATTGAGGGACAGGATATTAGCTTCTCGTTTTGGAGCCTCGGATTTGCTGGATGTTTATTATGTTTCTTTTAATATCCCTGATCTTATTTTCAACCTTTTAATTATCGGAGCTGTGACATCAGCTTTTATTCCTGTTTTTATAGAATATCAGTCAAAGAAAGATGGTGAAGAATGGGATCTGGCCAATAATTTTCTTAACATTCTAGTCGCTATTATGGCCATGACAGCCGGAGTGATGTTTATGTTTGCTCCTTGGCTTATTCGGCTTATCGCTCCGGGATTTTCTCCAGAGAAAAGAGAACTTACGATTCTTTTTACTAGAGTAATGCTTTTTAGCCCCATGATTCTGTCTGTAAGCGTTGTTATCGGTTCGATTCTCCAGGTCTTCCACAGATTTTTGGCGTATGCCCTTGCCCCAATAATGTACAATCTGGGGATAATTTTCGGTGCTATTTTTCTAGTTCCGAAATTCGGACCGCTTGGTTTGGCTGAAGGTGTGGTCTTTGGCGTTTTGCTCCACCTTCTCGTTCAGTTACCGGCATTAAGAGGGCTTGGCTTTAAATGGAAAAAAGTGTGGGGATTTAGTGATGCCGGAATGCGGAAGATTCTTAAATTGATGATTCCGAGAACAATCGGCTTGGCGGCGGTTCAAATCAACTGGATGATATTAAATGCCTTGGCTACTACCATATCGGCAGGGAGTGTGGCAGTTTTGAATTTTGCCAATAATTTTCAATATCTGCCGATTTCGTTGGTCGGCATTTCGACGGCAGTGGCTTCATTTCCGACCCTTTCCCGTCAGGCGCTTGAAGAGGACAGAACTCTATTTGTGGAAAGGATCAACAAAACATTGCGAAAAATTTTGTTCATTATCTTGCCCATCTCATTTTTGATGGTGTATTTAAGAACAGACCTGATACAAATTGTTCTTGGTTCGGGATTGTTCGGACCCAGAGATATGCAGTTGACTGGAAATGTCCTTGGATTTTTCATGCTCGGAGTTGTTGCCCAAAGTATCATTCCTTTCTTGGCGAGATCTCTCTATGCCATGCAAAAAACACTTACTCCTGTGATAGCCAGTATCGCCGGAGTGGCGGCTAATATTTTCTTTGCTCGGTATTTGTTCCCGAGTCTTAGTATATTTGCCTTACCTTTGGCTTTTTCATTGGCCGGCATCCTGAATGCGCTAATTCTGTTGGCTTTCTTGAAATATGATTTAAGAGCGTTACCTCTTAAAGAAATTGGTATTTATTTACTAAAATTACTTTACATCTGCGTGATAATGATACTTATCATGACCCTAGCCGATATATTCATAAATTTTGACCTGAATTTCCTCGGAAGTTTGTATCAGATAATTACGCTTTCATTCATTGGCATATTGACTTTTGCTGTTTTCTCAAGTATTTTGAAGATTGGCGAGAGGGAATTTTTAATAAGAAAGATAAAAAATGCGTTTGAGCATTGAAGAAAAAGCAGGTATTATTGACACTTCAAGAATTTTTGAAACTGGCCATTTGTCAGAAGCTTTTCTTGAGAATATGGCTGATGCACAAAAAAATGAAAAACTCGAGAGAGATTTGGTTGTTGAAAGCAATAAACACTTTGCCTTTTGTAAAAAATGCAGAGACAAACTCGAGGAGATAAAAAAGAAACCCAAAGACCAGGACCTGCCCTTTTACTAAATGAACATAAGAAACTTTTGTATAATTGCCCATGTAGACCATGGAAAGTCGACTCTTGCCGATAGATTTTTAGAATTGACAAAAACAGTTGAGAAAAGAAAAATGCGTGAGCAATATTTGGACACTATGGAATTGGAGAGAGAAAGGGGAATTACTATCAAGCTTCAGCCGGTCAGGATGCGCTACTCACTACATTCTACTGACTATACTCTAAATTTGATTGACACTCCCGGGCATGTGGATTTTTCTTATGAAGTATCGCGTTCTTTGGCAGCAGTTGAGGGGGCAATATTGCTCGTAGATGCTTCCAAGGGTGTCCAAGCTCAAACTTTGGCTAATCTTCATTTGGCTCAACAACAGGGCCTGAAAATAATTCCTGTTTTGAATAAGATTGATTTGCCAAATGCTAGAACAGGACAGGTTAAAGAAGAATTAGCATATTTATTAGCCATTGAACCTGAAGATGTTTTGGAGGTTTCCGCAAAAAATGGAACTAATGTTGAACAAGTTTTGGAAAGAATCGTTACGGAGGTTGAACCTCCGAAAGAGGTTCAACCTCCAAATATTTTGAAAGCTTTAATTTTTGACTCCACTTTTGATGCTTATAAAGGCGTCATTGCTTTTGTCAGAGTGTTTGAGGGCTCAATAAAAAAAGGAGACAAAATAATGGCCTTTGCCACTAAAGTAAAAATCGATGTTCTTGAGACTGGTTATTTCTCTCCTAATCTTACTGCTTCGGACATTGGCATGTCATCGGGGGAGATTGGTTATATTGCCACCGGATTGAAAGATCCGGGACAGATTCGTGTTGGAGATACCGTGACTAATTTACAAGGTTTAACCTTGTATAAGGAATTTAAGCCGTTGCCGGGATATAAAGAACCGCGGCCGATGGTTTTTGCCAGTTTCTTTCCCGAAAAAAGCGAGGACCATGATTTATTAAAAGATGCTTTAAGTAAACTTAAATTAACCGATGCCTCTTTAATTTATGAACCGGAGTCATCCGTCGGATTGGGGCGGGGATTTCGTCTTGGTTTCTTGGGCATGCTTCATGTGGAAATAATTTCCGAACGCTTGAAAAGAGAATTTGGTCTTTCTCTCATAATTTCTTCTCCATCTGTGGAATATGCCGTGAGAATGCAGAATAGTGAAGAATTAAAAGTCCGTTCTGCTTCAATGCTTCCTGATTTTTCTGGAATTAAATCAATCGCTGAGCCGATAGTTTTTCTTGAAGTACTCACGCCAACCATTTATATGGGTAGCGTTATGGAACTTATATCCACCCTTAGAAACGTGTATAAAGGAACGGACTACTTGGGTAAGGAAACAGCTTTATTGAAATATGAGATGCCTTTGTCAGAAGTTATTACTGATTTTTACGACAAACTTAAAAGCGTCTCTTCCGGATATGCTTCAATGAGTTATGAACCAAAAAATATGCAGGAAGGCGACTTGATCCGGCTTGATATTTTGATAGCCAAAGATATGGTGGAGCCGTTTTCAAGAATAATTCCGAAAGAAAAGGCCTACCAGGAAGGCCGGGCTATGGTCACAAAATTAAAAGAAGTGGTACCGCCGCAGATGTTCGAGGTTTCCATCCAAGCGGCTATCGGCGGCAAGGTTATTGCTGCCGAATCAATCCGGGCGAAACAAAAAGACGTTACCCAGCACATGTATGGTGGCGACATTACCCGTCGGATGAAATTGTGGAAGAAGCAGAAACGGGGCAAAGAACGCATGAAAGAAACCGGCCGAGTCAATCTGGGCCAGGATGTTTTTCTGAAGATGTTGAAGAGGTAGGATTTTGCTCCGCCCAGCATCTTGTTTCAGCCCCGTTTCATATTTCGCTCCCATCCAACCCCCATCTTCATCACATCTTCGCGATACGACAAAAGAGCTGACGGATGTACGGAAATTACCATGAGCGCTTCGCCATAATGGTAATTTCGCTTCTTTGTCCGAAGGAGACCGAAGGCGCAGGCAATAGGTCGGAAATGGGGAGGGGTGGAGCTTGATCTGTATGGCCGAGAAGTTTTTGTTATACTTAATAAAATGCTGGGACGAGGAGGAATCCGACCATGGACAAGGAAACCAAGATTGATATAAGTATCCAAATTATTCTAATTGTTTTTCGATTTAACATGTTAGAATGTTAGCATGAAATTTCTAAATTCCAAAATATTTACTGTTTTGTCCGGTATTCTTGTTTTGTGGCTGACCCTTTCCTCGATAAATATTGGTTCTCAAAGGAGCATGATTGATGGCGAAGTTAAAAATATCGAAACCAAGATAAAAGAAGTTCAAAACGATACCGACTATCTTAATAAATTTTTGAATTATTTTCAAACTCCGGCTTTCCTTGAAAAAGAAGCCCGTTTGAAGTTAAATTATAAAGTCCAAGGCGAGGAAGTGGTTTTTGTATATAGAGATAAGAATGTGAAAAAAGAATCTGATCCAATAAATTTTGAAGAGCTGTTAAGCAAAATGCCAAACTATAAAAAATGGTTTTGGTATGTGCTTGGGTATTAACGCGGGATTCGTATAGTGGTAATACGCGACCTTCCCAAGGTTGAGACACGAGTCCGATTCTCGTATCCCGCTCATGATGGGAAATTGTTGAGAGAAAATTTCAATATCCCTAATGTTTATCTCATTTCCAAGAGGTTCTAACCTTTGTAGTTCAGTTTGTATTTTCGGAAGTCCGTCAAAGATAAAACTGATAGGTTTTCTCATACTAACTGCGACTTTTCGGTCTTTTAGTAAGAAGTCCGAACCCAAACACGAAAATATGGCTTTCTTGGTTTCCAAGTCTCCTTTGGCGAACCAAATCTTGGCGTAGCGGGCAAAGTTGAAAGTTCGTTCGGTTAACTCTACCCATTCCTCAATTTTCTTATCTTGCTGGGCTAATTCTGAGGCTAACCCCGATTTATATTTGAGTAGCCTAGAACGGAGTGGCACGTATTCTTCATTGCTTAAAATCCTTCCATCCTCGTTGTCTGGCGATGTATATTTTAAGACTAAATTATCTAGTTGAGTCGTTATCCTCTCGTACTCTCGATGCTTGGCACTAATAGATTGCTCTCTGACGGTAGCTTCCTTTTTTCTTAATTCGTGCAGATACTTTAACGCCCATTTCTGAAAACGGTCAGATATTGTAAATCTACCAAGAATGACATTCACCTGCCTTGTTAATTCCTTTAATTCAACTGCTTTTTCAATACATTCGGGATTAACTTTTCTGGTACAATGATAGTAGATATAGTGGTGGGTATTTCCATTCTTTTGCCTCTTAAACTTTTCCTCCGCAGTGATGCCTGCCCCACAAGAGCACTTCATAATGCCCGTAAAAGCGAATTTATGGGTTTTGGGGCGTGGTCTACCTTTTCTGCCCAACAGAAATTGTATGCGGTCAAATTCTGCTTCTGTAATCATTGCCTCGTGCTTGCCTTGAACCCAGTTACCACTACCTGCTACCCACTCATACCAGCCATAGTAAAATGGGTTAGTTAGAATTCGATAAAGGTGGCTGATTCTTAACTTTCTTTCGGGGCGCTTTTTAGTCGCTGGAAGACGCAAGCAAAGTTCGTCATTAGCATACTTGAGTAGCTTCGGAGCAGTAAAATTACCAGTGAGCATTGTCTTGAGGACTTTCTTAACAGTCTCGAATCTCAAAGGGTCATTATAGACAAACTGTTCTCCTTTGGCTTGGGTTTTGCTGTTGAGATATCCTAATGGGGCTAATCCTGGTCGCCACCCAAGGTCAACCTTTTTATCTATACCCCTCTTAACATCTCCGCTTAACTTATCTGAAGAGTATTTTGATTGAGATAAAGTAATTTGGAGCATCATTTTACCTTCTGGTGAATTGTCAAAGTAATAATTACAAAATTTCAAATCCTTTAAGACTCCTATGTCCAGTAAATAGATGATTTGGGCAGCCTCAATAGGATTTCGGGAAAGTCGGTCAGGATGCCAGGCAACAATACCTTGGGCTTCTCCTTTTTTAATGCGCTCAATCATATCCGCAAAAACTGGTCGCTTGTATGGCTCAAAGGCACTCACAGATTCTCTGGGCAATTTTTTAATCTTCAAGTCGGTAAATCTCTTTAGAGACTCTGATTCTTGAGAGTCTAAACTTAAAACCTGTCTATCTTTTTCATCTGTAGACTTTCGGCAATATAGAAAGTAGGTTATTTCTTTATTGTTTAATGTGTTTTTCACGTTAGGTTGCCACTCGCTTTATACTATCATTTTACCTTAAATAACCTGAGAATACAAAGGAAAATTGGCTTAAAATTAAAGTTAACTAAATACAGCCAAAACTCTTTTAAGGGGCGGGTAAATCTGGAAAATCACTCTTGTCCTTTTCATCCATCCATTCTTTTTTGACGGGACGATAAATCTGGTCGAGTAGAGTTAGAAGATTGACCCCTTCCTCAAGGGCTAAGTTATCTGGCAAGTCTTCGCCAAATTCTTCTTTCCAAACAATCTTGAATTCTTGTAATGCGTTTTTTGATAACATAAAACCGCCTTCCAGCGGTACCTTAATTCTAACAACCAACAACTCACCAAGAAACTATTCAAATAGATGACAACCCAATATTACGGAAGAAACTCAGTAAAAATGCGCTTATTTTCTTTGTTTATACGAGGTTTATAGTAGTAGCCATATTGGGCATACATTTCGCAACCTATGATAGGTTTTGTTCTAGTAGTTAAACTCCAAATGGTAGTATGTCGTCAGCATAAGGTTGAGTCGTGATATAAAAGCCGCCCTCTACATGTGGCGGGCTGTCTCATCTCGGACACGTCCTCGCTGACTGCCCTCGTAGGGCTTCGCTTCAGGGCTGGAGCCTGCGAAGCGACTCGGGCATGTCCAGCTCTTAAAAAAGCCCACATTCCAGATGCCAATCCTATACTGTCGTCATGCAGAATTAAAATAATTAAATAATATAATCAGATGCTTTGTAGTTTCCTCCTTATCCTGCCCCACACATCACTCCTTCTTTAATGTCGTGTGTGCCTACTGCAGATTCGCTTTAGTAACTATATAAGTTTGCTAATTTGAATTACTGGCTAACCAGCATTCCATTTTGCCGCCTTTTATTTCAAGTCTTGGCGATAGGTGCCCGATACCGCCTTTGAGAGTTTCTCATCTGTAGTCCTCTCTGCTCAAAACCCTATAAAACACGCCCTAAGGATTGTAGTAAGGTCTTATGCTCCTTAGTTTCCAGGGTCAGTAGTTGAACTGTTGCCCTGCTCGATTGCTCTATTTTGGAATATTAATTTATCTTCATCAGAACCCTTGCTGAACCAAATAAAAACACTGATTACTTTCATTATTCCTCTCACTGGGGAGTTTCATTGGATTTTTGCCTAACCCAATGGGAGAAATAATACTAGCAATCAGTGCTTAACCAATGAAACTCTGATGGGCTAGTGCAACCTACTATCGTTTTTGAGTTCTCACAGACCCCTTGGGAGTATTCCCAGAAGCCTACTCTTACATTATAACATTTTTGGGCAATAAGTTCAAGTATTTTATTTTCTGATGCCCAGATTCCACTCATTGAAAAATTACCCTATTTGGTTATAATGTATTTAACAATTTAACCGCCTACAACCCGACAAGATACTGTGGGGCATGGCATCAAATCGCAGTGCATATAAATCCCGTTATCAGGGCATGCACTGCGTTATGTGGGGAAACCCACATATTGCGACCGAAAGGTTGCACCTGGTAGCGGGTTTTATGGTTCCTAGAGGCATAAAGCCCTTTTCCAGTTGCAACAGCAACATGTATTCACCAGAGGTAGGTCTTACTTTATACATTGTGGCAATCGTCAGTCTAGCCCTTATCATTGTTGGAAAATTACAAGGGGCAACGCTGGCAGATGATAAAAGAGGTGTTTTGTCTTTGGGACTTTATCTTCTTATGATGTCGACTCTGCTTATTGGACTTTATATAGTCAAAGCAATCTGGAACAACTTTTTCTGATGCCCAGATGGTTGGTTATAATATATCCTTAATATTCTCTGATGCCTCGAAATTGCTTTATTTAAACATCAAATTACTCGATTTTACATATAAATTACACTAAAAATACAGGTAATTTCCATAAAAAGTATTGACCAATGCGGTTTTCAAACTTGCAAAAACTCTAATCTATGGTAGTATGTTGTAGCAGTATTCAAGGAGTAAAACGTGCAAAAAGTCGCTGTTCCAGTCATTGCTTATAGGGATGCTGTTCATGGAAACTTGAAAGACCTTTTTGAAGGTTATGAATCTCCTGATGGATGGCGAGAACAGAATATGGCTAGGGCTTTCTCTGGAGAGAAAAGCAATCCACCTTACCGTATTCCGTCAGTCGATACGGGTACTGAACTGTTCTTTGATAACTTGGAAGTTTTTTCTCGATTTGCGCATATGCCACTTCCTGACCAAGAGGTATTCTGTCAAAGAGTTAGAGCCAAAATAACCGAGGCTGGGGTCGAAAGACTTCATCTCACAGTGCAATGGTCTGAAAAAGAGACCAAGGTTCTGAAAATCAAACTTTGTGCTGGAGGACATCACCTGGATATCTATCTTGAGGAAGAGAAGGAGTAAAGAATGGCAAAAAGAAGAACCAACTTCAAGCCTGGCGATGTGTTTGTTTTTAATAACGACAGCGGTATGGGTCTTGTCCTGAATGATGGGGCAATGCTCATTACTGGTACTGCTAGTTATGCAGGTTATGGGAGCGGATTAAATATAGAAAAAGTTGCCGAACCGCCAAAGGACGCTACACCCTATGGTTTCGTAGTTCCAGAGCCAGTAAAATTTGCAATGCAAGCTGTTTGTGTTGTTTCTGGTATTGATATTAAAAGGAGCCACCAATCATGATGGTGTCCCACAACCTTTGGGCATGTGAACTTATGGCAAAGGCTTGCAAGAGAAATCATTTAGGAAGGTCTGACTCCAATCCTTCTATCCAACTCTACAGCCATACTCTTCCCGATGGACGTGTATTCACTGAATTTGTCCAAGGAGTTGCCAGTGTAAGGTCTGGCGTACTAATATTTGTGGCTTTCAAAGACGAACAAGGAAATGTGGTAAAAGAATCTCTCTGGAAAGAAAGTTCAATGAAATCGGAGGTATAATGAAACACTCACGAGACTGTACTCATCAATGCGATTGTAATAATCACAACACAAATAGTTTTAGGTCCAGAGAATCCTGCTGCTTGAGATGTCCGTCTTGCCATCTGAACGTCAAAAGGTCACTTATTCAAGTGCATCAGATGAAATGTCATCCGAATAGTGAAACTACCTGGAGATTATTCGGCTATCAAATTTAGTCGAATAAAGTGCGGTGCGATAATATCAATCCGCTTTTTAATTTCTGATAATAAGACTGGCTATTTCAGCCAGTTTTTGCTATATTCTTGCCCATGAGTATAAATAGAAATAATCAATTCCTTGAGAGCGTTCTGAATATTATAGATTCGACCACAGAAAGGTTTAGGCAAGGAGAGCAGGTTGAGCAGAAGGATAGAATTCCTCTAACTGACACTGTACCTCTCGAATCTAATACTTGGTGGAGACTTAATGATGTCGTCTGTGTTTATATAGACATGAAGAACTCTACTCAACTGAGCGCACAGAAACAAGATAAATTTACAGCAAGCATATACCAATATTTTACTGGTACTGCTGTGAAAGTCTTAAATGAATTCGGAGCCTCTTATATTGACGTGCGAGGCGATGGAGCATTCGGGCTTTTTAACAGTAACCGTGGATATCATGCCTTGGCATCAGCAATTACCTTCAAAACCATAGTAGGTTTTGTTATGGCTGACGAAGTGGTATTGCCAGAAAATATGGAAAAATTAAGTTGTCATATAGGAATGGACAGAAAAACTGTCCTGGTAAAGCGAATCGGGATTCGAGTAATGGAGGGTAAAACAGATAAAAGCAATGAGGTTTGGGCTGGAAAGCCAGTTAATATGGCTGCTAAACTTGCTTCAATCGGAGGAGAAAATGATTTGATAGTTTCGGAAAGGGTATTCGATGTATTCCTAAAAGATAACTCTGAATCAGTTCTTCATACTTGTGGATGTCCTAATGACGTAAAAAGGAAGGCTTGGGATACTATGAATGTACAACAAGACAAGAATTTTGATTTCAGCAAGGCGTACAGAATGACTCCTGTTAGATGGTGCGAGATACATGGAAAGAACTTTTGTCAAGAAATATTAAAATTAGATGAATGAATAAAACTGAATTTCTAAAAGATACACTGAATAGAATACAGGGATGGATTAATTCGGCAGACCACAAGGTTAGTATATTTTTGGCATTTCAAGGAATCATACTAACTATTATCGCCCCACATATTTTAAGAGCAATAGAGGAAACCTATCTAATATGCGACCTCTCCCTTTTCTTTATATCCCTGACTGGGATTATTTTTTTTCTAATAAGTATAGTTTTGTCTATATTGGCCGTAAGTCCTAAACTAAACGCCCCGCAATCATCTTTGTCTGTAACATATTTCGGCAGTATTAATAATATGTCTAAGTCTGATTATCAGAAAAAGATAGACGATTTAACAGAAAACAAATACGAGAACGAATTATTGAACCAGGTTTATATTAATTCTAAAATAGCCTCTGAAAAACACACTCGCTTTAAATATGCCGTTATTCTGTTTATGTCAGGAAGCGCCCTGATATTGTTAGGCTATATTGTTTATTTTTTTTCATATGGTTACTAAGGAAGAACTAGAAAAGCAGATAAGAAATTGCTTTACAGATAAATACGAGATTGCTTCTGGTTATGTTATACCCGAAATAGATGATATTCAACTTGGAAATTATGGAAAGGAACTTGACCTTGCAATGCTTTTCATAGATATTAAAGAATCCACTAAAATTGTTGATGCATTTCGCAGAGAAACGGCAGTAAAAATGTATAAATCATTCCTTTGGGGAGTTGCTCAAATAGCAAGAGGGAATGGGGGGGAACTACGAAGTTTCAATGGAGATGGGGTTCTTGTAGTTTTTATAGGTAGTAGTAAATGCACAAATGCTGTCAGGGCTGGACTACAGATGTCTTGGTTTGTAAAAGAAATTCTAAAGCCAAGAATTCAGGGATATTTTAGAGAAAATAAGAAACTATTCGGATTGAATTTTGATATTGGAATAGGAGTTGATGTTGGTAAAATTTTGGTTGTTCGTGGTGGTATACGAGGAGAAAATAACAATGATTTGGTCTGGGTAGGAAACGCCACCAATTATGCAGTAAAACTATCTTCTCTGGCTAAGCCATCGGTTTTAGGATTTTTGTCTAATACAACAGAAGACTTGAGGGTTTGTATTTCCGAAGAAGTTTACAAAAGAATAAATAAATCTATTAAATTTAGAAGTGGGAACTTTTTTATAAAAATGCCGATGTGGAATAAGTTTACTTGGAAAGATAGAAATATCTATAAAAATAAATTTATGTTGCCCATATAGAAATATGTTGTGCATGGGCTCTTAAAAACTGTCCATCATGCATTGTTGACAGTCCACATTAAATTTTTGTGCAAGAGTACTATGAGACAAAATTTGATTATCAGAACCGAAACGAGGACACGATATTGATTTTTACTCTTTTTTATGATAAATTTAGTGTAATGAATAGAAAAAATGTAGGAAAAATTTTAGGAATAGTGGGGATGATTATTTTTGGAAAAGGACAGGTTGATAGCATAACCAACCCAATAATGGAGAATGCAAATAACCAGTTAGCTTCTTTTGGGGCTATGGATAAACCCGATTTAGCAGTTACAGCTTTTAGTGAAGTTGCGATACCACAACCGCAAGTAAGGCTCGTGGTAGGCAGTTTTGTCTCTTCAGCCGTTACTCAGTTTAGCACTGGCATATCGGTGGGCTTAATGCCAGCTATAGTTAACACTGATTCCCTGGCAAGTTAGGTATATAAAACAAATCATTAGATGACTGCCAATAGGTTCTAACGTCATTCACTATCCCGCTCCAAGACTTGATATAATAAGATGGAAAGTATATACTAATAATATGACAAAAGAAAACTTAGAAAGCCATCAATTATCTGAGGCAGATGAAATTATGAAATCTCTAGTCGGATCTCAAGAAAGTTTTTTGCAGCCTGAGTCTTTAGTTAATTATGTAAAAAACCGAGGGTTATCGAGAGATGTCCAAGAAGAAGTCAAACGGAGACTTATTGGAGTACTTAATGACCTAAAAGGGAAACTCGAGTCTTTATAAAACTAATTTTCACTCGTTGTATTATCGGTTAGTTTGGCACTTTCTGGTGTCATAATCGGCATAGAAAATAACTTGGATGTGGTTTGCCAATAGGTTCTAAGGTCATCCACTATCCCGCTCAAAATATCAAAAAATGCGTTGTAAAAAAAGAATTTTTTGATATAATTACCTAAATATAATCAATGCCGCCTTAGCTCAGCCAGTAGAGCATCTCACTCGTAACGAGAAGGTCCCCAGTGCAAATCTGGGAGGCGGCTCCAATTTTGTTAAACTCAAGATGAATAATAAAAAGAGTCCTTTAGGACTCTTTGATTAATGTTTCTATCTCTTCTCTTTCCAGGGTCTCTTTTTCCATCAGCGCTTTGGCTATTTTTAAAACTTTTGGTTTATTTTTATCAATGATTTCTTTAACTTTTTGGTATGCATTTTCCAGGATTTCTTTAATGGTGCTGCCGATGTCTCTTTTGGTTTGTTCGCTCACTATACCTGAATTGTTAAACCCGAATTCTACTCTATAATTAACCGGGCCAAGCTTGCTCATCCCAAACTCACAAACCATGTGAATTGCAATTTCGGTTGCGCGTTCAAAATCATTTTGAGCGCCGGCAGTAATTTCTTTTTCGCCTAGTATAATTTCTTCAGCCGCTCTTCCTCCAAGAAGAATACAGATCAACTCTTCCAAATAGCTTTTCTTTAGGTTGTATTTATCTCTTTCTTGGGTTTGAGCGGTAATACCGAGAGCTTTTCCTCTGGGAATAATGGAGATCTTGTATAGAGGGTCGGCTCCCGGTAAAACAGATGCAATTATTCCATGGCCAGATTCATGAACAGCTGTGATCCATTTTTCTTCCTCGCTAAGAACAGAGGCCAACGACTTATTTTCTTTGCCTAACCTAATTTTCTCTTTTGCTTCTTCGAAATCGTTAGTTTCAATAGCATTCTTATCTTTTTTGACGGCATTTATTGCCGCTTCGTTAACGAGATTGGCCAGATCGGCTCCGGAAAAACCGGCAGTTATTTTGGCAATATTTTTAAGGTTTACGCTAGAAGAAAGAATAACCGGAGGCCGGGTATGAACCTTAAGAATATCTTCGCGTCCTTTTATGTCTGGAGGATTGACTTGGACTATCCGGTCAAATCGGCCAGGCCTTAGAAAGGCATCATCTAAATTATCTTGACGATTTGTCGCTCCAATTATCATTATGCCTCGATTGGCTTCAAAGCCATCCATTTCAGAAAGAAAACTATTTATTGTTTGATCATATTCTCTGTCTCCACCAGTTGAGGCAGATAGAGTTCGTTTACCAAGGGCATCGATTTCGTCTATAAAAACAATGCAAGGGGCATTTTTTTCCGCTTCTAAAAACAAACTCCTGGCTCTGGATGCGCCTACGCCGACATATTGTTCAACAAAGTCAGAGCCCGTATAGTAATAAAATGGTTTGTCGGCTTCTCCTGCCACCGCTTTGGCAAGAAGAGTTTTGCCTACGCCCGGAGGGCCGACCAATAAAACACCTTTAGGAATTCTACCTCCCAAGCGGCCGAATTTTTGAGGATTCTTAAGAAATTCAACCACTTCAATAAGTTCTTCTTTTGCTTCGTCTACTCCAGCTACGTCTTTAAAACGCACAGTCGGCTTAGGAATCTCTTTGGTTTTAGAAAAAATGGAAGTTTTTGTTTTGTCGGCATTTTTTCTCGGGATAACTTTAACCATTTCTGATCTTTGCGTTAGACGCCTAAAAATTACCATGGCTATAACAAGTACTACTACCGCAAAAAATATCTGAAGCGATATCTCACTAAGCCACCAAAACCAGGTACTGACAAGAATCACAAATTGATTCGTCGTTAAATATTCGGTCAAATAGTGGATTTGAGATCCAAAGAAAAATATGATCACAAGGCCTATTGCCGTTGCCCACAAAAGAGCTCTCATCTGGAACCCTTGTTGTTAAGGTTCGTTTGGTGGTAATTAAACATATAATTGAAATTAGGGCAATGTTTCATAATCACTTCACATTCAAATTTTTTTGAAGTATGATGATTATGAGTGTTATGTCGAAATACGAACACAACAAGGCTCTTTTATATGTATATTCTGGAGCCGGAGGCGTGGATGCCCAGGATTGGGCATCGATGCTTTTGAGGATGTATCAACGGTATGCTCAAAATAAAGGCTGGGGATTTACGGTTCTTAGCCAATCTTTTGGAGAACAGAAAGGGGTTAAAAACGTTGTTTGCGAGATTATCGGCGAGAATGCATATGACACACTGAAGGGGGAGTCGGGTGTTCATCGACTTGTCAGAATATCGCCGTTTTCAGCTAAAGGGCTTCGGCACACCTCGTTTGCTTTGGTTGAAATTTTACCGGAGCTAGTAAGCAAAGACATGAAGATAAATCCTAACGATTTAAGAATAGATACTTTCCGTTCATCGGGGCCAGGAGGGCAGAATGTAAACAAACTGGAGACTGCCGTCAGAATAATCCATATCCCTACTGGAATTGCAGTTGCCGTTCAGTCGGAAAGGTCTCAAGGCCAGAATAAAGAAAAAGCCATGCAAGTGCTTGTTTCTCGTCTGGCCCAGAAAATGGAAGAAGCCAAAATAGAAGAACTTTCCGAATTGAAATCAGAAAGGCGTGAGATAGAATGGGGAAGCCAGATCAGGTCTTATGTTTTGAATCCATATCAGATGGTTAAAGACCATAGAACCGGAATCAAATCGTCCCAACCAGACAAGATACTGGATGGCGACTTGGATAAATTTATTCAAGCCAAAAACAAATGATAGAATTTAAAGATGTTTCTACAATTTATGATAATGACGAGAGTATAGAGATACTGAACGGAATAAATTTGCATATTAAAGACGGAGAATTCGTTTCTATCATTGGACCGGCTGGAGCCGGCAAATCAACCCTACTTCGTCTTTTGACTCGCGAGATAAGGCCGTTTCGAGGAGAAATTGTTTTAGACGGCGTTAATATGTCTGAAATTCCTTCCAAGGCGATTCCTTTGCTTCGTAGAAAAATCGGAACTGTATATCAAGATTTCAAACTTTTGTCTACGAAAACTTCTTTTGAAAATGTTGCTTTTGCTATGGAAGTTTGTGGAGCAGATAAAGACGAAGTAAATAGCGATGTCCCTAAGATTTTGGGAATTGTCGGTTTGGGGGATAAGCTCAAAAGTTTTCCCCATCAATTATCGGGCGGAGAAAAACAACGTTTAGCGATTGCCAGAGCTTTGATACACCGACCAAAAATTATATTAGCCGATGAGCCGACCGGGAATTTGGATTTGGTGAATACTTATGATGTGGTAAAATTATTGATGAAGATAAATGAACTTGGTACGACCGTTATATTAGCTACTCACAATAGAGAAGTGGTAAACGCTATCGGTAGGAGGGTTATAAGCATAGAGAAAGGGAAGATAGTCAGAGATCAGGTAGAAAACGGTAAATATGTAATTTAATATGGAAGATTTTAAATCAACAGCAAAAAGAGTTTTTAATGTAGGCTGGACCAATTTCAAAAGGAATACTTATTTAAGCATGGGCACCACTGGCGTTATGGTTTTAGTGCTGTTCTTGTTTTCCGGACTGATGTCTTTGAACTACCTTACTTCTCAAGTTGTATCGAATCTGGAAGAAAAGGTGGATGTAAGCGTTTACTTCAAAAACGATGCATCCGAACAGGAAATAAACCAAGTTAAAAAGGATCTCCAGGCAGTGAGTGCTGTAAAGAGTGTTGAATATGTTTCAAAAGATCAGGCCTTGAGCGAATTTAAAGCAAGACATGCCGGAGATGCTTTAGTTCAGGATTCTTTAGCAGAATTGAATGACAATCCTCTGCAGGCATCTTTGAACGTAAAGGCGAGTGATTCATCTCAATATGCTTCTATTGTCACTTTTCTTGAGGGAAATAAGTTTAGGAGTTTAGTTGATAAGATAAATTTTTATGAAAATGAGCAAGTTATTAAAAGAGTTCAAGTCATTGCCGGCGGACTCCAAAATTGGGGATTTTTGTTAACCATGGCTTTGGCATTGATTGCAATTCTGGTGACCTTCAATACTATTCGGCTTACTATTTACAGCCAAAAACAGGAAATAGAGATAATGCGCTTGGTCGGAGGTTCTAATTGGCACATCAAAGCGCCTTACCTTGTTGAAGGGGGGATGTATGGGGTATTGGCGGCAGGAGTTGTGACAGTGTTATTCTATCCCGCCATTTTCTTTATCTCGCCCAAAGTAGAAGGGTTAATGCCCGGGGTTAGTTTAATAAGCTATTTTGTTTCCAATATTTTCCAATTTGTGCCCCTTATTTTCTTTATCGGAATTCTAATTGGAGTGACTTCAAGTTTCGTGGCCATTCGACGATTCTTGAAGATATGAGGTTTTGTTTTGGTGTCAAATTAACCGTTGGAAAAACGGTTTTTTTGTTGTAGAATGAGTAAGTTATTTTGCCAGGTCGTCTAACGGTAGGACCGCGCCCTCTGGAGGCGTGTATCTTGGTTCGAATCCAAGCCTGGCAGCCAAGGTTGGAAGTATCGAGGTAGACCTAAAAGCTTATTTAAATGTATTATCACTTTAATCTAATTGACTATCTTGTATTTAGGATTATCGCCTCTACTTTTAGTTGGGAAGCTGTTTCAGCGTTAGCTACAATTTTTATAGGAATTTTTGCATATCGTATTTCTAAACAACAGTTTGATTTAAAAAAGTTTGCAGAAGTATTTTTACAAGCAAGGAAGCTTGGAGATGGTTATTGTTGGGAGTTTCAACTTCGAAATGGTAGCAATCATGCCGTGTACATTACAGAAATTGTCCCAGATACAGGGGCATATAAAAAATACAATCTTAAAATAAGTCGAAACGACCGCGGATATAAATTATCATTGCCGCCAAAGGAGGGCATATACTATACATTGCCAGTTCCGCCAGTGAACGAACTTAACCAATACAAAAATCTAGATAGTTCAGTTTGTGAAATTAGGCTAAATATTTATTTTGAGAACAATATTAATAAATATAAAAGCCACCACGTAGGTTGGTTTCAACCACCCAATGATAGTGAAAATGGACTTTGGTCTTTTCAAAACCTAGGTGCCAAAAAGCTAGAATAATATTTAGGGAGAGATGCTTAATTTATGAAAATATTTGCAGTTTATATAAAAGTAAGCCTCACTAAAAAACCGGAATGGTTTGATGAATTTTTGAATAAATACTTTGAGCCAGTTGATCTTCACATTACCCTTATCCAGCCCCGCTATATTGATGAGAATCGGATTAATGATCTACAATTCTCAATAATTAGAATAATAGAGAATAATAGGTTAATTGATAAGAAGCTAGTTTTTGATAAGGTAGTTGTCGATAAAGGATCTGATGGAAAGTATATATGCATGCTTATTGCTCAAGAAAATGATTTTCTTGTTGATTTACAGAAAGAATTAAAGAAGGTCCTAAAAGATTATAGTACTTATGTGGACGACTCCACCAAAGAATACGAGATTGACTTTAAACCTCACATTACGATTGCAATAAATCTGGATGAGAGTACAAAGGAAGAAGCTGAAAAATACTTTATTTCAGATTATGAGTGCCAGGGAGAAATGGAATCGTTAGTTCTGCCGATAGTTAAAAACACAAGCATTGAGGAGAGAAAGGATAGTAACAACCTAAGAATTTTTAAATTATAGTTCCGACCAAGATGGGTCAAAATAACTCTGGAAAAGACCTCCAAAAACCCTTAGAATACCCTCATTGGTCTAATACTAGACACTATAGTCCAGCCACATTGTATGAATATGACACACGGAAATAAACCGAGGGTTGATTTGGTGGTTGCATTTTGGAAAGTTATTAAAAGCTGGGATTTTCAATATTTTTCTATTTTTGAGTTTTGAAATGAAATATAAAAATTTTTATAAAAAATTAGTTGAATATTCTCGGGATGTCTTGGCTGGCATTTTAATTTTATGGGGGATTATTTCATTACTGACGCCGTTTACTCCCGGTTCCTGGCTTTTCTTTGTGGGGTTGTTCATTATTTTTGGCAGAAAGAGAACCCAGAATAAACTAGCCCGAATAATAGGGAAGAAGTGGTTTAATAAACTCAAGATTAAAAAGATACTTGGAAAAATACCCACAAAAATTGACAACAAGCCATGATCGAGACCATATTAGAAAAATTAGCTAGGCTTCTTCAGCTTATCTGGCTTCCGAGATTCAGGAAAGTGGAGCATGAGATTGGATATAAATTAATATTCCAAAACATTCCCAGTGAGTATATCAACGGCTGGATGGCCTGTGAAATGACTAAGACATGGAAGAGGTTCGGGCTTGACGTAGAAAAAGGGGCAAATTATTTTACTATGGGTAGTGTCCATAACGGTGAATCTTCTCGCTTCGATCCAAATTCAATTGAATATCAATCTTGGCTGGGAGGATATACGATAAAGTTGGCACATAAGGCAATCTGGACGTTGGAAGATCATTTCAAGCTTGCAATTGCCGATCAAAATAGTTGGCTGAAACACTATGGTGATCCAAGACCAGTGACCTCCATTAAGGGCTGGAATTTTATTGCACTAGGCAACATTCAAGTTGGCCAACGCTCAGGACAGCTTTATGAATTTGGTTGCACCACAGATGACGATGTTGGAAGCGGTTATAACACAATGAGACTTCGACTTATTTCTGCTTGGATAGCGGCTTCGTTTAATCTTTCAAATCCGGTTTTAAAGCTGAAGGGTTATGAATTTAGGCCGCGGATGTCCGATAAAGTTTATGGAAGATTAAAGCTCGTGGGATATATTGCTATTTTTGATATTACGACGCGAGTAAAAGTTGTGCTTTACGGGAATGGGTTTATTGACGAAACAAAACATGCCAATACATTCGCAATATTAAAAGACAATCTGCTCAATGCCATGAAATTTTGCGAAATAGTAGAAACACGAACTAGATACTAGTGGTATTTATTTCGTATTTATCAGTAATAAAGCCAATTTTTATGAAGAATTCTCTAATAATCCACAAGAATACCTATGATGCCTTATCAGCAGAATATGAAGCCAGAGTGGAAGATCTTCGGCCGGTTACAGAAAACTCGATGTCTTATTTTTCGCGCTATATTAAATCTGATGGGAGAATACTAGATATTGGGTGTGGCGTCGGTTTAGCAATAAGCGTTTTAAATAAAAAAGGTTTCCAGGCAACCGGCATAGAAATTTCTTCTAAAATGGCTGACTACGCTCGCAAAAGAAACCCCGCATCAGACATTATAGTGGGGGACTTTCTAACAACTGAATTCAGTAAAAAATTCAACGGAGTTTTAGCGTTTGCCTTCATTCACCTTTTTCCAAAAAAACAAATCCCTGGAATGTTTGAAAAAATAAGTTCAGTTTTAACATCAGGAGGAGTTGCCCTTGTCAGCTCTACTGAATCATCGGAGAGTAAAGAGGGGTGGTATATCAAAGAAGGTTTCAGTAAAAAAGAAAAACGTTTTCGTAAGTTCTGGACAGAACAAGAATTGAGAGAATCTATCGAAAAAGCCGATTTTAAGATAATAGATTTAAAAAAGTTTAACGATCCTTTCGGTAAAATTTGGATGGACTTTGTAATTCAAAAGTAAATTTGAACTTCAAATAGATAAAAAATATAAAACAATGTAGAGCTTCAGATATTGGCTGTGGATAAGGGTATTTTCAAGGTCTATTGAACCGTGCTAATGTGTTAGTAGTAAATAAGTAGCCTAGTTCATATGAAAAAAACTGATCCCAAAGATTTTGCAACTGAGCTTCGAAAAGGAGGGTATTCGTATTCAGAAATTCAAAAATTTTGTTCTGTTCCAAAATCAACTCTTTCTTACTGGTTTCGGGGCATAAAATTGTCTGAACCCCAGCTGGTAAGATTGAAAAAAAAGAGAATTGAGGCAGTTCAAAGAGGTTCAAAAATAAGAACTTTAAAAACCCACAAAGCAATTGAGGAGATACAAAAAACCTCCGCTAAAGATATTGGACAAATTTCCAAAAGAGAATTGTGGCTGATGGGAGTCGTCTTATATTGGAGGGAAAGGTTATTGAACAAACAAGATAGTGATTTAAAAAAGGGAGTCCGGTTTACAAGTTCTGATCCCAACTTAATAAAATTATTTTTGAAGTGGCTTGAGGGTATTGGAAGAGTCAAGAAAGAAGAAATTAGTCTGGATGTTTATATTGGGAAAAATAGCCCGAAGCTATTAAACGAAGCTGTTGATTACTGGGCCAATGTAACCGGATTTTCTCAAGCAAATTTTTCACGTTATTACGTCTTAAAAAAATCAAAACGCAGTCTTCTAAGGGTTAGAGTGAAAGGAAGTTCGATGTTAGCTAGGCAAATCTCTGGATGGGCAAATGGAATCTCTAAATACCGTGGGGATATCTAAGATTATTAAAGAATTATAAACATTATTAAATACCTTAATAATTCTTAGCGATATATAAACTAAAGCATAATAAATAATTGGCTCTTTCTGGGAATTTATTTTGACAAAAACCACTTATTCATTTATTATATCCAAGGTGTGCAGAGTTCATTCCGAACCCTGCCAAATGGATCTTTAACAAAAACAGGAGAAGAAAACCACATGGGCAAATGGACACTTGGGGTTGTTGGCGTAATTGTCGCGGCTATTCTTATCGGTGGTTGTGCCGTAGGGGGAACTGTTTTGAATTCTTATAACACTCTTGTCACCAAAAGTGAAGCAACCAGGGCTAGCTGGGGACAGGTTGAAAACGTCTATCAGCGCAGGGCGGATTTGGTGCCGAACCTTGTGGAAACAGCACGCGGTTATGCAATTCATGAAAATGAAACCTTTGTTGCCGTAACCGAAGCTCGAGCAAAAGTTGGCCAGGTAAATATAAAGGCAGACCAGATACCAAATGCCGCGGCTCTGGCCCAGTTCCAGCAGACGCAAGGCGAACTTTCAAGCGCAATGACGCGGCTGATGGTGGTAATGGAAAAGTACCCAGAACTCAAAGCCAACGAAAATTTTCTAAGGCTACAGGATCAGATTGAAGGGACCGAAAATCGAATTTCTGTTGAACGGATGCGTTATAACAAATCGGCCGCTGATTATAATTCGACAAGAAATGTTTTCCCGACCAATCTTGTCGCTAATTGGTTTGGTTTTGAAGTGTTTCCGTACTTTAAAGCCGAAGAAGGCGCCAATAAAGCTCCCAAGGTGGACTTTAGAGACTTGAGAAAGTAATGTCTGAAAAACAACAACAAGTTCTAGATTATTTTTCTGCTGATCAGCTCAAGGAGATTGAAACAACTATTGTCAAAGCCGAGAAGCAAACTTCAGGAGAAATCCGTGTCGAGATTATTCTTGACTGTGATCATGATCTGATGGGCAGAGTTCATGAACAGGCCGTTCGAGATTTTGAAACGGCGGGTATGCATAAAACTCGCGATAAGACAGGAATACTGATTCTTATTGTTTTGAACGAGAGGACATTCACTATTCTTGGAGACTCTGGAATTTATTCCAAGCTTCCGCAGGGATACTGGGATAATATGGCAAAAGCTATGACTCTTTATTTCAAAGATGGAAACTTCCATGTTGGAATTTGTGCTGTTGTGGAAAGCATAGGAAGACAATTGGCGAAATATTTCCCAAGAAGAAATGACGACGTTGATGAGTTGTCCGATGAGGTTATTGTGGGAGGTAGCAGATAATGGCTAAGAAAAGCTTTCTGATGGTTTGTTTTGTTATTGTGGCCGCAATTGCATTTGCTGTTCCGAACTATCCTAAGCCAGTCGGATATGTGAACGACTTTGCGAATATAATGTCAGCCGAGACCAAACAGCAGACCGAAACACGACTTCGGGATTATCGCGAAAAAACATCTATTGAAGTGGCTGTAGTAACAGTTCTGTCTTTGGAAGGTGAGACCGTGGAGGATTACACTCTCGGACTGGCCCAGTCGTGGGGCGTTGGAGATAAAAAGAAGGATAATGGTGTTGTGTTACTGGTTGCTCCTAATGAAAGAAAAATGAGGATTGAAGTCGGATATGGAATGGAATCAGATCTAACCGATGTCCAAAGCGGACGGATTATCAGAGACATAATAATTCCTTATTTTAAGGAATCGGTCGATTTGCCTACAGCAGCCAAGAACGCCAAATTGACCAAGGGTATTATGGCTGGTATTGATGCAATTCTGACCAATCTAGGCATTAAGCCCTTTGAGGCACGCCTTGAAGAAAGAAAAATTGCCGCAGAGAAGGCGGCCGCCGAACAGAAGCTTCAGGACGAACAAGTGGCGGCATTTCTTAGTATTGCTATTCCAACGGGACTGGCAATTATTGTGCTAATAGTAATTGGAATTTTTATCTATAAAGCGGAGATTCGGCGAAAATATCTAAAAAATATTTATGATGAAAATATCCGCTCACTCGTGAATTGCGAAAATTATATCAAAGAAGCTGAACAAAAAATTCCAAAAGCTCGTGAAAAACTAGAGCAACTTCAAAAGACCAATCCAAAAGAAGTTTGGTCAAATCTTGAAAATCGCCTGAATAAGTTGCCTGCAGATCTTGAAAGTCAAAAAAAGAAACTGGCATTACTGCAGGAAGAGCATCGAAGTTCCGATCGGATGAACTCGGAAACGATTTACAACAAAATCGTGACACTACTCACGGCGATCTCGACGTCCTCGGGACTCCTTGAAGCAATTACAAATAAAATTCAGGAAGTAAATGACGCTAAGGCCACAAGCTCGAAATTAATTGATTCGGTTCCCGATTCCATCAAGGCAGCTCGGAAAGAATTGGAACATAAAGATGTGAAAGACAGAAGCCGCAAGTATCTTGATCAAGCCGAAGACAAATATCGGAAGGCTAGAAGTGCGGCCGATAACCAGTCGGTCAACTGGCTTCTAGTGGTCGCTCTGTTTGCCGAGGCAATGGCGCTTGTAGCAAGCGCCAAATCGAAGGCCAAGTCGGACAAAGAAGATGCCGAAGAAAAACGACATCCCAGGCCGAAGCGAAATTCTTATAGTAGTAGTTCAAACTACTCAAATTCTTCAAACTGGTCATCTTCCAGCTCATCAGGTTCAAGCAGTTTTGGCGGTTTTGGAGGAGGCAGTTTCGGTGGCGGAGGCGCTTCTGGAAGCTGGTAAATATTTAAAAACAGATGGCTCCCAAAGGGGAGCTTTTTTATTTTCAACTTAAAAACTTCGCTCCAGTTGAACTTATGTTTAAAAAGTATTACTATACATAATATGAATAAATTTACATGGATAATTGTCGGTATAGTAGTGGTCGTGGTTTTGTATTCGTGGTCTCTATATAATGGTTTGGTCAAGGCGAATGAAAATATTGCCGGCCAATGGGCTCAAGTCGAAACCCAATATCAGAGAAGATTTGATTTAATACCAAACTTGGTTAATTCGGTAAAGGGCATTATGGCGCAAGAACAAAAAGTATTTGGTGATTTGGCTGAAGCCAGAACTCGTTATGCCGGAGCTGCCAACACAGACGATAAAGTAAAAGCTGCCAATGATGTGGAGAATTCTCTTGGCCGATTGCTTGTTGTTTTGGAAAACTATCCTCAGCTTCGTTCTTCGGAAACCGTTCTGACTTTGATGGCCCAACTTGAAGGTACGGAAAACAGGATAAGCGTGGAAAGGAGCAGGTTCAATGATACGGTAAGGACTTACAATACGACACTAAAAAGATTTCCGGCAAATGTTTTTGTTCGTCTTTACGGATTTAGCGCAAAGCCGTATTTTGAATCTCAATCCGGAGCAGAAAAAGTTCCCGGGGTTAATTTCTAATCAATTTCAAATTATCCATGCTTAGACTCCCCAAGATGCTAAGCGGTCTCTTTGTTTTAGTTCCCTTGCTTGTTTTTGCTTACCAGAGCCCTGGTATTAAAACCGGTTTTGTAAATGATTTTGCGGGGATGCTTACAGTAGAACAGAGACAGGCTTTAGAAATTAAAATTAGTAATTTTGAAAAAGATACCAGCAACGAACTGGCAGTGGTCACCATTGCCGATCTCGGCGGAGACACCGTTGAAAATTTTGCCGTAAAACTTTTCGAGGATTGGGGAATAGGAAAAAATAAAAAAAACAACGGCATTTTGCTTCTTATCGCCCGTGATGATAGGCGGATGCGGATCGAGGTCGGTTATGGTTTGGAGGGATCTCTGACCGATGCCCAGAGTTTTTGGATAATACAAAATATCTTAAAGCCTGCTTTTCAAAAGGGAGATTACTACGGCGGCATTGACAGTGGAGTGGACAACATCATTTCAATAACAAAAGGAGAATTTAAACCCAACACAAGTCCAAACAACAGCAGAGGATTCGATGCCGATTCAATCTTATTTTTATTTTGGGTTTTATGGATATTTTCTGTGTGGACAGGAAGCATTTTAGCTCGTTCCAAATCCTGGTGGGGCGGGGGAATCGTCGGTGGGGCAATAGCTATTATTGTCAGTCTTATTTTTTCTTTAATTTCCGGATTCATTTCGGCCTTGATTTTAATACCTTTAGGCCTTTGGCTTGATCGCCTTGTTTCTAGAAAATATACCGTTGCAAAAAAAACGGGTCAGACGTTGCCTTGGTGGATTGGGGGTCGAGGCGGACCAAGATCAGGGGACAGTTCAAGATCAGGTGGCAGTGGGTTTGGGGGTTTTGGCGGTGGCAGTTCTGGCGGCGGAGGCGCTTCTGGAAGTTGGTAGAGTTCAATGACTGGTGGGTTATCCACATTTAAAAATGCCAGTCCAAACTCCGAAATGCTATACTGTATAAGTGAAAATAAGAGAAAAAAGACCCGCCTTCGCCCTAGAGGCTTCGGCGAGGCACAGAGGGAGGTGTTGTTATGTTTGAAGTAGTAGCAGCATCAGATATTGTCAGAAATTCGTTAATGACTCTTTGGGGAGGAGTAGCTCTTTTTTTGCCGCAATTGATCGCGGCAGTTGTTGTATTTTTGGTTGGTTGGCTTGTCGCTGAATTGCTTGGAAAATTAGCTTATCATGTGGTTAAAATATTGCATGTAGATAATGCTTTGGGCAAGGTAGGTTTTAGACAGGCCTGGGAGAGGAGCGGTTTTAAATTGAACACCCCGATGTTGTTTTACGAGTTAGTAAAATGGTTCTTTGTGGTGGTGTTTTTGATGGCGGCGACAAACATTTTGGGATTAGTACAGGTTTCCGAGTTTTTGAGAACCGTTGTCTTTTATCTTCCGAATGTTATCGTTGCGGCCATAATTCTTTTGATAGGCATCTTGGTTGCTAAATTTTCGGAGGGATTAGTAAAGGCTTCTGTAAAAGCAGCCGGTCTTATGTCAGCTAACTTTTTGGGAGCTTTGACCAAGTGGGCGGTATTTGTGTTTTCTTTTTTGATAGCCTTGGCTCAACTAAAAGTCGCCGATGATATTATCAAAATCGTTATTACGGGCTTGATCGCGGCGGGTGCTTTGGCCATGGGTTTGGCTTTTGGCCTTGGTGGAGTAAAACACGCCGAGAGTGTAATTGGAGATTTAAGGAGGAGAATAGAAGAATAGTTTATTGTATATAAACCAAAAATCCCCTTCGACAAACTCAGGGGATTTTTGGTTTAGAGGATTTAGATAATTTGCAGAAGGCGTTCGTAAATAGCGGGAAACATTTTTTTAATGATGTCTTGATCTTTAGGTGAAAACTTAGCGAGAACAAAATTCATTACAAAAGCATCTCGTTTTTTGTCGGATTGTTCGCGGGCTTTCAGGAGAGCTCGAACTGAAGTCCCGATTCGCAGGCGGTAGAATTTTTTGGTTTTCAATGCTTTGATGATTGACTCAACTCCTTTATGACCGCCTGAATTTTTTTCAAAGGAGTTTTTAAACGAACCGAATTCAATATCAAGGTCATCCTGAACAACAATAATATCGGCCGGCTTTATTTTGTAAAATTTGGCTAATTTGGACACAACCTCTCCGCTCTTGTTTACGTAGCAAAGTGGTTTCACTAACACAACAGATACCTTTTCAATTCTAGATTTAGATATTAGTGCATTGCGTTTTTTATCTTCTTCAAAGTCATTGGTACCAATCTTTTTTGCCGACCCGCCTTCGCCAAGGCTTCGGCGGGCAAGGTAATCCAAAAACATAAATCCCACGTTGTGACGGGTATTTTGATACTCCTCGTCTGGATTCCCAAGCCCGATGATTAGTTTTATTGAAACCATGGTTATAATAATATGGGTTTATTAAAAAAATGCAAAATTTAAGCTCTTGACTTTTACTGTTTTACCTATTAGGATAATTAAAGTTATTTTTTTTAAAATCGGTGGTATGGCGATGAGATTTATTATTGGTCTTGTGGCTACGGTTTTTATTTGGGTATTTGCTCTTATTCCCGTGTGGATTTTCTTGGGAGCAAGATCTTTCACAAATCCAGAGGGATTTTGGCAGAACATTGTACTTTTAGGAGTAGGGTTTTGGGTGCTGGGAGGAGCTCAAGTGGTGTTTGCTGTTGTTGGTTTAGCGGCAACTGTCGTTGCCTGGTCTCATATATGTGAGTAAGGCGGTGCGATAATCTCGCCCGCTTTTTTGTTTGATAAAACTAAGCGCAGGCCTGGGTCGTTTGGAGGGACTTACGGAACTCGACGGAGTGAGTACGAGGCAAAATTCCAACAGGAATTTATGCCGTGCCCGATAAATGACCCAGGCCAGAGCAACATTTGAATTCAATGAAAAATCTGTTAAAATAACCAAATGAACGAAGAAGAACCGCAAATTCCTCAAATTCCCAGCGCAAAATCTGAAATTCTTGCTTTTGTTTGGGAGACAATAAAAGTCGTTGTTGTTTCGCTTGCTATAATCTTGCCGATCAGGTATTATCTGGTACAGCCGTTTTTTGTTAAGGGGGCTTCTATGGAGCCGAACTTTGAAGATGGGGATTATCTTTTAGTCAATGAAATAAGTTATCGTTTCTCAGTTCCAGAAAGAGGTGACGTGATTGTTTTCAGGTATCCTCTGGACCCATCGCAATTTTTTATAAAACGAATAATTGGACTTCCAGATGAAACCATAGAGGTTAAAAACAATATGGTTACGATTTACAACAAAGACAAACCGGATGGGTTTGTTCTTAATGAAAATTACTTGGCCTCGGAACAGAAAACCCTTGGCGGTCCCGTTATTAAATTGGATGATAATGAATACTTTGTTTTGGGCGACAATCGTCTTCAAAGTTCTGATTCAAGACGCTGGGGTCCGGTCAACAGATCACTCGTGACGGGCAAAGCATTTTTAAGACCTTGGCCGATTACAAAAATTATTAAGATCCCATCGATAGTATATTGAAACCATAGATTTTTTGTAAATGTCTAAAAAAGAAAAAACAATCCAGGCGCCGAAAGGAATGCAGGATATACTTCCGGAAGACCAGAAATATTGGCGCTATGTTTTGAAAAAGGCAGAGAACCTGCTGGAGTTTTATGGTTTTGAAAAAATTGAGACACCAGTTTTGGAATCAACAGATTTATTTTTTCGCGCAGTGGGGGAGTCAACAGATATTGTTCAGAAAGAAATGTATACGTTAAGAACCAAAGGAGGAGATAGTTTGACTTTAAGGCCCGAAGGAACAGCGGCTGTTATGAGGGCGTATCTTGAAAACGGCATGAATGTGAAGCCTCATCCCGTGAAGCTTTATTATGTCAGTCCAATGTTCAGACATGACCAGCCCCAAAAAGGCAGATACAGGCAGTTTTTTCAGTTGGGAGTTGAGACTGTTGGCGACAGTTCCGAAGCAGTGGATGCAGAGTTGATTTTCTTGGCCTATAAATTTATAGAAAGTTTGGGATTGAAGAATTATAATGTCCACATAAACAGCATTGGCGACCAGAGTTGCCGTCCGGCATATTTGAAAACCCTTAAAGATTACTACAAAAATCGCCTCAAAAAGTCTTGCGCCAACTGCAAGGTAAGATTCAAAGAAAATATTTTGCGATTACTTGATTGCAAAGAGGAGGCATGTAAAGAACTTTCCAAAGAGACGCCTCAATTTGTTGATTTTTTGGACGAAGAATGCCATGCGCATTTCAAGCATGTTCTGGAGTTCTTAGATGAAGCCAAGGTGCCGTATATATTGAATCCACATTTGGTCAGAGGGTTGGACTATTATACAAGAACCGTATTTGAAATTCTGCCGGAGGAAAATATTGGCGCTCAATCAACTTTAGTTGCTGGAGGACGTTATGACAAATTAATTGAACTTTTAGGCGGTTCCAAAACTCCATCATCAGGATGGGCATCGGGTATAGAAAGAATTATTCTTGAGCTTAAGGAGAAAAACATTTCCGTTCCGGAGATAAAAGCCAAGCCTAAAGTTTTTCTAGTTCAACTTGGAGAAGCGGCCAAAAGAAAAAGCATTCTTCTTTTTGAATCTTTCAGGAAAGCTGGCGTTGACACCAAATCTTCATTAGGTCGCGACAGCATCAAGTCGCAATTGAGGATTGCCAATAGGCTGGAAGTTAAATTTGCCTTGATATTCGGACAAAAGGAGGCATTGGACGACACAATAATTTTGAGAGAGATGGATACGGGAATTCAGGAGACAATTCCGTTGGAAAAGATAGTGGATGAAGTCAAGAAACGTTTGAAGTCGTAGAGATAAGAGTTTTTCAACACACTGGAATTCCCGGCGAGAATTCCAGTTCGGCTTCGGCTCGCCCGGTCGCCTGTGGCGACCACCTTGCCCGCTCGCCTGCAGATGGTTTCAAAACCCCTATCTCTACGATTTCTCCGAAAACTTATGATACAGGATGTCTTCTGTAAAATCATAAAAGGAGAGTTGAAGGCCGACGTTGTTTATAAGGACGAGGAGTTTTGGGTGATAAGGGATATTAATCCTCAAGCCCCGGTGCACGTGCTTGTTGTTCCCAAGAAGCATTATGAAGCTCTTCATGATTTCAACCAAAAGGATGCGGCACTTTTAGGTCAAGCGCTTCTTGTCGCCGAAAAAGTTGCAAAACAATTAGGCGTTCACGAAAAAGGTTACCGACTCATTATCAACGAAGGTGAGCATGGCGGTAAACTCGTCTCTCATCTTCATATCCATCTTTTGGGTGGTAAACCTCTTGGTTCGAAAATCGTAAAATAGTGTTTAGTCTCTTGTGTTTCGTATAAATTTTTATACTGAATACAAAATACTGTATACTATATACAGCATTTGAGGGGAGGTTAATTATGGTTGAAGTAAAAAGAAAACCAAATGAAAGCGTGGGCAGTTTATTAAGGCGTTTTAATCGTTTTGTTCAGCAAAGCGGAGTTTTGATTAAAGCTAAAAAATCTCAGCACAGGGAAAAGAAACAAACCGAAAGAAAAGAAAAAAATGCTGCTATCATGGGTTTGCATCTAAGCGAGCTAAGAAGGAAATTGGAAAAATTAGGCAAATACGATGAAGATACCTTTGAAGAAGAGAAACGCAAAATGAAACAAAAATTAGATCTATAAAATGTTAAAAGAAAAAATCCAACAGGAAATGAAGGATGCTTTAAAGAGCGGTAATTCTCAGAAAAGAACTTTACTGGGTATGGTTTTGTCTGCGGTTAAAAATAAAGAGATTGAAAAAAGAAGCGAGCTTAACGACGATGATGTGGTGGCGGTTATTGCGTCGGAGATAAAAAAAAGAAAAGATGCCACAGAACAATATGAAAAAGGCGGACGACCAGAGCTTGCCGAAGGAGAAAGAAAAGAAGCCGAAATGTTAATGGCTTATATGCCGGAGCAAATGTCGGAAGAAAATGTAAGAAGTGAGGTCAAGAAAACAATTGCCGACATGAGCGTGAAAGATGTTAAAGAAATGGGCAAGCTAATCGGAGCAGTAATGGTCAAGGTAAAAGGCAAAGCCGACGGTCAAATAGTTAGTCGGATAGTGAAAGAAGAATTATCTAAATAACTAAATAAAAAATCGCCATGTCTGTGGTGATTTTTTATTTAGTGTGATAAAATCTTCCTGATGTTAGATTTAGTTTTCAAAAACAATACATCAGACAAATCTCCCGGCGATAGGTTTTTTAGTGAGATTTTGAGTACGGGAATCAAAGAAGTTAGAATAAAAGACAAAAATGTGGAGATGAGTCTTAATTTGGTGGGAGAAGTGAAGATAAAAAAACTCAATAAGCAATATCGGGGTAAAAATGAAGTTACTGATGTGTTGTCTTTTCCGCTGGAAGAGTCGCGATTTAAAAAATATGGTATACTTCCTTTAGGGGACATATTTATTTGTCTGCCTTTTGCAGTTAAGGAAGCGGAAAGACAAAATATTAGTTTGAAAAAAGAATTGGTACGGCTGACAATACATGGATTCTTACATTTATTGGGCTATGATCATGAGAAATCCATCAGTGACAAGAAAAAAATGTTCGATTTGGAAAATAAAATTTTAGAAAAATGGCAAGACCATATATAATCTCCGGAATTGACATAGGAAACTCGCAAATCAAAGTAGTAGTCGCAAAAATAGACCGCGATACTTTGGCGACCGAGATTTTAGGAATTGGCAGTGCCATTTCAAATGGTTTAAGGCGGGGCATGGTAGTTGATATGGAGGAAACAATTAACAATGTTCAAGCGGCTGTCCAGAGAGCCGAAGCGATGGCCGGCGCCAAGATCAGGAGAGCTTATCTTGCCGTGAACGGGCTTCATATCAAAAATCAAATATCCCGAGGAGTTATTGCCGTTTCACGGATTGATGGGGAAATATCGCAGAATGACATTGACAGAGTTTTACAAGCGGCATCGGTTGTGAGTTTGCCGGCTAACAGAGAGATAATTCATGTTATACCGCGCAACTATATAGTAGATGGAACTGAATATGTTAAAAATCCATTGGGGATGAAAGGTGTTCGCCTCGAGGCAGAGGTTTTTATAATTGATGGGCTTTCTCCTTATTTAAGAAATGTCGCTAAGTGTGTAAATGAAAATAATATAGAAGTGGCCGGATTGGTTTTTGCTCCTTTGGCCTCGTCTCTTGCGGTTTTGGATAAAAACCAAAAAGAATATGGAGTTTTGAATCTTGACTTTGGAGGAGGCATTTCTACGCTTACTGTTTTTGAAGAGGCCGATCTGCTTCACAGTGTTATTTTGCCGGTTGGTTCAAAACACATTACCTCTGATCTGGCTGTTGCGTTAAGAACTTCAATGGATGTTGCCGAAAGAGTAAAGGTTGAACACGGAATGACTTCAGAAGGAGAGGACTTGCGTAAAAGAGGGAATATAGATTTGTCTGAATTGATGTCGGAAAAAGATTTTATTCTGCCTCGAAAACAATTAATAAGAGTTGTTGATGCGCGCGCTCAAGAGTTATTGGAAATGGTGACTAATGAATTAAAGAAGATTTCCAAAGGAATGCTTCCGGCCGGAGTTGTTTTATCCGGAGGAGGGGCAAATTTACCAGGCCTTGCGGCTATGGTGAAAGACAAATTGAGATTGCCCGTAAGAATCGCTAAGCCTTTAAATCTGGCGGGAGTAGTTGATAATTTGGATGGCCCCTCTTTTGCTGTTGCGGCTGGACTGATAATCTGGGGAATAGATGAAGAGTTTAATGGAAACAAAGGTTCCAAGGGTGGAAACGGCAAGTTTGCCGATGGGGCTTCATTTAAGAAGGTATTGAGTTGGTTAAAAAATTTCTCGCCGTAGTAGGCCAAAGTTATCCACAGCGAAGCTCCGGTCTCTTGCGTGGCTTTTTTATTTATGATAATACACAGATATTATGGGACAAATAGTTAAACCTCCGTTTGAAACATTTGCCAGGATTAAAGTCGTCGGCGTAGGCGGTTCAGGTTGCAATGCTTTGGCAAGGATGATTGAAGCCAGAATTCATGGCGTAGAATTTATTGCTATTAATACCGACGCGCAAGCTTTGCACAACAGCGCTGCCACAAGTAAAATCCACATCGGAAAAAGTTTAACCCGCGGTCTTGGCGCGGGAATGAATCCTGAAATAGGCAAGCAAGCTGCCGAAGACACGAAAGAAGAAATAATGAATGCCCTAAAAGGTGCCGATATGGTTTTTATTACGGCAGGAATGGGTGGTGGAACAGGAACGGGAGCTTCGCCGGTGGTTGCGGATATTGCAAAAGATGTCGGAGCGCTAACAGTAGCCGTTGTGACCAAACCTTTCAGTTTTGAAGGGCCCCAAAGATCAAGAATAGCCGAAGATGGGTGGAATATTTTGAGGGAAAAAGTGGATGCTTTAATCACCATTCCTAACGATCGGCTCTTGTCGGTTATAGACAGAAAAACTCCTTTACTGGAATCGTTCGGGATAGTAGATGATGTTTTGAGGCAGGGCGTTCAGGGTATTTCCGATCTGATAACTATCCCGGGGATAATCAATGTTGATTTTGCCGACGTTAAAACGATCATGGCCAGTTCTGGCTCGGCGCTTATGGGCATAGGTAAATCAATCGGGGAGGATAGAGCGATAGAAGCTGCCAAGATGGCGATCAATTCTCCGCTGCTCGAGGTTTCGATAGATGGGGCTCGCGGAGTATTATTCAATGTATCCGGGGGGACTGATATGGCGATGGCTGAAATAAATGAAGCTGCTAGAATAATAACCGAACACATTGATCCTGATGCCAGGGTAATTTTTGGGGCGGTCATAGATGACAAACTCAAAAAAGGCGAATTGAAAGTTACTGTTGTGGCGACAGGATTTAATAACGGCTATCCAAATGCTCCCAAATTACCAATGAACGGAATGGTAGGAAAACCAAACATGCAAAATATGTTTGATAATGTTTCCAGAAAACCCAGTTCCCAAATTAACGGCACACCCGCAGTCAAAGAACTCGTAGATTCTTCGGTGAATGACGAAGAATTTGATATTCCGGCTTTCATTCGAAGAAAGATGAATAAATAAGTCACTTCAGCCATAACACTTTTTCCATCCAGTCCTCGTCTTCGTCATTCACCTCAAGATGTCTGTAAAGAGTTACCAAAATAACAGGTAACCCGCACTTGCCTCCTCGTTTCACTCGACGTTTGACCTATTACTTCGGACTCTTTGTTGTCCGTCTTTCAGTTCATGACTCGCCTGCGGGTATGTAAAAAGTGTTATGGTTTTCGCTTTTGTCTCAAACTTGGAAAACGCAGTGAGTTTTTAAATAGAATGTTCAAAGCTCGGTTTTGAACATCAATTAAGTATTCTATAGACTTTCAGGGATAGGAAATATAAGATACATTAATGGGACTCAAGACAATTAAACTGGATAAATACTCTAAAGATTGGCCAAGGTTATTTGAAGAAGAAAAACAGAAAATTATTTCTGTAATTGGAGATTTGAGAATAGAGCATATGGGGAGCACTGCCATACCGGGATTAGATTCAAAACCGGTTATAGATATGATGGCTGCTGTTAATAATTTGAATGCTGTTAAAAAATATATAGAATCTCTGGAAACTTTGGAATATAAATATGCACCGGAGCTTGAACAACAAACTCCAGACAGAAAGTTCTTCCAAAAAAGAACTCCGAATCTTTGGTATCATCTGTCTCTTACTGAACCTACCAGTATATATTGGCGCGACCACATATTGTTTAGAGATTATCTAAGAAATAATTCCGAGGCTAGAAAAAATTATGAAGAACTTAAAATACGACTGGCAGAGGAGTTTGTAGATGATTTTGATAAATACAATTCAGGCAAAACAGAATTTATTAATAAAATCATAGAGAAAGCACTCAAAGAAAATAGTATTTAGTTAAGCGCAGCCCGGCATCTTATTTCAGACCCGCAACAGGCGGGCTTGGTGTTCTGAAGGAGTAGGTTATAAAATTTATTCAAGGTTCAGGCTTTCCGTCATGTGAATATGATAATCTAAGCACAGTATGAGACGACAGAAGAACCCGCCGTCGTGAGGACAAGTGGAGATTGCCGCTGGAGCAATCGTAACGGGCTGAAATAAGGTGTAGGGCGGAGCGAGTCTGTTTGTTTTCGCAACTTATCAACTTTTTTTGGGGGTTGAAAAAGATAGAATAAATTTCTATAGTGGAACATACATGGAAGAAAATTTATTTACTGACAATGGTTTAGCTGAACGCGGTCTTAAGTGGCCTCGTTTTTTTGGTTCCAAACATCCGTATGACGAAATTATTTGGGAAACAAGAACGGCCAAGATCACTAAAGGTGACGGAACGGTTGTTTTTGAACAGAAAGACGTTGAGGTTCCAAGTTTTTGGAGTCAGACGGCCACGGATATTGTCGCTTCTAAATATTTCAGAGGTCAACTTGGCACTCAAGATAGAGAGTACAGCGCCAAACAGATGATTGACCGAGTGGCAAAGACGATCGGCTACTGGGGACTCAAAGACGATTATTTTGCTTCATCTGAAGATTGTGAAAACTTTATTTTAGATCTGACTTGGATATTGATAAATCAATATGCGGCCTTTAACAGTCCAATTTGGTTTAATGTCGGCGTTCATGAACGTCCTCAGTGTTCAGCTTGTTTTATTTTGGCCGTAGAAGACAACATGCAATCAATTCTTGACTGGTATCGTGATGAGGGTTGGATATTCAAATATGGTTCTGGCGCCGGTACAAATCTTTCCAAGCTCCGTTCATCCAAGGAGCCTTTGTCAAAAGGTGGTTATTCATCCGGTCCGGTTTCATTTATGAAAGGGGCCGATGGAGTTGCTAATTCGATTCGTTCTGGCGGGACTACTCGGCGGGCAGCTAAGATGGTTGTTTTGAATGCCGATCACCCAGATATAAAGAATTTTGTTTATTGCAAAAAAATAATTGAGGATATGACCAAAGCGCTTATCAGCAGCGGAATTAAAGATTCAATTACTGCTGACATTTTTGATCCCTACACATTGTTGCCATATCAGAACGCCAATAACTCAGTCAGGGTGAATGATGAATTCATGAGAGCGGTGCAAGCTGATGGCTATTGGAACTTAATCGGCGTTACTACCGGTGGAATTGTGGAAACTATAAAAGCAAGAGAATTGATGGACTGGATTGCCGATGCGGCCTGGCATAGTGCTGATCCGGGCATGCAGTATGATACTACTATTAATGAATGGCACACTTGCCCTAATACGGGAAGAATAAACGCTTCCAATCCGTGTAGTGAATATATGCATTTGGATAATAGCGCTTGTAACCTGGCTTCTTTGAATTTGGTTAAATTTTTGAAAATGGGCGGAAAATTTGATGTTGAATTGTTTCGAAAGGCGGTTGATGTAATGATTACCGCTCAGGATATAATTGTAGACAACGCCTCGTATCCAACAGAAAAGATAGGTGAAAATTCTAGAAATTTTCGACAACTTGGTCTAGGCTACGCAAATCTTGGAGCAACCTTAATGGTTTTAGGTCTTCCTTATGACTCGGAAAAAGGAAGGATTCTGGCTGGCCAAATAACATCTCTAATGTGCGGAGAGGCTTACAGAATGTCGGCTGTTTTATCGGATATTAAAGGGCCTTTTGCTGGATATGAATTAAATCGTGAACCAACATTGAGAGTTGTGGCAAAACATCTTGGCGAGTCGGAAAAATTATTTGAAGCTTCAGAAATATTGGGAGTTGAAGATAGAGATTTGCAGACGGTTTCCCGTCTTGTGTGGCACGATGCTTTGGATCTTGGAAGGAAGTATGGCATACGAAATTCCCAAATGACAGTATTGGCACCGACCGGAACAATTGCTTTTTTAATGGATTGCGATACTACTGGGATCGAGCCGGAACTTGCTCTCGTTAAATATAAGAAGCTGGTTGGAGGAGGCACTTTGAAGCTGGTTAATAATCACATCCCCTTGTCTTTGAGGAGATTGGGCTATTCAAATGAACAGACAGAAGAAATATCCAACTACTTATTGGAAAAAGAAACCATAGAAGGCGCTCCACATTTGAAAGAGGAACACATATCAGTTTTTGACTGCTCGTTCAAAGCCCAAAACGGTAAGAGAAGTATTCATTATATGGGCCATGTGAAAATGATGGCCGCCGCTCAACCGTTTATTTCCGGAGCGATATCTAAGACCGTCAATTTGCCGGCTGAGGCCATGGTGGATGATATTAAAAATGTTTTCATGGAGGGCTGGCGTTTAGGATTGAAAGCTATCGCTGTATATCGCGACGGTTCCAAATCAATCCAACCCTTAAACACCAAAAAAGAAGAGAACAATCAATTTATAGAAAAAGTTAACGGCTATACGAGAATTAAACTACCCGACGAAAGACCATCTATCACTCATAAATTCAATGTCGGAGGGTTTGAAAGTTATCTTACGGTCGGATTCTATCCCGATACCATGAAACCCGGAGAAACATTTTTAATCGCGGCCAAAGAGGGGAGCACAATATCAGGATTGTTCAATACTATTGCTACGCTTATATCAGTCTGTCTTCAATCCGGAGTCCCTCTAAAGACACTGGTGAGAAAATTTAAAGACGTAAGATTTGATCCTGCCGGTTTTACGAATAATCCGAACATTCCAACAGCTAAATCCGTAACGGATTATGTTTTCAGATATTTAGGAATGAAATATCTGAAGCCGGAGGATAGAGAAGAATTATTCGGACCCGATCATGCTTCCATGGAGCCCGTTGAGATAAAAGAGGCGGTTGCCCATGAATCTAAGAGTGATTCGTTGCTTGCTGAACTGGTTTCTAAGCCTCTTGCTTCTACTTCTGTTGGCGGAAACAACAAGGCCCCCGGACATGTTTTAATTGCAGATGCTCCAGCTTGCGTCCAATGTGGAACGCTCATGGTTCGCGCCGGCTCATGCTATTCATGCCCAAATTGTTTCGCCACGACAGGGGTGTGTAATTAATGCTCAACCCCATCCATTCTCGACCTATTGCCTGCGCCTTCGGTCTCCTTCGGACAGATTATCAAATTATTCTCAATTTACTTAACAAATCTTAGCATCCGTTCCTCCCAAGGGGATTTTCCGGCTAAAATTTATTAGAATTAAGTAAATTATCAAATAATTTGATAATCGTGTTATCCTCGGAGGCAAACGGTCTCAAATGGGCAGGGTTTTGCTTTATTGTAATTAGCTCCAACCACTACCATTTTAAACTTCTACAGGTCTTGCCTGTAGGAACACAGAAAAACTTGGTTTCAAGGGATATGTTTACCAGAACTTCGAAGGTTTCAAAAAGCATCTAATTTAAAATAAATTATTGCCAATTTTCTAGGTTGTAAAAAAGCTCAGCCTTTTTATGTCACTTTGACGATCTGTCTGCCGGCAGATAGGGGCGATTCTGAAAAAAGTGGGGAAGCGGAGCGACGTCTGGAGTCTTTTTATAATTCCTGATACGATTTTTTGATGCATAAATCCCAGATTTTGTTTTATCTTATTGTTGCTTTTTTGGTCGGGGTTTTTGTTGCTTCATTTCTGCTGATATCTCAAACATGGATACTCGTTTTTTTAATTTTTGCGATTGGGTTGATTGCGGTTTCAGGTTACCGCAGAGCATATTCTAGAAGAGGATTACTTGCCGGAGCGATTCTTATCGCGACTGTTTTTGGCATTATTAGATTTAATTCGTTTAATTTGGACAACAGTATTTTAAATCAATTTGCTGACGTGGAAGTCGGAGGAAAGGGCATCCAAGTCATTCTTAACGGTTATGTAGACAACGAGCCGGATGTAAATGGACTTAAATCTCAATTTATATTCAGGGTAATGGAATTGGTTGTATCGGATAAAATTTTTAATGTTAACGAACGGACCTTAATAAGGACGAATTCTTTTCCAGCACGCCAATTCGGGGACAGGCTTTCGATTACCGGTTTTTTAGAAATGCCGCAAAATTTCAGCGGCTTTGATTATATTCAATATCTCAAAAACAAAGATGTCCGCACGATCATGTCTTTTCCGAAGGTTAATGCAGCTCACGACACCTTGGCGTATTATGAGTTAGAATTTTTCGAGAGAACAAAAATAAGTTTGTACAAAAAAATATTTGGACTTAAAGACAGATTTGAACTGGCGGTAAAAAAATCTATAACTGAGCCATACGCGGCTTATATCAACGGCATCCTGTTGGGGAGCCGTCAGGATATTCCCCAATCAATTAAAGACGCCTTTAATAAAACAAGCACCTCCCACATCTTGGCCATCTCGGGGTATAACATAACCATCATTGCCGAGTCGTTGTTGGCGGCGCTTGTGTTAGTAATGCGGCGTAGGCGCGCCTTCTGGATTTCGGTAGTTGTTATTTTGTTTTTTACAATTTTAACCGGAGCCTCCGCTTCTGTAGTCAGAGCCGCCACAATGGGGTTGCTCCTGCTTTTTGCGAATGGCTATGGTCGGCTTTATGATGCCCGAAACGGAATTGCGTTGGCAGCCGGACTGATGGTATTTTTTAATCCGTTTGTTCTGGTTTTTGATATTGGATTTCAGTTGTCTTTCCTCGCCGTTCTTGGATTAATTTATTTTTACCCTGCCATGGAAATGAGGGCCAAAAAAATTCCGGAAGTAGCCGGATTGAAAGAATCATTATTAATGACAATTTCTGCCCAAACACTTGTGTTTCCGCTCATTATTTATTATTTTCACCAAGTTTCGCTTGTTTCTTTGCTGGCCAACGTTTTGGTTTTGCCACTAATGCCTCTCACAATGCTTTTTGGTTTTTTAGCCGGTGTCGGCGGAATGATTTTTGCTCCGCTGGGACGGGCAATCGGTCTTCTTGTTTTGGGTTTAGGGACGTATCAATTAGAAGTAATAAAATGGTTTGGTTCGTTGTCGTTTGCGGCAATTAATGTTTCAATAAAATGGTTTACGCTTGTTGGCGCATATGCGATTATCATATTTGTAATTTGGAGATTAAGAAGGAATAAATGAAAATTTCAAAAAAATCACTATGGTTCGGAATAGCTTTTTTCGTTGCCGGCATGACGGCATATTATGCTGGACAGGATTCAGTAGTTTCCGTCAATTTTCAGAAGGCGATAGTTGAGGAACCACTCCAGTTAGCCGTCCGGACAAAAACGTTTAATTGTATTATTAACGGCAGTTTGCCTGATCCGCAATGTACGCCCGGAGCGGTATTTCCTAATGTTACAAGAGAACAGATTTGTGTTAAGGGGTATACCAAAACCGTGCGGGCGGTATCGGTATCGTTGAAAAAGAAAGTTTACAGGGAATACGGAGTGGCATATCCGCCGCCATTCGGTTCATATGAAACGGATCACTTCATACCGCTAGCTCTCGGAGGAAATAATGATATCGCGAATTTATTTCCCGAAGCGGCGGATCCGCCAGCTGGCGGACCTGGTTTTCGCGAAAAAGATCTTGTTGAGAATTACTTGCATGAACAGGTTTGTCTGGGAAATATTGGTTTAAGTTTTGCTCAGAAAGCGATAAGCACTAATTGGTTGGATGTGTATAACAATATTAGCTCATATGAATTGGAACGCTTGAGAAAGGAATATAAAAGCTGGAGCGGTTTGCCTTAATTACCAAGGTTGACAAAATTATTCAGCGTGATGTATGATGGCTTTTGGTTGAATTTGGGAATATCTCCCGGGTTCAACAGATCTTTAAGCAAACGAAAGGAGACCATGAGGAAACTCGTGTCAGTCGGACTTCTTGTTCTGTGTGGGGTTATTTGGCCCAGTACAGTATTGGCAACCTCGCAATGGGCGAGGAAGTATAAGGCGGAATGCAGCTTGTGCCACCAAGGATTTCCCAGACTCAACTCATTCGGTGAAGAATTCATGCGAAACGGCTATCAAGTGCCTGGTGATATGGATGGAGCTATTACCGGCAAGACCAAGATTGGAGAACGTTTGTCTTTGGATAACGTTACCGACATTCTTGGATTGAGATTGAATATTACTCCGGTTTCCGCCCATGTTTCGAGCAGGACTGTTGTTTATGGCAATCCCAACTGGCTGCAGTTTTTTGTAGCCGGCGCGATTACCAAAAATATCTCGATCTTTATTGAGAACGAAATTACTACCAGCGGTGCACATTTTTCGTGGTACAAATTTGGCTTTCACAATTTGTTTGGAACAAAAGCTCTTAATGTGACTATCGGCAATCTGTCACCGTTGGATCATTCTTCATTCTCAAATCGCCTTAGGATCATTCCGCCCGAGCAGAACGAATTCTTTGGCATCAAGCCATCACGCGGCAAGGGCGAGGCTTCGGTAAACGCTTCTTCTGCCCGTCCCGGCGCCATGCTTTATGGCGACTTGGGGAAAGTTACCTACTATGCTGGTCTATCGTCCGGAGTAGTTACTCCAACGAGCAATGATACTCTCAACACTTGGTTGGGAGTCAGATATAACATCGATGTCAAACCGATCGATGGTACCAACTTTTCAGTGACCTATTACGAAGGAACCGATGTTAAGAATGGGGGAAAGGATTCTCAGGTGGATAATAATTTTCGTTGGGTGATCCCAGCCTTTAACTTGCGTGCCGGACAACTTGATCTTCAAGCCGCCGCTAGAGTAGGACATGAGGACAACTATCTTCTGGTGGGCAACAATGTTAAGTCTGACGGATTTCTCGGCTACGGTTTCACTGTCTCCTATATGCTGAACAATCGGTGGCAACCGGCAGTTCTCTATGACAATATTGTTTCCGGAAATATAGTTGGTACTGGTAAGGAGTGGCTGACAGGAGCACTTACCTATTTTCCAGTCGATAACATCAGATTCGGTGGTTTCTATAAACGCGATATCGAAGATAACGGAAAAAACGATAAGGTATATTGCAATATCAGGGTGATGTTCTAATTCTCTGGTCTTTGCCGTCTATTGGGCGGCTTTTCTTTTTATTTACTCGGATCTAATTAAAGCTTGCATTTTTTTAAATTAATGGCACAATAGTTGAAATCGTATTTTTACAAGGAAACTGCAATGACCAAAGAGAAGGTTGTTATTGTGCGAGGTTTTGAATATGATTCTATCGATTTAGCCGTGGCGTTCAATAATACTGCTAAGGCGATGTTTGGCCCGGATCCATTTTTTGGTACCAAGGATAAGTTCTGGTTGCCAAGAAATCCCGTCGCTTTTTCAACGGTGAAAGTCGGACTAAATCAGGAAGAGAAGATCGTCATGGGCCAGATGAGAATAAAGGGGATTGAAGGAGATTTTGTTTTAGACGGCTCGACCATCCAAGCCTTTGTAGATAAAAACGAAATTGCCAAGGCAGAGTCTTTTATGGACAATGTTAAAACAAGTCTGAAAACCACCAGTCTGTATAAGGGCAAGGCCGTGACATCTTCAAGAGGATTTATGGACTTGAGTAAGGTTGATTTAGATGCGCTTGTCTATAATCCGAGAGTGTTGCAAGAATTGAAAGACAATCTTTTCGTCTTAATGCAAAAGACAGAACAATTACGCCGAGACGGTGTGCGTATTAGGCGCAAGGTTTTATTTCAAGGTAGATTTGGAACAGGAAAAACAATGGCTGCTCTTGTGGCGGCAAAGCTTGGTATTGAAAATGGATTCACTGTTTATTATCTGGAACCAACGAGTCAGGATGCGTCTGGAGCAGTTGAATTTATGCTCCAATTATGTAAAAAATACCCTCCGGCTATGCTCGTTATTGAAGATTTTGATCGAGAGCAACGCTTGGGTGATTTTTATGGTACGACCAAGATGGTGTCGGCAATTGATGGAATGACATCAAAAGACTCTGAAATCTTAGTTGTCCTTACTACAAATTTTAAAGATAAAATTGCGGGAGGGCTTCAAAGACCGGGACGGATAGATAAAACAATTAATTTCGACATTTTCACCCCGGAAGACACGGAGCGTCTTTTGAAGGTTGTTGTTCCATCAGGATATCTTGATCCCAATATTGATTGGAAAAGAGTTGGCGAGGCGACTTCTCGCATGACACCTGCTTTTGTCGGGGAGGGTGTTGGTGTCGGAGCAACCCTTGCTGCCGTAAATAGAGCAAAAAATGGAGATAAACCTGTTGTTACCCAAGAGATTTTGATTGAAGTTGCTGAAGGATTACATGATCAACTTAGGGCTTGTGAAAACGCTGAACAGGCAGGATTTAGTCCGAGTAGATAATTAATGCGCCGAGCCTAACTCGGCTTTTCTTTTTGTTAATTTTGTGTAGAATATGTAGAATACCAACATGAATAAAACAAAAGAAAGAACACTTATAATTTTGAAACCAGATGCTGTTCATCGGGGGATAGTCGGTGAGGTCTTGGACAGATTTGAACAGAAAGGGATAAGGCCGGTGGGCATGAAAATGATAAAGATGTCTGACCTGCTTTTAGATAAACACTACGTTCAGCATAAAGGCAAGCATTTTTTGCCGCATCTTAAGAAATTTATGAAATCTCTTCCGGTGGTATTAATTGTGCTTGAGGGGTTGGATGTTATCAGGGTAGTTCGGACTATGTGCGGATCGACGGATGGTAAAAATGCTCCACCCGGCACGATAAGAGGGGATTATAGCATGTCTACTTCGGCTACCATTATTCACTCATCCGAGGATCAAAAAGCAGCAAAGAGAGAAATAGGGATATTCTTTAAAAAAAACGAGCTTTTCAGTTATACCCGGCCGGATATCCACTTTTACTACGCAGAAGATGAAGTATAATGAGAATAGGCCCTTCTTTTGTTTCCAAGCTTTAGAACAAATAATTATCTCGGGTTTCTTATATGACGGCAACTCCTTGGAGTTGCCCTGCGGAGACCACTTTTGGTAAATAGCTGAAGACTTGAAAAACAAGAGATTGGCCCAACAAAAAACACCTTTCTTGGTGTTTTTTGTTATTAGTGATATCTTGTCAGTAATCGGGTATAAAACATAGGATCGAAATTGGAAAACCGGCTCTTTGAAAATACCATTCATCGCACTTTGGTTGTCGGCAACGGGAAGGAGTTTCGGTATCTGATAGTTTTTTCTGGACTGGTTCATGTGCTTGTATTGGTAGTTTGGTTTAGTTTTACTCCCCCAAACAAACCGCCGGTTCGTTTTTCAGATTCTGTGTCCAGTTTACCGACTCCAGTCTTTTTAAAAAATATTAAACCGCCACCTCCGCCGCTTCCGCCGAGGCCAAAACCGAGAGCTAAAAATTCTCTAAAAAAATTAGTTGAACAAAAAATCGAAACACCCAAGGAAGTTAAAACTTTGTCGATTCCAATTGAGGCGCCGGAAAAAATAAAACCAGAACCCACAAAATTAAAAGAAAAAACAGAGGATGATACCGCAAGTGATTATCCTGGCGCAGGTGAAGGAGTTCCAGGAGGAATACCCGGAGGTGTCCCTGGAGGGACTGTTGGCCAGAATCCATCATCGGGTTCGTTGCCCAAAGGTCCGGTTGAAGTTAAGGGAAACCCCACTCTGCTTAAAAGAATAAAATATGTTCATCCGGAATATCCCATTAATGCGTTGAGGGCTAGAATTGAGGGCATGGTAATAGTCGAAGCTTTAATAGGCAAAAATGGCAAAATAAAAAATGTCAGAATAGTTCAGTTGGTGCCTTTTCTTGATTCGGCTGCGCTTGAAGCGGTAAAAAAATGGGAGTATGAGCCGGTTGTTGTCGACGGCGAGGTCAGAGAAGTTATACTTACAGTAACTATAAATTTTAAAATTGTATAAAACCATTCCGCGGACGTTTGTCCGCATTTTTTATTCGTATCCTACAATCATTTGGTCGGGCCGTGGAGAATCGAACTCCAGCTGCATGACCCCCAGCCACGCGTACTACCATTATACGACGGCCCGATGGCTGACTAGTTTTTATTGAGAGTTTTTATGCAGTCGGTGCAAATCTTGATTCTTTTTCCATTAACTTTTGCCCATTGGAGGTTGGGGTATCTCTTGGACTTTGCGGTTGGATTATAATGACCGCGAAGTAAAATTCTCGTCGTAGACATTATTGGTTTTTTTCCGCATTGCGGACATTTGGTAGCCATAATATTAGTGATTTACATAATACATTAAAATTGTTAGGATTTCAAGTATGGAAGCATTACTACTCCCAATTTTTTATGTCGTTGTCTTGATTTATTCCGTGGTTATCCATGAGGTTAGCCATGGCTTGATGGCCGAGTTCTTGGGGGATCCTACCGCCAAAAATCTCGACCGTTTGACCCTGAACCCCCTAAAACATCTGGACATGTTTGGGTCGGTGCTTTTGCCGCTTCTTTTGTTTTTGGTGCGTTCGCCGTTCCTTATTGGTTATGCCAAACCTGTCCCATATAATCCGCAAAATTTGAGTGACAAGAAATACGGTCCAGCCAAAGTCGCCCTTGCCGGCCCGGCTTCCAATATTGTTCTTGCTTTGATATTCGGATTAAGCTTACGCTTAATTCCCGATATATTTACATCTCCTCTGGTACCTCAATTATTTTCATTTATAATTCTTTTAAATCTTGTACTGGCAATTTTCAACCTTTTCCCTATACCGCCGCTGGATGGCCACTGGCTTTTGATGACATTTCTTCCAGCCAGATTCAACGCTCTTAAGGTTTTTCTCTACAGATATAGCCTGGTATTATTGTTTGTGTTTTTGATATTTATTTTCCCTTTGATGTGGCCATTGGTCTCAATTCTCTACAGACTCATAACGGGGATTAATCTTTAAATTAGTGATTCGGTTTACAAGAAATAATTTATTGTGTTAATCTACCCACGGTACAAATAGTTGATAAACTGAGGTGAAACGTGAATAGTCCTAGTCCGTACGATTTGAATGCTTCTGTCGGTTTGACGCAAAAGCGCCAAAGAGAACGCGCGAATCGTTCTCGGCCCAAGAGAACCAACTCATCAAGGTCTTCTGGTGGGCCTTCTCCATATGATCTCTCTTTTCATGGCGGATTGGCCCGTCTTGCAGAAAAAGCGAGAGAAGACCTTCTGCGTTTAGATAATTGACAGCTGGCCTGATATCCTGATACACTTCATAAGACCTAAGGGTCTTATTTTATTGCATGCCGACATTCAGACAACTTTTGAAAAAACCAAGAAAAATAGCCAGAGCGAAGACAAAGTCGCCGGCTTTGATTTACGGATTTAACTCTTTGAAGAACAGACCGGTTTATTACCCTGCGCCGTTTAAGAGGGGAGTTTGTTTATCGGTAAGGACAACTACACCAAAGAAGCCGAATTCTGCCTTGAGAAAAATCGCCAGGGTCAGATTGACCAATGGGATGGAAGTTACCGCTTATATTCCGGGCATCGGCCACAATCTTCAGGAACACTCGGTCGTTGTATTAAGGGGTGGAAGAGTTAAAGATTTACCGGGCGTGCGGTATCATATAGTAAGGGGCATGCTAGATTCGAGTGGTGTAGAGGGTAGGAAGCAGCAAAGGTCAAAATATGGAGCCAAAAAAGCAAAATAATATAACATGCGAAGACCGATAAAACATAAAACACACGTAGAACCGGATTTGAAATATTCCAGTCTTTTAGTTTCTAAATTTATAAATAAGATAATGTATTCCGGCAAAAAGACGATTGCCATGAAGATCGTGTATGGAGCCCTTGAAAGAGCTGAAAAGAAATTAAATAAGCCGGCTATGGAAGTTTTAGATCAAGCCATTGCCAACGCCGGACCTCAAATGGAGTTAAAATCCCGCCGAATCGGGGGAGCTAATTATCAGGTACCTATTGAAGTTAGACCGGAAAGAAAAACGACCTTAGCTATCAGATGGATTGTTGCGTCTGTTCGTGGTCAAAAAGGAAAAGCGACAGAAGAGAAACTTGCCGAAGAATTAATGAATGCGTTTAACAATACTGGAGGTGCAGTCAAGAAAAAGGCTGATACACATCGAATGGCTGAGGCCAACAAGGCTTTTGCTCACTTCGCCTGGTAGAAAAAACTTATGCGCGAGCCAAGCCCAATGTATTAAGGGCTTGCGGCTCGCCTATCGGTTGACCAATTTCTGCGTTAAAAGATTCCGTTTCGTTCTCACCATAGTTCACACTATGGCTCGCCCGATACTCATCTTTTGCCTTGAACTTGGCCAACGCATAAGTTTTTAAAAATGTATAATTTAGAAGAAAGGATACAAAAAATAGAAAGCAGGAACATGAAAGTAGAAGTTGATAAGGCTTGGGAAACAAGCTTGATGAGACGGGTTTTATTGACACTATTTACCTATTTAGCAATCAGTGTTTATCTGTGGGTGATGGATATTTCGCGACCATGGTTTAATGCGGTAGTGCCTGCCGTAGCATTTATGTTATCGACACTGACCATGCCGTTTTTTAAGAAAATTTGGCTGAAAAAAGTGAAAAATCACGCATAGTGTTAATAAAGTTTAGAACGTAGCTGGCTTGGATAAATACGAGGCAAAATTGAGCATTCGACTGAAACATATATAAACATGATGAAGGAGAAGTGGAGATTTTAACTAAGTAGATAGACAAGAGCTTACTGCTTAAGGGCCGAAGGCCTAGCAGGGCGACCAGCAAGTTATAAAAAATGGCTGATTATCCAATTAATAAAATTCGAAATATAGGAGTCATCGCTCACATTGATGCTGGCAAGACGACCACATCAGAGCGTATTTTGTTTTACACAGGAATCTCTCATAAAATAGGAGAAGTTCATGAAGGTGATACTGTAATGGATTGGATGGAACAGGAAAGAGAAAGAGGCATTACTATTACCGCTGCCGCAACTACTGCATACTGGACTCCTACCGATGCAAAAGATAATCCGTCAGCTGGCGGAGCTGAAAAAGTAAAATTAAATATTATTGATACGCCGGGACATATTGACTTTACTATTGAAGTAAAGCGTTCTTTGCGTGTTTTGGATGGGGCGGTTGTTGTTTTTGACGGAGTTGCCGGAGTGGAACCTCAATCCGAAACAAACTGGAGATATGCTGACGACTACAAAGTTCCAAGGGTTTGTTTTATTAATAAACTTGACCGATTGGGAGCTTCGTTTGATCGTTCCTTCCAGTCAATTTTGGGAAGATTGTCTCCGTATGCTGTAAAACTTCAAATACCTGATGGCCACGAAGATCAGTTTAAGGGTATTATTGACCTTTTAACTTTAGATTATTACACCTTTGAAGGTGAAAAGGGGGAGAAGGTTATAAAGGGTCAGATTCCGGATTACCTTCTTGAAGAAGCAAAAAAAGAAAGAGCCATAACTATAGAAAAAATAGTTGAACATGATGATGCGACAATGTCTGAATATTTGGAAGGTAAAGAAATAGGTCTTGATCAACTTCGCAAGATACTTAGAAAAGCAACTATCGCCAATAAAATATTTCCCGTGTTCTGTGGTTCGGCTTTAAAAAACAAAGGCGTGCAACTTGTTTTGGATGCTGTTGCATATTATCTGCCGTCGCCATTAGATGTGCCTCCGACAAAGGTGACTGATAAAAAAACTGGAGAAGCAATACTAGTGGAGCCGGATGATAATGCCATATTTACTGCATTAGCTTTTAAAACTGCAACTGATCCGTTTGTCGGAGCTTTAACTTTTTTTCGGGTTTACTCCGGAAAACTTACCTCCGGCTCCTACGTTTTAAATACAAGAAGCGGTCAACAAGAAAGAATCAGCCGTATTGTGCTTTTGCATGCAAACGAGCGGAAAGAGATAAAAGAAGTTTATGCGGGAAATATTGCCGCTACCGTCGGATTAAAAGACACCAAAACAGGTGATACTCTTTGCGATCCGGCAAAACCAGTTTTACTTGAAGGAATTGAAATTCCAGAACCGGTTATTTCTTTGCGAATAGAACCGAAGACCAAAGCCGACCAGGAAAAGATGAGCATTGCCTTAAGAAAGCTTTCGGATGAGGATCCGACTTTCAGAATAAAAAGCGATGAAGAGACCGCAGAAACAATTATTTCCGGAATGGGAGAATTGCATTTGGAAATTATCGTTGACCGTATGAAGAGAGAGTTTGGCGTGAACGTAAATGTTGGTCGTCCACAGGTTGCTTACAAAGAAACTATTTCCGACAAAGCTCAAGCCGAAGGCAAATACATTAAACAATCCGGAGGTCGGGGACAATACGGCCATGTTTGGCTGCGCGTTGAGCCCAAAGAGCGGGGAGCGGGGTTTGAATTTATTGATGCCATCAAGGGCGGAGCAATTCCTGAAGAGTTTATTACTCCAGTTGAAAAGGGCGTAAAAGAAGCTTTGGATAAAGGAGTTCTCGCCGGATTTCCGATCGTGGATTTACAGGTTACCCTATATGACGGCTCTTATCATGACGTTGACTCGTCTGAAATTGCTTTCAAAATTGCCGGAGCTATGGCACTTCAAGAAGCCATCAAACGAGCAAAGCCGGTCTTATTGGAACCAATTATGAAAGTTGAAATTATTGTTCCTGATAATTTTATGGGTGAAGCCACAGGAGACATTTCATCTCGAAGAGGGCAAATCATAAGTATCAACGACCGAAGCCCGATGAATTTAAAAGTCATTGACTCAAGGGTTCCTCTCTCGGAAATGTTTGGTTATGCTACTTCAGTGAGGTCTCTGACTGAAGGCCGCGGTACATTCAACATGGAGTTTGATCACTACGAACCGGTGCCGAATAATATTGCGGAGTTAATCAAAGAAGGCAAAAAATAATCGCTCGGGCTTTATGCAATTCTCGACACGAAAAATCGCCCCAGCGGGCGATTTTTCTCGGCTTCGGTTCACTCGTCTCGCTTTGCGAGACACCATGCTCGTTCGCCTGCAGATGGTCTCTAATTGCACAAAGCCCTCGCTCTTGAGTTAAATCTTGATTTTTTTGTTTTAATGTAGTATGATTTAGTCCGTTCGTTAACTGCTCCGGATGGAAAGTCTCGCCCAATTCCGGGCGGAATGGCCGTTCGCAGCCACAACCACCACTGGGATGAAACAGGCCCAGAGCTGGAGGTGTTAGATGAGTAGCTTTCTTTTCGTGTCATTTTGGGCACTCGTTGTTTTAAGTGTGCTTGCGTTAGTCTCTGTTCTTGTCTTGTTGTTTAAGGATGAATGGAGAAAGTTTTTCCGCTGGCTCAAGGGTTTTCGGAAAATATATTATAGGCAACATCATCCATGCTATGGTTTACAAGTTTATTCTTGTCCAAATAGGTTAAGGGCGATTGATTGGTCTTGTGTCGATGGTTCGGTGATTGAGATTAACCGTGGTCCATTTCGTCGGCGAAGCGCGATCTATGGTCCGGCAGCCGACTTTTGGAGAATAGCCGGAAGTTGGCGTCGTGAGCAGACTGGTGACTGGGTTTGCCTGGAACAAGTTCTTCAAGGTCTAAAAGTAGAAGTAGCTCTTCAGTTTATTAATACCTATCCGTCGCTTCAGGCGATGCTTGACCGGATTGATGAATTGGGGAGAGAACGTTTGGATGATAAGGCAAAGATCCAAGAACTTTCTGCAGCTATTTGTGCCCTTTATAAACAAATTATTTCCGATAGGCAGCGTTATCGAGGGGCTGTAGCACTGGAACTTAGACATGATCTAGAGACGATTATTAATGAGGCAAATGTTTCAGCTTCTTCGAAATGGACATTTTTTGAAACTTGGGAAAAACGTTTTGAGCAAAATCGAGATTTGAGGAAAAAGGTCAGTCGTGGCCAAGACTAATTAATTGAGTCAGCGCCGAGGATTGTCGTAAGACATCCAAGGCGCTTTTTTTGTTTCTTTTGAAAAATAATTGAGCCCCCAGCCACATACTCCCAGGGAGAACTTGCGCAGGCCCCGAAGCTTGGTGCTTGGTGAGGGGCTGAGCATGAAGACAGCCGAGGCTCGCAGGAAGCCGAGGACTATCGGTCGAGTCGGGGGTATGTGGCTGGGGAGCGTTTGTTTGCATTTTTTTTGATATTTTAATACTATAATATAGATTTGTATCGTTGTAGAAACAAAAAATCCCAATAAGGATGGGCTGGTTATCAAAGGCGGTCGGGGCTTCCCCCAAACCCTACTCCCAGTGCTCATTATCGGGATATAGCAATTATTACATATAACAAATAATTTGTCAATGAATGTAGATGAACTCAAAAAACTGGTGAAGCACTCTACGGCGGTTTTGGTGTTGGATAATGGCGAGCCATCTTTTGCTATCCTAAGTTATGAGATGTATAAGGATTTAATTTTGGGGGGTAAAGAGAAGGAAATAAAGATAAATCATGCCGTTACCAACGGAATAAGTCACTCCGAAGACCGGTCCATGCCCGCAAAACCAGCTCTTCCTGAAAACGAACTTGAGATACTGGAAAGGATAAACAAAGACATTTTGGCCCTAAAGAGCGAGATAGAAAAGGAAGAGAAGATGATAACAGTTGACTAATCTATGGTATTCCGCTAAAATAGATATTACGTGTTTAATAATAGATAGCTTCTGGATTCCGAAGTTATCATAAAAAGATGGCAGGCAAATTTGAAAGAAACAAGCTGCACTTGAATGTCGGCACAATCGGTCACGTTGACCACGGTAAAACTACGCTAACGGCGGGTATTTTGCATGTATTAAATTTAATGAAGGACGAGGGTTATTCTGCCCGAGAGGAAGGAGTAGATCAGATTGATAATGCTCCTGAAGAAAAAGCCAGAGGTATTACAATTGCCTTACACCACTCCGAGTACGAGACACCCAAGCGCCACTACGCTCATGTTGATGCTCCTGGCCACGCTGATTACATTAAAAATATGATCACGGGTGCTGCCCAGATGGATGGAGCTGTATTGGTTGTCGCTGCCACTGATGGCCCGATGCCTCAAACAAGAGAGCACATTTTGCTTGCCAGACAGGTTGGCGTTCCTAATATAATCGTATTCCTCAACAAGGTGGATATGGTTGATGATCCGGAAATGGTTGATTTGGTTGAAGCCGAAATCAGAGAGCTCTTGAATAAATATCAGTTCCCCGGAGATAAAACCCCGATTATCAGAGGTTCTGGATTGAAAGCCCTTGAATCTAAATCAAAAGATGATCAATATGCCAAGCCGATCAAGGAATTGATGAATGCAATGGATACTTTCTTTCCGGATCCGGTCCGAGATACCGATAAACCCTTCCTTATGCCTATTGAAGACATCTTTTCAATTGAAGGAAGAGGCACTGTTGTAACCGGAAGAATTGAAAGAGGGAAAGTTAAATTAAACGAAGAAATTGAAATAGTTGGAATTAAACCGACAGCGAAGACTGTTGTCACCGGTATCGAAATGTTTAATAAGCAATTAGACGAAGGTTTGGCCGGAGACAATGCCGGAATACTTTTGAGAGGTACCAAGAAAGAAGACATAGAAAGAGGCCAAGTGCTTGCCAAGCCGGGTACGATTACCCCGCATACCGATTTTGAGGCAGAAATATATGTTTTAACAAAAGAAGAAGGTGGCAGACATACCCCATTCTTCAAGGGTTACAAACCTCAATTCTATTTCCGAACCACCGATGTTACCGGAGAAGTCTTATTGCCGGAAGGAACTGAAATGGTCATGCCGGGAGATACTGCAAATTTGAAAGTTCAATTGATTGCCCCTATCGCCATGGAAGAAAAGCAGAGATTTGCCATCAGAGAAGGTGGTAAGACTGTTGGCGCCGGAGCCGTGACCAAAATTAATAAATAAACTGAAGCCCCGACAGGTAGTCGGGGCTTCAAAATGTTCTTTTCAAGTAAAATGGCTAAAAAAACGACAGAAATAAAACAGAGAATACGGATTAAGCTCCGGGCTTATGACAATAAGATCATAGACAAGTCCGCTGCCCAGATTGTTGAAACCATTGAAAGATATGGCGGACATCCGATTGGACCTGTGCCATTGCCGACAGAGATTGCCAAGTATACAGTAAATCGGTCGGCATTCATTGACAAGAATTCTAGAGAGCAGTTTGAAATGCGTACCCACAAGAGAATCATAGATATAGATTCACCGACACCGAAGATTATAGACGCATTGATGAATCTAAATTTACCATCAGGTGTGGATATAGAATTAAAAATGTAAATTTAATAGAAAATAAAAATATGAGCATAGAAAATCCAACACAAAAAATAGTAGAAACTAACTTGAGTGAAAGGCTTAGAGGAGACATGGTTTTGAGAATTGATCGCAATAGGGCCTGCTTAAGTCGCCTAAAAGAAATCTTTGATAAGGGTGATTTTGAAAATTTATCAGAACAGGATCTTGTTAAGTTGGGGCGCATTAACGATAGTATGAGCCAAGCAGCAAATTTAATAGAAGAGTCATCGAATTTATTGGGTGAAGTTGTTGAAAAATAAATTACCCCCTTACTTCTCGCCTTAGTTCGATAGAACTCACTAGGACGAGAGAATAAGGTGATAGACAAAACAGTTTAAACAAGATAATATTTAACCACCATGTCAGACCTTACCAAAGAATATTTTGACAAACAATTAGGCAAATTGGCCACTAAAGAAGACCTTAAAGATGAGGTTGCTAATTTAGCAGGCATGGTTTCCAGACGATTTGACGAAGTTGAGAAAAAGCTTGATGTTCGCGCGGAAGTTGACCAGCTTAAAGTCCAAATGAAGAAAGTTTGGGACGCGTTAAATATAGCGTCAAAATAATTGATGCTCTTATGAACTTGAATCTGCCATCAGGGGTCGATATAGAGTTAAAAATGTAAATTATATAAAAACATGAGTATAGAAAATCCAACAATAGTACAAGAATCGGTTGAACAAAAAGATGCCAGAGAGTTTAAAGAGGGTAACGAGGCAATAGCCGAATCAATAGCCAAACTTGAGGCAAGGGTTAAGGAATTAAAGGAACTATCCCAGGCAGTATCGGGAATAAAAAAAGAGGATGTGGGAGCTATAAAGTTTAGTGGTGTCATCTTAAAAGAAGTTGCTAAAATAATAGATAATGATCAGGTATATTCTGCAAACGAATCTCTTAGAGAGGTAGCCAAACTTACACAGACAGAAAAATAACTTACCCCCTTACTTCTCGCCTTAGTTCGATAGAACTCACTAGGACGAGAGAATAAGGTAGCCACCGCCTTTGGCGGGGCCCCGTTAAAAACGGTGGTAATATGAACAGAGAACATGAACAGAGAAAAGAAAAAAGATTTAATATCAGATAAACAAGAGCAAATCAGAAATTGTGAAACAAGCAGGGGGATTATAGATCAGGAAGTGGCCAGTTTTGGGAAAGATAGCGATTTATTAATTGCAACACTTAAAGAGGGAAAAGATGTGGATTCCGAGGAGGTAAGAGAGATAAAAGCTCATATGGTTAACAGACTTAAAAAGATTGAAGAATTAACCAAAAATTTGTAAGGATTAGAACATTATTGCTTTCTTTTTATTATTTAGGTGGAAAGAAATAAAGTGTTAATACATTAAATAAAAAACTATGGAACAAGAACCAAAAATTGAAAGAGAAGAATATTTAGGAGAAAACATAGTCGCTCAGATAAGAGAAGATGTTAAAGTTGTTGAGCAATCGTTGCAAAGAGCTACAAAGGGAACGGAGCCAATTCAAGAAGGCGGAATAGAAAAGTTAAAAAAAGCACAAGCGATTTTAAAAGAAGCAAGGAGTTTCCTGGAAGTACTTTAATCAAAATTATTTCTTTACTCTCTTCATTGGAAACAGTGGAGAGGAATAAGGTAGCCACCGCCTTGGGCGGGGCCCCGCTAAAAGCGGTGGTAATATAGACAGTAGAATTTATCCGGTTAACCCTGAGCTTGTCGAAGGGACCGGTTTGTAAAAATTCACTTGCCGTGTTAAAACCTTAATTGAAATAAGTGGTTTTAAGAAAAATCACAATCGAATAAGTTAAATAAATTTAGCAGGACACATGAGCCCCAGCTAAATCTGGGTTTTATTGTTGGAAATTTATGGAATTGAAAACATGTCAGTCTATAGACCATCTGCAGGCGAGCGGGCAAGGTATCCCGAACGCAGTGAGGGATGAGCGAGCCGAAGCCGAGTAGAATTTCTCGCTGGGAAATTCTACGTGTCTAAGGACTGATATGTTTTCAATGACAAACGCTTTGCTAACCAATCATGAAATTCATATTAGGTAAAAAATTGGGAATGACGCAGGTTTTTGAGGAAGACGGAAAAGTCGTCCCGGTTACAGTTGTGGAAATTGAATCGAATGTTGTGACTCAAGTTAGAACTAAAGATAAAGACGGCTACGAAGCGGTTCAAGTGGGAACGGGAACCAAGAAAATTAAAAATATAAATAAACCCCAAAGAGGACACTTTAGAAATCTCGGCAATTTCCAGCATCTGAAAGAATTCAGAATTGGCGGAAAAGTTGGATTGCCCGCCGAAGCTGTTTCAGCGAAGGTGGGAGACAAGCTTGATGTTTCTATTTTTGCTATCGGAGACAAAGTTAAAATTACGGGCATGTCAAAAGGAAAAGGTTTTCAGGGGGTTATGAAAAGACATGGTTTTTCAGGTATGCCTCACAGTCACGGACATCATCATGTTGCAAGACACGGAGGATCAATCGGCCAAAGATTCCCCCAGCATACATTGAAAGGAATGAGAATGGCCGGACGAATGGGTTCTGATAAAGTAACAACAAGAGGATTACAAATCGTGAGAGTTGATGCTAAAAACGGATTGCTTGCGGTTAAGGGTGCGGTTCCCGGAAACAGAGGACAATTATTAATAATTCAATCACAATAAAAATGGAAGCAATCTTATACAACCAAAAAGCTGAAAACATTGGAAAGGTTGACTTGCCTGATAGGATTTTTAATTTAGAAATGAACAAAGACTTAGTCCATCAGATTGTAACGTCTCAAATGTCCAACAAGAGACAGGTTATTGCTCATGCTAAGGGCCGAGGTGAGGTTAGGGGTGGAGGTAAAAAGCCCTGGAAACAAAAAGGTACCGGCCGAGCTAGACATGCTTCCATTCGTTCACCGATATGGAAAGGTGGAGGAGCAACTTTTGGGCCGACCAAAGAAAGAAATTTTAAGAAAAAAATTAACAAAAAGATGGCGCGAAAGGCATTGTTTATGACTTTGTCTTCAAAAGCCAGAGACAACCAACTCTTTGTCTTGGACAATGTCAGTTTGGAAAATGCAAAGACAAAAGAAATGGCAGGAATATTTAAAAATTTTTCAAGTCTTATGGGCCTGCCTGCCGGTCAGACAGGTAAAAAATCGACTGTATTGCTTGTAGTTCCGTCAATGGAAGATAAGATAAAAAGATCGTCAAAAAACTTACCCAACTTTTCAGCCGTAGAAGCCAGAAATTTGAATCCTTTGGAAATTCTTTCCTATAAATACCTAGTTTTAGTTAAAGATTCTTTAGATTCTTTGAATAAAACATTCAATAAATAATATGTTATTAAATCCTTTCAAAAAAGCCGCCAAAAGCGAGCCTAGTCGAGAGCAGGAAAATCAAGCCAAAAAAACAAAACCTGCAAAAAAAGAAGAGGTTGTTATTAAAGAAGAAATTAAGGAGTCAGTGCCCGTTTTGCCGGTTATGGGAAATGCTGAAGCTTACAGGGTTTTAAAGAATTTTTATGTTAGCGAAAAAGCTTCTTTGTTGAATGGGTTTAATCAATATGTTTTTAAGGTTTTCAGAAATTCTAACAAGAGCCAGATAAGAAAACAAGTTGAGAAACTATTTAATGTTAAAGTTAAGGGCGTTAAAGTTTTAAATATGCCTAGAAAAAGAAGAGACCTTGGTCGTCATCCCGGATTCAGATCGGAATTTAAAAAAGCAATCGTAGGCTTAGAAAAAGGCCAGACAATAGAACAGGCGAAACCATAAAATCATGAAAATATATAAACCAACAACACCTTCCAGAAGAGGAATGAAAGGATATGATTTTTCCCAATTAACCAAGATTGAACCTTTAAAGTCGCACAAATGGGGATTTACTAAATCATATGGCAGAAACAACAGAGGAAGAGTTACCGGTCCTCGAAAAGGCGGAGGCGCCAAGAGGTTGTACAGAGATGTAGATTTCAAACAAACAGACAAATTGAATGTCCCGGGAAAAGTTGCGGCTTTGGAATACGATCCGAATCGAACGTCAAGAATCGCCAGGATTAATTTTGCCGATGGAGAAAAAAGATATATATTGGCTCCACAGGAATTAAGGGTTGGAGATACGGTAATTACTGCAGTTGAGGCACCGATAAGGCCTGGCAACAGAATGAAACTAAAGAATATTCCCCAGGGTTCTATGGTTCATAACGTGGAATTATTTCCCGGACAGGGCGGAAGGATTGTTAGATCGGCAGGTTCTGGTGCCATGGTTCTGGCAAGCGAAGGGGGTTTTGTTCAGCTGGTAATGCCTTCATCGGAAACGAGGATGATTTTAGGCGACTCTTATGCTTCAATAGGTCAGGTTTCTAATTCTGAACACGACACGATAGTTTTGGGCAAAGCCGGCAAATCTCGATGGCTTGGTAGAAGGCCTAAAGTAAGAGGTACGGCTATGAATCCGGTTGATCATCCATATGGGGGCGGAGAAGGCAGACAGGGCCGAGGAACGAGGCGACCAAAGACTGCATACGGAAAAATTACCGGTGGAAGAAAAACTAGAAACAAAAATAAAAAATCAAGTAAATTTATTAAGAGAAGAATTAAATAATATGAGCAGAAGTCTTAAAAAAGGGCCATATGTAGATGAAAAATTACTGAAAAAGGTAAGCAAGTTAAGATTGGGCGATAAGACGATTATTAAAACATGGGCCAGAGACTGCACAATTATTCCGGAAATGATAGGATTTACTTTTGGCGTCCATAATGGCAGAGTTCATGTTCCTGTTTTTGTATCGGAAGACATGGTTGGACATAAACTGGGCGAGTTTTCTCTGACTAGAAAATTTGTAAGACATGGAGGAAGAATGCAGAGAGAGCTAGAGGCCGCCCAGAAGCAGAAAGAAATTGATGCTGCTCAGGCAGCGAAAGCGCCGGCCACAGAAGCCGTTAAACCAAAATAATATCCAAATATGGCAGAAGTTAAGGCACAATTGAACGGATTGAGAATATCACCGAGAAAAGTCCGGGCTGTTACCAATTTGCTTAAAGGCAAGGATGTCGTTTATGTTCTGAATCAGATGGAATTTTTGATGAAGAGACCGGTTTTGCCACTAATAAAATTATTGAATTCTGCTATTGCTAATGCGGAAAATAACTTTAGTATGATTAAAGACAATCTTTACATCAAGACGTTTATTGTTGATGAAGGAATTAAATTAAAAAGATATATGCCTAAAGCTCAAGGAAGAGCTGGAGAAATTCAAAAGAAAACAAGCAGGGTCCGCCTTGTTTTAGGTGAAAGGGTTATTGGATTAAAGAGAAAAGCTTCGGAGAAGAAGAATAAGGAGGTTCAACCTCAAAGAAGTTCCGAGGTTGAACCTCGGGTAAAGAAACCAGAAGTTGAAACTGAATTAGGAAAGAAAGGTAATACTCTGAACAATCTCGGAAAAAGATTATTTAGAAGAAAGGTTATTTAATATGGGACAAAAAATATCACCGATATCATTCAGGACGGGAATTCAAAAGGACTGGGCGTCCCATTGGTTTGGCGGACGCAAATACGTGCCCTATCTGAAAGATGATGTTGCTGTCAGGGGTTTTTTAAATAAAAAATTGAAGAGCACTAGTGTAGATAGGGTTGAACTGGAGCGAGGCACTGATGCCTTGAATGTGATTATTTTTACCGCCAGACCAGGATTGTTGATAGGGCGGGGAGGCACCGGAGTTGAGGAGTTAAAAAATGCCATTCAGAAACTTCTTAAAAACAAAGTTTCTATCAGGATTGAGATCCAAGAGGTAAAAAACCCGGAAGCATCCGCCATGATAATGGCCGAATCCATAGTTGACCAGATAGAAAAAAGGATTCCTTTCAGAAGGGTAATGAAACAGACTTTGGCTAAAATTATAGCTTCCAAACAGGTTAAGGGCGCTAAGATTTTACTCGGCGGACGCTTAGATGGAGCCGAAATAGCCCGATCGGAACATTTAGAAGAAGGAAATTTACCGCTACAAACATTGAGAGCAGATATTGATTATGCGAAAGCTACTGCTCACACTACATACGGAACAGTAGGAGTAAAAGTTTGGATATATAAAGGAGAAAAATTTTAATTTTCGATATATCGATATTTCGAAATTTTGATCATGCAACCAGCACGAGTAAAACATCCCAAAGTTCACAAAGGAAGATTAAAAGCCAAAGCAACCCGAGGCACGTATTTAAGTTTTGGTAATTTTGGCTTGAAAGCCGAAGAATCAAGTTGGATAAAAGCTAACCAACTGGAATCGGCTAGGCGTGTTATGACGAGATTTGTTCAAAGAGGCGGCAAAATTTGGATGCGCGTATTTCCAGATAAGCCTCGTACTAATCATGGCGGAGAGCTTGGTATGGGCGGCGGAGCTGGAACCTTGGACCATTTCGTGGCGGTGGTTGAGGCCGGAAAGATAATTTTTGAAATAGACGGATTGCCCGAAGATCAGGCTAAAAAAGCTTTAACGCTTGGCTCGCATAAACTTGCAATCAAAACAAGAATTGTAAAACGGTAATATGAAAAACATTGATTTACAAAACAAGACGGTAGAAGAAATGAGCATGATACTGAAAGATTTGAAAGCGAAGCTTTTGCAATTTAACTTTGAACTTGGCGAAAAAAGATTGAAAGATTATAGTCAGATTAAAAAAACCAAAAAAGAAATAGCAAGGATTTTGACTTTTTTAAAGTCAAAATCCTAAATTTTTAATTTCTAAATATGGAAACACAAAATAAAAAAACCAGAGTTCTTAAAGGGATAATTACGTCGGACAAGATGAATAAAACTGTGGTAGTTAAGGTTTCAAATTTGAAAAAACATCCAAAATATAAAAAATATTTTAAGATTTCAGCAAAATATAAAGCTCATGACGAGGAGAATGAATATCGCACCGGAGATCGTGTTTTAATCAAAGAAATCAGACCAATATCCAAAGAAAAAAGATGGATTGTTACCGGAAAAGTGGCATCAGATTCTAAAGAGAAATCTAATTAATTTTTTATGTTACAGCTTAGATCAATTGTAAATGTCGCGGATAATTCAGGAGCCAAGAAGGTTGGGGTCTTTAAGGTTCTTGGTGGATCAAGACATCGATATGCCCAACTTGGAGATATTGTCGTTGTGTCGGTGAAAGTGGCCGAGCCAAGGAAGCTAGTCAAAAAGAAAGAAGTTTTAAGGGCAGTCGTGGTCAGACAAAGAAAACCATTCCGAAGAAAAGACGGTACTTATATCAGGTTTGATGATAATGCGGTCGTTATTTTAGACGGAAAAGAGCCAAAGGGTGGAAGAATTTTTGGGCCGATACCAAGAGAAATTAAAGAAAGAGGATATGGCACGATAGCGTCACTAGCCGAAGAATTAGTATAAACAACTTTATGAAATTACGAAAAGGAGACAATGTAATAATGCTGAATGGAAAAGACCGAGGAAAGACGGGAAAGATTTCCATGGTTATACCAAGCATCGATAGAGTTGTTGTCGAAGGTTTGAATTTGATAAAAAAGAATGTTAGAGCCAAAAAGCAGGGTCAGAAGGGTCAGATTATAAGCAAAGAGAGAGCAGTAAGCGCATCGAGCGTAGCCTTGGTCTGCAAATCCTGCGGAAAAATGACCAGGATTGGATATAAATTCGAAGGAGAGAACAAGGTAAGAATTTGTAAAAAGTGTAAAAATGAGGTACAATAATACCTCGTAATTATATGCCAAGATTACAAGAAAAATATAGAAAAACAGTTATTCCTGCCATGCAGAAAGCTTTTGGAATTAAGAATGTAATGGCAATTCCAAAGATAGAGAAAGTCGTTGTAAATACCGGTATTGGAAGACTTGGCAAAGACGAAAAAACAGCTGAAAGAATAGCAAAAGAGTTGACGCTTATTGTCGGACAAAAGCCGGTTTTCAAAAAAGCCAAGAAATCAATTTCCGGTTTCAAGTTGCGAGAAGGAGTCAATGTTGGAATTGCAGTGACGCTTAGAGGCAAGAGGATGTATGATTTTTTGGACAGATTGATTGCGATTGCTCTTCCAAGATCGAGAGATTTTAGGGGGATAGACGCCAAAAATTTTGATAAAATGGGAAACTTGAATTTCGGTATTAAAGAATCAAGCATTTTTCCGGAGATAAATTACGAAAACATGAAAGACGTATTCGGACTGGAGGTAACTGTGGTTACAACGGCCAAAAATAGGGAAAAAGGAATTGAGCTTTTAAAACAAATGGGATTACCAATTAAAAAACCGGCTGGAGCTTCGCTCCAGTTGTGAATAGAGTTCCCATTAGTCGCCGACGCGTGTCCCCATTCTACTTCTCGATTAGCAGTAAGACAGGGAAGAAGAGAATGGGGCCCCTCGCGGGCGACTAATATGGGAGCCCACTCCGAGCATGCCTAAAAAATCAACAATTGCTAGATCAAACAAAAAGCCTAAATATTCAACCCGGATGGTTCGAAGATGTTTTATGTGCGGAAGAAAAGGCGGATATATGAGGAGTTTTGGTTTGTGCAGAATACATTTTCGGGAATTGGCCAGTGCCGGCCACTTACCCGGAGTTAAAAAATCATCATGGTAAACCATCCGATATCAGACATGTTAATAAGAATAAAGAATGCTCAAGCTGTAAAAGGTGAGCAAGTGACGATGCCTTTTTCTAAGGTTAAATTTAAGATTGCTAATATTTTAAAGGAAGCGGGATATGTTTCTGAAGTTGAAAGAAAAAATAAAAAAGCAAAAAAAGCCGAACATGAGTATCTTCAGCTCACACTGAAATATCGTGATGATCAAGGAGTCTTAAGCGGCGTTAAAATTGTCAGTCATCCTTCACGACGAATGTATATTAAAGCCAAAGATATTAAACTGGTCCGTTCCGGATATGGCTTGGCTATAATTTCAACACCTAAAGGAGTTATGAATTCAAAAGAAGCTAAAAAATCTGGCCTTGGAGGAGAAATAATTTGTGAAGTTTGGTAAACATATGAGTAAAATTGGAAAAAAACCGATGATCATATTAAAAGATGTCCAAATAAAAATGGATGGCAATTTCATTTCAATTAAGGGACCAAAAGGCGAATTAAAAAGATTTATTCCTGGAAACATAGATTTAAATATTGAAGGAGAAAGTTTAAAAGTGATTCCCAAAAACATTGAGAATAGAGCAACTTGGGGATTGGCTAGTGCCCTCATTAAAAACATGATAAAAGGAGTTACCGAAGGATTCGAAATTGTTTTAGAACTTCAAGGAGTGGGATACAAGGCGGTTGTTAAAGGAAATGATTTAGAAATGGGTTTGGGATTTTCGCATCCAGTAACCATTAAAGCTCCGGAAGGAATAATTTTTAAAGCTGAGAAAAATGTTGTCAGAATTCAGGGCATTGACAATGAATTGGTCGGCCAAACAGCTGCAGAAATAAGGTCATGGAGAAAGCCGGAACCTTATAAAGGAAGCGGAATTAGATATCAGGGCGAAGTTATCAAAAGAAAAGCCGGCAAAAAAGCGGTTGCCGCCGGATAGGTATAGGCATTAGCTGCTAGCTTCTAGGAAATTTCCTAAAAGCTAAAATCTAAAAATGAATTCCAAATCGAAACAACAACATAGGGCCATGCGTCATCGTAGAGTACGCGCTAAGATAATAGGCACTAAAGAAAGGCCTAGGGTTTCTGTTTTCAAAAGCAATAGGCATATTTTTGTTCAATTTATCGATGACTCAACGGGAAAAACTATATTGAATAGTAAGGTGGTTTCAGCCAAGAAAAGTAAAATGAAAGGTGATAAAACAGCCAAAGCTAGTGCAATCGGGGACATGCTTACTGAGAAAGCAAAAGAGTTGGGAATTAATGAAGCGGTATTTGACAGAGGAGGATTTAAATTTCATGGCAGAGTTAAAGCAGTTGCCGAGGGATTAAAAAAGGGGGGAATTAAAATTTAGAAACTTATATGGAAAATCAAACATCAAACAATTTAAACACAACCGTAGCACCAATTGCACCGGCGCCGCGTGCAGAAGCTTCAAAAAGATTTGGAAGCCAAAGAGGCAACGGTCGGGGAGGTTTTGGAGGACGCGGAAGGAGATCTGGCGGCCGAGGTGGTTTTGCGGCTAAATCTGAATATGACCAGAAAGTTTTGGATATTGCCAGAGTTTCACGTGTTACAAAGGGTGGAAAGAGGTTTAGCTTTAGGGCGACAATAGTTATTGGAGACGGAAAAGGCAAGGTCGGAATCGGAATGGCTAAAGGAAAAGATGTCGCTCAGTCAGTTCAGAAAGCTTTTAATCAAGCTAAGAAAAATTTAGTCACCGTTCTTATTAAAGACGGAACAATTCCTTATCAAGTTGAAGCTAAATACAACAGTGCTGTTGTGTTGTTAAAACCGGCCAGAGGAGGAGTAAAAGCTGGCGGACCAGTCAGGGTTGTGGCTAAGCTTTCGGGTATTACCAAATTAACAGGAAAACTTTTGAGGAGAACAAACAACAAAGTTAATATTGCCATGGCCACAATTTCCGCTTTACGGAAATTGCGAGTTAAAAGTAAAATAAGTTCGTAAAGTTCTTAAAGAAAGAAATTACTTTATGAACTTTATAACTTTACAAACTTTATGAACTTAAGTGAATTAAAATCAAATACAAAAAGGAAGTCGGCTAAACGCGTCGGACGAGGTGGAAAAAGAGGAACTTTTTCCGGCCACGGAACAAAGGGCCAAAAAGGACGAGCAGGAGCATCTATCAAACAGGGTTTTAGGGGCGGAGACAACCGTCTTTGGCAGCTATTTCCTAAATTAAGGGGTGCTACCAAAAAGCCGGGCTCAAACAGACTTCATGTTAAGCATCGATATTTTCAGTTAAGACATGACAAGGTCAAGGTTTTAAATTTGGATTTTTTCAATCGATTTGAAGATGGCCAGGAAATTACGCCAGAATTGCTGGCCAGAAAAGAAGTGAAAATTCTTGGCGAGGGACAACTCAAAAAGAAACTGCAATTCAAAGGAGTTGAGTTTTCCAAATCTGCCAAAGAAAAATTATTAAAATCAGGCAGCACGATCAACCAATGAACAAGATTCTGCAAATATTTAAGAGGCCGGACTTAAGGAATAAGGTTCTGTTTATATTTTTCTTATTGGCAGTATCTCGTTTGGTAGCCAGTATTCCCATTCCGGCGGTTGATGTTTCGCGCTTGAAGGACTTTTTTGCCCAGAATCAATTTTTTGGACTCATCAGTTCTTTCACGGGAGGTTCGTTGTCCACTCTTTCTATTGCGATGCTGGGCTTGGGGCCTTACATTACCGGTTCTATTATCATGCAGCTTTTGACCATGATATTTCCGGGACTTGAACAGATGTATAAATATGAGGGGGAGGCCGGCAGGATGAAATTCAATCAATATTCCCGTCTTTTGACTGTTCCTTTGGCTGCTCTTCAGGGCTATGGTTTTTTAATTTTACTGACAAGACAAAATATTATCGGACAGCTTGGCCTTCTTGATTGGGTTGCGGCTATTTCAGTTATCGTTGCCGGAAGCGTATTTCTTATGTGGCTGGGAGAATTAATATCCGAAAAAAATCTTGGCAATGGTGTTTCTCTTTTGATTCTTGCTGGTATTGTGGCTGGATTTCCAACTTCAATACAGCAAACACTTTTTACTTTTGATGCGAGCCAGCTATTTACATATGCCGGCTTTATAATCGTTGCCCTGGTTGTTATTGTCGGAGTAGTATATATTTCCGAAGCCCAGAGAAATATCCCCATCAACTACGCAAGACGCGTCAGGGGAATGAAGATGTACGGCGGAGTTTCAACCTATTTGCCGATGAGAGTAAATAATGCTGGCGTAATTCCGATAATTTTTGCGTTATCGCTTTTGCTTTTCCCGGGCATGATTGCTAATTTCTTTGCCGGTTCCAGTATTCCGGTTGTTTCTAGTGTGGCCACTTTTTTTACTAATTTCATTCAGAACCAGCTTTGGTATTCTTTGTCCTATTTCTTTTTGGTTGTTTTGTTCACATATTTTTATACCGCAGTCACTTTTGATCCTAAATCAATTTCCGAGAATATCCAGAAGCAAGGAGGATATATCCCCGGCATTCGGCCCGGTCCGATGACGGCTCAATTCTTAAATCATCTTTTGAACAGAGTTACCCTTGTTGGGGCAATATTTTTGGGCTTGATAGCCGTTATGCCTAACATTGTTCAAGGGGCGACAGGTATTACCACATTCACTGTTGGCGGTACATCTATTCTGATCGTAGTTTCGGTGGCATTGGAGATTATGAAACAAGTAGATGCCCAGCTCTCGATGTATGAATATTAAAAAGTTGACACAGCCTCTATGTGCGTTGAGATCCTTTGTTTTTCTTGACAAAATGTAAATCATGGATTATCCTATGATCATGGTTGGTTTTTTGAAAATAGGAATATCAGATGACCACAACTTGGTTGCTGATTGGACTCCTTGTCTACCTTCTTGTCGGTTTCATTCTTCGCAATTATTCGCCTTGGGGTAAAAAGTATTATACCGAATGGCCGACTTGTTTTACTTTGCTATGGATTGTTCCTGCTTTTGGAACCGTCCTGTTCTATGCGGCCTTGGCCTTAATTTTTGTCTGCATTGTTTTGGCAGGTTTTGGTGGTGCAGTTTGCACACTGATAACCCTTGAAAAAAACGAAGAAAATTGGCCAGATGTTTTGATCGACCAGTTTAGATGTTTTATGAAGACCCTTACGCCTAATCAAAAAAAATGACAGAGAGTACGATTAATAACCCAAGCCACTAGAAGTGGCTTTTTTTAATATTTAAATTTGGTATTATGAATCAATAATGGAAAATTACGTTGTTCAATTGTTGGGTTGGAACAAGGAGGGTGCGGAATCTTTGGCCGGGAAACATAAAAGATGGACTGTTTTTTTAATTGGACCACCGGGTTCGGGCAAAGGAACACAAGCGGATTTATTGGCGGATAGATTTGGATTGGTTCATATTCAAACTTCAAAACTTGGCGAATGTAAAATAAACGATCCAGATTTGGTTAAAAATGACTCCGAGGTCGCAGAAGTAAAAAAACTATATGACAAAGGTGAACTTTTTCCTCCTCCTTGGACCGTAAAAATAGTTTTAGAAAAAGCCAAAGAACTTGCGGAGAAGGGGCAAGGTATAATTTTTAGTGGTTCACCACGAACAATATATGAGGCAGAAAATGAGATGCCCTATTTTGAAAATTTATACGGAAAAGAAAATATCAAGATAATAAATCTAAGAATAGATGAGGATGAATCAATCAGTAGAAATACCTACAGAAGAGTTTGTAAACTGAATGGTCATCCTATCCCAAATTTTGACCAGTTCAAAGACGTGAAAATTTGTCCTCATGATGGCAGTGAAATAATAACAAGAAGTCTTGATACGCCCGATACTATAAAAACAAGAAACGAAGTTTATCACAGAAGAACCGAGCCAATAATAGATTTTTTGAAAGGGAAGGGGTATAAAATTATAGAAATTGATGGCGTTGATTCAATTCAAAAAGTTTTTGAGGACATATTAAACAGGTTAAATGATTAACATAAAAACCGAACAAGAAATACAAATAATGAAAGAGGGGGGTAAGATTCTCAGAGAGATTTTGAAGAAACTTTCCGAGATGGTGAAACCTGGAATTACCACCAACAATCTTGAGGAGCTCGCTAATAAGCTTGTTTTGTCTTACAAGGTTAAACCTTCATTTTTGGGTTACGATGGATATCCCAATATTTTGTGTACTTCCTTAAATGACGAGGTTGTTCATGGTATTCCGTCGGACAGAGTTTTGAAGGAATGCGATTTGCTTAAAATTGATATGGGAGTTTTGCATAAAAGTTTTCACACTGATTCAGCGATAACAGTTCTGGTGGGAAATAGAGGGGACTCGGTTAGAAGAAATTTAATTCAAACAACAAAAGAAGCTTTGGAAATAGGAATTTCAAAAGCCAAAGTTGGGAATACTCTTGGTGACATTGGGGCGGCTATTCAAAAGCATGTTGAAAATGAGGGTTTTAATGTTGTTAGGGACTTGGTTGGTCATGGAATCGGCAGAGAGTTGCATGAGCTACCGCAGGTTTTAAATTACGGAAAAGCTGAGACCGGCGAAAGGTTGGCGGCCGGTATGGTGATTGCTATTGAGCCCATGGTTGTGACCGGAAAATGGACGATCAAGAATGGCAAAGACGGTTTTGTTTTTGTCACCAAAGACAGCGGATTGGCCGCCCATTTTGAACATACAGTGGCGATAACTGATAGGGGCCCAGAAATACTCACGAAATAGGGGTTGACTTGTGGATAGCAGGTTTGCTATACTAAGGCCTACAAAGATATATGAATAAAACACTAATAAATAACACTACAAGCGGCTGATAAATCCTCCTTTTTTGGTGCCAACCAAACGAAGCCGCCTGTAAAGCGGTGTTTTTATTTGAAATATTGACTTCTGGTGATAGGTTAGATACTCTTCACGAGCAGTTAATTGGAAGAAACTTGAAAATTAAATAGTTAGCGGGTAAGTTAAGTATCAGAAAAATAATCACAAACAAAAGAAATTTAATTTTACAAGGAATCATTACTCATTAATAAGAAGGGCGTATGGAGGATGCCTTGACACTAAAAGACGATGAAGGAAGTGGCGTGACTGCTTTAAGCTTCGGGGAGCCGTCTAGCAGGCTTTGATCCGGAGATTTCCGAATGGGGAAACCCAATTGTGTAAACCACAATTATTCCGCGCAAGCGGGAAGTATACCTGGCGAAGTGAAACATCTCAGTAGCCAGAGGAAAAGAAATAGAATAGATACCGTCAGTAGCGGCGAGCGAACGCGGCATAGCCTAAACCATTTATCAGTTAATTTATTAATTGGTGAGTGGGGTAATAGGGACGAGACAAGTTCCTGTGCCGATATTGACCTTCGTTGAG
>MGJB01000015.1:0-139 GCA_001794055.1 Candidatus Yanofskybacteria bacterium RIFCSPHIGHO2_01_FULL_41_26 | reverse complement strand
TAATTGGGATAAAGGGACGCGCCAAAAGGCGCAGGGCTCAACGCGAGAGCAATGTCGGGATCGGGACGAGAAGTTACAAATCCGAACGTTAGCAGAACGGCCCTGGAACGGCCGACCAAAGTGGAACGGCCGACCAAAG
>MGJB01000014.1 GCA_001794055.1 Candidatus Yanofskybacteria bacterium RIFCSPHIGHO2_01_FULL_41_26 | reverse complement strand
TACTTCTGCATATGCCCAGCGTGAATACAGGTCAATGATGGTATACACATATATCCTTGACCCATCCGGAGCCATGATATGCACTGTATCTGTCTGTAGCAGAGCTCCTAAATGACCTGCCTCTGGTCTTGGAGTAGAATCATGGGGTCTTTTCCATCGACTTCTCTTTTTTAACAATCCGCACCGATCAAGAGTTCTCTTGACCGATGACAATGAAACGGTAATTCTTTTTCTTGCCAGTGCCTGATGGATTACTTCAGCGCATCTTCTTCGCCCTGACCTCTCAACAATGATTGCTTTAACCATTTCTCGTGACAATGCCAGAGGACTTCGCCAAGGACGGGATGATCTGGTGGGAATCGGATGTACTCCGATTACTTGCGCCTTTCTAACCCACTTCGTGATTGTGCCTGGTGACACTCCAAAGTGACGAGCCGTTACTCGTACCCCCTTTCCTACGGCCATATATGCCGCATCTCTACGGATTCTTGGTTGGTTTGGATTTTGTGTATACATGGTACTCATATTACACCTCGAGTGTTTCCAAGCTATTGAACCATTACGGGTTGTTGACACTTGTGGCCTAAATATGCTACAGTTTAAGACAGGTTCCCTCATATTCAAAAAAGGAGAAGCCATGAAATGGAAAAGTAGCCTGTATTTCGGCCAAGTGATCTTCGAGCGAGTACATGAGGATTCGGCAGTTCCACCTCCTGTCCACCCGGCAATTCGCCAGGTGCAGGAAGAGGCCGCACATAGGGCCTATCGAGATAGGTGTGCCACTTTTTTCGCTGCCCGGCCCCACGAGAAGAGGGACGAGGTAAGCGGATACGAAGACGGGAGGCTTGTAACATATAGAAGGCCTCGCTAATGACACAATCCCACGCTGATAAAATGCGGTGTGGGATTTTTTATTTACCCTTTTCTACTCGTTCTACGTATTCGCCAGTTTCGGTATTTATCCGGACCATGTCGTCCTGGTTTATGAACAAAGGAACATTAAGATAGGCACCGGTTTCTATTTTTACCTGTTTTACTCCGCCCTGAGCAGTATCGCCTCGGATTGCCGGTGGGGCTTCGATAACTTTAAAATCCATTTTGACGGGAAGTTCGATATTTATTATTTTGCCGTTATATTCAATGGCATCAAGAATAGTATTTGGCTTTAAAAAATTGGTGGCTTCGCCAATTAATTCTTCTGTTAACAAAAACCTCTTTGAAAGTTCGTTCTCGTATGAAAACCAATATTGCCCTTTGTGGTTATAAAGAAATTTAACCCTGGTGCGTTCTATGTCAGCTTCTTCGAAAACATCTGATTGGGCAAAGTTTCTTTCAAGAATCTTGCCATTTGTTAGATTGCGCATTTTAACTTGAACCGTGGGTCGTCTCTGCTGCATCTTTAAATGGTGAGTCTCTAACACGACATAGGGTTGACCCTCGTATATTAAAAATGTTTTTGGTTTTAACTCGTTTACGCCTAGGGCCATGATGACAATAACTTACCAAACAGCGATAATTTTTGCAAGAAAAAAACAGCCTACTGATCCAGCTGTTTTAATGAATTGGACTATTGTTTCCTCATTTCTTTTTTGAGCAAGGCGAGTTTTAGAAGTCTTTGTTGGCGTTCGGGGTTGTATTCATAAGATTTATTTAGCCATTCCGTTACAGCGTCAACTCCGACGTGTCTAACAGCAAATTCGTCGGCGTTTATTTGACTGGCAATTTCTCTGTTTGCTATAAAATATTCTGCATATGGCGGTTCTCTTAGCTTGACAAGGTGGCCTATTTCGTGAGCAATGAATGCTTTCTTGTCTGTTAGTGTCAAGGTCTCATAATACTCTTTTTCCACAAGCAAATAGTGACTCAATCTATGATACTTATCCGTGTATATTCCCCCAGCTATAAAGTCGGTGTAAAAATACGGACCAACGAGAAAGACTATTTTGTGTTCTGATAAATCGCTGCTCTGTTTGAGTTCGTTGATAAAGTCGTCAAACTCATTTGTTGGGGAACCTGACTTTATGAGATGGTCGGTAAAGTCATCACGTTTTGGAATAGACAGGAGTTCGTCGTTGTGTGGAGATGGAAGAAAGAAAACAAAAAACAATACAACTAAAACGAGGAAGATAATTGAAAATAAACTAGTAAGTTTATTTTCTGACCCTCGATCGTTCTCTGCGTCCATGCCCACCCTCTTCTTTAAAAGTGCTTTAGTAAAGAGTACAGCTTATTTCTTAAAAAGCAAAGTTAGTAAGAATATTACTCCGCTAGTTAAGACTATAATTGGTCCTGGGTGAAGACCAAAGTGATTTGCAAATAGAATTCCTCCCAAAGCGGAAATGCCTCCAAATAGTGCGGCTAATTTAGTAAAACGAGCTAAACCGATGGAGATGTTTTTGGCTGCGGCTGCTGGAACTATGACTAGGGCTCCCATCAGAAATATACCCGTTACTTTTAATCCTAAAGCGACAATGATAGCTACCAACAGAAGAAATAAAAAGCTTATTTTAGAAACATTAATCCCCATTGATTGAGCGAGTTGTTTGGAAACAACACTTAAGGTCAATCCGCGATATATTCTAAACATGGCGAAAAACATGACAATAATCAAAGCTATGGTCATGAAGACATCAGCCGAGCCTATTTTGGTAATGTCGCCGAATAGGGCCTCCAGCAATTCCGGTTCGGGTGTTATTAAGATTCCTATGGCCAAACTAAGGGCAAAAAATATTCCCACCAATGTTTCGGAAGGTAATTCAGTTTTTATTTCTAAGAACCATATTCCAACAACAGCCAAAAACAAAGCGGCGAAAGCGCCGAAGAATGGATTAATTTCGAAAATTAGAGCCAAGGCGATTCCGGGCAAGGCAACGTGTGATATTACGTCTCCAACAAGAGACATTCGCTTTAAAATCATGAATGACCCAAGATACCCGGCTCCTAAACCGATAAGAACTCCAACCAAAAGCTGAAAAAGAATTGGGTTAGTGATCATGGCTATGTTCATGTTTATAGAAACCTGCTTCTCCGCCATAAAGATTGGCGAGAGCCGTCGGATCCAGAACTGAATTCGGCTCCCCGTAGCATATCATCTCTTTGTTTACGCAAATAACATTGTTGGCGTATTTATAAACGATATTCAAATCATGAGAAATTAACAGGATAGTAAAACCTCTCTCGTCTTTCAATTTTTTTAGTAAGTTGTAAATTGTTTCTTCTCCGCCCACATCAATTCCGGCAGTGGGCTCGTCAAACAAAAGAACATCGGGATTATCTATAATAGACCAAGCGATTAAAATCCTTTGAAGTTGTCCTCCTGATAGCCAACCTAAACGTTCTTTTAGGATATGATGTTCAATGTGGTGTTCGTCGGTTATACCGACTGATTTTAGTGCGCTAATAATTTTTTTTGAATTTTTTTCTTTAAATTTAAAAAACTCTTGAACGCTTAATGGAAGTTCTTTGTCTATATTAAATTTTTGCGGAACGTAGCTTACTTTTAATCCGGGAGCCCATTGGATTTTTCCGGAATAGGGGACGAGATTCAAGAGTGCTCGGAATAATACTGATTTGCCGGATCCGTTCGGGCCGACAATTGCCAGGACATCTCCTTTTTTAACAAAAAAACTGAGCCCTTTAAGGACTTCATTATTATCAAATTTGACTCCTAGATTTTCTACGGTTAAAATTGTTTCTTGGTTAGCCATAAGAATCCTAATCATATAATAATTTTAATTCAGAAACTACTTTGACATATATAATAAAACATGATATACTATATAATTATGATAAATTCTTTAGTCAGGCTTAGATATTTCGCCATAGCCCTCATTTTAACGACAATGGTTTTGCCGGTTTTTCCCGCGAAGGCTGACCAAATTTTTGCATATTCAGATGACTTGTCGTCCAATTTTAATTTAGATATGATCCAAACGGGAGTCAAGTTTATTGGAGGCAAAGCATATACTGCCGATGATTCTGTTTCTTCCGCTATTACTTCTGATATTATTGCTAATCCCTCAAAAGCTATAATCAGCGCCCGTCTGGATGTCTCAAACAATATCCCTTCTAATGCCAGGGTAATTTATTATTTATCCAATAATAACGGCCAAAGATGGATGCAAATTAATCCCGGATATACTTATTTGTTCGATTCGGTCGGCAATCAATTGCGTTGGAAAGCGGCAATAACCAGAGACAGTTTAATGGTGGGCAGCGCCTCTATTGATTCCGTCAGTCTTACTTATACGGTAAGCGACACTTTAACAGTCAACCAAAATAATATTTACAACAATTCCGCTTATGGTGGCATTAACGGATTAGGAAGTGGCGGCGACCTAAACACTTTTGTTTGCAATGCTTTATCACGGATTGGTCTTGGTTGTGGTACAGTTCCGCCAGCTACTTATGTTCAATCTACCCAAACAGTTTTTCCTGTTTCTGCTACAGCAATTACTGCAAATTCAAACAATGCTTCAAACGCTTCAAGCGGTTCCGGAAACAATTCCGGTTTAACCGCTACTATTTATAATGCAGGCACAAAGAATACAAACGGAAACGGTTCGGGTGTAATTCTTGTCAGAATTCCCAAGCACGAGGAGATATATGAAATAATTGGAGGCAAGAAACATTTAATACCGACTCAGGATATTTTTTATGATTATGGGTTTACCGATAGCATGATTCAGCCAATTACCCAGCAACAATTGGACAGATATTCTAGGGTAAAAGTAATACAGGTGGCGGGCGACAAGAAAAAGAACTATTACCTAACAGAAGGCAATATGATAAGGTTGATTCCTCATAAAACCGTATCAGAATCTTATGGAGATAGGGAGGAGGATATAGTTATAATTAGTAAAAAAGAATTTAATTATTATCCTCAGAACCAATTTGTATTTTTGGAAAATCCTTTGAATCGGGATGTTTTTCAAGTGTTACAAGGAAAAACAAAAAGATATATTACGCCTCAAGCTGTCAAAAGAATGAAAATAGATTCCGAACAAATTGCTCCAATAAATCAAATCGAACTCGCCACTTATAAAACCGAGAAACCAATAATATTGTAATTGAAACAGGCAAAAACACGACACCCTTAACAGGGTGTTTTGTTTTTGCTATACTATCGCCAGTTTTCTGTCTGTCGGCAGGCAGGTGCTCTTTGAAAGGAAAATATGGAACTTTACTTAGGTATTGATCTCGGCGGAAGCCATATTTCCGGCTGGTTATTGGATAGGAATGGAAATACATATAATCCTTTTTCAAAACGCGGAATTAATGGTGCGAAGCTGACTATCACGGAACTTATTTGCAGTTTGACCGAACTTATCAGAGACATGCAGTTTACGGCCCAAGGTTACGGATGCATTATAAAGGCTGTTGGAATTGCGAGTCCCGGACCACTGGAACCAAATCATGGAATCATTATAAGCCCTCCCAATCTTTTGCATATCCGAAATTTGAAAGTGGTGAAACTGCTTCAGGAAAGAATTGGCTACAAAACATTTTTAATTAACGATGCCGATGCGGCTGTGCTTGGTGAAGCGTGGCTCGGTGCAGCTAAAGATTTCAAGAATGCGGTTATGCTCACATTGGGAACAGGAGTCGGAAGCGGAATTATTGTGAACGGCCGCCTGGCAAGGGGCCAAGGAATGGGCGGAGAATGGGGCCACACGACATTGTTTGTGCCTTGGGAAGAGCGCGACTGTAGTTGTGGGCGCCTGAATTGTCTTGAATCATATCTTGGTACAAAAGGTCTACAAACTACTTATCGTAATCTCTTGAAGCTTGAACCTCCGGAATCAGGGAGGGAAGCTTTATTGGTCCCAACTGTCATGGATAAATATTGCGCCCATCTTGTCGAAGGAATAGTTAATATTGTGAATGTTCACCATCCCGAATGCATAATTCTCGGCGGGGGATTAGTAACATCTATTATGGTAGAAAAAGTGATCCTTCAACTGAAAGTTTACAGAGATTTAAAACTTGGAGGATTACTTAACGGGTTAGAGGTAAGATCAGCCGTGAATCCACAAGCCGGGATTATCGGTGCGGCCAAACATGCGATAAATGAAGTCTTCTCATGATTGGCTATCTGGAAGTTCTCGGCGCTGTATCGATATGGGCGATTATAAATGGTCTGGTTATCAAGGGCGTCAAAAAAACCTCAGGTGTTGGTGTTGGAACCTGGATGTCTTTGGTGGGTGTGGCTATATTCTCGGTCATGTTTCTGGCAAAAAATCCTTTCGTCGGATTGAATCAGTATCAGGTTACAATGCTGGTGCTTCTCGGATTAGTTTCTGCACTGAATAACAGCCTATTTTATACGGCGCTTAAGATGACCTATGTTTACAACGCTGCCTTGCTGCATTATTTTGCTTCGATTCTGGTCATTATCCTGATTGCGTTTGTGCCAATGTTCCACGAAACACTTACGCCGGTAGATATCGTGGCTGTCCTGCTTGGATTTGCAGGCTTGGTGATTATTACCCGTCCGAGCTGGCAGAATAATTCCTCCAAGAAATGGATTTATTTTGCTCTTGGTTCTGCTTGCTTCTATAGTTTGGAAATGGTTTTTGGAAGAATTGTTTCAACACACGGAGTTGCGCCGAATATTTCTGCTTTTGTGAAACTTCTAGCCCAGGCGGCAATTATGCCCGTTGTCGCAGTTATTCTCGGCCAATCAATAACGATCGGCGAAAAGAAAGAAAGATTTATGATAGTCATCGCCGGAGTTCTGCTTTTTTTGTCATTCATTCTTTATTTCTCGGGAGTTCAGATCGTTCCTGTGAAGCATAGCGCAGTATTAGGATATGTTGACCGTATCGGGGCCATTTTACTAGGTGCATATTTTTTTAAGGAAAAGCTGACCAAGAATGTATGGATAGGGGGAACTCTAATTCTCGGTGCGAGCTTACTGGTAGTTTTATTCAGATAAAAAAGACGCTTATTGCGTCTTTTGTTTTTCTACTTTATTTGTGTTTTTCAAGGAGATCTTTTGTTATTTTGCGGGTTCTGATTATCTCGGCATAGGTATTTGCGCTTGGCCTCAGGCTGCGGTTTAGTGTGCCGTCACTTCTCTCGATGCGTATTAGGCCCATATGCGAGAATCGATTATCTCCTGGTTCCCAGGTATCAGCAAGGGCCCAATATTGATAGCCGATAACGTTGGCGCCGTCACGGATTGCATCATGAATGGCCTTCAGATGAATGACAAGAAATTCTTCTCGGAACCTATCTTTATCATCATCGAGGCCGTTCTCGGTAATGATAATGGGCTTGCCCATGTCTTTGAATTTCATAATTAAGTCGTAGAGTGCTTGAGGATAAAATTCTTTGGGCCGGCCATCCGGTTGATTGGCTCCTTCATCTACCCATTCAATCGCGAAGGGTTTATCGCCGAGCCAACTTAAGGGATTTTTCCAGTTTGGGAGGTGCATTTTTAACTTTGTCCGGCCGTAATAGTTCAGACCGATGAAATCTCTGTCAGCATTGCCGACAAAAGAATCAAAAGCTAGAGTGTGCACTGTGTTGAAAAGATTTTCGGCTAGTCGGTCATGATCCGAATTGGGGTCGTTAGGGTAGAAAGAGCCTGGTGCGGAAGCGAAACCGATCATTACCTTATTGTGTTTACTCATGTATTTATCCATGACTTTATGGATAGCTCGATAAGCCAAACGATGTCCGTCCATTACATTACCAGCTACTTTCAGGAATCTTTCGGTTCCCTTAATGTCGGCGAAGTTTTCAACTGTTTTGAAAGGCGGCCATCCGCCTTTTCCGTAAGGAATACTGATAACAAACTGCGGTTCGTTATATGTAAGCCACCACTTTGTCTCCAGGGGAACGCCGATGTTTCTGGCTATGAATTCAGCATAGCGTGCGTAGTAGTAAGGGGCTTTAACATTTTCCCATCCGCCCAATTCGGCAAACCACTTTGGATGGGGAAAATGATTCAGGCAGATCATGAGTTGAATGCCTTTTGATTTCATATAGCGGCCTATCTCTTTCCATTTTTCTATGCATGCTTTGTCAAATTTGCCCTCCTCTGGTTCGCAGCGGGCCCAGTCCAAAGAAATTCTGTGGACTTGAATACCAATTTCTCCGGCAAGGTCGAAATCTTCCTGGTAACGGTTGAAAAGATCATTGGCAATTCCGGGGCCGACAAGCGGCGATTTTATGTTTTGTATATATTCATGCCAATCCGAAGCCTTGCTGATGCCGGCGGTTTGAAAATCCGAATACGCCGATCCGAAGAAAAAATTCTCCGGAAATACAGCATCCTCAAATTTAACAAGCGAAGAAGCGGTTTTATTGTTTTGTTTTGTTATTTTTTCCGATCCCGCTTCTTTTATTGGCGGTGCGTTATCCCGAGTTTTTTTTGTTAAATAACTATTCCAGAACAGAACCGATAAAATCAGGATGACCATTAACAAAACTTTTCGCATTGGTTTCCCTCTTGCCTTCAAGCTGGATAGACTTGAGTATTAGATAGCATTTTTTAGTGGCAACGGCAATGTTACCATCTATTTTTGTGACAACATTAAAAATAGAAAGGGGTGGTCCCAGAGAGGGGATTCCGTCGTGTATGTTTAGAATTTTGCCTTTCCATGTCGTCCAGGTGCCCGGTTCGGGGTTTAGGGCTTTTATCTGGTTATAAATTTTGTCGCAAGATTCGGACCAATTTATGCGCCCGTCTTCTCTTGAAAACATTTTTGTAAAAGTAGCTTGGCCGTGATCTTGTTTTACTGATCTTATTTCACCCCTAATGTATTTCGGTAACGTTTCAATTAAAAGTTTTGCTCCCAATTCAAATAACTTTTTGGCCAACTCATCGTGGTTTGAAAATTGAAAATTGGAAATTAAAAATTCTCGTTGTGCGAGAATGGGGCCGTGGTCTACTTCTTCGTCAACGACCATTATGGAAACCCCTGTCTTTTTGTCGCCATTTAATATTGCGGTTTGAATAGGGGATGGGCCGCGGTATTTTGGAAGCAAAGAAGGATGAACATTAAGAAAACCGTATTTTGGAACTTCAAGATAACGAGAAGGCAGTATCTTACCGTAAGCGGCCACGACACACAGATCAGGGTTTAAAAGTTTAAAAGCTTTAAAAGTTTGCTCATTCTTTAAAGATTTCGATTGAAAATGAGAAACATTGTAGCCATTTTTTACGAGAGTTTCCAAAACTGGCATGGCAAATTCGGGAGTCCCAAAAAATAATATTTTTAGATTATTTTCCATTAGCCCGATCTTTTATTGTTTTGCCGTTCAGGTGATCTGTCTCGTGCTGGAGAACTCTTGCCAAAAACCCGCGAGCTTTTAACTTAATCTTGTTGCCGCTCTCATCAATAGCCTTAATTTTTATTTTCTTTGAACGCTTAATGTTTGCTTCATATTCTGGAATAGAAAGACAACCCTCCTCCATTTCGTCTTTATTTTTAGAATATTCTGTAATTTCAGGGTTAAAAAAAACTTCCGGTATATTATTTTCGGATGCTAATTTTGCTTCGATAATAAAAATACTCAGGTCTTTGTTTATTTGATTAGCTGCAAGGCCAATACCAACATTGTCTTTCATGGCCTTTTTCATTTCTAAAACTAGTTCTTTGAACGATCCGTTTTTTATGTCTTCTATATCGATTTTATCAGTTGTTTTGGCGAGTATCTTGTTTGGGATCTTTATTATTTCCATGGTTACACAGATTGTTTTTTCTTATATAAAGAGTAGCTGATTTAGAGTGAGAAAACAACTATTTGCTAAATTACTAAAGATATTGTATAATATAAATATTCAGTTTTTTGACATTAATTTATGCACACAGGAGGTTGGTTGTGGCACGAGTCTGGCAATGGCTGACAATGTCAGGTGGGCAATCGGACGAGTTTGGGAAAGTAACTATATTTGTTTTTGTGCTGGTTCAAGGGTTGGACGGGGCGTTTACTTATATTGGTATTTCTTCGGGAATATCTATTGAGGCCAACCCCTTGATGTTCTGGTTGATGTCAATGCTGGGACTTGGTTTTACGGTGATTGTAGCCAAACTGGTAGCGGTAGGATTCGGAATAATCCTTTTCTGTCTTGGTGTCCACAGGGTTGTAGCATTTCTTACTGCCATATATTTTATTTTTGCACTCTTTCCTTGGTCATACTTGTTTCTGATACGGTAATGATGACGGCGGCAAAAAGTATGCACCGAGCCTCGCCTGGGTAATTCCAAGTGGGGCTTTTTGTTTTAGATACCATTTTTATATTATTGTTTTCGGATCAACGTCAACTGACCAGTTTGAAGGAACGAATTGAAGGATGTCTTTAATATTTTCTAATTCAGGCAGCACTTTTAGGATAATATTGTATACAAAAAGACCTCTCTCTTTTTCGGTAAACGTAGGATGTGAATCTATGAGTTTAATTTTTTTGTCCAGTTTCTTTTGGATTATTGCCATTTTCAATTTGCCGCTCAAGATCAACGATTCATGTAGAGCTTTGTCTTTATATTTATGCCTGAACGTTAATTTTATTAGTCGTGAGTAGGGAGGATAGGAAAAAACTTTTCTTATCGCCAACTCTTTGCCGTAGAAGTTTTTATAGTTTCCATCACTTGCTGTTAAAATTGTCTGATTTTCTAGGTTATAAGTTTGGATTATCATATTTTTTGGCTGGAAATCCAGCAATTTTTCTATTTGGTAAAACAACCTTTCTTCTGTTCTGAAATCGGGGATATTGGCAAGGCTGTCGGCGTTTAAAACCCCGATCAGATCAAATTTTATATTATAGCGGTGACTAAAAATCATTTGAGTTGCTATTAAAATTAAAGTGTGTGGTTTTTGAAGCTCGCTAATTATTTCTTCTTCTTCGGTTTCATTTTTAACAACATCGGCATCAAGAATTAAAACGGGAACCTTTTTTGCTTCGTTGTATTCCAATAACTTTCGTACCTCTTCATAAATTTTTTGTGTTCCGGCTGGGCCTGCGGTTTTAAGTTTAAAACCGCCACAGTTCGGGCATTTTTCCGGAATTTTCAGGCTTCGTGAACAATGATGGCAGACCAGAATAAGGTTTGTTGTTTTATGAATACGAAAAGCTGTGCCGCATTCTTTGCATTTAATGGCATATCCGCAGCTTTGGCAGACCAGAACACCAGAATGGCCTCGCCTTGGAGAAAATATAAGTATCTTTTTGTTTTGGTTATAAGGATTTGTTAATCTTAGAATGTTTTTTTTAAGTTCCCTGCTGAATAATAAAAAATTTCCATTTTTTATTTCTTCAACCGTGCCCAGGATTTTTATGGGGAGGTGAGATTTTTTTTCATCGAGTAGCTCATATTTTTTATTTTTGAGATAGAAATAGTTTTCTACTCCGATGATCGGTGATACAAAGATTGTTTTTGCTCCATAAAGATTGGCTATCACTTTTGCCAAGTCCGGAGTGTTGTATTTTGGAGTCATGTCGGATTTATAAAACTCATGGAGAACATCATCTACGATTACCAGTTTTAAATTTGCAAATGGCATAAAAAGGGCTTGTCGTGTGCCTAATATTATATCTGATTGGCCGGAGGCGATTTTTTTCCATGCGCCGTAGAAATCTTTGTTTGAAAGAATTGAAGAAATTTTGCTAACCCTGTAGTTCGGCGCCAAGGCTTCATAAAAATATCCAATGGTGGACATATCGGGAATCACCAAAACGACTTGGCCTTGTTCTAAAACGGCCGTTTTAATGAAAGGGAGAATGTTGTCTAGTGTATCTTTAGCCCTGGACAAAATAAGCAGAGTTTTTTGTACAAAGGGAACCTTTGCAGAAATCTGCAAAGGTTCCCTTTGTAAGGTTATTTCGTAGTCTCTTTTTAGAAAAAAGGGTGGCAGAACAGTTTTTAAGCAATATCCCAATGGGGCATAATAATATTTTGAGAGCCAGAGAGCTATTTTGAATTGTTTACTGCTTACTTGGGGGTCTTTATTAATTATGGCGGATATTTTTTTGAGCTGAAAACCGGATTTTTTTAGTATTATTTTTTGATTTTCTAGGGGAGTAGAAGTTGCAACTGCCGCTCGTATGTTTCGTTTGCCAATCATTACCTCTACCATAGCTCCTTTTTTCAGTTTTTCATTAAAAAAATAACTCAACAGTTGAGGCGCATTTGCCGGAAGGATAGTAAGGGGGACTACTTCTATGATGTACATGAATAAAATTTCTAATTTCTAATTTTTAATTTCTAAACGAATCTCAATTTTTAATAATTAGGTCAATTAGAAATTGATAATTAGTCATTTGTCTCACCATGATTATAGGTTATAATACACAATATGAAAATACGTGTTAGGGTTGCCCCATCACCAACGGGATTTTTGCATATCGGGACGGCGCAGTCGGCGCTTTATAATTGGTTGTTTGCCCGAAAAAATAAAGGAGAGTTTTGTTTGCGTATAGAAGATACCGATAAAGAGCGTTCTACCAAAGAGTACGAACAAAGCATCTTAGATGCGTTGGAATGGCTTGGCTTGAATTGGGAGGGCAAAGTTATAAGACAAAGCGAAAGAACTGAAAAGTATAAAAATGCTCTAGAAAAATTACTTTTCGAAGGTAGAGCATTTTACTGCCATCATACAAAAGAAGAGCTTGAGGGAGAAGCTAAAGATCAAGCACAAAATAAAAAGGCTCAATTTCACGACTGTGAACATAAGAATAGCGAAGAAGGGAAAAAGTCGGGGGGATTAATTCGTCTGGCGGTTGAAAGAAATTCTGATAGAAAGGTTGTTTTTGACGATATTATTCGTGGTCGGATAGAGTTTGAGGCTAAGTTGATGAGCGATGTAAGCCTAGGTAATGGTTTTGACAGGTTACTATATAATTTTACTGCTGTTGTTGACGATATTGATATGGAAATTACACACGTTATTCGCGGTGAGGACCATGTTTCAAATACCCCCAAGCAAATATTGATTTATGAAGCACTCGGTAAAACACCGCCGCAATTTGCGCACTTACCCTTGATACTTGCGCCTGATCGTTCCAAGCTGTCAAAACGCCATGGAGCCGTGGCGGTAGTAGATTACAAAAAAGATTATCTTCCTGAAGCGATAATAAACTTTCTTGGGGCAATGAGCTGTACCTTCAGCAAAGAAATATTGACCAAACAAGAAATGATTCAAGAATTTGAGTTATCCAAAGTTCACAAGTCAGGGGCAGTGTTCGATGTGAAAAAACTAAACTGGCTCAATTCACAATATGCTAAAAAATTATCGCCGGAGGAATTTAAAAAATCGGTTGGAATTCCGGAAATTCCAGATTCTGCCGTGCCATTGATTACAGAACGACTAGAAAAATTAAGTGATGCGCATCATTTTGATTATTTTTGGAAAGAACCGAAATATGATAAAGATCTACTGAAATGGAAAAAATCAACATTAGAAAATTCGCTCGAGACACTAATTAAAGTTAAAAAAATAATTAAGGAATTTGATTTCAAAAAAGAAAAAGATGAATTAAGAAAAATTTTGGACGAATTCTCAATCGCAGTAGGGGATAGAGGTTTGATTTATTGGCCTCTGCGCGTTGCTTTAACCGGAAAAGAAAAATCCCCCGACCCGGTAGACATTGCTTATGTTTTGGGAAAAGAAAAGACCCTAGAAAGGGTCAGATTTGCTTTGGGTATATAATAAAGTAACGAATATTATGAAATTATATGTTGCGTGAGCCACGACAGATGATAAGTATCCTCCCTTCAGAAAAGCTAAAGAAAAAAAGATACCAACTATCCCTTACATAAATATATGGTGCCAAGAACCGTGTGATATGCCGAAAATTGCAGAACTGGTTATAATGATAATCCAAAGTACCGATTTGTTCCCGGTAATTGAGCCAAGCCAGCTGATGGGAAGCCATCTGAAAATAAATTCTTCTGTTAGGGGTGCCATGATAACCATTAAGAAAAACACTTCCATTAAACTCATGCCATCAAATTTAATGTCCGAAGGCTCTGATAGTAACTTTGACTTAACCAGGAAATTGATAATTGGGAGCATTGTCAGAGCAAATCCCATAGCCAATAAACCGTATATAAACCCAACCCTTATCTTATTTTTCAAATGCTCACCTCTTTAAAAGAACAACCAGCTAGTGGACAATATGATAACATATTTATAAAGCCAGTCAATCTTAGGTGGTTTTGTTGTGGTATTTTTCTACTTTCTACTTTCTACTTTCTACTTTCTACTGCTGTTTTTGCCCAAACTGACGAGGAAAAAATGGCCAACCTGAAAGTCCAGATTCAGACGCTTGAACAACAGGCCACGCAGTTGAAAGGAACTATCTCCCAAAAACAAGAACAGGCCGATACGCTGAAAAATCAAATAGCCAACCTTAAGGGCCAGATTACATCACTGCAAACCCAGATCTCGTTGACCGGAAAAAAAATAGACAAAACCAAGATAGAACTGAACGATGTTCAAAATAATATTTTTAATACTCAAGAAAAGATCGATAAACAAAAAAATACTATCGGCCGTCTTTTATTATTCATGGATCGCATGGATAAAGAAAATTTTTTGAGCATTATATTAAAAAATAACGATTTGTCCGATTACTTCCGCCAGGCGCAGTCAGCCATGACCGTCAATGCTAATCTAATGAATTTAGTGGGAGACTTGCAAAATACAGAAAACCAATTAAACCAAAACAAAAATAATTTAGAAGACAAGAAAAAAGACCTTGAATCGTTAAAACAGCAGCAAAATATCCAAAAGGTTTCTTTAGACCAGGCGACAAAGGACAAAAATCAACTGCTCAAAGATACCAAGGGTCAGGAGGCGGCTTACCAAAAAATGCTTGCCGAAGTTGAGCGGCAGGAATCTGTTTTTTTCAGTCAATTAAGAGAACTGGAAACCCATGTTATTCAAGGGGGTTTGTATATCGTCCACGTGACTGCTTCCGTCAACCTTCCAAAAAAGCAAAAAGGATTATTCAAATGGCCCGAAGAAGAATATAGAATAACACAAGGTTACGGATGCACTAGGTATGCCCGTTGCGGCCGTAAAAGCGGTCCTTACAACGGTGCCCCGCATAACGGTATTGATATGGCGGCCGGATATGGAAGTTCCATCAAAGCCATAGCCAGCGGTGAAATAATCGCTAACGGAAAAAATGACGGCTGGGGTAACTGGGTGGCTATCAAACATCATAATCAATATAACTTAGTCAGTATTTATTCCCACATGAGCGCTTTGTCTTTTCTTCAGGTGGGGACCCAGGTATATTCTGGGCAGGTCATTGGTTATGAAGGCAGTACCGGCAATGTAACTGGCTCGCATCTTCATTTGAGCGTGTATAAAGATTTTTTCACTTATATTAATGACAAAAAGGATCAACTGTATTTCAACTATTTCGAGGGCTCGGTAAATCCACTCGATTATTTATAGTTGTGATATAATTGAAATATGAGAGGAAGTAGGGGATTGACATATGGAAAAAATATTGTATCGCAATAATTTAAAAGAAGTAGGGAAGCGGGGAGAATTTAGTTTTTTGTTTGCGATTACTATTGCGGTTTTTGTTTTTGGAATTAATTTTCCTTTGCATGCTTATGCATCAGAAACTTCAGAATTAAAACTTGATTTAAATCCGATTAATCAAATAAACAATATTACTTTGCCAGTGAATGACCTGATAAACAATGCCATAAAAGGCCTTAAATTCGATCAGGTTATAAACATAGGTACAGGGATACCTTTAAGTCCCATAAAGAGCCCTTCGCAGAATATAGATTTGAACAAGTTCTTTAGTTCAAGCAAGGTGTCATCTACTGATATTATGAGCTTTCTGAAAGAAGCAGCTATCACTGGGATCAATTTAAGCATATTGATTATGACCATAACCTCGCAGGTGCTAAAAGGACTCCTAAGCGTACTGAAATAGGCCGGGGATCCTTCTTCCAAGAACGACGTCGTATAACTGACAATGTGCGACACTATATTTAAAACAAAACCGGCACTTCCCTGCCGGCTAATCTTATTAAATAGTGAACAGACATTTGTAAAATTATTTTATTCAGATAAAATTAATCCATGCTTAATTCTCCTAAACTTATCTTTGACATAGAAACTGTTGGAGTCGAATTTGATTCTTTGGACGAAAAGGCCAAAGAATTTTTGCTTTTTTATACTGAATCGCCGGAAGAGATTGAAAATGTCAAAAATGGACTCGGCTTCTCCCCTCTTACCGGCGAGGTGGTGGCGATTGGAATATTGAACCCCGATACAGATAAGGGAGCTGTTTATTTCCAAACTGGCAAAAAGGAAGGGAAAATCCGCCTCCGCCAATTAGGGCGGATGGCAGAAGAAAACAATAATGTCCAATACGTTCCATGTTCTTCTGAAAGAGAGGTTTTGGAGCATTTCTGGGAATCGGCGACACATTACAATCAGTTTATTACGTTCAACGGCCATGCTTTTGATTGTCCGTTTGTTATGATCCGCTCGGCAATTTTAAAAATTAAACCGACTAAAAATTTAATGCATAACCGTTATTGGGCAGACGGCCCCCATTTTGATCTGTATGATCGGTTAACCAATTTCGGGGCGGTAAGGTTCAAAAGAAATCTCCACATGTGGTGCCAGGCCTTCGGTATTGCCAGTCCGAAAGTGAAAGGAGTCAGCGGCGACGATGTGGCACGCCTCTTTAAAGAAAAGGAATACTTAAAAATAGCAAAATATTGTTTCGATGACATAAAAGCGACGAAGGAACTTTATCGATATTGGGAAAAGTATATGAAATAGAGGCACGACGTCTTCATCCCACGAAGACCGCATAAAATTCTACTGAATTTTTGCTCTATCTCGGCCCAGGGTAGCCTCCGAACGTTCTTCTTTGGGATAAAGGCGTCGTGCCTCTCACCTTGTTTTATATGTGGTACATAAATATAGATAGTTTTAAAGAGGCCAACGGCTACACCATAGACGGAATTTGGTATCCGCGCGTTACCTCTATCGTTTCAATTAAAGCCAAACCGGCGCTTTATATGTTTTATGCAGGGTTGCCGGATTATAAGACCGGGGAAGCCATTAAATCCAAATCCGCAGAAGAAGGAACTCTTTTGCACGAAACAGTCGAGGCAATTCTCCGAAAAGAGCCTATCGTAATACCCGACCAGGTAAAACCGGCAGTTAACGCTTTCATGGATTTTTATAATAACAACGAATTAATTGCTCACAAGATCGAAGAGAGAGTTATTTCAAAAAAACATCATTTTGCCGGGACGATGGATGTTTTAGCCGAATTAAATGGCGTTCTGGGTGTGCTGGACATCAAAACATCGATGGCGATTTACCGTGATTACAGTATGCAGACCTCGGCTTACATAGAAGCCCTGACGGAAGACAAGACCCTCCCTCCTCTCACCCGCTGGATTTTGCGTCTTGACCAGTCAAAACGCTGTCTGAAATGTCCGGCAACTTTGCGCGACAAAGGCGGGAGAGAAAAAATTCGCGGTGAAAAGGGTCAATGCCAACACGAATGGGGCCCAATGAAAGGCGAGGTTGAAATAAAAGAATTAAACACTTTTGATTCGGATATTAAGGCTTTTCTGGCCTGTAAGTCCCTCTGGGAATGGGAAAATGAATACTGGTTGAAGAAAATTAAATAAATTTTTCTGTTCACACAGCCTCCCTCCATCGGTTGGTTGGGCAGTAATTCATGATCAGCAATAGAAGTTCAAACTCTCTCTGATGCGGAAAAATCAACGGCTCACACATGTGAGCCGTTTGAAAAATAATATATTTATAGCAAACCGCCCTGAAGCAATCTAAAATCTTTTTCGTTTTCCCAAATTTTGACTAATTCATCAAAATTTTCATCAGGATTTTGCATTAACAGTGCAAGATTATCAATTTTTTTAAGCTCTTGAAGAGTAAGTTTTTCAAATCTTTTTGGATTGCCATAAATTGAGCCGTGATTATAAATAATTTCGTTGTTCATGAGGGAGTGAAAGTCATAAAACAGAGACCAAAGAACCACAATTGTGCCGTAAACACCGCTGGCATTGTGAAAATGCTTGGGGTCAAGCTTTCCAGAACGTATGCCAAGCCAAGCGTCAGCTGGAAAATCAAATTTTCCATTTGGCACATCGTATGGATCAAAATTTTGATTCAAGCTTAAACTTCCGTCAACATCTATTGTTACCCAGCGGTTCTCTTTTTCGTTCCAATACTGATTTATCCAATGATCGGTACTTATACTTTCAAGTTCGCCTTCATCAAAATACGAAGCGTTGCCGGCACGAACTCTTGCAGGGATACTTTTTGACTTCAAAATACTCGCCATCATTATAGCAGTAAAACGACATGTCAAAACCAATTTATCTTTTATTTCACGGTCAATTGTGAAACCTCTGTTATTTCTACGATAAAGTTCGGCAAGCATAGCAGAAGCAGTAGCCAAAATGTCGTCTTCCGGTTGTCGCCACCAAGGTATCTTGGTCGTGTCTCCAAATCTTAAATCAGCATTTGTGCCGGTATTGCCTGTCACAAGAGTTGTGCGATGAATAAAATTTTTGCGAATTAAAAGGCCGATTTCCCGAATGTTATTAGGTAAGTCATTTTTTAACTTCTCCAGATACAGTCCAGGAAAAGTATAAGTGCTGAATTCAAGGTAGTGGTCTAATATTTTTTTGTTCATTTCGCTAATTTTCCCATTTCCCCGCCCAAAAATCAAACGGCTCACCTCGTGAGCCGTTTGAAAACTCAATACACCGAGGAACGAAACCCCATCCCCATTTAAGGCCGTTTGGTTCCTGCGGAAAACACAATGGTTAAATTAACCGATAATTTGCTTATTAAACAAATTTAGGTCGGAAAATCCCCACCAGCTGGCGGGGAGGAACGGGTGCTTAAATTTGTTAAGCAAATTGAAAGTTAATTTAAGCATTTGTCCGTCAAGGCGAAGGTTCACAATGGCGGGGGACCTACGAAGTGGGGCGCCATTGGGAATTGCCTCAGGAGATCCGGAGGACGTAACCAATAGGCCGGAAATGGGGATGGGGTTTCGCTTCTTCTGTTTTCTAGGACAAAAAAAGCTGGTATTACCAGCTTACCTTGAGTTCAACTATAGTCACATACATATAGTCCGTGCCAATCTCGACATGTCCATATTCATGTAAGTAACGATGCACCTTAATGTTAGTTTTGAATCCCCCGTCTATCATATTTGCCAAATTAGCAGCAACCTTTTTCGCCCTAAAAAGTTTAATATCATCATCTTCCAAATATCTCGAAATGTCTTCAAAGCGTTCAACGATTAGAGAATGGTTGGAGTTTCCTCTATTGGCGGTCTCTTGGATACTCTGATTCAAGCCACCAAGCATCCTCCGGGCTATTACTCTCGCAACCTTATTGGCGGCGGCCTCTTCTCTCTGCCTTGTTTGTTGAGCCAGTCGCTTTTGTGCGTTCTTCTTCTTATTTTCCCTGGAACTGGCCGTGACCGCAGCTCTACGAGCATCACTTGCGGTTATCATCTATTGTCCCCTCGCTTTGTTAAGCTGCCAAAACATTGTAAATCATAAAAAACAAAATGTCAACCACTTGTACGGCGAACCCATTTTTTAAGCTACCAGCCACCGAGTCGGGAGTATGTGGCCGGGAGCCAGATTATTGAGCTGCTTGTCTTGCCGCTTTTATTCTGTCATTCTCTGTGCGGAATTGTTTTCGGAGGCGGATGTTTTTGGGAGTCACTTCAAGGTATTCATCTTCTTGCATGATCTCTAAACCGTTTTCAAGTGAAATTTTGTGAGAAGGGGTGAGAATTATGTTTTCATCATTTCCGGATGACCTCATGTTGGTGAGTTTCTTGCCTTTGATAGGGTTTACCGCCATATCCATCCCTTTTGAAACATCTCCGATAACCATGCCTTCGTAAACCTCCGTAGTCGGTCCAATGTAGAGCGTTCCTCTGTCCTGGAGATTGTATAATGAAAAACCAAGAGCTTTGCCGGTTTCCATTGAAACCATAGAACCAACACTTCGTTTCTTTATCTCTCCTGCATAAGGACGAAAGCCGATAAAATGACTTGCGAGTATCCCCTCGCCTTTTGTATCAATCATAAATTCGTTTCTGAAACCCAAGAGACCGCGTGTCGGTATCTCAAAAGTAATTCGGACTTCACCATGATGTTGTATCATGTTCATCATTTTGCCGGCTCGTTTGCCTAATTTTTGAATAACTGTTCCGGAAAATTCTTCAGGAACATCAACCAACGCCTCTTCGAAAGGTTCCATTTTTTGCCCGTCTATTTCTTTGATAATTACCTGTGGCTGGGAGACCTGAAGCTCATAACCTTCTCGTCTCATATTTTCCAACAGAATAGCAATATGCAACTCTCCTCTTCCATAGACCTTGTAGGATTCGGTGGATGAAAAATCGACTTTTAATCCTATGTTAACTTCCAGCTCTCTTTCCAAGCGTTCTTTGAGTTGTCGATTGGTAACAAATTTACCGTCCTGTCCGGCAAAAGGAGAATCATTAATCAAAAAATTCAATGAGATGGTCGGCTCATCCACACTGATAGCTAATAGCGGTTCCACGTCGGGAGAAGTGCTTACCGTTTCGCCGATATAAATATCCGGCAATCCCGCAACCATGACAATATCGCCAGCAACGGCTTCGGTGGCTTCTTCTCTTTTCATTCCGCGGAAAGTGAAAAGTTGAGTAATCTTGCCTGGTCTTGTTTCGCCAGTTGGCTTTTTTATAAAAACACTATCCCCCACCTTCATTGTCCCATACCAAACTCTGCCTATTCCAAGACGCCCCAAAAAATTATCATAGGCCAGATTAAACGGCTGAAATCTCAACGGAGAAGAAGAATCGGATGGCGCGGCAGGAACTTCTCTTAAAATCATATCCAGCAGTGGGGTAAGGTCTTTTGATTCATCTGTGAGATTTAATTTTGCGATACCGGTTTTTCCGATAGCGTAAATAGTTTTGAAGTCCAACTGTTCATTTGTTGCGCCAAGATCCATAAATAATTCCAAAACTTTTTCGTGGGTTTCGTATGGTCTAGCGGCTGGTTTGTCTATTTTATTAATAACTAAAATTGGTTTTAAACCAAGTTCAAGTGATTTTTTCAATACGAATTTGGTCTGAGGCATTGGCCCTTCCTGGGCGTCTACAACCAACAATACGGAATCAATGGAACGTAAGACACGTTCTACCTCCGAACCGAAATCGGCGTGGCCGGGGGTGTCTACGATGTTTATTTTGGTATCTTTGTAATAAAGAGAGGCGTTTTTGGCGTAAATCGTAATACCGCGCTCCTGTTCAAGCGCGTTCACATCCATACTGAATCCCTCCTCCACCATCCCTGTTTGTTTCATCAGGGCATCGGTAAGAGTAGTTTTCCCATGGTCAACATGAGCAATTATTGCAATGTTCCTAATTTCCATGCATTCTAATATATTAAGTCGGAATATCTATTTTAAGCCAAAATCAACTATTTGTCAAAGTTTTTAGGTAATAAAAATGGACAGATTTAAAAAATCATGTTATTTTACAGTACGAATTCAATGTACATTTACAAGGAGAAAAGATGAATAATCCTGTCAGACTTGGTTTTATTGGCTGTGGCGGACATTCGGGAAGACATGCCGATGTTGTTTTAAAAATGCCTCGCGATTATCGGATTGCTGGCGCTTTTGATTTAAAGAATGATGTCGTAGATGACTTTATAAAATCGCGAAGAGCTTATCCCTGTTACGCTGAAAGTCATGATTTGAAAAAGTTTTTAGCGATATCTGAAATAGAGGCGGTTCTGATAGGTTCCCCTCACAAATTTCATTTAGAACAAGCTGAAGCTGCGGTAAGGGCTGGAAAGCATGTTCTCTGTGAAAAGCCTCTTTGGGAAGGGAACGGAGAAAAAGATTTCAGGCGTATTCTTCGAGAAGCTGTAGACAAAAATCTCATATTTTCTAGCTGTCATTTACGACGCTATGAAAAAGAATTCATGTACGTGAAAGAGCACGTTGGTGATTACCTTGAAAGATTTGGACGTGCATTAGAATTTCGATTCCAGTTTTTCTATCATGAACCGAGTACTGGCTGGAAGATGGATGATTCATTACTCCTAGACCATATGAATCATGAAATAGACCTTGTTCGTTTTATGTTTGGGCATAGTCCCACTCACTTTTGGAGACTTTCACATGGCTTTGATGAGTATCGGGTGGCTGGCAGAACCGAGAGCGGTTTAGCAATCTGGTTTACTGGCTATCGCAAACTCAAGAGTCATACATTCCGTAATGAGCTTGAATTAATATTCGAGCGAGGCAGAGTCAAGATAGAAGTTGTACTAAATGGCATCACTGGAATGGTGAGTTCTATGGTTTCGGAAGTTTCATTTGAAGATGATAGTGAAAATATTGTACGATTCCGCACCCATTCTTATGATGATGCGCTTATTGGAGTGATGACTAATTTTGCCGATGCAATCCGTGGCAGAGATGATTCCTATTTAACTGCCCAAGATCTTTTGAGCAATACGACCATATGTAATGACCTAATTACCAATGAATATGGAAATTTGTAGAAAGTAATGCCGACTAACCGTCGGCCTTTTAATTTGTGCAATTCCCAGCCAGAGTGTAGCCGGCGTTTTTTGCCTCCTGTTCGGTATTGAACCAGATTTGGTTTTTAATATTGATGCGCTTCCAAGAGCTACACCAGCTATAATGGTATTTTTTGCTGGAGCTTGCTTTTGAGGCGACGACTCTTAAGTCCTGTGGCTGGACAGGAGTTTGTTTGGGGCTATTTGGAACAGGGATTGTTGCTGTGTTTTGATAAATGTTCGCCTTTTCGGTTGTTTGGGCCGGTGTTTTATTTAGAGCATTAATACGGCCAATATTGAAGCCGATTATTGATATTAAAAGAATACAAAATCCCAGAAAAATGTCTTTTTGGTGTTTCTTGACCTTGCTAATTATTTTTGCTAATATATTCATACTTTTATATTAATTATTTAGAACGCAGCTGGCTTGGCTGAGTCCGAGGCAAAAGCGAGCATTCGACTGAGGCATAGATATCTATGGCGAAGGAGAAGCGGAGCTTTTAACAAGGGAATCGGCCAAGAGCGTACTTCGCCATAGTCCGCCAGTTGGCGGAAGGCGAGAGCGGCCAGCAAGTTGTAACATGGCGCATACAAAAGCTATAGGTAGTACACAACTTGGACGCGATTCGCAACCAAAATATTTAGGGGTTAAACTCTATGCAGGAGAATTAGCCAAACCGGGGAATATTATAATCCGCCAAAGAGGAAGCAAATTTCTTCCCGGCAAAGGCGTCCGTATCGGTTCAGACGATACTATTTACGCAGTTATAAACGGCAAAGTCAAATTCACCACTAAAAAGAAAACCAAATACGACGGTTCTAAAAGACTGGTAAAAGTAGTGAATGTGGTAGTTAACTAAACCATCATCTAGCTCCAGCCACCCACCTTCTTCCATCCAGTCCTCCTCTTCGCCACTCACCTCAAAACGAAAGAGAAAGCCCCTTTCCGTTTGCAGACCGTCTGCGCGTCGAGGAGAACACAATGCTTGAATTAATCGATAATTTGCTTAGATAACAAATTTTAGCCGGAAAATCCTGTTAAGGAGGAACGGATGCTAAAATTTGTTAAGCAAATTGAGTGTTAATTTAAGCATTTGTCCGAAGAAGACGAAGTCGTAAGCAAGTAGGTCGAAAATGGGGAGGGGCGGAGCGATAAGGATAAGAATAGGAATTGGCGGAAGCGGAGCTGGTTATTCAGTTTTTACTAACACTTTGATTTGAGTTTTTACTTCGAGAGAGAGATTCAGGTCTACGAGATGCTCACCGACGTGTTTGATTGGTTCGTCATGGCCAATCATTTCTTCCTGGAGCTGAACTCCGGAGGCCTTTTTGATTTCAGCTACAATATCATCTTTACCGATACCGGCGAATAGTTTGCCGGTTTTGGTCGATTTGCGGGTAAATTCTATGACTAAATCCTTTAATTTTTCAACCGCCTCAAGAGCGTTTTTCTTTTCCGTTTCAATCATTATAATGCGCTTTTCTTTAAGCGATTCAACTTCTTTCATAGAACTCTCATTAGCCGCCTTGGCCATTTTTCTCGGCAACAAAAAATTCCGGCCATATCCGTCCGACACATTCTTTACATCCCCTATCTGTCCGAATCCCTTAATGTTTTGAAGAAGTATTACTTTCATATCCTAAAATCTATCATTTTAGGTGATTTTTCACAACTTGACTTCTATGATAGTTTTATGGTATAATTGCAATATAGGAGGTCACCTAAATTCAGCCCTCAATCCGAACACCTGACATTAATTCATTACCTTTTAATATACCATGTTCTCGCGCAACTTCTTCCGCGCTTCGAAAG
>MGJB01000013.1:5134-7381 GCA_001794055.1 Candidatus Yanofskybacteria bacterium RIFCSPHIGHO2_01_FULL_41_26 | reverse complement strand
ACCCCCCTTCCGCTTTTCTCTTGCTCAAACGGAACGGGAACGGAAGCAGGCGGGCAAAAATTCCTTTCCCCCAACCCCCTCCCTTTTTGCCCGCCTGCTTGGGCTTCGCCCCCAAAACTTTTGGACGGACGGATTTTGCGGCGGGCTTCAAATTGGGTAGAGAATAAGGTTAGTATCAATATTATAACTCTAAACTCAAATATTGTTTAATTTTATCATTTAGCTCATTCCACGAAGTAGCACCATCTTTTGGATAATGAGCTAATCCACCGGTATTGCAATAACCATAAATCTGCAAAATTTTATCCTTGTTGTCTATTAGCTTATTAAATTTACTTTTTCCTTTACCCGTAACTTTTTCAATCATGTTTGAAAGCTTATCTTCCGAATACCCGAAATAATCTTCTTTAATTTTTGTTTCCAAACAAAAACGAAGTTTTTGTCCATATATAACTACATTTTCATTTGAACCGGCGACACTTTCTATATCTTTGAACTCGGTTTCAAAAGAGGCATAGATTGTTTCTTTATCTTTGGGGGCATAGTGAATCGAAGAAGAACCTTTCGTCTTGAAAATGTAGTAAAAGTTCCTTTCGCCTGTAATTTGTTTCAAACAATATTCTCTAAAAAGTGGATCGCAAGTAAAAACAAATAGTTGATTAAAATCTTTAGTTTCTTTTTGTATCAGCTCTGCCGTCGATTTTCTTTTTCCCGCATCAAAACTGGTAATAGGGTCATCAAGAACCACAACCTTGTTTTTATCGCTATGTTTTCGGAGATCCGCAAAAAAGAAAGCAAGAGCGATAACTTGTTTTTCACCCTCACTCAAACTCCCAGCACAATCTTCACCATTATATTTAACACTAAAACCACATTGTGCGGGGTCTTGCGTGTTCCGTCTGTCATAGGTGGCCTGACCATTTATATTAAGAATTTCCATTGAAGGACTTATTTCTTTTACAAATCCTTTTATTAGCTCGAAATAATCCTCAACAAACTTACCGAATTGCTCAACAATTTTCGTTTTGAGAGCTTGATAGATTCGCTCCAAAGATTCGACAATCTTGTCGTTTTTATCCTTTTTTTTTATGACTTCAAAATACTTTTCAAAACTATCCTTGTTTTCAATAAAAAATATTTCGTCTTTCAATCGAGTAATTTCTTTTTGTATCTCTTCCTTTCTAGTATCAAGTTTCCCCGCCAATGAGTCCTTTTGTAATTGCTTTATTTCCTCGTTTATTTTTTTGACGGCTTCGTCATATTTTTCTATGAGTATATTGGCGGATTCAATTATTGTTTTTACTTGCTCAATATTTGAACCATCTATTTTGTCCAGTATCTTTTTATCTTTCTCTAAAACCAAATTTATTTCGGTCTTGATCAATTCTTTTTCACTATCGGTAATAGCAAGTTGTGGCAATTCTTCACCTGCAGTAATAAAGGGTTTTGCCTGATTCAACCTGTTGAGATTATCAGAGGAAGGCTGCAAATCACGCAATCCATCTAGAATATTCTTATATTTTAATAACAAAGTACGGATGTTATTTTCTTCATTTGCAAAATTTTCATCAAAAATTTCTTGATAATCCTTGATGATTTGAGCATAGTCGCCATTTTTTATTTTCTGCTCACAAAACGGGCAATCTGTCATTTTGTTGGTTAGTAAAGATAGGCCTCGTTGAACGAAATCTTTTTTATGTGCGATTTTATGTAAGGTCTGTTGCACCCCTTTTGATACTGTAAATGAAAATAGTGCGGGTGGATCAAGATTAATCTCTTTCTCTCTTTCTTCTCCAATAACATCAATTTTTAGATTAAAAGTTTTTTTAACTTCAGAAAGTAGAGATAAACTGGCTATTTTGCTTTTGTCTTTTAGATTCTTTTCGATTTTATCAAAGTCGGTTTGTTGTTTTGTGAATTGTTCTTTGTTCTTTTGAAGATTATCCTTGTTGAGTTTTTGAATTTCAGTCTTTTTCCCCAATAATTCTTCCGCACTAATACCATGACCAGTTAGTAATCCGACAACTTTTGATTGCTCTGTTTGTAAAAATAATCGGTTCTTTTCTGAAATAGCAACCTTGAGAGAATTGACCCTTTCAATCTCCTCGCTATATTTTTCGAAATTTCCTAGGTAAACAATGTTTCTGCCTCGTTTTTGGCGGCGTTGAGCTGTATCGTCATCATCTGTTCCTACAGAATGCACAAAATTCTGAACAAACGGCTTATCAAAAATTACAAACTTACTTT
>MGJB01000013.1:0-5108 GCA_001794055.1 Candidatus Yanofskybacteria bacterium RIFCSPHIGHO2_01_FULL_41_26 | reverse complement strand
CTTACTTTTCAGATTTTCATTTGACCAAGCCGTTCCAGAAAAATCAATTTCAGAATCGTCGTCTAAAATTATTTTTGCTTCCTGCTCTTCTGATTTATGATCTCTGTGTTTTTCAACTGTTTTATCTCGCCCATCGAGCGACTTAAAAATATCTACCAGTTTTGATTTTCCATTGGCATTTTCCGAAAAAATAACATTATTTTTTACAAAATGGCCATCACGCGTTTTTTGATTTCCCTCATTATCAACAAAAGTAACAAAGTTGATTTTGTCCCAATCAAAAAACGAGTACGAAAAAACATTATTTAGTTTAGTGAGTTTTTTTATCATCTTTTTCGGCATACTCAAAATTAAGAAAACCCGATTTAATCATGTCGGATATAATCTCATCGTCGGATTTTTTAAAATCCAATTGCGAGACAATTTTTTTATCCTCCTCTTTCAATCCGTCTTTTATTAGCTCAAGTAAAGTCATAAGTTTATATTCCATTTATTCAATCACCGTTTTTTCTGATCGCATTGATAGAAATAATTAATTCATCCTCAAGTGCCTGTATCTTTTTTTGATGTTCTGAAATCTTGTCGCGGGTAGTCCTAACAATACTTCCTATTTCTTTTTGCTGATTTGTGCTGAAATCGTCGATTAATAAGTTGGCAAAATCGGTTTTGTTAATTGATTGTTTGCTAACGCCTTTTGCTAACAATCTAACAAGTGGCACTCTAATACTTTTAAAATAATAGAGATAAAATAGTAAATCTGATTGGGCTTTCTTTTTTGGAGTTAAAATAAAACATAGATCACTTACGATAAATTTTTCGTTTACATACTGAACTTTACCCAATGAACCGCCCGCCGCGACAGCAATAATTATGGCTTCTTTCTCGTGGGTAAATTCCTCATGCGTAAGATATTCGTCAGATGCAGTTATAAATCTATATTGGCCTGGAACAGCTTTAGTGCTTTGGAGAGTACCTTTTTTAATTGTAAAAACATCAGACACCCGGATAGCTTTTTTCGTATTAACAGCAACTGAATTTTTGTAAATGTATGTATTTGGGAAAAGCGTTAATTGGTCTATGTAATGATAATAAATATCCTTATCTAGCGTATTAAGATTTGTTATAGTCGCATTTACTTGATACTTTTTGATATCAATCGACGAAGATTTATCTGATTTTTTAAAATCAATGAGCAGGCGTGTCAACTCTGGCAAATCATCTTTTTCAATTTTCGATCTTTGAACTCCTTTTTGAAGTCCGTCGTTTTCAATATCGGCAAAAAGTATGTTACCAGAATTACCTTTTAGGGATTTATCAAAAAATAGAATACAAGTTTTTGCACCTGCATACGGCTTAAAAACATACTGGTGCAAAGATACTACCGCGTACAATCCACTTTCAATGACAAATTTTCTTAAATGGGTAAAACTTTTATTATTAACAATCCCGTCTGGAACAATAATAGCGGCACGTCCATTAGCGTTTAGGTGTTCTATGAGATAATCAACAAATAACGCCTCTGCTCTTTTGGTTTTAATTGCAAATCTTTTATGCGGTTTGATGCCTCCCTTTGGCGTCATAAAGGGAGGATTTGCCATTATTATGCTAGCGTGTTCATCCCATCTATCCTCACTGGTCAGCGTATCGTATTCGTAAATTTTTGGTTCAGGGAAGCCGTGTAGATACATATTAACCCGCGACAATCGCACCATGTCTGGCGAAATATCGTAGCCGACAAGATTTTCCATCAATTTTTTCTTTTCATCTGGCGTCAGTGGTTTATTGTGGTTTTGTGCCAAGATGTGTTTGTACGCCGAAATCAAAAATCCTGCCGTGCCACAAGCCGGATCGAGAATCGTTTCGTTTTTTCTCGGATCAACGATTGAAACAATGAAGTCAATAATATGGCGGGGGGTGCGAAATTGTCCGGCATCGCCTTGCGATCCAAGTATAGAAAGCAGATATTCAAAAGCGTCGCCCAAGTCCTCGCTGTGGTCATAGGTAAAGCCGTTTATCGTTTTCAAAAACAAATTCAAAGTTTCTGGGTCGCGGTATGGCAGGAAAGCGTCCTTGAAAATATCTCGGAATAATTGCGGTAAGTGAGGGTTTTGGCTCAAGGTCGTGATTGCTTCAACGTAGAGGTTCAAACGATCTTGTCCGCCGACCTTTGAATCCATTAGTTTTGTCCAAGCATATTTTTCGTAGCCATTGGTAAAAAAGCGCGCTTTGCCGCCAAGTTCTTGCGCGCCCTTATCCATATCGTCCATGAATTTGTAAATCATGGCGGTAGTGATTTGTTCAACTTGTGCTTTTGGGTCCGGCACTTTACCGACCAAAATCTGGCGGGCGGAATCAATTTTTCGTTTGGTGTCTTGGTTTAACATAATTTTTTACATGAACGCGTTGAGCGAAACATAATCTTTCACATATTCCGGCACAATTTCACGATAGCCGTTTAATTCCTTGAAATCTTTCATTGTAACCTTTGGATTGGTGGCGAAGCGCGAATACTCTTTTGTTTCCACGATGTCGCGGATTTCGGGGTCGGTGATATACGCCTTGAGATAATTTTTGATCGGTAAAATATGCTTGCTGTCCGGCTTGAGAATGGCAACAAACTTTTCAAATTCTTCTTCTAGTAGTTCGTCTTTTGATTTGAACGCTGTTATTCCGCCAAAGATTTTTTCAATAAATTCTTTCAAACTGACGCGGCGATCTGCCTTGATAGATTTTCGGAGTTTCTCCAAATTGAAATAATCTTCTGGCTTATCAAAAATTTCGTCCTTCACATATTCCTCAACGCCACGAATATCACCCTGCTCGTATTTCTCTTTGGCAATAGGATCATTTTTAATAACGGCCTCAAATTTATCAAAAAACTTCCAATCCACTTTCATACCGGCAAGGCCGACGGCTTTTTCGGAAAACGTTTTGAGCGGGTCGGGATTGAAAATATTTATTTCATCAATATCGACGCCATCTCCGCCATTCGTGCCTGTTCCAGTTTTGATTGGAAGTTTAATAACTTGGTCGTAGTTATATTTCTCCTCAAAGTATTCGCAGTTGGCAAAGAAATCAAAAAGTTTGAAAGTTGCCTTTTCTGCCGTTGTTATTTCATTGTCTGCGTCTTTATAGCCGAACGAGTATTTGCGTGTACCACGCCCTTTGATCTGGATAAAATCAGTTGGAGAAAAAATCGGGCGCATCATGCAGAGGTTCAACACATCTTGGCAATCGTAGCCAGTTGTCATCATTCCGACAGTAACGCAAATTCTAGTTTTGCTTGATTTATAGCCCGCAAGCCACTTTGTTTGTCCGTTGAGATTATTATTCGCAAAATTGATAGGAAATTGCTGTGCGTCGGGAATGTTTGAGGTGATTTGCAGGGCAAAATCGGAATTATATTTGCCGGGCCAAAGTTGATCGGCAAATTGATTAAGAATTTGGGTAACTTTGGAAGCGTGTTTTTGGCTAACACAAAAAACAATACCCTTGCCAATCTCGCCACTTATTGGGTCATTGAGTGCATTTTCCAAAAAGGTTTTGCAAAAGATTTGATTGGTTTTTTCAGAAAAGAATTTGCGCTCAAAATCTTTTTGGAAAAAGGTTTGTTCTTCTTCAACACCCTCCTCGTTTTCTACCATCAAAGAATAACCCTTTTCGCTCAAAAGTTCGGTGGTGATTTCTGTTCGCGCGTCAGCGACAATTGGATTGACAAGAAAGCCGTCTTTTACACCGTCAAGCAAGCTATAACGGAAGGTTGGCTCGCCGGATTCACAGCCAAAAGTTGTGTAGGTGTCTAAAAGCTGGCGGCGTTCCCAAGCGCGCGGGTCTTTCTCGCTTATTTTCATCGGGTCAATGTTTTTGAGATAATCTTTCGGCGTTGCCGTAAGCCCAAGTTTATAGCCGACAAAGTATTCAAAAACTGCTCGACTATTCCCGCCAATGGAGCGGTGCGCTTCATCAGAAATAACGAGATCAAAGTCAGTTGGCGAAAATAGTTTTTTGTATTTATTATTGAACGACAAGCTCTGCACAGTAGAAACAACAATTTCAGCTTTGCGCCAGTCGTCCTTGTTTTCTTTGTAGATAGCACAAGTAAAATCATTTTTAAGATAACGGACAAAGTTTTTCCATGCTTGATCTTCCAGTTCCAACCGATCTACTAAAAACAAAATTCGTTTAGCATTTCCGCTTTTCAGAAACAATTTTATAACTGCACCGGAAATTAGCGTTTTGCCTGTACCAGTCGCCATTTCAAATAAATAGCGATCTCGTCCTTCTTTGGCGGATTTTTGTAAAGCGTGAATTGCGGAAAGTTGATAAGGGCGCAGAAACTTTAGGTCTTGTTCTCTCGTAAGCTCACCTCTTTGCGTCTCATCTGCCCAGCGAGGGTCTTTTTGATAATTCGGATTTTGAGTGAGGACGATATAATCACTCTCTACTTTTTCCTCGGCGAGCGTTGCGAAGCTAGGTTTGAATGCCTCAAAATGCTTTAGTGATTCGCCAGTCGGGAAAGTAGTGATAACGGACGGATTACCTCGCTCCAAATCCCAAAAATAGTGTAGATTTCCGTTTGAAAGAATAATAAAGCGAGTATTTTGCGATTGTGCGTAACGGCGAGCTTGCTCTTTACCGTCGAGAGGATCTTTGTCTTCTGATTTTGCCTCCAATACAACGAGTGGAAATCCTTTTTCATCGAGCAAGAGGAAATCAATAAATCCTCCTTGTGTTTTTTCAAAATCACTGCCAAATTCGTCAATCGCTTTTTTGGTGATTTTGGTATTGTTCTCCAAGACAATGTTTGCTTTGCCTTTTTCGTCATCAAAAAACCTCCAGCCGGAATCTTGGAGTAAATTATTTATTTTGATTCTAGCTTTGGCTTCTTTTTGCATAAAACTTATTTGATTAAATCATCAACCGAAACACCTAGGGCTTTGCTGATTTTCTGCAAGGTTTCAATGGTCGGGTTGAGTATTCCGCCAGTTTCTAGCTTGATAATTGAGTTATAGGAAACATCGGCTAGTTTGGATAGCCGATCTTGGGACAGCTCCTGCGCTGTGCGGAGTTTCTTGATATTTTTGCCTATTTTGTTCTCTGTTGACATA
>MGJB01000012.1:654-65250 GCA_001794055.1 Candidatus Yanofskybacteria bacterium RIFCSPHIGHO2_01_FULL_41_26 | reverse complement strand
TCCGAACACAGAAGTGAAATCCCTTAAGGCCCATGATAGTCGGTTTCCACCGGCGAAAGTAGGTAGCTGCCCTACAATGATCGTGAATTTGCTCGTTTTTAGTTATCCACTTGCCTGTATCAAAGTTAATTTGATACTACGGATATAGATTTACAAAGCGGGGCGTTTTTAAAAAGTGTCGGTGGTGGCGGTCGCCTAAGGCGACCGCTTTTTGATTGACAGACCCACCCTTTTTGTTATAGTTCTTTTGGTAATTGAAGATGGAGGCCTCGCGGTGTTTTTAGTCGTATTGCTAACTTTTCAACTTTTAGCATTCATGTCTGCAGAGTTGTTTTATTCGGGATATTCTTACTCTATAATTCCACCACCGAGACCGAAGGGGCGTTAAGCCCTTTTTTGTTTTTAATAAAAAACCTATAATTAAGCAATATGAACGGCAGGGTTCAAAAACAACTCGTTATCGGATTGGTTTTTCTTTTGATCTTAGGCTGGATTGGTTATGGTATCTATTCAAGTTTGGTGCCCGAAATTTCATGTATCGACGGAATTCAGAATGGCCAGGAAGAAGGTCTTGATTGTGGAATATTGGCTTGCGGTATAGCATGTGCGCTAGCGATAATGCCGATAAATATAATTTCAAGCCGGCTATTCAATGTTGGCCAAGGGGACTATGATTTTGTGGCCCAACTTTATAACCCCAACACTTCTTTCGGAGCTTCAAGGATAGAGTACTTCATAGATGCTTTTAACTACCGTGGTTCTACCTTTATATTGCCAGGCCAGACAAAATGGATAGTTCTTACCGCTCTAAAAATTCCTAATGGAGTTGAGGATGTTCAACTTGTTATTAAAAATGCCCAATGGGAAAAGCTGGATATGCCAGCTAATACAGTAAATTTTGTTTTAAGAAGGAAGGACTACCATCCCATCCAAAAGGGCCTGCCTGCCGGCGAGACAGGTACGGAATTAAACGCAGTTCTGTATAATGATTCCAATTTTGATTTTGACAAAATAGATATAGCGGTTATATTATTCGATGATGCAGGTAATATTATAGGAGTAAATAAGACAGATATTCGGACCTTTGTTTCCAAATCAGAAAGAGGATTTAGTGTGGTTTGGCCGTTTGCTCTGTCGGGAAATGTTGCGAGGCAGGACATAGAAGTGTCAACTAACTTGTTTGAAAATTCAAACTATATAAAAAGCTATGGCACCCAGGAAAAGTTTCAAAAATTCTATTAGTAATTATTTTAAGGAAATCGATCTTCCTTTGTTTGCCGCGATAGCGGCTATTTCTTTGTTTAGTATTCTTAATATGTATGGCATTGAAGGGTTTGGATCGTTTTTTACGAAACAGGTAATTTTTGTAACCGTAGGGTTGGGGGTAATGGTATTGTTGTCCTTTTTTAATTACCGTTATCTGAAAAATTATTCTTTTCCAGTTTTATTACTTTACTTTATTTCGGTGTTTCTTTTGCTTCTGACGTTTTATTCTCGCTCGGTCAGAGGGGTAAATGCTTGGATAGTTCTTGGGCAATTTACTTTTGAGCCGGCTGAATTGGCGAAACTTATGCTTATCGTTCTGATGGCTAAATATTTTTCCCAGAGGCATGTTCATGTCAATCAACTCAAGCACATATTAATCTCTGGAATTTATTTCGGTATTCCTGTTTTGATAATTTTAGTTCAACCCGACCTGGGTTCGGCTATAATTTTTTCTCTGATATGGATAAGCATTTTGGTCGCGGTCGGAATTAACAAAAAACACCTTTTTCTTTTAGCTGTTTTGGCCGTAATGATTTCTTACGGTTCTTGGATGTTTGTCTTAAGGCCCTATCAGAAAGACCGACTTCTGACTTTTGTAAATCCCGGTAATGATCCGAGGGGGAGCGGATATAATCTGATTCAGTCCAAAATTGCCATTGGTTCTGGCTACTGGTTTGGGAATGGTTTGGGCAAGGGTTCTCAATCAACTCTTGGATTTTTGCCGGAATCTCACAATGATTTTGTTTTTGCCGCTACGGCCGAGCAATTTGGTTTTGTCGGAGTTGGTCTGGTGATGTCCGCAATTTTATTTATCATATATAGGATACTGGCCATAGGCAGGGGAGTTATTTCCAATTTTGGGAAGATATTTTCTGTGGGAATCACCATATTCATATTTAACCACGCTATTATTAGTGCCTCTGTAAATATTGGACTGATGCCGGTGACAGGAATTCCGTTCCCGTTCTTGAGCTATGGTGGCAGTTATCTTATTTCCATCATGAGCGGATTGGGGATTTTGCAGAGTATTAAAAGGTATGGGTGAGGAGCGTGAAACCCTAACCCATTCTCGGGCACGGCATAAATTCCTGCTGGAATTTTGCCTCGTACTCGCTCCGTCGAGCTCCGTAAGTCCCTCCAATGGATTAGAGTTTCACGCTTGTGGTGGGTAGGTTTTGGTGGTTAAATAAAAATATGGCAATTACGGATTATCACAAAAAACATATCAATCGTTCTGACGAGGAAACTAACAGAAGAATTTTTGTTAAAGAGTTAGAACTCAAGAAGATTTTGTCTGAAACTAATTATAAGCCCAGCTTTGAAAATGTAAGAGTTGCTGTTTTCGGCTGTGCTGATAAAAGATTTGTAAAAAGACACAAACTTATCTTTGAAAAATTATTTCAGAAACCAGTTGAATTAATTACCTTTGATATTTCTATTGAACATCTTGAAGGGGAAGAAAATGTTGTTCAGCATGATATTACTACTCCAATTCCGAATGCCCCATTTGATATAACTTTTGGACATGTAGTCCTTAAATTTATCGAAACAAATAAACAGTGGGGTGTTATTAAAAATGCCTATAATGCTCTGCGTTCTCCTGGTCTCGGAATATTTGTATTTGATTTGGAAGATGTAACTACTCAAAACCCAATTCAAGCCGATGGCTATTTTTCCTTGCCGATAGAAACCTATAAACAAAAACTTACCGAAGAAAATATAAAGTTCGAAGATTTAAGGTGGGATATAAATCTTGATGATGTTCCGATATCAATACGAGGACTTAAAGGAGGGGCATTGGTTATAGAAAAATGAAACAGGGAGTTTTTGGTGGTTAAATTGAGCATGGATAAATTCGCCGATAAAAAAGTTTTTATTTATGGAGTCCCCGGTTCGGGAAAGACTTATTTAAGTCAAAAAATAGCTAACGACTTGAACCTACCTTTGTTTGAGGCGGACACCTTGAAAGAACCTCTTAGGAGACTAACCACTAAAGAAGAATCGCCGTTTTTATTTTTAGGCACAAATCAGGCATTTAGCCAGTTCGGAAAATTGAACACTGAGAATGTGGCTAGGGGATTAAAGGCAGTAAGGAGAGCTTTGTCTGATGCTGTGAATAAAGAAATTCAGGGTCGTGACAAGGTTGTTGTGGAAGGAGCATTTTTAGATCCGAATCTATTGAAAAATGATGGGAAGTTGATTTTAATAATCACTTCAAGTGAAAAGCAACACAGAGATCAATTTTTTAAAAACAGGAAAGAAAATCAAGAGAATTTAGAGGAATTCAAAGCAGCCAGAATCAATCAAGAATTTTTAATAAAGGAAGCCCAAAATTTAAACGTTGAAATAATGGAAAATGAAAAATTTTAAAAAAATCATCAACCTGATCATAAATTTTATTAAAACATGAATAAGAAAAATATTTTCCTCTGGACTCTATACGATTTTGCTAATTCGATCGTTTCAATTGTTTTCTTTTTATATTTTTCGCAATGGTTGGTGGTTGATAAGGGCGTAGCAGATTTTTGGTATAACATCATTTTTGCGGTTGGATCGGCCCTGCTTCTTCTAACGGCCCCAATTTTGGGAAGTATTGCCGATAAAACAGGGAGACAACAAAATTATTTCAACAAAATTACCGTCTTATCTTTTTTGTGTTTTTTGAGTGTTTCGTTTATAACTTTATTTTTCTCTCACAAAGTATTTTTGGCTGTTCTATTTTTCCTTCTTGCCAACTATCTATATCAATTTTCATTCGTTTTTTATAATCCTCTTTTACACCTTATCGCTCCGAGAGAGAAGTGGGGAAGAATATCAGGTATCGGTCTGGGAGCAAATTATCTTGGGCAAGTCGTTGGATTATTAATTACCCTGCCGCTCGCAGGCGGGACAATATATCTCATGGGTGAGGCCGGTCGGGCTCAGACTTTTCTACCAGCAACAATTTTGTTTTTTGTGCTTGCGTTGCCGATGCTTTTATTTTTCAAATTACCTAAGCAAAAAAGTTTTGATCACAAGATTAATTTAAGGGAAGAATATAAGAGCCAGTGGGGACGATTTAAGGAATTGATTCTGGATAAGAACATGAAGTTCTTTCTCCTCGCTTTTTTCTTTTTTAATGACGCAGTCATAACTGTTTCTAATAATTTTCCCATATATCTTCAAAATGTTTTTGGTGTTTCTGATAAATTAAAAGTAATTCTTTTGGGCGGTGCATTATTTACATCAATCTTTGGGGCTTTGTTTTCTGGTTTTATCGCTGACAAAATCGGCCTTAAAAAATCCATACTGTTTGTTATCGGTATTTGGGTCATATTCCTACCAATACTCGGTTTAAATACCAATTTCACCGTATTCATGGTTTTATCTATTTTGATGGGTTTTCTTTTTGGAGCCATCTGGACCGTAAGTCGGGCCGTGATGACAGCACTTACTCCGAAAGAAAAGTTAAACTTTGGTTTTAGTTTTTATACTCTTGCCGAAAGAACATCGACTCTGGTTGGGCCGTTGTTTTGGGGATTAATAACCTACATCTTTATTGATTTTGGAGCGACCCGCTATCGCATTGCTATGGTGGTCATGGCAGTATTTGTGGCAGTGGGTTTTTGTTTGGTTAGAAAAGTTGAAATAAAGAAAGTGGTGGCATGAACCTAATCATAAATTTTACAGAAAAGAGGGGAGAGGTGGAGCTGAAACTCCAAGAAGGCAAAAGGTTGATAGACACCTTGACTTTTGAGTTTGAGGCCAACTTGGATTCGGTGTTGATATTGGCTGTTGACAAAATTTGTAAAAGGAATAAAATAGAAACACTGTCTTTAAAAATGGTTAAGATCACTGGAAAAGTCGAAAAATCAAGTTCGGCCCACAAAATCGCCCAAACCTTCATTGAGGCTATAAAAGCAAGCAAACAAGCCATTATTGCAGGTTCTTAAATGCTCATTCGTCCGTCTCCGCCAGTTGGCGGATGGCGGAGTGGTTATTTAAGAATCTAACAATTTCTGACCACCACAAATTGTCCAGAATCAATCGAATAAATTAATATAAAAAATCCGTCAAGCACGACAGGAGAGAGCGTGTTTGTTTTGTTTACCCATTCCTTCCAAAATGCGAAAAATATTCTCAAAATTTGGAGTCGATCAATTTGAAGCTCCTAACTTGGTGCAGGTTCAGTTGGATTCATATAAATGGTTTTTGGATGTCGGTTTGAGGGAGTTGCTGAAAGAGGTTTCTCCGACTGAAGATTGGACCGGCAAAGAACTCGAATTGCATTTCTTAGATTACAAGCTGGACGAACCAAAATACCAAGAAAGAACGGCAATAGAAAAAAACATCACCTACGAAGCCCCTTTGAAGGTTAAGGTTGGCTTAAGAAACAAAAGAACCGATCAATACAAAGAACAAGAGTTATTTCTTTCAGACTTCCCCCTGATGACTCCGAGGGGAACTTTTATTATTAATGGAGTGGAGAGGGTTGTCATTTCTCAGCTTATTCGAAGTCCGGGTGTTTTCTTTTCAATGTCCCGCTCGTCAAGATTAAAAAGATTTTTTGGGGCAAAACTTATTCCTTCCAGAGGCGCCTGGCTTGAATTTGAAACCGAATACAACGGAGTTATTTCCTGTAGAATAGATAGAAAAAGAAAAGTTCCCGCAACGGCTTTATTAAGGGCTTTTGGCATAACCAAAGATGATGAGATCAAAAAACTTTTTGAAGATGTAGATACTGACCCTGACGTTAAATATATTCTGGCTACGATACTTGCCGACCCTTCTTCAAACGAAGAGGAAGGATTGATAGAACTTTACAAAAGAATTCGACCCGGAGATCCTGCCACTGGAGATAATGCCCGTCAGATGGTTCATAATTTATTCTTTAACTCTTCTCGATATGACCTTTCTAAAGTTGGCAGGTTTAGAATGAATAAGAGGTTTAACGAAGAACTTGTTTTGGATAAAACCGAAAACCGGATTCTCCGGAAAGAAGATATAATTTCCATATTAAAAGAGATCATTAAGCTCAATAATAATCCCTCATCGGTGCCGGACAACATAGACCATCTTGGAAACAGGAGGGTTAAAACTCTTGGGGAGCTTTTACAAGACAGATTGAGAATTGCCTTTTCCCGCATGGAAAGAATAACTAAAGACAGAATGTCCACTTCCGATATTGCAACCGTCCTGCCTTCTCAGCTTATAAACGCCAGACCTTTTGTTGCGGCCTTGAAAGAATTTTTTGCTTCCGGTCAGTTGTCTCAATTCATGGATCAGCACAATCCTTTATCAGAATTGGAACACAAAAGAAGGTTATCAGCTCTTGGCCCGGGAGGTTTAACCAGAGAACGGGCGAGTTTTGAAGTAAGAGATGTCCATCCTTCTCATTACGGGAGAATTTGTCCTATTGCTACCCCAGAAGGCCCAAACATTGGTTTAGTCGGGCACCTGGCTTTATATTCTAAAATTTCCGATCTGGGATTTATTCTTACTCCTTACAGAAAAGTAATTAAAGGAAAAGTTGCCGATGAGTTTACATACATGGACGCGGTTGAGGAAGAAAGATATATCATTGCTTCGGCAGGTGCTGAAATGGACAAGAATAATCAATTGATCGGCGACAAGATAGTCGGCCGTGTTCATGGCGAACCAGGAACCGCCGAACCGAAAGATGTTCAGTATGTGGATGTTTCTCCAAGGCAGATGTTCTCGGTTTCTACTTCTTTGATACCGTTCTTAGAGCATGATGATGCAAACCGCGCTTTGATGGGTTCCAACATGCAAAGACAAGCTGTTCCTCTTATTCAACCCGAATCTCCCTATGTCGGAACCGGACTTGAAGGCAAAGTTGCCCGAGATTCGGGAATGGTTGTGATTGCCAACGAGGCGGGGACCATTACGGCAGCGGATGCTTCTCGTGTTGTTTTGGAAACCGAGAAAGGTAAAGAATACGAATACAAACTTTTAAAATTTGCCCGCTCTAATGCTTTTACTTGTTTGAATCAGAGAGTTTTAGTTGCTAAAGGTGACAAGGTTAAGAAAGGCCAGGCTTTGGCCGATGGACCATCAACCCAAGATGGCGAGATTGCATTGGGCAAAAATTTGGTTGTGGCTTACATGTCTTATGAAGGATGCAATTTCCAGGATGCCATTGTTATTTCTGAGCGACTTGTAAAAGAAGATGTTTTTTCCTCTATTCACATTGAGGACTATTCAACTGATGTCAGGGAGACTAAACTTGGTCCGGAATTAACCACATACGACATTCCCAATGTTGCCATGGAAAGATTAAATGATCTTGATCCGGATGGAATAGTAAGAATTGGAGCCGAGGTTCGTTCCCAAGACATTCTTGTCGGAAAAATTTCTCCAAAAGGCGAAAGCGACCTTACTGCTGAAGAAAGACTATTAAGAGCTATTTTTGGAGATAAATCTAGGGATGTTAAGGATTCTTCTTTGCGGTTGGATTATGGAAAACAAGGCCGCGTTGTAGATGTTAAGGTTTTCTCAAGAGAAGAAGGAGATAAGCTGGATGTCGGAGTGATAAAGAAAATTCAAGTTTCTGTTGCTCAATTAAGAAAGGCTCAAGTTGGAGACAAGTTGGCCGGAAGACACGGCAATAAAGGTGTTATTTCAACTATTCTGCCCGAAGAAGATATGCCATTTCTTGAAGATGGAACTCCGGTGGATATTATTTTAAGTCCGTTGGGCATTATTTCGCGTATGAATATCGGACAGGTTCTTGAATCTCATCTTGGTATTGCCGCCAAGAAACTTGGCTACAAAGCCGCCACTCCTGCTATGGCCGGACCGACAGAGGAGTCAATCGTAGAAGAGCTAAAAAAGGCCGGATACCCGGTAGATGGCAAAATGCAATTGTATGATGGAAAAACCGGAATAGCTTATGACGCAAAATGCCATGTTGGGATAACCTATTTCATGAAACTGATTCACATGGTTGAAGATAAGCTTCACATGAGATCTATCGGTCCTTATTCATTGATTACCCAACAGCCATTGGGGGGTAAGGCTCAGTTTGGGGGACAGAGGTTCGGGGAAATGGAAGTGTGGGCCCTTGAAGGATATGGCGCCGCTCACACACTCCAAGAAATGCTGACCATTAAATCTGATGATGTTTTAGGTCGGGCAAAAACGTATGAATCAATTGTTAACGGAGAGGAAATAAGAGCACCGCATTTGCCGGAATCATTCAAGGTTCTGTTGTCAGAAATTAAAGGCCTTGGCTTAAATGTAGAATTAATAGAAAGATAATCAATCAAGTTATAATATGGATTTATCTTCAATAAAATTAAAAATTGCTTCTCCGGACGATATAATGTCTTGGTCATATGGAGAAGTAACGAAACCGGAAACAATCAATTATCGAACCCAGAAACCGGAGAGGGAAGGTTTGTTTTCGGAATCTATTTTTGGCCCCACGAAAGATTGGGAATGTTATTGCGGCAAATACAAGAGAATACGATATAAGGGAATTATTTGCGACAGGTGCGGAGTCGAAGTAACACGCTCAATTGTAAGGCGAGAAAGAATGGGCCACATTAAACTTGCCGCTCCGGTTGCCCATATTTGGTTCTTGCGAGGTGTGCCCTCTAAGGTTGCTACCATTCTTGGGGTTTCTCTGCCTGAACTGGAAAGAGTGATTTATTTCGCAAGCTATATCGTTACCAGTGTTAATGAAGATTTGAAAGCTGAAGCGATGAAGAGGATTGAGTCTGAATTTAAATCAAAACTAAAGAATTCCAAGAACATTTCCGAAGAGGAATCCCTGAAAGAATTAAAAGACCGCGAGAGGAACAATTTAAGAAATTTGTTAAAATACCAAATAATTTCTGAACTTGATTTTAGAGACCTTTCCGCTAAATACGGCGAAGTATTCGAAGCAGGCATTGGAGCGGAAGCAGTTAGAAAACTACTGGAGGAGTTAAACATGGAAGAAATGCTTGTTGAATTGGAAGGAGAGATGAAGAACGAATCAAATCCTTTAGAGGTGAGAAAAATATCAAGACGACTGAAGTTTTTGAAGGGAATGATAAAAGCCGGAATTCGTCCGGAGTGGGCGATCATTACCATTCTTCCGGTTATTCCGCCGGCATTAAGACCGATGGTTCCCTTAGATGGAGGCCGTTATGCCACCTCGGATTCAAATGATCTGTACAGGCGAGTAATAAACAGAAACAACCGCTTGAAGCATTTGCTGGAATTGAAAGCTCCAGAAGTTATTACTAAAAATGAAAAAAGAATGCTTCAGGAAGCCGTTGATGCTCTTCTCGACAACTCGATGAGAAAGGGACAAATTACGACAGCTGCTTCAACGGGGCAGAAGAGGGCCTTGAAATCACTGGCGGATATGCTCAAAGGAAAACAGGGCCGGTTCAGACAGAACTTGCTGGGCAAAAGAGTGGATTATTCCGGAAGAAGCGTGATCGTTATCGGTCCGGAATTAAACTTGGCCGAATGCGGTTTGCCCAAGCAAATGGCTTTGGAATTATTCAAACCATTTGTTATAGGAATTTTAATAAGAAAAGAACTTGCTCACAACATTAAATCAGCCGGCCGACTGATAGAACAGGAAACTGCTGATGTTTGGACTGCGCTTGAAGAAGCAATGCAAAATAAATTGGTTTTGCTTAATCGTGCTCCGACCTTGCATCGGTTATCCGTACAAGCATTTGAGCCGATGCTGATAGAAGGCAAAGCTATTAAAATCCCGGCCTTGCCTACCCATGCTTTTAATGCCGACTTTGATGGAGATCAGATGGCTGTTCATTTGCCCTTGACCAATGAAGCCCAAAAAGAAGCAAGAGAATTAATGCTTGCCAGTCATGGAATTTTGAAACCAGCCACCGGAGAACCCGTCGCTTCGCCAAGTCACGACGTATCTTTTGGTATCTATTATTTGACCAGTATGTTGGACGGCGCAAGGGGCGAAGGCAAAACATTCTCTTCCCGATACGAAGCTCTCCTATCTTTTGAGAACAAATTTACTGACTTAAGAGCCAAGATAAAGGTTCCCAATCCTGATTATAATCCGCCAGCTGGCGGAGATAATAAAGAACCGAAAATGATAGAAACGACTCCGGGCCGCATGATATTCAATAAGGCCTTGCCCAAAGGACACGGATTTACAAACAGGACTTTGACTAAGCCGGACTTAAAGTTTATTGGTTCTGACATTTGGGATGAATTCGGAAAAGAAGCTACTGTTGTTTTTCTGGACAAAGTAAAAGATCTCGGATTTCACTATGCAACCATGTCCGGCATTTCATGGGGTATGAATGATTTGAAAATTCCAATTGAAAAGAAAGGCATTATCGAAGAGGCCGATAAATTAATAGAAGAAAATAAAGCATTATATGAAGATGGTTTGCTTACCGAATATGAGAGACGTTCAAAAGCCATAGAAATTTGGAACACAACCAAATCACAGCTCTCCGTGTTGGTTAAGAAACAACTTGATCCTAACGATGCTGCTTTTATGCTTGTTAATTCGAAGTCCAGAGGAACTTGGGGAACTTTGGACCAAATGATGGGCATGAGGGGTATTTTTGCCAATCCAGCCGGAGAACTTATCGAGTTGCCGGTAAGAAATTCTCTTAAAGAGGGTCTAACTTCTCTTGAATATTTTATATCCACTCACGGGGCCAGAAAAGGGTTGGTGGATACTGCCTTGAAAACTGCCACTGCGGGATATTTGACAAGACGCTTGGTTGATGTAGCGCAGGATATTGTTATTACCGAGGAAGATTGCAAAGACAAAGAAGGATTTATAATGTATGCCGAGGATGGCAAGGTAAGCGGCGAAACCCTAGGCCGGAGAGTGAAAGGCCGGGCCGTATTGGAAGATATTTTAGACAAAGATGGCAATATTATCATTAAGAAAAACAAAATAGTCGATAAAGAATCTGCCAAGAAAATTGAAGAATTAGAGCTCAAAACAATTAAAGTCAGATCGGCTATAAAGTGCAAGGCTTATACGGGAATTTGTCGATTGTGCTATGGATACGATCTTTCCAAAAATGAATTAGTTGAAATAGGCGAAGCGGTCGGTATTGTTACCGCCCAAGCCATTGGTGAACCAGGTACCCAGCTTACGATGAGAACTTTTCATACCGGAGGCGTTGCTGGTGGAGCGGATATTACCATGGGTTTGCCTAGGGTTGAAGAAATTTTTGAAGCCAGGCCGCCGACATTTAAAGCATTAGTTGCCGATGTCGATGGAAAAGTTTTAGCTGTTGAAGACAGGGGCAAACAGAAGGCTCTCGCTGTTGAAGTTGTGGAGACCGGAGAAAAGAGAGAATATCTTGTGGCTCCTAATATTACCATTACTGTGGCAGCCGGAGATTTAATTTACGTTGGCCAGCAATTAAGCGAAGGTCATGTTGATTTGAGAGAATTATTTAAAGCCACTGACAATATTGATTTGGTGGCGAGGTACATAATCAGAGAAGTTCAGAGTATTTATTCGCCGACTGGAGATAGCATCAACGATAAACACGTTGAATTAATTGTCAGGCAGATGTTTTCAAGAGTCAAGGTTCTTGATTCTGGAGACACCGATCTTTTGGCCGGGGACACAGTTGAAAAAAGAACTGCTTGGATAGAGAACGAGAAAGCTAAAACTAACAAAAAAACAGAAGCAATTTTTGAGCAATTATTGCTTGGTATTACTAAAGTGTCTTTGACCACGGATAGCTTTCTCTCGGCCGCTTCTTTCCAGGAAACAGCCAGAGTCCTCATAGACAGCGCCATTCTTGGTAAAGAAGATTACCTTCGAGGTCTCAAGGAAAATGTCATTATCGGAAGATTGATTCCGGCGGGGACGGGGTTCGGCAGCGAAATGAACGAATAAAACTTCTGTGCTTGTCTGGCTCAATTACATCAGAGCCTATGGCTACTTCAACGGGCGATTTTTGATTATTTGATTTGGGAGGGTGAAGCTTGTCCCGAGTTTTGTTGGAAGGTATGATTGATCTATGAGTGTGATAGGACATAAATACTGGACGATATTTGTTGTGGTATTAGCAATAGTGATTAGCGGAATTTTGTATTGCGAATTCACAGCTTGTCTAGATGAGGATTTAATTGTGCTTGAGAGCCCGTTTGCCTTTGAGGAAGTTTCTTCTCCGCTTGTTGTTAAAGGCAAAGCTAGAGGGACTTGGTTTTTTGAAGCCAGTTTTCCTGTCCGACTTTTTGACGATAACGGCAAAGAACTGGCTGTTGTTCCAGCACAAGCAAAAACCGACTGGATGGTAACCGACTTTGTGGAATTTGAAGCTGAATTGAATTTTGCAACCCCTGCTACACGAAAAGGTTATCTTGTTTTTGAAAAAGACAATCCATCAGATTTACCTGAATATGCCAATCAAATTAAAGTTCCAGTTAGCTTTAATCTTCAAGCCTCATCAAAACAGACCGTCAAACTCTATTATTACAATCCAGATAACGACAAAGATTCAAGCGGGAACATAATGTGTTCAAGACAAGGCCTCGTTTCTGTTGAGCGCCAAATTTCTTATACAGCAATACCGATTCAGGACGCCATTCGTCTTTTGTTGCAGGGAAATTTGACCGCCTCTGAATTGGCATCGGGTATTACTACAGAATTTCCTCTTCAGGGCGTAGAATTAATTGGTGCATCGTTGAAAAATGGAATTTTAACTTTAGAATTTAAAGACCCACAGAACAAAACAGGAGGTGGTTCTTGCCGTGTGGAAATTTTGTGGTTTCAAATAGAAGCAGTTGCCAAACAATTTCCAGGAGTTGAAAGCGTAAGTTTTATACCCGAGGAATTGTTCCAGCCATAAATTTAAATGCGACATATGTTGCAGTAGACGATTTTGGATTTATGCGTTTGTCGGTATAATGGGAATATGATTAAAACTAATTTTTGGAAAGTTTTTTTGAAGATAATTTCAAGGTAACCAATGGGCCAGACTTGTTTGTCTATTTTGGCAAAGATGGGAAATATTCAAGTGAGGCAAGAATAGGCGCATTGAAGGGTAATATTGGCGGACAGAACTATGAAGTTTCGGAGAGTATAAACCCGGAGGAATATAACGAGGTCTGGGTATGGTGCAGGGCATTTTCTGTTCCATTTTCAAGCGCGGTTTTAAAATAAAACCCGAGGCGGTTTTTAATTATTTGGGTTGGAGGAGAAGGAATCGCTAAACTGCTGAAGTCTGGAGTGGGGAATAAAAAATGCTATAATTTAAACATGAACAATAACACCTATCGAAAAGTGACGGGGACTGTGTTTGCGGTCGTGGCGGTAATGCATGCTCTACGACTGATAAGTGGCTGGGAGGTGGTTTTTAACGGGTGGGCGATACCCATATGGTTTAGTTTGGTTGGTGTAGTTTTTGCCGGCTGTCTCGCTTGGAATGGATTGAAGAAATAAACTAACCCCAAAATCTATGAGTAAAAATAGTTTTTGGAAGTTGGTGGGGTTGACTTGAGGGCTGATTTGGGTTAGTTTAGGGGGAGTTCGCTTACATTTGAAGGGGGTAAACATGAAAGGCAATGTCACATCTGCCGTAAAACAGGGACCAAGACCATATCAAGAGGATAGATATTATGAAACTTATATTCCGGACAGAAAATGGCGGTTGCTGGTTGTTATGGATGGACATGGCGGAGAAGGAGTTGCTGGTTTTTGTGCAAAAAATATTTTTAGAATGATAGCGCTTAACGAGGGAAAGCCAGAGCACAGATTAAATTCATTGGTTGCTGACCTAAACCGTTCCACTCGTCAATACACAGTCGGATCAACTTTTTCAGGCGTAATAATTTCCGAGGAGTTGAATACCGCATCAGTTGCAATTTTGGGTGACTCTCCAGTGGTAATTTACGACAAACAGGGTAGATTGCATACAAGTCCTGAACATAATGTGCGTTCAAATCTTGAAGAAAGAAAAGCAGCTGAAGAACGAGGCGGGATATATAGTGGTGGATATATTTGGAGTGATTTAAGCGATTTGGCTCAGGGTCTTCAGATAAGCCGAGCTCTTGGCGATGCTCATCTAGATGGTATTCTCTCCAGGGAACCCGAAATTTATACTATTGCCGAACCGGTGTGGGTACTGGTTGCGTCTGATGGTCTTTTTGATCCCGGACATTCTGACACCCCTCGTTTGGTAGAAGAGGTGAGAGAATTTGCCAAAAGAAATGCTACTGCGGATGAACTTATGGAATGGGCTGAAAAAAGGGGTCTTAAGGACAACGCCACTGCTCTCGTATGGTGTGCCAGCTAATAGCTGGCTTTTTTTTATTTCTTGATTTATCTGCACGATGTCTTATAATTGATTCTATATGGCACGGCATAAAAAGAAGGAAAAGCAGGGAAAAGTTAAGGAAGAGCAGGTGTCAAAGTTTGATATTTCTCAGGAAACTAAGAATAGTATCTACGGCATAGGCAGTTTTATATTGGCAGTTTTGAGCATCTTGAGTTTTGTGGGCAAAGCCGGTTGGGCCGGCGAAGGTTTTAATATTTTTGCGCGCTCTCTGTTCGGCTGGGGGTTTTTTATTGTGCCTGTGGCGTTTGTCATTTTGGGGCTTTCGTTCATCAAATCAATTTCAAGGAATATTTATCATGGTGCGGTGTTTGGGACTTTGCTTTTTGTCGGTTCTATTTTGGGGACTTTTTATATATTTGGAAACGGGAATTTTGATACTAGGCTAGTTCAGGGCGGATATCTTGGGGTTATTCTTGGAGCGCCTCTTTTGTCGTCCGTGGGTTTCAGCGCTTCTTTGATAATTCTTTTTGCTCTCATTGTGATTGCATTGCTTGTATCTCTCAATGTTCCTCTTTACGGGTTGATATCTAAAAAAGATGAGGAAGAATCTGCCAGCCGGCGGATGGTTGATAATGTCGTCATCAAGAAAGGCTCCGAAGTTGTTGGGAATCCGCCAGCTGGCGGAAAACCGGCTCTGGTTGCCAAGCCTATAAAAGTTGAGGACAAAGAGTTCGTTATCAAGAATTTTAAAAAAGGCAAATGGGTGCTTCCGCCGTCAGATCTTTTGCATGAAGATCAAGAAGAAGCGATCACGGGAGATATCAATGCCAGCGCATCAATCATCAAGAGAACCTTAGGCAACTTCGGGATTGATGTGGAAATGGGCGAGGTCTCTATCGGCCCTACGGTTACCCAGTTCACCATGAGGCCGGCGGTGGGCATGAAACTATCTCGTATTACAGCGCTAAATTCTGATTTGTCTTTGGCTCTTGCCGCTTACCCAATCAGAATTGAAGCTCCTATTCCTGGCAAATCATTGGTAGGCATAGAAGTTCCGAACAAAAAAGTTGCATTGATCGGCTTGAGAAATATGTTTGACCATGACGATTTCAAGAAATCTAAATATTTTCTACCCCTTGCTTTGGGAAGGGACGTTTCGGGAAATCCAGTTTTTGCCGGACTTGAAAAAATGCCCCACCTTATGATCGCGGGAGCGACCGGCACTGGTAAATCCGTCAGTATCAATACTATACTTTTGTCCATGCTTTATAAGCATTCTCCCGAGGTTTTGAAATTAATTTTGATAGATCCGAAACGCGTGGAGCTTACTTTGTTCAACGATATTCCCCACTTGATTACCCCTGTAATTATCGATAATAAAAAAGTGCTCGGAGCTTTGAAATGGGCGTTGAGTGAGATGGATAGACGTTATGATTCGCTTTCAAAAAGCGGTTCAAAAGACATATTTTCATATAATGCAAAGATGGCGGATAGGGATAAAGCAATCATGCCGGTTATTGTTATTGTGATTGATGAGTTGGCGGACTTAATGGCTACATACGGGCGTGATGTGGAGGCAGCTATAGTTCGTTTGGCTCAAATGTCCCGAGCGGTTGGAATACATCTTATCTTGTCTACTCAGAGACCTTCAGTTGAGGTTATTACCGGCCTGATCAAGGCTAACATTACTTCCCGAGTTGCTCTTCAGGTAGCTAGCCAAATTGATTCTCGAACCATTCTTGATATGGCCGGAGCTGAGAAATTACTGGGCAAAGGAGACATGCTTTTCTTAGCTGGTGATGTAGCAAAACCACGCAGGTTGCAGGGGGCGATGGTAACCGAAAAAGAAGTCAAAGATGTTATGAAGTTTATCAAGGCGCAAGCCGAGAACATGGAAATAGGTGAAGAAAATGATTTGAAAGTTGATTTCAATGCCAACATTAATTCCAGCGGAGGATTTACTGGCGGAGGAAATGATGATACCGATGATGATCTATACGGCGAAGCCAAAGAAACAGTTGTCTTGGCCGGCAAGGCCTCGGCCTCATTGTTGCAAAGGCGTTTACGCGTCGGTTATGCCCGCGCTGCCCGCTTGCTGGATATACTTGAAGAAAAGGGTGTTATCGGGCCGGGAGACGGCGCTAAGCCGAGGGAGGTTTATATAAGGCCAGACGGTACGGTAGCCCAGGAGCCAGTAAAGTTCATAGGTGGGGAGACGGGAATCAATGCCGATACTCCCGAAGCGGAAGCAGATGAAACAGAGGAAGTTTAGTTTTGGTTAAGGGCGAGACCTGACCCACGAAGACCGCATAAAATTATGCTGAATTTTTGCTCTCTCTCGGCCCGGGGTAGCCTCCGAACGTTCTTCTTTGGATCAGGCCTCGCCCCTAACAGCTAGTTTGATATTTTTTAAAAAGTGCTACTCTATGTGGTAGCACTTTTTGATTTGTGGAGAATTATGTGGCAACTCAATATCCGACCGAACACGAAGAATTTAAAAATGAAATAGAAAGATTGAAAAAAAGAAATGAGGAATTAGTAAAAGATGTCATGCGCCAGTCGGCCAGAGCCAGCGAAGCCGAAGAAACATTAAAACGTTGGCGGACAGAGTTGGAAATAGTGGCTGAACAGAAAGGCCACAATCTTTGTTGGATGTGGATTCCGCGCCTACTCAAGGCGACCATTGGACAAATCGAAAAATATCCTGACCCTGACAATGTAACTCGCGCAGAATTTGAACTCGGATGTAAGGCATATCAGGATGACATCTTTGGACCGCCTCAAAGGCGGTTTTAAATTTGTTGAAAAGTAATTTGCTTTAATAATTAATGCTGTTAAAATAATTAAATAAATTTAAAACCGCTTTGAGGGGAGCGTTCTCAACAAAAATGGCGAAGAAGCATCAAGAGGAAACTACAAACAACAAACACGTTGATATGACCGTCAAAGAGATCCAAGAGAAGTATGGCGAAGGGTCTATTATGCGTTTGGGGGATGTGAAGAGGGTTAATGTGGATGTCATTCCGACCGGCTCTATTTCGCTGGATTTGGCTTTAGGGGTGGGAGGAATACCCAGGGGCAGAGTTATTGAGATATACGGTCCTGAAAGTTCCGGCAAAACGACCCTTTGTCTACATGTGGTGGCCGAAGCCCAGAAGAAGGGCGGAGTTGCCGCTTATGTTGATGCCGAGCATGCGCTTGATCCCGAATATGCCAAAAAGATCGGGGTTAATTTGGGAAACCTTTTGATATCTCAGCCTGATACAGGTGAACAAGCGTTGGATATTGTTGAATCATTAGTTAAGTCGGGAGGCATCGATGTGATTGTTGTTGATTCGGTGGCGGCACTAACGCCGAGGGCAGAAATAGAAGGGGAGATGGATCAGCAGCATATGGGCTTGCAGGCACGGTTGATGTCCCATGCTTTGAGAAAACTCACCGCCATTGTCGCCAAATCAAATACTTCCATAATTTTTATTAACCAATTGAGAATGAAAATCGGAATTATGTTCGGAAATCCCGAGACAACTCCAGGAGGAATGGCGTTGAAATTTTATTCTTCTGTAAGAATTGAAATCAGAAAGGCCGCTCAAATCCAAGCTGCTGAAAAAATAGTAGGAAACAGGGTCAAGGTAAAAATTGTTAAGAACAAGGTCGCGCCCCCTTTCAGAACTTGTGAATTTGATATTTTGTACAATGAAGGCATTTCTCGTTATTCTGATGTTGTGAATACAGGTGTCAAATATGGTGTTCTTGCTAAAGCTGGTAGTTGGTATAACTATGGTGAACAAAAGCTTGGCCAAGGGGTAGAAGGCTCCCGCCAATTCCTCAAAGAAAATCCTAAGGTGGAGCGAGAAATTGTAACTAAAATTAAGGCAGCAGCAGTATTGGAAGCTTAGTCTTTCGCGAATGCCCTATCCCACGAAGACCGCATAAAACCCTGCTGGGTTTTTGCTCTCTCTCGGCCCGGGGTAGCCTCCGAACGTTCTTCTTTGGAATAAGGCATTCGCTCAACCGAGAATTTAACCAGTCACAAAGCGCGCTTAGAGGAAGGAAGCGGGCATGGTTCCAATTCTTATTGGAGAGCGACTGACGAAAGGCAATGAGAACACACGCTGGGTGTTCGAATGGTAGTCTTGGGGCTGATTGGCTTCGAGGATGTGGTAAGAAAAAAAGGTTGACATTTTGGTTTTAGGAGAGTATAATATGTTATATAAGCTTAGTCTTGCGAAATTAGGTCGTATGGTATATGATTTAATTTCGCGAGGCTGGGGGTGGGGTGCGGCCCGGATGCAGGGTGCTGGAAGAGACCCGGACTCCCATTGGGATCACGTAGTGAGCCAGAGGTGCAGGTAGAATCCTGCTACTCACTTTCCCGCTTCGCGAGTTCTTTCTATAACACGACCGAAAGGTCAGGAATGCCACTCTCCTTAAGCAGTGGTCCCAGGGAGAATCCAATGAAGCAGGTACCGGTGAAGCAGGTGGTGAGGGTCGGGGAAAAGACCTTCGTCATCGTGAATGGCCAAGTCTTGACCTCGAAGGAGGCCAAGGAAGCGAGGCCTTCGTAGGTTCGTCCCGGGTAGGCTGGGTTATCAACCCAGCCTCTCGAAATTAGTTTCTAAATCTTTTTTTGGAGATTAATTTCGGGGAGACTTCCCCACCTTCTTTTTCAAATCGGTGATGAGGTAAGTAGGGGCAATAACTCATCACCTCTCTGCTAGGGATTCCCGGTGGAGACGGCAAGGTTAACTGAGGGGGCGTAAATCCCTCGGATCGAGTGCATGTCGCACTGATGGCCGATAACGACTAGCCCCACCAATTACAAAAGCGGCTTCCATCGAGGAGTCGGCCGGATACCCTTTCCGGCATACAAAAAGGGGACCTCGCTTGTCCGCGGGGTCTTTTTATTCTAATTAAAAGCGAAAGCTATATTCTCTCCCAGGGAGAACTTGCGGAGGCATTTCGGCTTGGTTCTGCGAAATGTCGAGCATGTAGATAAAAAGCGCCCGCTGGAGGTGCTTTATTATCGGTCGAGTCGGGGGAATATAGTTTGAGCGACTATTTGACGGTTTGGTTTCGAGTATATGGCATAATAGCCATGAATCTTGCGAGTTTGACCGCTTCGGCTACTCTTCTTTGATGTTTATTGCAAAGCTGGTTCCTGCGGCTTGTGGCAATCTTAAACTGGGAAGTGACGTACTTCCTTAAGAATTGAGTGTTCTTATAATCCACTCTCGATATATTATCCTGACAAAATTTACATTCCATATTTAAAATGGCAGATCTTTTTCTTTAATACTCATTTCATCTTCTTCAACTCCGGCGTTCATCGGCTCATTTTCGTCGATTATCGGTATGTCGGCATCTTTAACGGGCGACAGGGAGGAACCTCGTTCTGAGCCTGCCTGCCCTGAGCTTGTCGAATAGGTCGAAGGATTTTTTATGTCAGTCACTTCAGAAGAATAGTTGCCCTGTCCGCCGCCAGGCTTTGGTCCCAACTGCAAACTCTCGGCGATTATCTCGGTAACATATCGTTTGACATTGTCTTTTCCGGTCCAATTTCTTGTCTGAAGTCGGCCTTCTATCATGACCAAACCGCCCTTTCTCAAATACTGGCTCGCAATCTCTCCCAACCGGCTCCAAGCAATTACAGTGTGATATTCGGTGGCGTCTTTTCTGCCCCCGGAAAGATCTTTCCAGACCCTGTTTGTTGCCATTCTTAAAGTCGTAACGCTCTGGCCGCTTGTAGTAGATCTCGTTTCCGGGTCTTGGGTTAGTCTTCCTATTAAATAAACTTTATTTAAATTCATATTTTTTATAATCCCTCAATTATTTCCTCGAGTTTTTTGTCTAATTCTTTGGACTCTTGCTTGGATTCTGTGGGAATGACAGCCTTAGTTTGAGCTCTTTTTTCCTGTCTTTCTCTCATCTTAATCTGTTTTAACATGGACTGCTTCTTTTGTAAATCCGAAGGCAATTTGATTATCAAGTATCTTAGTGCTTCGGGATTTAATTTAAGCTGTTCGTTTAACTCGTCTAAAGCTTGGGATTCGAACAAATTAAACTGGATATAGCCGAAAAAACTGTTACCCACATGTTTAATCTCATAAGATAACCTTATTTTTTCTGGTTCTTTGGAATAAGAAACAACACCCTTGTTGGAGGTTATAATATTTTCTATTTTTTCTTTAATTTCTTGAACCCTGACTCCTTCCAGGTTTGGATTTAGGTGGAAGGCTAATTCGTAGTTAGTTTGCCTCACTTGTGATAATGAAATTAGTCTGAGAAATAGAGAGGAGTGACTCCTCTAATGGGTCCGCAAGCTAGCGGATTTCTCAAGTCCTAAAACCATTTATTAATGACGCTTAATATTAGCAAACAACCATTGAAAAGTCAACTGTGTTGTGTTACTCTATGTTAAACAGACCGAAGTAAAGGAGAAGGGGTTGGGGCGAATATTAACCCTGTTGAGAATTGTTGGAGATATATTGATTATATGGTTGGTGTGGTCTATCCCTTACTTTTTATTTTGCACCTTTGGGAATACCGAAAACTTAAATTACGAGAGAACATTCTATATAGTTCTTACTAATTTAGGTAGCATCGCCTGTTGTTATCTCTATGTTAGGTATTTGAAAGATTAATTACCCCGCTATTTGCGGGGTCTTTTTATTTGCCAATAAGAATTTCTACGACATCACCTTCTTGAATTATGTAGTCTCTGCCAACGGTGCGGACGAGGCCTTTGGCGCGGGCGGGGACTAATCCTCCAGCTTCAAGGAGGGTTTTCCAATTGATAACCTCGGCGCGGATAAATAATCTTTCAAAATCGGTGTGGATGGCGCGGGATGCTTTGGGAATCAGGTCACCCTTGTGAGCAGTCCAGGCGCGGGTCTCGTCTTCTCCGGTGGTCAGAAAAGTTACCAAGCCAAGAGTTTTGTAACTTTGTTTGATAAGTAGATCCAAGCCTGGTTCTTTCATGTTAAAACCCGCGAGGTATTCTTTTTTCTCGTCTTCTGTGGCTTCGGATAAGATCAGTTCCAGTGGAGTAGAGAGAACAACATAATCTCTGCCGGCCATGGCTTTTAATAATTCGGGTCCGGGTTTCCATCCTTCAGATATTTGGGACTCGGAGACATTGAGCACAAAAATCACTTTTTTATTGCTCAATAAATCAAGGGCAGGCAGGTCTTTATCTTTTTTCTCATTTCTTTTTTCTTTTGTCTGTAAATCCGCAAGTTCAAGTTCGGTTTGGATTATTTCTATGTCGCCAACGGGGTCAATTTTATTATGGACATGGGTTATATTTTTATCTTCAAAAACACGAACCATATGAGCAATGGCATCTACTTCGCGGATGTTGGCTAAAAATTTATTTCCCAGACCCTCGCCTTGTGAGGCGCCTTTAACCAGTCCAGCGATGTCGTAAAATTCAATGGTTGTGTTAATTATTTTCTTTGAATTTGAAAGTTCCGCCAAGGGTTTTAGGCGTTCATCGGGCACAGCAACAACACCGACATTCGGGTCGATGGTAGTGAAAGGGTAATTCTGAATATCCACCTGTTTATTTGTCAGGGCTTTGAAGAGGGTTGATTTTCCCACATTCGGAAGCCCGATCATGCCTAATTTGAGCATAAGAGAAAGTATATCAAAAACCTTGAATTAAGCCACTTTTATAACTTGACTTTTTATGGGAAAGGAGTATAATTAAAACATATTATAGTTCTTTGATTATTCATATAATTTGCGAGATTTGCCTTAGCATAGAGTGGCTGATTTATTCGGCCTTTGTCTGCTATGGCAAATCCGGAAGTACCCGGAAGCCCGCTGGCGTATGCGACCTCTTGAACAAGGGGGAGCAAAAACGACGAAAGGAGATCCAATCATGGGAGATCTGATCAAAATGCCGCATTCGGAACTTCACGCAACCGTTGAGATTTTAGACCGGTTGGGCGTGACCCCTCACGACTTCGAGGTCTTGAGGAAGGCGTCTTCGTGGAGCCAGGCAACCACAGCCAGGGTTCACAAAACGGACCCAAGCGTGTGGGCCGCACTGGAACTCGAGGATGTCCTCGTTCGGCTCGGCTTCACACCCGGACAAATTCGGGCACTGGCCGGACGGAAGGACTTGCTACAACTCGTTCGGCAAGCCCTTTGCGGGGCTGCGAGAGTTGGACTGGTCCAACATGTGATCGACTGCGACGCCGACCCCTTCCTGCCGCAGGGCTGGAGAGGAGTGGAGAATCACAAAAAGGGTGGCCAGTTCAAACTGGACCTGTCCAAGATCAAGCTCCACCTCTCGCCAAACCAGATGGACAGCAAGTGCATTGAGGGTAACAAGCTCCGTAAGGAGCTGGCGTCCGAGCCCGTGCTCAACGCCAATGTCCTGGACTACCTGCTGGCTCACCCGGAGCTCATCCCAGAGGAATGGAAAGGCAAGTACGTATTCTTTTGGGGGACCATCTACCGCAACTCCAACGGCAGCCTGTGTGTCCGGTTTCTGTTCTGGGACGACGGTGCGTGGCGCTGGGGCTACCGCTGGCTGGGCTACCGCTTCCACGGCAACAATCCTGCGGCGGTGCTCGCAAGTTAGTCCTTGGAACTTGGCTCCTTGGTCAGCATTTGACCTTGGACCCTTGGTCCTTGGAGCGGCGTTTCGCCGCAAAGCTTCGAAGGTGTGCGTACATCTTCAAGGCCCGCATCGTGCGGGTCTTTTCAATTTCTGATAAACTATAAAATAGGCTATAGGTGAATATGTGGGAGATTAAGGTTTCCCGCTACCGAACCCCAGTATCCATATAACCCAGAGTATCTCTGACTACGGTTTGGGATAGCGTGGTATATGTGAAACTCAAAAACAAAAGAAACTTGGTATATACAGCGCTTCTAATCGAAATAAAACGGTCTCTCCGGGTTTACGGGTAGGTTTTAATAAAATTTTTTCTTTTTACTGTTCGCCAATCTATCATTCCAACCCCATCTTTTCTTTGACTTCTTTTAGCGTAGAATTGGCCAAGACTTTAGCTTTTTCTTCCGACTTTGTCAAAACAGACGTTGTGTAGTCGGGGGTTTTTTGAAGCTCTTGGTATTTTTCCTGGAAAGGTTTTAGAAATTCTACAACTACTTCGGCTAAATCGGATTTGAATTCAACATAAGATTTGCCCTCATACATTTCTTCGATTTTTTTGATTTTTTGGCCGGAGAGCAGGTGATAGATGGTGATCAAGTTTGAAACGGCCGGTTTTGAGTCAGTATTGAATATTATTTCTTTACTGGAATCGGTGACGGCTTTTTTAATTTTTTTTATTATTTCGTCTGGCGAGTCCGAAAGAGCAATTCCCTCATCTCCTGTTTTGGACATTTTCCTTTTTGGATCTTGGAGGGATAATATGTGTGCTCCTTCTGTGAGATGCGGTTTGGTTGACTCAAATATTTCACCAAAAAGGTAGTTAAATTTTTTAGCTATTTCGTTAGTGACGTCCAGGTGTTTCAGTTGCTCATTGCCGACAGGAATTAAGTTTGATTTGTAAATTAAAATGTCAGCTGCCATCAAAACTGGGTAGTCCAAAATGCCCATATTGTTTTTCCAACTGGCCGCTTTTGGGTTGGCAGATTCTTCTATTTGGTCTTGCTTTTCTTTATATGTTGGTAATCTGTCTAACCATCCGATTGGAGAAATAGTATTGAAAATCCAGGCAAGTTCCGTGTGCTGAGGAACTTTGGATTGACGAATAAGCAAGGCCTTGTCGGGATTAACTCCGGCAGCAAGATAATCCAAAACAACATCCATTATTTGTTGTTGGTATGTTTTGGGGTCGTAAGGTGTAGTGATTGCGTGATAATCAGCAATCATAAAAATTACCTGATCGGCTTCATTTTGCAGTTCCACCCAATTCTTTATTGCCCCGAGGTAGTTGCCCAGATGCAACTTTCCACTTGGGCGTATGCCAGAAAATACTTTGATCATAGTTATAGATTAACTTAAATTTAATAACTATTCCAGTTGATCTGCATCCTTATGCATAGATGTTGTGTGAGCTATTTTTTAATCAACTTCAATCAAGACTGGTAGTATCATTGGTCTTCGTTCGGTTTTTTGAAAGAGAAAGAGGCCGATTTGATTTCGGATGGCGTCTTTGAGGAATGGCAGATTCGGCTGTTGATGAGCGCCTTTGCCCTCAACGATGAATTTAATCCGTTTTCGGACTTGAGATAAAAGCTCTTTATTTTCCTTAAGGTAGATGAATCCACGGGAAATAATATCCGGACTGCCTCGTACGGTGCCGGTTTTGGAATGAATTAGGACGACAATTACAAACATTCCATCTTCGGATAAAACCTGACGATCACGAAGCACAACATTGCCAATATCGCCGATACCGAGTCCGTCAACAAAAACATAATCAGAAGGAGCACGCATTTTATCAAACCACCATTTTTCTTTTTCTATGTTAACTACCGTTCCGTTGTCGGCAATTATTATGTTTGCTTCGGGAATGTTTTCCTCTTGGGCCATTAAACCGTGATTGACCATCATTGAATATTGGCCATGGATAGGGAACATGAATTTAGGCTTAAGCAATTTTATCATTTCTCTTAAATCCTCTTTTTGTCCATGTCCGCCAGTATGGACATCAAGCATGTAATAATTGAAAACTTTTGCCCCGTTCCTATAAAGCTGGTCTTTTAAAAATTGAACATCAACTTCATTTCCAGGAATAACCGAAGATGAGAAAATATAAGTATCGTTTTTGGTTGTTCTTAGGTGGCGGTGTTCGCCGTTGGCGATTCTCATCAGAACGGCATTTCCTTCTCCTTGGGCTCCAGTAACGCAGGCGACAACTTTTTCTTTAGGATAGCTGTTAACTTCTTCCATACTAATCTGGGTACCCTTTTTAATTTTCAGATAGCCAAGTTTTTTACAGATTTCGACATTTGTTTTCATTGAATATCCGTCGAAGACGACTTTTTTGCCGAATTTTTCTGAGATGGTGATAATTTGCTGGATGCGGTTTATCAGAGAAGCGAAAGTTCCAAGGATAATCATTCCTGTTGCCTCGCTGAAAAGTTTTTCAAGACTGGCCGTGACCTGCTGTTCCGATAGTGAGTGGCCTTCTTTCTCGGCGCCGGTAGAATCCGACATCAAAACTAAAACCCCTTCCTCGCCGAGCTTTTTCATTTCATCAATATCGGCGGGCAGATCATTGACCGGAGTGTTGTCAAATTTAAAATCAGAAGTGTGGACAACACTGCCTATCGGAGTTTTAATAACTATTTCAAGGTCGTCAGGAATGGAGTGGTTGATGCGGAGAACTTTAACGGTTAGTTTATCGCTTATTTTTATTTCGTCTCCGGCCTTTATTTCATTGATTTCCAGTGGCTTTTGAAATTTAAAATCATCCTGTCTTTTGATGAGAATGGCTTTGGTCAATGGGGCGGCATAAATATCAGGATCGCCGATCCTATCTCTTATGAACGGCAAGGCCCCGATGTGGTCCATGTGGCCATGGGTAAAAAACATGGCCTTAACCATATGTTTTTTGTCGTCCAAGTAACCGGCATTGGGAATTATGAAGTCTATTCCCGGCATGTCTTCTCTCGGAAATCTTACACCGGCATCAATTAATATTATTTCATTGTCATATTGAACTGCTGACATGTTCCGTCCCACTTCGCCTAATCCGCCGAAATGGATAATTTTAAGACCGCCGACTTTGTTTTCGGTTGGTTTATGCAGAATATCTTTTTCGCTTTTGAAAACCCTTATCTGTCTGACGACCGGTTTCATCCAGCGTCGTTTGACTGACGGCTGTCTAGGACTTTTTGGACTCATCATTACTGACTTAAATCCTGAAACTTAAAACTTGAATCGTAGATAAATTAATTACGCTTCACGCCTAATGCTTCGTGATTAATAAGAGGTTTAGTTTGTGGGCGAGGGGAGATTTGAACTCCCACGAGCTTTCGCTCATAGCGCTCTGAACGCTACATGTCTGCCAGTTTCATCACTCGCCCAAATGGACAAAAAAGAACTACTTATTTGATATCGAGGTTTTAATAAGACATGAGAAACTTAACGTTATCATAAGTATACACTAAGTTTATAAATAATGCAAGGGGGCGGTTATCTGAAGATTCTTTTGGTATTTATGTACCACTTCTCTACATTGGAAAATCTGTCCGAAGGCATGGAGATTATCTTGTTATTGAATCCTTTAATGTTATGAGTTTGGGCGTAGAGGTACAAAGGATTATATAAAAACACAACCGGAGCATCTTCAATTATTAATTTTTGTAAGTCTTGATACTGTTTCATTCGTTCCAGGGGGTTCAGTGTTTGTCGGGCTTTTTCCAGGAGGTCATCGACAGACTTGTTGTTGTAAAGAGCCAAATTCAACCCTGGGTCGCGCTTTTGGGAAGAGTGCCACAAGCTAAATGGGTCGGGATCTATGTTCAAAATTTCCCCAAAAAGAAGCATCTGGTAGCTCCTTTCTTTTATTGCCCGCTGAAGGTTTTGTGTCGGTAATGTTTCAACAATCAATTCTACTCCAATCTTAGCCCACTGTTCCTTTAATAAATTGGCAACATTTGCAAGTTCAGACCATGTGGGGGTAGTTAAATGTAGAGTCAATTTTTCACTTGCGGGCGTGTCTTTTTTGGATTTGGCTTTTTCTGTTTTGCTTAAAATTCCTTTGTCGTCAGGATTGCCCCAACCAGAGTCGGCAAGAAATTTCTTGGCCTTATCTACGTTATAATCATATGTTTTTATATCACCGGTAATGCCCAAAACATCCCCTATTATTGGTGAGTTTGTTTCTACGCCTTTTCCGTCAAGTATTTTGTTTATCAGATCTTTTTTGTCTGTGCCATAGCTTAAGGCCAACCGGATGTTTTTATCGGAAAGTATTTTGGCCTCATTCTGATTGAAAAATATTCCGAAATATCTCGGAAGTTTAAGTTCTTCTATGTTGAGTCGTTTTTTAAACTTGACCTTTTTGAGGTTGTTGGCTGAAACAAAGGCCATGTTTTCCATGCTATTCTTGTTGTATTCATTTAACATTTCGTCTTCTGAGTCATAAAATTTGAGCTCGATTTTGTTGATATATGGCCGGCCGTCATAGAAACTTTTATTTGATTCAAGTTCGTATGATTTTATTCTGCTGGTAGAATTTTTTTTGAGTTTTTTAAATTTATATGGACCGGAGCCGATTGGTTTTAGATTAAAATCAGAAAGAGCAAAGTTTACAGGTTTAACATCTTGCCAAATGTGCCGCGGCAGAATGTTAAGAGTTAGATTGTTGAGAAATTGGGCGTATTTATTTTTTAATTTCAGTATTACCGTATGATTATCTACCACCTCAGCATCTACACCCTGCCAATTTATTCTTTGCAAACTTCCGTAATCGGGGTTTTGAGCTGTTTGAACAGTGAACACAACATCGTCAGCAGTTACCAAAGTGCCGTCTTGCCACTTCGCATTTTCTTTTAGGTATATGGTGTAATTCAAGCCGTCGCTGGATATTTCATAAGACTTAGCAAGGTCGGGAACGAGCTTTCCTTCATCGTTGTATTTCATTAATCCGGAATAAATTAAGCTCACTAAATCTCGATCAACATCATTGTTTTGAGAGAGGAGGGGGTTTATGTAATGAGGTTCGCCGACTATTCCCTCAACGAAAGATCCGCCGTAATCGGGCGCAACTTTGGTGTAGTGGTAAAAAATTGTGAGCGGCAGCGAGATTAAAGATCCGACAAATATAAGCAAAAAAACCAGGGTCAGGTATCTTTCTTTTGGAGAAAGAACCTTTGGCAGTAGTCTTATTTTAGCAATACTAATTTTGTTTAAGATTGTTTCTTTAATGCTTTCTTTTCGCCGATCGACAGATCGGTTTTTTCCATCAGCTGGCAGGTTGCCCGGTTTTAAACCGAAGAAATCATCGAGTTGATTATTGTCTTTGAACATATATTATAACTTGCGCGCTCTCCAACCAAAGCTTTGGTTGGCACGAGCCCTAAAGGGTTTAGCCAGCTTCTTCGTTAAAAGATTCCGTTTCGTCCTCACCATACTTCAGTATGGCTCGTCCGATACTCATCTTTTGCCTCGAATCTGTCCAAACGCGCTGCGCTCTAAACTATTAGTTAAGCAAAAAAGACTCTGGCGACGGATACAGCCAGAAATAGGACGGCTAAAACTATTGTAGTCCAAAAAATTATTTTCTCTGCGCCTCTTTTGGTACTGTATTCCAAAGAGCCGCCCCCGAAAGTTGAAGATAGCCCTGTTCCGCGCTGTTGCAGCAAAACAGATGCAATAAGCAACAAAGATAATCCAATCTGAGCATAAGTTAATATTTGTATGGTATTCATTTTTTAGTTAAACCGCCTTTGCGGTCATTGATATAATCAGATTGACTATCGCAACCACTATGACGGCGTATAAAAGCGCGGTTACGTCTTTGATGGACACGAAGTCAAATATATAATCAACTGTCCATAAAAGCAACCCGTTGATGACCAAAATGAAAAGTCCGAGAGTCAGGATTATTATCGGCATGGATATCGCTTTCAGGATTGGTTTGACGATAAGGTTAAGCAACCCCAGAAACGCTCCGGCCAATAAATACTCTTTCCAGCTTCCGCTTACGATAAAGCCGGGAACAAGCCAATAAGCCACATATAGAGCCAATGAATTGCCCAATATTCTGATTACAAAACCAATCATAGCGTAGTTATAACGATAGCACCAAAAGGATTAAAATTCAACCGGTGACACCTGCCTGCTGGTAGGTAGCCTCTATTACACCCTTAGTGATTCCAAGCCATTGAACCATTACGAGGTATTGACTTTGTGGCTGAAAAGGCTTATAATTATAGGTATAGTTAGGAAGTACCTTAAATACTTATTTGCGAGAGCGGTCATAGCGAAAAAAGGTTTATTTAAGAACGGATAGACGATTTTTCGCTATGACTGCCAATTCCGGTGGTCAAGCGCGTGGGCGACCAGGTCGGACCTTGATCCGATAGTCGCAAGGAGGAGTCATGAAGTCAGAATTTAGCGTTGGGCTCGCGGACAGGGTGTGTGCTACATGGGACGCAGAGGGTGGAACTCCGGCGGAGCTGAACAACTTCGCCGAAAACAATGCTCTGGTCAGGGGGTTGCTGACAATTCTTCGGGGCGGAGCGGTGGTCAAACCGATCGCTGTCGACGTTTCTGCCAAACCTCACGTCATCCCGATTGACCGTTCCAAGCTGTTCAACCCCGCCACATTCATCGGCGCCGGTTGGAGCGTATGGCGCGGACCGGCCAGCGGTGACGGTCTGGAGGGCGAGGAGGAGAGAGACCTCCGTTCGGCCGCGCTGGCCGAGTTAGGCCTCGACAAAGTCCAACTCGTCACTTGTCTCAAGCGAGGCGAGTCAGTCATGACCGGCGAGGTACGTGTCAAGCGTCTCAAGTCCGACGGCCGCATCCGTCTGGATGAGAACGCCTTCAAGGCGTTCTGGGAGAACCGCGAACAACTCCCGGCGCGCTTCAAGGAGAGAGTGAATGGCGACATCCAGTTCATTTTCTTCGACGGCGTCGTACTGCGCAGCCCGGACGGCGATCGTTGCGTGCTTTGCCTCTGCTTCGACGGCGGCGGTTCGTGGGGCTGGGGCTGCGACTGGCTCGGCCGCGGTCGTAGCGCCGGCGACCCCTCGGCCGTGCTCGCAAGTCAGAACTAAGTTCTTAGGGTGTTAGCTCTAGCCCTTTGTAACTTAGCCCTTATCCTGTCGGGAGACGCTGTGTCTCCCGACAGGATTTGTTTTTTATTTAAATACGTTGTGTTAATATGTTTTCGGCGATAGGTGAATATGCGGGCGACCATGTGTTTTCCGCTACCGAAGCCAGTATCCATGCATCCAGAATATTTTCGACCATGCGTTTGAAATAGTGTGGTGCATGCAGAAACTTCAAAAAATGAAGATACTTGGTATGGGATGCTATGGTATTATGATACCGAATGCGATACAGCCCGGAGAGTACTCGATGGGCAGTGATGACCATGAAGGCATGCTATACAATACTGCGCAGCCCGAACGGCAATCGTTACATGCTTTACCTCTACTTCAACAACGACGGTTCGTGGAACTGGAACTACAACTGGCTCGACAACGATCGTAACGCCAACAACCCCTCGGCCGTGCTCGCAACCATCTTTATTTCTTCCCCGCTTTGCCGTTTGGCGAGGTGGGGGAGTTTTGTTTTTCAAGCTGGCCACTCCAACCGCCGAGATTTTTACCGATCTCTTCGATGGGTATTGAAAGAGAAATGTATTGTTCGTTTTGAAGCGAGCCGGCTTCCCAAAGAATCATCAAAAGCACTTTTAGCGTATCAACTTTCTGGATAGCCAAACGGACATAGGGCAGTTTTTCCTGCCTTTGAAGAAATGTCGCCGTGGCCAATGTCTTTATCAATTCTATCCAAAGCGTGTCTATCTGTTGGCCAAGCGTGTGTCTATGGGCTTTCGGTATGATCTGATAAAATTTAAACCAAATCAAATAAGCGGCTTTAACTTTTTGAAGTACCGGTAAAAGCCGGGGGGGGGCTTAAAGGATTATGTCTAGAATTAAATTCACTCATAAATATAACGATATAGTTAGTATTGATAATCTGCTTGAGGCGTGGAAGGAGTTTATCATAGGCAAGAAAAAACGCAAAGATGTCCAGGAATTTGAGCGGGATCTGATGGCTAATATTATGAATCTTCATAATGATTTAGTTGTGATGTCATGTCGACATTATGGCTATGAAGCTTTTAAAATATCAGACCCAAAACCGAGAAATATACACAAGGCCTCTGTTCGAGACAGGGTTCTTCACAGGGCACTATACAGGTTTTTGTACCCATTTTTTGATAGGACATTTATTTCTGACTCATATTCCTGCCGGTATGACAAAGCCACCTACAAGGCAATGGATAAATTTCGTAAGTTTTTTTATAAAATTTCAGAGAATAACAAAAAGACGATTTGGGTTTTGAAGTGTGATATTCGTAAGTTCTTTGCATCCGTGAACCACGATACTTTGAAAGCAGTCTTAAAAAGTTATATATCGGATGAAAAAATCTTGTTCCTTCTCTGGGTTATTATAGATAGTTTTTCAGTAAGAGTCGGAACAGGACTGCCATTGGGCAATTTAACTTCTCAACTGTTCGTGAATATTTATATGAATAAATTTGATCAATTTATTAAACACAAACTCAAGGCGAGATACTATATCCGTTATGCTGATGATTTTGTGATTATGTCACAGGATAAATTATGGCTTGAGGAATTATTGCCCAAAATAGCGGATTTTCTTTCAGAACATTTGAAGCTCAATATTCATCCCGACAAAGTATTCATCAAAACTCTTTCTTCGGGAGTGGATTTTCTGGGTTGGGTGCATTTTCTGGATCATAGGGTTTTGAGGACGGCTACCAAAAGAAGAATGTTTAAAAGAATTAAAGAAAGTTCAAAACCAGAAACAATAAATTCTTATCGAGGTCTTTTGTCTCACGGTAATGCTTATAAATTGAGAAAGATTGTGATTGGCGAATGTGATAAGGCGAAACCTACTTAAACAATTTTCTGTGAAGTCTTCTGTAATATCCTATCGCAAACCGGTGGGCTTCGGAATCTATGTGGAGGAGGAGATTTCTGTCGGAAGAGGAGAGTTTGGTTAATGGAAGCGGATTTTTTCTTCCGGAAATAAATATTTTTTCACCGACATGTTTTTTATTTTTAGCCAATGCAATTAATAAAGGTGCCCTTTGTTTTTTTAAAAGTGTGGTATAATAATTGGAAATTACTGAACGCGCAACGTTCAGTTGGGCTTTCCCTCCATCTATCAATACTAAATCAGGGAATGGCCATTCCTCATGTTTAAAGCGTCTTTCAAGTATTTCTTTTAACATTCCTGTGTCTCCGCCGTAAGTTGTGTTTTTACTACGATCGTGAAATAAATCGCCCTCCTCTTTTTTGTTGGTTTTTTTAATTTTGAATTTGCGGTAGAAATTTTTGTCCGGTTGGCCATGAACAAATGTCACCATGGAACCGACGGCATGGGCACCCTGGATATTGGAAACATCATAACCTTCAATTCTGGTTATTGGTTTTTGAATTTTTAATAATGATTCTAAGTCTGAATGGTGAGCTTCTAAGATTTTGAAGCTTTTTATTATTTTAGCGTTTTCGAAAATCCTCTTTAGGTTTGATATTTTTTTTCTCAATTCAATGGCTTTTTCTAAATTACCATTTTGAGCTGATTTCCTCATTTCTTTTTCAAGTTTTTTAATAAGCGAACTCTTTTTTCCGCTCAAAATGTCTTTGATTGCTTCTATGTTTTTCAGATATGAATCTAAGGTTCGACCTTGGGTCTCCGGGCTTGGTTTTTTTAAACAACAAAATCCGAGACATTTATCAATATGGTAATTCAAACAGAAATTGTGATGAGTTTGTTTGCAGGTGCAATAAGGGAATATTGAGCGCAGAACACGCAGAGCTGTTTTTAGGGCACCTCCGTCAGTGAATGGGCCAACAGAATCCGATACTTCAATATTTAGATATTTAAATATGTGCGGTTGATGTGAAATAAAAATTTTGGGAAATTTTTCTTTCGTGAAAACCACATAAAAATACTGTTTGTCATCACGAAGCGTTATATTGAACGCGGGTTGGAATTTTTTGATTAATTGAGATTCCAGAATTAAGGCTTCAATTTCTGATGGAGTACTAATAAATCCAAGCGACCGAGCCAATTCAAGCATTTTTTTAATCCTGAAATCATTTGTTTTTAGGTATGAACTAATTCTGCTTTTTAAACTGGCAGCTTTGCCTATGTATAACAATTTATTATTCGAATTTTTGAAAATATAAACGCCAGGTATTTTGGGAAATGTGGATGCGTGTTTTTTTAATACGGCTTGATTCATTGGGGCTATTATTATACGATATTTTTAGCTATTTGAAAAGTGAGACTCTCATGATAAAAATGCTTCTAGTTTTTCTGTTGTTTGTTGTTTATGCCTGTGGCCCGCCTCCGGCTGATAATATTTACCGCAAAGAAGGGCGTTTTCCGAGTGGTTTGAATGTTCCGGTGGCATTTTTGACCAACGAGTGGGCGGGCAAGCCGAGGATTTTGGCCTCCGGTTGGCTTATTGATGGCGGTAATGGAACATTGTTTAGTGCTAAGCATTTTACCGATACATTCATGAACGACATAATTGAATTGGGGGCCAATCAGTGCAAGGTATTTTTGAGCGGCCGAGTTTATACTTGTGTTGTCGTTCAAGTTCCGCCATTGAGAGATGCTGTGATTTTAAAAATATTTGAACCTTTCAACTCTGCGGAATTGCTGACGCCGTATAAAATAGCAACCACAAAACTAAGGATAGGCGATGCTGTTTTCATCCAAGGATTTCATCCTCATCCTTCTGAAATTACAACGTCCAACGCAACTGAAGGTTTCAAGGATTTAATTTTGCCAATATTTAGAACATTCTATGAATTGAGAGAAGCTGACCCCGCAAGACAGAGAGAGGTCGTGTTTGATAATTTGGAGGCTGTTGTGGTTGATGTTGATGTCCATATTAACACCGACGAGAATGAATCAAGTCCAGAGAAGGAGCTTAAATTTCGGACTAACGAATATATAAAGGTTATTACAAAGAGAAATCATAAATTTTCTTTTGGTGGATTGAGCGGAGGAGTCGTTATAAAAGTTAATAAAAACGGAGAAAAAGAGGCTTTTGGAATTATAACAGCTGAAAGACCGGAAAGATTGGAATATGATAAAAGGGACCAGTTGATTAGCAAAAAAGCATTAATAATAGTTTCAGATACAATTTTGGTAACGCCTATATACACAGTCAATGATCTTTATGAATATGCCAGAACAGTAAGATAAAGTTCCCGTTAGGGAATTTTTTATTAAAAAAAACAGCACAAATTATCGTGCTGAATAGAGTCCAAAAGTATATACATCCGAGCCGGCAACCATGGTTATGTATTGTCGGCCATTTGTCAGATATGTTACCGGAGCCCCGAACATGGGTTTTCCGGTACTGAAATCCCATAATTTTTTTCCGGTTACCGCATCAAGGGCGACCATGTGTCCCGAACCTTCCGAGCCCAGGACAATATTTCCGCCGGTAGCCAATAGGCCCGGAGCGGCAATGTTGGTTCCTCTAGTCGGATAGGTCCATTTGATGTTTGCGTCGGTTGGATCCAGGGCGGTTATGTAGAAGGAATTATCTTCGCCAACGCATCCTTCGAGAGTCATTACATAGAACAAGCCGGTTAAAGGGCTGAACGAAGGGGGCATCCAATTCGTGGCTCCGCGCACTGACGGACAAATCTTTTTCTTATTTGTCCAATCGATTTTTTTGACAAAGGACTTCGAAAAATTAATTTTGCCGGTTATTCTGTCCATCGAATAAAACAGTCCGTTTCGATTTGCTTGGAGAAGGAGATTTTTATTATTCATCTCCGTCAAGACCAGAGGCTCGTTGGAATCCCAATCTATCGGCATGTATTCGGCTAATCTTGTTGACCATTTGAGGCGGCCGTTTTTAGCATCGAGAGCAATAATGCTGTCGTGATAAGCACCCGGTGTCTTGTAAGATTTGGGATTGGCTCTCTGATCGTCGGGCAGAGTTCCGACGGCCCAATAGATCGTATCGGTGGTCGGATCGTAGCTTCCCGTCAGCCAAGTTGGCGCTCCCCGAAGTTCGGTTTGGGCGGGTAGGGTTTGAAATCGCCATAACTCTTTTCCGTCGGAAGTTGAGAAAGCGGCAACAAAACCGCTTTCTCCGCTGTTGTTGTTGGCGACACCAAGAAAAATCTTATCTTTGATGACTAGCGGAGCCATGGTTGAGAAAAATCTGTTTTGACTGTCGACATATTTTACCGACCACAGAAGATTTCCGGTCTCTCTGTTTAAGGCGACCAGTTGGCAATCGGAAGTGGAGAAAAATATTTTGTTCTCATAGATCGCAATGCCGCGATTTATTCCCTTGCTTCGCTCTAGATAAGCCTGCCACTTCCATAGCCATTGTCCCGTTGAAACATCCAGGGCATGGACTTCATTGGCGGCTGTGACGAACATTACCCCATGACTAATAATAGGGGAGGAACGCAAATTTGCCCCGTCATTTATTTTGTAGGTCCATTTCGGGACCAAAGTTTTGATATTGTCCCGATCTATTTTTGTCAAAGGACTATAGTGACTGGCTTTATAGTCTCCATGGTAAACAAGCCAATCAGAGCCGGGACTGTTGAGCAGGTCGCGCATAGTTACCGGTTCTATGTTGAATTTGAGATCCTGGGCAAACCAATTCTTGAGACTTTTTGTATCGAGGATCGGAGATTGTAGGATTCTATCGGAACCGCTGTTCCTGCCCGCGAAAATTATGAAGAGCATCGCGAACAGCAGAAGTTTTCTTAGCACAATAACCTCTTTTTAATGAGCCTGATTGGTTGTAACCTTACAAGGACATTTGATGATTGTCAATTGATTGACAGCGTTTGTTTTTTTAATTATGCTATCGAAAATGCTCATTGAAAATGAGAAGTAAAAAGTGGCTCTAATCACATCTCTGATTGATCCCAACGAAGCAAGACCTTTAGTAAAAGAAGCGATGGAGCAGCCAGCTAAAGTTTTGTTTGGAGCAGATCAGGCGATTTTCCGAACCAATTTGGCAATCTATACGCCTCTCCTAAGAGACAGCAAGAAGCGAAAGGGCTGGTCCTGCGCTCACACTCTTGTCAAAGATCTCCCTGGAACCGGAAAAACAGCGATGTTCAATTATGTTTCAGATTCTTTAAGCGCCAAGCTTGGTAGGGTTGATGGGAGACCCGATACTCTCCCATTTGATCTAACAGGAAAAGAAGAAAGAGATAAGTTTACTGGCATCAGGACCATTTTGCGCGGGCCGCTTTTTAGCAACATCTTTTTTGCCGATGAAATCGACAGAACTCCTCCCAAGAGTCAGGCTCCCATGCTTGGTGCAATGGAGGGAGCTCATGTCATTCTGAACGTAAGCCATGAGAAAGATGGTTTTCTTATGCCAACAATGTTTCCTCTTTATCCAATTTCTGATGATCCGGATGAAAAGCGGATGTTTTTCATCGTTTTTGCAACGATGAATGGAATTGAATTTGAAGGAACCTACCCTCTCTCGGAAGCCCAGATGGACAGGTTTACATATTCTTTCGGGATGGGTGCTCCTTCGCGCGAGCAGGAAATGATGATCAGGTTTGAGAACGTTGTAAACAAAGAAGTGAAAGTGGTTATGAATTTGGGACAAGTTCTAGATATTCAGGAAATGGTGAAGAGAATCAAGTTGTCTCCCCAGGCCGATGAACTCATCATGCGCCACATCGAGAATTCGTGGCCACCTTCCAGAGACATGTATCGTTTCAAAGAATCGAGAAAACGTCACACCAATCCGGATATGGTCAAGTTCATTGAGGAGTATGTTATCACTGGTTGTTCCCGGAGAAGGAATTACCATATGCAAATGGCCGCTTTAACCCACCGCCTGATGCGTCTTTTCCTCGAGGATGATAAAGAGATCAAAAGTTTGGACAGGGTTGTTGCTGAGGTTGATGATGTAAAGGCAGTAGCTCCATTAACCATGGAGCATGTTATCCGTCTTCATCCAAAGGCAATGAACGAAAATATTTCTTCTGGAGATGTTGTTCAAAGGATAGTGGCCGAGACAGTTTTGCCATGAGAGATTTGGAATTCAAGGATGTCTTATCGGCCCTTACTCATATAAGAGGAGGCATTCCGGCATTAAGACTGTCGTCGCGGATTCGTCTGGGAGAACACAAGAGTTTGTTCTTTGGTCAGGGCGATTTCTTTGATATCAAAGAATTTGATCCTGATGTCGATATGCCTAACATGAAGATCGACTTGGATGGCGATGAAGATACTGAATATGCCCGGAGGTGTATCGAGGCTCACGAAACGCATGTTAAATTTCTTGTGGATTTAAGCCAGTCTATCTATGCGGGCATTGATCACAATAGAAGAAGAATGCTTCTTGAAGCAGTCGGCTTTATCGGATTAACTGCAGTTCGCTTTATGGATCCGGTCGGAGTTATCGGTTTTACCGATAGAGTAGTTCTTGATATGCCGGACAAAACCGGCCGGAGCAATTTTTACTATTATCTAAAAACGGTTTATGATCTTTTGGAGAGTAATGATCCAGCCAAGAAAAAATTGCTGCCGGCTAAAACGGATTTTCTTGCCGCCTTGGATTTTATCAGAAGATGTTGCAATAAACCTTGTTTCATTCCAGTGATCTCTGATTTTGTCGGGTTTGAAAAAGTCGTTGATTCTCCGTTGTTGAGGCATGTTGCCTCAAGACATGAATTGATCTTTATTTTTCTGGACGATCCGCTTGAATTCCTTTCGGCTAGAGGAAGCGGATACGTATCTCTTGACGATCCGGAGAGTGGTAAGCGGGTGAGTGTTTCCAGGAAAGACCTTCCGGAAATAGAGCGGGATTTGAGAGCACGGCGCCGCTATCTTCGAAAAAAACAGCTGCAAAGAATGGGCATCGATTGTGTGGTTTTGGAATATGGAGCCAATGGGCGCCACTTCAATAGGTTGTATAGGTTTTTTACCGCCCGGCATAAACTTCAAAGCCGGCACAGATAAGGTCGATTTGACAAAATGACCTTAGGCTAAGATGCATTGACTAATGCGTCTTTTTTTATTATGTTTAGCGGCAAGAACTTTTACATTTAGCGGAACAATCAATGCAATACCGACCTCTTCTATGCGCGTTTGTTCTTTTGGTTTCTACACCAATTTTGGCTCAGGAGTTTTCTCCGATCGTGGTTAAAACCGGTCAGCCGACACCGAGCGTTGTCAGAACTGGCGAGCCGTTCAGGATTACCTATCGGGCACAATTCTATGATGAAGTCCTTATCTTGGACGAACAGATGCAGCCGGAAAATATCAAGGCTGATCCATTCGAGGTGATCAAGCTTGAAGTGGTAGTTTTGCCCGATCAGGGTAATGCCGATTCTGGTATCGTTCACGTCAAAGATTTTATTTACACTTTCAGGATCATCAAGCCCGAAAAAGGCGACAAGAAACTTCCGTCCTTTAACTTTATTTGGGTTATCAAGAAAGCCGGTACGACCGAGGTCAACGCAAAAGAGAGTAGTGAGCCCAAGGAGATACCCACTGATGAAGTGGGGGTACGATATGTCTACTCTCCGGTTAAGCCACCCCCTCTGAATATCAGAGACGAAATAGTCTTCCAACTCTTTAGGTGGAGCGGAGGAACACTTCGCAATGCTGGGTATGCCATTATCGCCGCTTCCTCGATGTCGCTACTAATTGTTTTAATTGCTTGGGTGTATTTTGGAAAGAGCAAGGATAAAAAGGCCAGCGAAAACAAATCCAGTGAAATTACGGCGGAGGTTGTTGTTGAAATTGTTCCTGATATTCTACCCAAGAAGGCCAGAAGAAAATTTCTTCGGGAACTGAAAAAGCTTTTGGAAGCCAAGGGCACCGATGTTTCATCAGTGGAACTCGAAAAAAAAGTATTTTCTCTTTTGAGGGAATTGGTTTTGGTTGAGCTTTCCGGGACTCCGGTCAAGCCTCTAACATCCGATACTCCGGCCGAATTGTTCAAACGCTTGCTCGGTCTTCGAGAAAAACAGAAGGAAGCGATGGGCTTGAAGTATAAGGCTTTTGCTTCTTTGGCCGAAAAGCTCAAGAATTATTACGAAGATATGGAATCCGGACGGTTAGTTCATTTTACTGAACCACGGTTGGAGATCCAGGCATTATTGAATATTGTTGAGGGGGCAGGTTTTTGGATAAAATTTAGGGAAGCCTTTCTGAATTCTTTAAGGATTTCTCATGCTTAATAAGGCCAATGAACTTATTAAGTTAGTAAAGTCGGGACTGGTAATTTTACGGGACACCGACTTCAATCAGGTCCAGTATCTTTCATTAGGCCCCGCCATTGGGGCGGGCCTTTTTCTTATTGTGGCATTGCTTTACAAGTTGCTCTGGGGCAAGAACAAATTTAGGCGTCCTTATTCCGGCCATGCTATTCCTAAAAAATATTGGCGCAGCAATACAGTTAAATTGATCTGTTTAGTTCCCAAGATTTTTCTTGCCTGGGCGATCTTCTTCCTCCTCTTAGCTGTGGCCAATCCGTATTTATCCAAAACTAAAATAGATGAGCATATCGAATCGATAGAATGGATACATCTTCTGGATGTTTCTCCATCCAAAGGATGGCCGTATGAAAATACGAATAAATCGGTCGCGGAAATTACTCATAAATCTTTCATGAAGTTTCTTGAAATGAGAAAAGGCCAGAATGACCGGTGTTCTCTCTGGTATTTTGCTGGAGCGCCGACTATGGTTGAAGATTTCATTACCGACGATGATATTTATATGATGCAGGCCGAGGACATGCCTTATGTGGTGACTGATCCGGGCAATGCTTTGCTTCCGGAAAACGATCCGAACAATGCCCAGCTCCATATTGTTGCACCGAGAGACAGAATTAAAATGGTCATGAACGGAGGCGGCACGGATCTTGTCGCCGCTTTAAATGCTGTCATAAAACATTTTGATGTCAGTAGCGACAAAAAAATAAAACAGAGGATTCTGTTCATCGAAACTGACATGGCCATCGATGCCGATCCCGAAATCCAGTTAAAAGAACTTAAAAAAAGAAAGATCAATGTTTATATTTTGCACACTAAGCCCAATGAGGATGGGGAGAAAAGGGCCGGTAATGGAAATAAGCTTCTCAGTGCTGTTAATTTTCAACAGCAGATCGAAAGATACGGATTTAAATTTTATAGCGTCTATGATTCCAAAAGTCTGGGCAGGGCTTATCGGGATATCGATAAATTGGAAAAATCTCCGACTAAGATCACTCGGCACCTGTTGAGGATATTTATTTATCAAAGGCCGCTTCTACTTAGTGTTGTAATTTTGTTTCTGGCTGTAGGAACGGGTTTGATTGTTGAACGTTGGGGCGAAGACCCGTAGCCCTCCATTTTATGTGGGGGTTTTTATTTGACTATTTATTATTTTAATTTTATATTTATACTTAAGAATCTTTAAATTTTAATAAAAACAGGAAGGCAATATGAGAGGCAGAACTCTTGGCCAGCGGCTTTTTCTTTTTGCGATTCTCCTATTAATTGCCGGCATCGGAACAGTTTCAAGCGCGATCTTATTCACGCTTGCGAACTACAGCGATACGAGGGAACGCCTTGTTTCCAACATAAAAATGAGCGACTCGGTTGCAACCAACCAGGAACTCGTCCGTCTTCATTATTTTTACGACCTAAGCAAGAAATGGAAAGTTCAATTCTGGGCTGATAAATATTTGTTCGGGGACTCGCCGTTCTACGAGTTTGCCAATTTCTATTTGATTCATGACTGGGAGGCATTGGTAAAGAGCGACCTGAAAGATAAGTTGGATGATCCTAGGGCGTATATTTACGGAAATGCAAAATTCAGACAGGCCCAAACCCGCCATCAGAGCGGCGATATCAAGGGTGCCCTTAATGCTCTCCCCGAAATCGCTTCTTATTTCGAGAAGGCTTTGAGAAACTGTCTTGATTCGGGCGTTGTCAATAACAAATGTTTTGACCGGGTTTGGAATTACGATCTGGTGACGAATAAAAAGGATGCTGAGGAAGCCCTTAAGAATCCTCAACAGGGACCAAGGCCGAAATTCATCCTCGGACCCATTAAAGACAAGAATGGTCCTCCGGTGCCTGTACCGAATGACAAGGACAAGAAAGGCGGAGACAAAGAAGGCGAGGAGGGAGGCCAGGGCAGCCTCAGGAAAAGGCCATGATCGAGGCCTTCACAAATTTACGGAATAGTTTGCATTTTTTGGAGCCGGTATTTCTTTATCTTCTGATTCCCCTGGCGATACTATTCGTTGTTTGGTTGCTCGCTGTTGTCATAAAAAGAAAAACTAGGTCACTCCCGACCTATGGTTCGAAGTATCCTCTTATAGGAAGAGTGAAGATCTGGGGATTATTTGTTATTCCGGCCGGGGCTTTAATGATCTTGGCTTTGGCAAAACCATATTTAGCTAAAGATAGAGTCAGTTTTTCCAGAGGAAGTGTAGAAATAGTTATGGTTATTGACCGGTCAATATCAATGCGGGGAAACGATGTTAAGGAATCACGCCTGGAAATTGCCAAACGCGAAGCTTTGAACATCGAAGCTTTTTTGAACGATAACGACAAAATTGCTTTATTTGTTTTCGGAAGAGAATCTCACCGGAAAATATATCTTACCAATAAACACGATACTGTTTTCGAAAGAGTAGCTAATATCAATTTTCCCAGACAGGGCGATCTGAAAGGTGACGGACTTATCTGGGATTCGGATTTTGCCTCAATGCTTGAGAACATCTATCAATCGTTGGATAGGCAGGATATGGGTGTTAAAAAAGTTTCCAGATATGTTCCTCAAAAAAGAACAAATCGGATCGTTATTCTTATAAGTGACGGTGAAGATCAGTTCAAAAATGACAAACCAACCACGGCCACCGCTACTCAATACAAAGATGATTATTTGAAAAGGTTCAATGCGGCTTTGAGAGAATTCCGTCGCCGGGGCATTAAGATATATCCGGTCGGAGTTGGTACCCAAAGAGGGGTGAATTGGTGGACTCTTGTGAGAGGCTACAAAAAAGGAGAAGATTATAACGAAGAAGAGCTGATTAATGAGGGATGGAAAAACGGAATTTCCCGTTTGGATAAGAATAATTTATCTTTTCTGTCCCGTTCAACGGGAACAGACCCGACCGGCCACATCTGGACAGTCGAAAATGCCACAACCACAGTAAGAAGCTACCTGAGGTCTGTCATAGACTCTACCCGAAGCACTTTACCGGAATTTGGAAGCAACAACGATAAAGAAAATCAGCTTTGGCAGTATTTTCTTGTAGTCGCCGTTGTTGTTCTGGTTATCGGAATTTTGTCTCATCCTGTTTCAGGCTATTTCAATAGAAATAGAGTTTGAGCCCTGTTTTAAGGGGCTTTTATTTTTAAGAGCATTTGACATTCGAAATTAGCTGTAATATGTTGTCACCAGGTTCTTTTTTAAAAAGGATGATCAATGTTCAGAACTTTTACTGTTGTGGTAGTTTCTGCAGTTCTTTTGTTGGCGGTATAGTTTTATTCTTCAGTTCATGATCAGGTTCAAGCCAAAACTCAAGACGAGATCTGCTTTCTGAACAAGGCCAAAGGGGCCAAACTGACGTCAACGACAACTGTTTCTCGTCAGGAACAAAGACCACCGCAGGAGCCCGAAGGCGATAAGCACTGCGAGCGCCCGAACCCCAAGAATCCGAAGGTCGGCGCGACCGACCCCAATAAGCTTGGATGTACCTGCATGAGGAAGTGTGAGAATGGAAAGCCCAGCGAGAATTACGAGGAAGGAAAGCGCTGTAAGGTGCACTGCAAGCCCGATCACTGCGATTGTCCGAATCCCTGCAAGACTTAGTTCCCCAGCTCGCGATTGCGAGCTTTTGTATTTTTGGGTACCTTTGTCATATGAGGTACCTGCGAGATTCAATAATTGCTACTCTTGTCTACTACGATATTTTTGATTTTCCATTGACTGTGCCGGAGATTAATAAATATTTGATAAATCCGGAACGGCTTAGTTCTTTGAGGTCGGATCTCGGGGCAATTCAAGCCCAAATTAGGGAGAACTTGGATGATTTGGCTTCAACCGGCGATATCGGTTTCAAGGATGGTTTTTATTTTTTACCTGACAGAGATGCTTTGTATAAATTAAGAATCGAAAGAGAAGCGATTGCTGTTAAAAAATGGAAGAAACTTTTGAAAACAGCAAAATGGTTCCAGGCCGTGCCTTTTTTGAGAGCGGTTTTAGTTTCCGGTTCAATGGCCATAAATAATACCGACGAAGATAGCGATTTTGACGTTCTTGCAATTGCGAAATCGGGTCGTCTCTATACTTGTAGAATGTTTTTAAGTTTAGTTGCCTCTCTTTTTGGTGTCCGCAGGACCAGATATGAAAAAATAGCGCCTGATAAATTTTGTTTTAATCACTATATCACCGACGGGAAAATGAATATTAGGCATGAGAGTTTATTTAATGCCCAGACTTACGCTAATCTCAAGCCTGTTTTTGCTAGAGATGGAATTTTTGGCCGTTTTTACGCCGAAAACATTTGGCTCGAGAAGTATATTTATAATTCTTTGAGGTCCGACCTTAAAGAAGTCCCAAGGTCGGACCTCGTCATTAATTTCATAACAAAATTTTTAGAATTTATTTTAAATTCTAAAACAGGGGATTGGCTTGAGAAATGTTTTAAGGCTTATCAACATAAAAGAATAAAAAATAATCCCGCGACTTATGAATCGGGGGGGAGGGTTGTTTTTAACGATAATGAATTGGAATTTCACCCCCGTTCTTTCGAAGCTTTTGCTATCAATAAGTATAATAAAAAACTAAAACAGCTCGGTATCGTCCAACGTGTCGAAGAAAAAGATTCAGGACTGACTGTTTAGAGTATCTGTTTCTTTGGCCCATTGCGAGTTTTATTCGTTTACCCTATACTTGCCACAGATTATTTCAGTTCTTTGAAAAGAGGATGAAATGAAAGGTTTAATGAGGCTACTCTCTGTTTTTGTTGTGCTAATGTTTTTTGCCGTTGATGCTTGGGCTTACAAACCGAAGATCCTCCAACTGAAGGATCTTCATCCTGGAACAAAAGCAATTGGCTTCTCTGTTTTCAAGGGTGTTGAACCGGAACCGTTTGATGTTGTTCTTGGAAACACAATTGACAATATGGGCAGCAGTCTAATTTTAGCGAGAATTTCCGGAGGCCCGATGGATACGACCTTGGAAAAAATAGGTGCCATATCTGGTATGAGTGGCAGCCCTATATTCGTTGGTTGTAATGATTTGGATGATTGTGTTAAGAACGGAATCTTAGTTGGCGCTTTGAGTTACCGTATAGGTTCTTTTATTGAAGGGGGCATGAATTGTCTCCTGACTCCTGCCGAATACATGCTTGGAGCCCGGTTTGGCGGGTATGAGGCGGCTATAAGTCTTTCTAATCAGATGCCCGATAAGATCAACATCGGGGGCATGGAATTTTTTAATCTTATGCTCTTTCCCAAAATCAATAATTTGGCGGCCCAAGGCGTTTCGCCTGGTAAATGTTACCAGTTGGCGGACAGTGAACTTAAGCCGGGTTCAATGGTATCGGTTCTTCTGGCCAGAGGTTTAATTTCCATTGGCGCTTCTGGTACTGTAACATGGAGAGACGACGATAAAATTTATATTTTTGGCCACCCTCTTTTTGGTACGGGAATGGTAAATTATCCTTTTGTTCACGTGGCGGTGGCTGATACCATTCAAACCCCCTTTGCCTCTTATAAGCTTCCTGGCTGTTATCTGAATACAGAAGGAGCGATGCTTGTTGACGGTGCGTTTGAGATGGCAGGAATAATCGGCATGACAGCACCCGGCACACCGCTAATTACAGAACTTCATCTGGGTAATGGGCAGGCGACTTTAAAAGAAGAAGTAATCCCAAGCCCTATGGCTAGAATGCTCATAAACAAATTACCCGGCATTTGGGCGGAGCAAGTGCTTGGCGATTTAAGCTTGTTGCCCGTTTCTTATCAGGTGAGGATAAGTATTCAAGATGAGTCTGAAATTTTCCTGAAAAATATTATACCAGTCAGAATTCAAAAAGATCAGAAAGATCCCAAAAGTCCTTTTCAGGAACTGTTCGATAGGGTAGATCTTGTTTTGGAGAGTCTTAAGGGTAAAAAACTTAACCGCAAGATTGGAGACGTAAGGGTTCGGGTAGATTTTGTTAAGAATTTTAAAGTTTGGATTAAAAAGGCAGCCTTTTTATCTGAAAACAAGGCGTCTCCGGGAGAAACAGTATATGCGGATATGATTTTGGAAGAAATTTCTTCCGGCGCCCTTAGAAAAATAAGCGTTCCGATTAAAGTTCCGGAAGATTTTATGGAGAGAATTGGTCCGGGAGTTTTTCCCAATATTGTTGTTGTGATCCAAGGGGGTAGCAGGTTTACAGATAAGAGAAGTTTGACAAATGGAACTTCTGTTGAGGATTTTATCAAACAACTGAATGAGGCCATGAACTATAAGACCGATGTTTTATATGTTCAGCAGGTAATGCCAAAAGCCAAGACCGAAACGAAGGCTAAAAATTCCAATTCTCAAACATCGGCCAATCCGGAATTGGGGTGGGTTGATATCGGCGAGGATGAATTGAAACATTTTCTGACAAAAGACAGCAAAGAAGTTGTTCTAACCCTTACGCCAATTCTAGACGATTTCATTGACGTTGATTTTGTGCTTAATATTACGGTTCAGACAAAAGGAATGTCCATTAACGAGAAAAAAGAACCTAAAAAAAGAAAGTGGTTTTTACTCTATCTCTTTTAATTGACCAATCCCCATAGGGGGATTTTTTACTTAAAAGCGGGATTGACAATTAATTTTTAATGACTATAATACACTGTATGACAAAAATAACACCATTATCAGATCACGTTCTGATAGAACCTCTTAGAGAGGACAAGAAAAAAGGAGGCATTATTTTACCGGAAACAATCGAAAAGGAAAGGCAGGAAAAAGGCAAAATTATTGCCGTCGGGCCGGGTAAAAGGTTAAATTCACCAACTGGCGAAGGCAAGAGGGTGTCTTTGGAGGTTAAAAAGGGAGATATCGTTTTATTTACAAAATACGGACCGAACGAAATTAAAATAGACGGTAAAGAATATTTAATCGCCAAAGAAGAAGATATATTGGCGATTATTGAATAATTGAAACGTGAAGCATGAAGCTTGAAGCATTAATTTAAAAAGTTTCAAGTTTTACGTTTCACGATACATGTATTTATGGCTAAACAAATATATTACAAAGAAAAAGCCCGAGAAGCCCTAAAAAGAGGAGTTGACAAGGTGGCCAATGCGGTCAAGGTCACTCTTGGACCAAAGGGAAGAAATGTTATTTTAGATAAAGGTTTTGGTTCGCCTGTAATAACAAAAGATGGCGTTACAGTGGCCAAAGAAATTGAGCTTAAAAACAAGTTTGAAAATATCGGCGCAGAACTGATGAAAGAGGTTGCCTCCAAGACAAATGACGTTGCTGGCGACGGCACAACCACGGCTACTATTTTGGCCCAGGCAATTTTGGCCGAAGGTTTTTCGGCTGTTAATTCTGGAGCTAATCCGGTGGCATTGAGAAAAGGAATGGACAGCGCCTTGGAATCAGTAATTAAATTTTTAAACAGCAGAAAGAAAAAAGTTACTAAAGAAAACATTAGAGAAGTTGCATCTATTTCGGCAAATGACGAAGAGATCGGCAAACTTATTGCAGATGTTTTCAATGAAGTCGGAAAAGACGGAGTGGTGACCGTCGAAGAATCTCAATCCACCGAGATGTCAAAGGAAATAGTTGAAGGGATGCAATTTGACAAGGGTTACGCTTCCGCATATATGGTGACAAACACCGAAAGAATGGAAGCCGTTCATGATGATCCGCTTATTTTAATAACTGATAAGAAAATTTCCTCTATCCAGGAGATTGTTCCGTTGCTTGAAAAATTATCTAAAACCGGCAAAAGGTCTTTAGTGATTGTTGCTGAAGATGTTGAAGGAGACGCCTTAGCAACGTTAGTGGTTAACAAATTAAGAGGAACTTTCAATAGTTTGGCCGTAAAAGCTCCGGGATTTGGGGACAGGAAAAAAGAGATGCTGGAAGATGTTGCCGTAGTGACTGGGGGGCAAGTTATTGCCGAAGAAAAAGGAATGAAACTTGAACAGGTTGATTTGAATATGCTCGGACGAGCAAGAAGGGTTGTGGCTTCAAAAGATTCCACTACTATTGTTGGCGGCAAAGGAAAGCCGGCGGATATAGACAAACGAGTTGCTCAAATAAAAAACCAGATTTCAAAGACAACGTCTGATTTTGACAAGGAAAAACTTCAAGAGCGTCTGGCCAAATTATCAGGCGGAGTGGCTGTAATCAAAGTTGGCGCCCAAACCGAAACCGAACTTAAAGAAAAGAAATTCAGAATTGACGATGCTGTTGCGGCTACCCGGGCGGCGTTAGAAGAGGGAATCGTGGCCGGCGGAGGAGTGGCGCTGTTTGATGTTCTTAGAGATTTTAACAAAAAAGCCACTGAACCAAAGAAAAAGCCAGAAGAGAATTTATTTAATACTGCCGTTATTGTGGACGATTTTTCAAAAGGCGCCGCTATCGTCAAAAGCATCCTTGCCTTGCCAATCAGAGCTATTGCGGAAAATTCTGGGGAGAATCCGGATAGAGTCGTCCGGGAAATAGCAAAAAAAGATTTTAACTGGGGCTATAACGCTTCCAACGGCGAATACGGCGATATGTTTGAGATGGGAATTATTGACCCATTAAAGGTGGTTAAAGTAGCGTTGGTTAATGCCGTATCCGTGGCATCAACCATTCTGACGACCGAAGCGGTAATTACTGATATTCCCGAAGAAAAGAATTCACCGATGGGCGGTGGTGGAATGCCTCCGATGGGAGGAATGGGCGGGGACTATTAGAATATAAAAAAAGAACGGCGATGACACCGTTCTTTTGATTTTTGCATAATGATTGTTAAAATATAAAAATGAAAATACTTATTGCGACAAAAAATCCAGCTAAAGCAAAGGAGGTAGAAAAATATCTTGGCGATAATTTTGAAAAAGTTTCTCTTGCAGACTTTCCGGACACTCTCGATGTTAAAGAAACAGAAAAGACCTTTCTGGAGAATGCTGTGCTAAAAGCCAAAAGTTATTTTGAGTTATTTGGAATTCCGGCCGTATCTGATGATGGGGGACTGGAGATAGATGCGCTTAACGGTGAGCCGGGGGTAATGAGCCGGCGCTGGCCCGGTCATGAGGCCACTGATCAGGAGCTTATTGACCTGGTCTTATACAAATTAAAAAATATTCCGCAAAACAAAAGAACCGCTCATTTGAGAACTGTCGGGGTTTATTATGATGGAAAAAATATTTTACATGCCGAGGGAAGTATTGACGGTTACATAGTTGAAAAACAAACTGCGCCATGTGAGAAAGGATACCCGTTCCGTGCTATTTTCTGGATACCTCAATTTAATAAACTTTATCAAGATTTAACTCACGAAGAACATGAAGAAATAAATCACCGCAGATTTGTTTATTCTCAACTCTCAAAGAAGATGTTGGCTCTGGAAAAATAGCCATTCCAATGGTATGATTTTTCGATTAGGAGAGGTCGGATAGTGGTTTATTCCACCGCCTTGGAAAGGCGGCATGCTCGAAAGGGCATCGTGGGTTCAAATCCCACCCTCTCCGCCAGTTGGGAAAATGCAAATTTGGGGAAGCCAGCTCGCGGCGCAGAACGCGCCGCGAGCTAACCTCTTCAAATTTGCATTTTTCCAATTGGCGGTGTATTCTGAAATTAGCTCGAACGGAATTCGCTCCTCGCCGCGCACAGCGCGGCTCGGAATGGGCGGGCGGGCAAAATGAATTCTGAAGCCGAGAGCATTCCAAACTGCCAAAGAACCTGAAAACAAATCGGCTCGAATCATATTTTGGAAGGGCAAAAGAAATTTTTTCATAAGAGTTTTAGATTAGAAACAGCAGAGATGCTGATTTTTTTATTGCGATTGACATTCTGCTTTCGATGACTTATAGTAAGGTGCCCAGCATGGTGCTGGCAACTTCCGTCCTGATATCCTCTCAATGTGGACGGAATAACCAAAGGAGGAGCGTAATGAGTACCTTGAAAGCAAGTCTAGAAGTCGGTTTTGACAAAAAGCAAGGGTTACTGACGTTTACCCAAGCTTTACCCGAAACGCCGGATGAGGAGTTTCCCTCGTGGCCATGGCTCGACATGGTCATTGCACTCGGCTTTTTCGATGACGTCACAACATTGGTTGACCGAGAGGTCAGACAATTCCGCGATGAATATCGAGGGCCGAAGAAGGTCGTCCTGAAATTCGACAGAGGCCACTCGTTGCCACCGAGCGACAAACATCTTCGGTGTGCAAATGCTTGGCTCAAGGTCGACAAAGACCTGGGCAATGGAACACTCACGATCGAACTTCGGCGGGTACCGGGAACATACAAGGACTTCGTCCTTCTGGATGTTCTCGATCACTTGGAGGGTCGTGCTGGGCGGGGCAAGAACAGACATGTGGATGGCAGGCCCGGTGTGCTTCGTCAAAAGCTCGAGCGAGCATTACAACATGGACCGCACATCTTGCACGACCATGCTTTCCGTCCGGAGCCAATTCCGAACGAGGAGCGAGTCCATACGACCGATGACGAGTAGTCTCTCGACATAACTGCATTCAAGCCCTCGCACATGCGAGGCACAAATTCCAACCTATCGGTTGGTCGGTCAGCCCACAAGCTGACCGTTTTTTTAATAATTCAAAGAGCGAGAATTTGCCGCCAAAGCCAGTGAATTTTTCAATAATTTTAAATTGAAAAATTCACTGAATTGAGTTATACTTAACTCAATTAAAAACTTGAAATTGTTAATGCTCTCGGCTTCAGAATTCATTTTGCCTGCCCGATTCATCCGAGCCGCGCGAAGCGGGACGAGGAGCGAATTCCGTTCGAGCTATTTCAAGAATACACCGCCTTCGGTTCGCCGAAGCGAACCTACGGCGTGACATAGTCCGCAAGTAGGTTTGCGAAGGCGACCTTCGCCAAAAGAATTTTATGTATTACGTATATAGTTTAAAATGCAAAGATGGATTTTATGTAGGTTGCACTGACGATTTACAGGACAGATTGGATAGACATCAAAAAGGTCATGTACCTGCCACGGCAAACCGTCTGCCCATGGCATTAGAATTTTATTTTGCCACCGAAGATAAATATAAGGCTTTTGAATTCGAAAAATATCTCAAGTCTGGCTCCGGTCGAGCGTTTATAAAGAAACATTTTGCGCCACGTTTCAAAACCGAAAAGTGATAAAACGTAAGAACCCTCTTCGGCTCGACGTAGCTTTAGCGAAGTTGGTGAAGGGATTCGAACTATGGCAGGAATCGACAATCAAATTTCAAATACACGTTGGGGAATGTTAATAAAGCGTATTATGTCGCATATTGAACTTGGCAAGTTGAAATATTATAAACGCAATCCCCTTGAAGAGAAGGCGTTTAAATTAGTGTCTAAAATTTATAGCGAGGAAGAAGGCCCTGTGTTTGTCAGCTTGTTTACCGGCAGGAAGCCTGTTCTTTTTAGCCCGGGCGAGTTACTTAATATTTGGGAACAGTCTCGCATCATGGTCGATCATGGAGGGGCATATGCTGAAGTAGGAGTTTTTCGCGGTGCGTCCGCAAAAGCAATCTCCGAAATTAAAGGAAATACTCCTCTACATCTTTTCGATACTTTTGAAGGTTTGCCTGATCAAGTAAGCAATCGCGACGGACGATTCAAAAAAGAAATGTTCACTGCCAGCGAAAAAGAAGTTAGAGATAGACTTTCTAAATATCCAGCTGTGAAAATCTACCCCGGACTGTTTCCCAATACCGCAGACGCTATCAAAGATTTGAGGTTTTCCTTCGTCCACCTTGATGTAGATCTTTACAGCGTTACTAAAAAGGCCTTGGAATTCTTTTATCCGCGTATGTTGTCTGGCGGCAGGATCTTGTCTCACGACTATGGTCAATGTAAAGGCGTCTGGACAGCATTCGATGAATTTATGGCAGACAAACCAGAAAAACTACAACCAATGGAAGCCACCCAAGTTTTGATGATTAAAAAATAAATATTATTCAATCTATGGCAAAATCTAAAACAATAAAAAAACATACCGGCATCTCACCAGAACGTCTAACAGGGCTTCGACGCGCTACACTTATTGTCCCATTGAAAGGGTTGCTCTGTCATGAGAGAAAGTTTATAGTTAAATATTATGAACAAAATTATTCTTAGTTTTGTTTTAGTCGTTGTGGTAGTTGCGGGAATTTTTTATATGACAAAAAAGAGTGGCCCAAGCCATCAGACTCCCACACCTACTCTAACCCCCACACCTACTCCAATAACCGTTGTAATTAAAGGCTTTGCTTTTAATCAGTCATTAATAACAATCAGAAAGGGTGACACGGTGGTTTGGACTAATAAGGACTCCGTTTCTCATACAGTGACGGGAGATGGCGGCCTTTCAAGCCCGCTTTTGGGCCAGAACGAAATATACAGTTTTACTTTCAATACTGTAGGGACGTTTAATTATCATTGTCCCCCCCATCCATCGATGACGGGAACGATTACAGTTTCTCCATAGGAGTAATTTGACACGATTGACCTTTGTTTATAAAACGTGTAGCTTTGCGATAGATTTCGGTTCTTTGTCAATTAGGAAAAGAAATGACCAGAAAACTCACTGTTTTTCTCGCTTTGTTGTTTTTGTTGATGCCATTGACGGCTTATGCCCAGTTTGGAAAAAATCAAGTGATTTGGGAAAAAACCACGTGGAATTTTTATCAGTCAGAGCATTTTGATTTTTATTTCTCGCTTGAGATTAGTGACAAAGATATCCAGAATCATTTCACCAACTTGGTGGCGCACCTAGAAGGCTCTTGCGAATATTTGAGTTTTAGGCTTAATCATCAGTTGAAAAAGAGGCCAATAGTAGTCGTGTCACGTACGCATAGTCAGTTTGAAGCGCTTCATTTGGCCGGCGAAATGTTTATGCCCGAGGGTGTGGGCGCTTATGCATTTCCACGCGGTTCTCGTCTTTTGCCGGATACCGATATGATCCTTGTGGTTAAGCCGGATTTTTTGCCAGTCTTGAATCGGACAATCTATACCCATGAACTCGCACATATTTTTCAGTTTGATATGGTCGGCTGGAGTTTTATCGGTCGTGCGGGTGGTGAATCTATTGAGCCATGGCTGTATGAAGCCATCGCAGATTATTTGGCTAATAAGTACGCACCTTATTCGCGGGACGATATTCGTAAAATGGAACAGCGTTTGGCGGCGGCTAATGTCAAAAATCCGGAAATGGGATTGCCTACGTTGGAAATGTTGTCGCAGGGTCAGGCCAATCCTTATTCACTTGGAGCCATGCTTTTCATGTTTCTTGAAGCCAAATACGGCGAGAAAACAGTAGCTGATCAAATAGTGAAAATTTTCAGCCAGCGCGGCCAGAAATTCAGTGAACTTTTGGCCGACATTTCGAAGGGAGAATTCTATAACGCTGAAGCATTTGACCGGGCTCACCGCAATTATTGGGCCGATAAATATGCAAAAGATTCTTTGGAGCGGCCCAAGCCGTACCAGGAAACCAGCAGTATTAAAGGTCGTCAGATTATTAGACAGCCCTACCCGTACCCCCTTACTTCACCCGAAGTTTCGCCCGATGATAACTTCGTAGCTTTTCTGACTTTCAATCCCAAGAATGGCATCGTTCTGGCGGTGGCGCGCATGCTACCGCGGGATGATCCTCCATATGTGTCGCAGGCGAATCGAAAAAAAAGGGGGATGTTCGGCCGTAAGGTTAATGTTCAAGATCCTCCTCTGAAAATCTTAACGAAATTTATGCCGCCCAAACATTACGAGTACATAATTGCTCAAGAACTAAATGTCTGGCCGTTCAACGGTTCGGACTTGGATTGGTGGCAGGATCCAGAATGGGTTGCTAAGGTTAAAGGCGCTGATAAAAAGGAACTTGCCAAGCTGATGCGTGTTCCAAGCGTCAGCAAGATTTCATTTTTTGCCAGAAAGAATAAAGATCACGCCTTGTTCATTCTCGATGCGAACACCGGCAAATTCCTGCAGGAAGTGGAGCTTCCTCTTGACCAGGCATTCTCGCCCAATTTCAGTGCTGATGGCAAGGTGTTGTATTTTTCGGCAGCCAAAAATATTCAGCGCGATGTGTATTCAATGAATCTTGAAACGCACGAGTTGAAAAATTTGACCAATGGCGGCGTGTTTAACAGCGCACCGCGGGTGTCTCCTGGCGGAACTGAGTTGGCGTATGTGGCGTTTGACGGCGGTTTCCAGAAATTGTTTTTGTTGGACTTGGCAACAGGCAACAAGGAGCAACTTACTTACGGTCGTTGGAATGACAATTCGCCGAGCTGGTCGTCTGATGGACGTCAGCTTGTCTATACATCCGACGAAAAAGACCAGATTTGGAATTTATATACTCTAGATTTGGCCACTCGCACCAATAAACAGTGGACCGAATATTATGGAGGTGTTTTTACTCCGAAATTTGTTTCCGGTGAAAACGATCGTGTTGTATATTCAGCCTATTTGGAAGATGACCAATTCCGAAGTTATGTATATTCAAACTTTGAGTTATTTGATCTTAGGATGAAAGAATCTCTTCGGACATCGGTCATTGATAACAAAAACGAAAACATGGAATTGGCATTTCGCAGTCAGGAAGCAGTCAGTGAACAGCTTGATCAGCATCAATTGGCAAGGCCTCAAAAACCGCCAGCCCGTTGGAAATTCTATGGGTCAAACGTTAGTATTGGTACGAGCACTTACTGGGGATTATTTGCGAGCTCTCAATTTGTAGTTCAAGATGTGTTTGCTAATCGGACGCATGCCGGACTATATATCAAATATGGCGACTTTCAATACACCGACTACACATATCAGGATCTGTCCCGGCGTTGGGGGTTGACAGTGAACTTCAATCACTCCCAATATCCGTTATACTATCCATTGTATAATTTTCAGGGTCAGTATTCACGCTATCCATATCCAAACGGCGATTACAAACAGTTCGTTCTCAACAGCACTTGGGCCGAGGAAACAAGCGCGACATTTCTTACCGAATATCCGTTCAATAAGTGGAATCGTGTTGAGTTTGGAGTTAGACCGCGGAAACGGACGTACTTTCTGCCTTTAACAGATGCGGATGTTGCTTATTTAGGGGATTATCTTCCCGAAATAGATCGCCAGTTCTATGAATTTTTCAAGGCCTCCAGCGGTCAGACCAACGTTGGTTTTATCACGGCATTTGTGCATGATACTGTTCTGTATTCTAACAATACGCTTGGACCTTTACCTTTGCATGGCGACGCCATGCGGGCTCAAGTGGAATACGGACTGGGCTTGAATAAAAATTCAGCTTCATATCTGACGGCGCAGATTGATGCCCGCAGATACATCCGTCTTTCCGGCAGTTCATTGGTTGCGGTTCGTGCCGCCGGTCTTACCAGCAATCGTCCCAATGGTGATTCTGTGATGTTTCTGGGCGGTAACAATACTTTGAGGAACTATCCTTACTTCAGCGTTGCCGGTAATCAGGTCGGCTATGGGAGCGCGGAACTGCGTTTCCCTGTTGCTGATGTGGCGATACTAAGTGCCATTCCGTTTAATGTTCGCGGAGTACTGTTTGTTGATTATGCATTGGCCAAGTTCAGCGATGATCTGTTCCCAACTCGCAAAGAATGGTCATATGGTTTTGGACTGCAGACTAACATATTTCTGCCTCTTAACTTTGAATGGGCAAAAACCAAATTTGCTCCGGACAAATGGTCTTTCAATGTTCGTATCGGTTTCAATTTCTAAATTTAACGGCTCACACAGATGAGCCGTTTTTGTATTGCTATTGCGCTTTCTATTGATTGGCATATAGTCTTAGGCAGATACCAGTTCCTTAAAAGTGAGGAATTCATGCTTCTGACATTAGCGGTTCCCCTTGTTTTATTGGTTACTAGTGGTCCTTTGGTTAATTCTCCTCCCGATGTGAAAAATTTCAACGTGGTTTTATCCAAAGAATTGGAATTTAGGGTTAATGATTGTAAAACAGGTTTTCTGGGCCGAGTGGTTGACTACCAAAATCCAAATGATACAAACGAATTTGTCAGGGTTTATTATCGGCAAGTGGCCATTGTTTCTGAACGAGCTTGTGAAAACAAATCGGTGGAAGAGGGTGGTTTAGATAGGAATTTTTCCAATTTAAAATATCACAATCAGCAAGAAGCAAAGGTTCTTGGGAGAGTCCAACAAGCAACCGATGCATTCGCCTATGTTCAATGGCGGACAGTCCGTGATCCGCGGACCGGACAGGATATCAGGGAAGATTTTTTACGATCATGGCTTTTGGATCAAAATGGGAATTGTGCCTTAAGTTATGGCTATGATTTAAGCACTTCTCCTTTTTCAGAACCGTCTAAAGCCGATTCAAAGAAACAAATTATTGTCGGGATAAAATTTACTTTGGCGGGCCAGGTTCATATTGTCAGGATTGATCAGGATGACATTGCGACAAGCAAGGAGGCAACCAATGAAAAGAAATAAGTCATTTGTTTTTGCCGTTATGTTTCTATTTCCGCTTATAATTGGCTGCGCTTCAACCGAAACCAAAAAGCCGATAATTTTTGTCGATAAACCAAACAGTATTCCTGCCGATATCCCATCCCAATTCTTAAATCGGTATTACGTTCTTATTGATAAAGAGGATAAAGAATTTAAAAAACTTCTGACTGATGAAGAAAGGCAAGAATTTATTGACAAGTTCTGGCTTGAGCGAGATCCTGATCCTTCAACTTCGGAAAATGAATATAAAAATGAGATTGATGAACGAATTAACGATATTGCCGATGAGGTATTTTTCAGTACACATGGTACAACCGGACTCTTATTCAGGTCAAACGGCGGATTCCGGGGCGATATGGCCAAAGTTTATTTGCTTCATGGCGAACCCGATGTCATGGATACTCTTGAGGGCAATTCATTTGTGCCCATGATGCTCTGGATTTACGGCAATCCTAATAATGGCAGTATTCTCTACGCTTTTTTGTTCTATCAGAAAAGTTTTTCGGGATCGTATCGTCTCTTTTCACAGGATTCTTATCGAATGGATTCATGCGGCGCAATCAATGAAGTTGCTGTTTTCCGAAGCTTTGGCTATGCCGGCGGTATGCAAGCTCAAGCTTGCCCTGATGAACTTACTCGAGTTTATTATGATATTTATAATTCAAGTGGCAAAGGTGGCGTCATAGATGGATATGTTTTTGCCTGGGCGCTCTTTAACTTCTCGCAAGGCAGTTCTAGCTTACAAGGAAAGGCGCTTCAACCTCCCAAACCGGCGTCGGAAATAGCCAAACAATCCAATGCGCGCATAACCGGCGAGGCGCCAAAACTTGTCGGCACATCTGGGGCGGACTATATTCTTGCTTCTTGTGGTAATTGCAACTCAATTATTCCGGCCGAGCTTTCTTTGGGCGAAAGATTTACCATCTCGGCTTCTTGGAAAAATTTTGACTGGATGGCCAGGGGGGAACAACTGGAGCTGTCCATCAAATATAGAATAATTTTTGAGGGCCACAATAGAAGTAAGCCGATTGTGTTAGAAGACGTAGTCGTGATGGACATGAAAAAACGTTCTTTGGATGAGTATTCTGAGATGATTGTTGTAGTTGATCTCGTGAAACCCGAACAAGTTGCTGCTATCCCATCCGGAACTTATCAAGTGAGTGTTTATATAAAAAATACTTTGACCTCAAAATACAATGCTTGGGATAAAGAATTCATCAAACAATAAGGCCTCAATTTTTGAGGCTTTTATTTTTGATAATTTTGTGGTAAAATTATCAAATCATGGAAGATAATGTCTCCAAAATTAAGGGTCGGCTTGATGTTGTCGATGTTATCTCTGGGTATTTAAAACTGCAAAAAGCGGGCATGAATTTTAAGGCCCGCTGTCCTTTTCATAATGAGAAAACGCCCTCATTTGTTGTCTCTCCGGAACGCCAAGTTTGGCATTGTTTCGGGTGTTCAAAGGGGGGCGATATGTTTACTTTTGTCCAGGACATAGAAGGTGTCGAGTTTCCTGAAGCTTTAAGAATTCTTGCCACCAAAGCCGGAGTAGAGATCGGCTCTTTTAATCCTGATGTTAAAGATGATAAAGCGAGATTATATGAAGTTTGCGAGTCAGCCACAAAGTTTTTTGAAAAACAATTTAATTCGAACACAGGAAAACTCGCTTTAGAATATCTAAAAAACAGGGGAGTTGTTGATTCTACAATTTTAGAATTTCGTTTGGGATTTGCCCCTAACGACTGGAATGCTTTGGGAACTTTTTTGAAGAACTGCGGTTACAGCGAAACGGAAATGATAGATGCTGGCATGGCTGTCAAAAGGAATGATGGTTCGGGAGTTTATGACAGGTTCCGTTCAAGAATCATGTTTCCTGTTTTTGATCTCAACGATCGGGTTATTGGATTTTCTGCAAGAATATTTGGAACAGAAGATAAAGAAACTGCTAAGTATATCAACACGCCTCAAACCAGAATTTATGACAAGTCGGGGGTTCTTTACGGATTGAACAAAGCAAGGATGGAGATTAAAAGATCCGATTTGTGTATACTAGTAGAGGGCAACATGGATACCCTGATGTCTCATCAGGCGGGAGTAAAAAATGTTGTCGCTTCTTCGGGAACTGCATTGGCACAAAATCATTTGAAATTTATCAAGAGATATACCACCAATCTGTGTCTCTGTCTTGATTCAGATAAGGCTGGAAATATGGCCACCAAAAAAGACATACTCTTGGCTTTGGGCGAAAATTTTAGAGTTACGGGTATAGAAATCCAAGACAATGAATGCAAAGATCCGGCCGATTTAATAAGAAAAAATCCTTCAAACTGGGTACAAACTGCTGCCGAAGAAAAACAAATTCTAGAGATTGTTTTTAATAAGGCATTATCCAAATTTGACCGGCTTTCTGTAGAAGGTAAAAAATCTATTATAAACGAATTGGCCCCTTTTATTAAAAAATTAGCGACTTACACGGAAAAGAATTACTGGACGGGCCAACTGGCAATTGAACTAAGAACAAAAGAAGAAATTATTTCAAACGATATACAACTGTCAAAAGGAGAGCTCGAAATTAACAAGAATACGCAAGATAAAATTCAACCAACCATTGCTACCGATCTGCTTAGTGACACCCTACTGTCATTAATCATGAAAGACCCGGTACTTTTTAAAGATGATCTTAAAAATATAAATCCGGAGCTGCTTGATGATCAAACTGCTGAAGCAATTGTTACGTTAACATCAATTAATTCGAATAACGTGGCCGATCTTCTGAAAGATTTCAGGGATAAAAATCATAGCTACAAATTGGAGTTTGCATATCTAAAGTCGCAAGAATTCTGGAAAGACTCCAAGGACGAAGAATTAAAGACGGAATTTACTAATTTGATGCATAAACTTGAGGAACGTCATCTTCGGATCAAGCTGGAAAAAATAGGGTTTGAAATGAGGACTGGCGACAACAAAACAAATCAATTGGCACTAGCCTCCGAGGCAAATAAAGTTTTAAACAGATTAGGAGAAATACATAGGTCAGATAATTAACCAATTTCTAATTTCTAAACAAATGAAAAAAAACCTAAAAAAGAAAAAAGTCAAAAAGCCGATAAAAAAGAAAGTAAAAAAGGCCAAAAAAGCAAAAAAGATTGCCAAAAAAGCCAAGAGAAAACAAGTAGTCGGCCGTACTTACCGGCAGGCAGGCAAAAAAAGCCCGATATCAGAAAGTGGTGTTTTGGCTTTGATAGAAAAAGGCAAATCAAGAGGTTTCGTGACTCAAGCCGAAGTTCTCAATGCTTTTCCGAGCATAGAAAAAGATATCAAGGGTTTGGAAGCTCTTTATGAGAGATTGGAGTCGGCCAACATAAACATCATAGAATCGGGAAGAGTTTTTGAGGAAGAAAAGGTTAAAGAATATGATGAGAAAAAGAAAATAGAAACTGAATTCGGCGATGTCGCTTCCGATTCGGTTCAAATGTATTTGAAAGAAATCGGCCGATACCCCTTGCTTACCGGAGACGAGGAAGTTGAGCTGGCAAAAAAAATTGAGAAAAACGATGAATCGGCAAGGCAAAAACTTGCTGTTTCAAATCTCCGCTTGGTTGTTTCCATTGCCAAAAAATATGTCGGTCGTTCTGCCAACCTAACCCTACTTGACTTGATTCAAGAGGGGAACATTGGCTTATTTAAAGCCGTTGAAAAATTTGATTATAAAAAAGGATATAAATTCTCAACTTATGCTACTTGGTGGATAAGACAGGCTATTACCCGTGCTTTGGCCGACCAGGGCAGAACTATCCGTATCCCGGTCCATATGGTGGAAACCATAAATAAATATCAGCAGGTTGTAAGGCGTTTGGTCCAAGATTTGGGGCGCGATCCGATGCCGGAAGAAATTGCTTCAGAAATGGGAATGGAAGTGGAAAAAGTAAGACATATCCAAAAAATTTCCCAGGAAACAATTTCTCTCGAAGCGCCGGTTGGAGATGAAGACGAGGATAGTTCGTTGGAAAGTTTTATTCCTGATGACGATTCCATATCACCCTCAACGTCGGCTGCAAGGAAAATTCTCAAAACTTATATTGATGAGATTATTGCCGATCTGACCCCGAGAGAGCAAAAAATTCTTGACATGCGGTTCGGTCTTGCTGATGGCGTGACGCACACTCTTGAAGAAGTTGGCAAGGTGTTTGCGGTCACGCGGGAACGCATAAGACAAATAGAGGCTAAAGCTCTTGAAAAAATCCGCCAGCACCACAAACTCGGAAAATTAAAGGGGTATGAATAATAACAAAAAATGTTTTATTAAAACATTTTTTGTTATACTTATTAATTATGTTACCGATTGATATAATTCTTGTTCGACACGGTGAATCAGAAGGCAATGTTGCCAATAAGGCCAGCCGCAAGGGAGATAATAGATTTTTTACTCCTGACTTCAGGCACAAACACAGTCGATCTTTTCGTTTAACTGACAAAGGAATTAAGCAAGCTAAAGCGGCAGGTAAATGGCTAAAGAATAATATTACGATGCCCTTGGATCGTTTTTATGTTTCAGATTATATGCGCGCCAAGGAGACTGCTGTCTACATGGATCTTCCTGACGCTGAATGGCGAGTTGAGTTTCAACTAAGGGAAAGAGATCATGCTCTTATAGACAATCTTCCTGATGATGAAAAGAAAACTTTGTTTGCTAGGGAACAAGCGCAATATGAGTTGGATCCTTTTCTTTCTCAACCCGCCGGAGGAGGGGAATCAATTCCAATGTTGTGTCTTCGATTAAAAACAGATTTTATGGCTCACCTAGCCAGAGAGTGCCCGGATAGACGGGTGATTGTTGTTTGTCATGGTCACGTTATAAGGGCGCTTCAGCTTGAATTTGAAAGTTTAGGGCACGACGATTTTATACGACTCGATTCTTCTGATAAATCGGCCGATAAAATACGAAACTGCCAGATTCTTTGGTATACCAGACGCGACCCTGATAGTGGAAAAGTGTGCGGATCAAAGCTTGTTGCTGTGCGTTCTGTGTGTCCACTTTTGACATCGACTAATACCCATGAAGATTTTGGTTGGCGCCGTATTCAGCGTCACCGTTATTCCAACAAAGATCTTCTATTGGAAGTTAAAAAATATCCTCGCCATATTAAGGGTTAACAAAAACCCGCCGAAGAGGCGGGTTTTTGCAGAATCGAGTCTATTAAGCTCGCTGTACGTTTTTCGCGGCTGGGCCTTTTTCGCCCTGAACTACGTCGAAAGAAACAGCGTCGCCCTCTTTTAACTCCTCAAATGTCACGCCATTTAAAGCATCTTGGTGGAAGAAAACATCTTTTGATTCACCTTCTGGAGTGATAAATCCGAACATTCTGTCCTCAATCTTCTTCTTTATTGTACCTGTCATGTTTGTATCTTATAATTTAATTTACTTTACTTAAGAAACCCGACCTCCGTCTCTTTTTAACTACTGTATAGTATACACTAATTTGGACTAAAATGCAAGGATTCGTTTAGTTTGTCCAACGATGCATGATTGACATGCAATAAAATCAGGATATAATATTAGGTAATCTACTGTACCTTGAAAGGATTAATATGACAGACTCACTTGCTGGCGATCTTGAATTTCAGGTAAATGCTATTTTTGATGTTCTTAAGATAGGACAGGAAAACAAAGAAGCGGTATGGGCATTTCTTGCGCCGCTGAAACACAAAAATCCAACAACTAAAATCCATTATCACCACAGCTTAAGAGTGGGCTTATTGGCCAGAAAAATTGCAGCCTTTATGCACTTGGATCAAAAGGCTCTTTTTTACGCTGGCCTAATGCATGATTTGGGAAAATGTCAGGTTGCGCTTGATACCCTAGGTAAAACTGAGGGTTGGACTGAAAGAGATACTCAAGAGATGGAAGGCCATGTTTTGGACAGTTATGATATGGTTCGAGGAAGATTTGATTTTTCGGCCGAAGTAATTACTTGGCATCATAAATTTCAAAAAAATGGTTATCCAAAAGTTGTACCACCAGCTCTTCATGGCTACAGTGAGGGAACAAAGTTGCTCATTCCTGAATATGGAAGAATTTTGGCTTTAGCCGATGTTTATGATGCGCTTCATCGAGTCAATGATAAGTTCGGAGAAAAAAGAGCTTTGAGTGACGATGAAATCATGGAGAAGATGCTTGAATTAAATCTTGATAGAAAAGCATTAGTCGTGGATTTATATAATGCCGATGTTTTTATTCGAAAGATGGAAGAAGAAGTTGAGCCCGGACTATATAATCAAGGATGGAGGCACATCTCTACTAATTTAAGAATACCAACAGAAACCGCAAGGCAAATAATGATAGCTACAGCCCTTGAGCCAGTTTCGGACAAAGAGGGCTGCACTAGTAGAGATAGAAATATTAGCCGACACTTGAAGCTTGAGTATTTCATTGTTGGTGGGATTAACCTCGGTCATGCTTTTGAGTCTTTAGCTGAAAGAATTTTATTCTTTCCTCGTTTTGCTGGAATGTGTACAAACCAAGAACTAATCTATGACATTGCTCTAAGAGCTCAAAGAGAAAGTGTTCGAAACCGTGGAGGTGGAAGAATAAATCAAGGAATTATAGAGCTTTTAATGTCAATCGTAACAGCTCAATATATGCATGACATGTCTCAAAGATACTCAGTTTCGGACATTCTTCACTTTGCGGGCACTGTCATGAAAAATACCTCAAGAGAAGACGTGAATCAACTTATTGAGATGAAAAAATTAGCCAATCAACTTTCTCATTATTCGGATAGACAAGTAGCTCAACATTTGAGTGCTAAAAATATATTTGAGTATTATCAATTGGAACTTAAGCAGTCGTCTAATTCAACCAGTCTTGCTCATAACAACGAGTTTGTTGCTGGTTTCCAAACTGTTCAATTGGCTTATGATGTGATGATCGGCGCTGATATTCAAGGCTTTGAAAATAAGATAGAATTGGCCTATCAGGCCGTGTTAGAAAAACATGATCGAAGTGTGGGCAGGGGTTTTCTTGCCGATTGTATTGCCGTTGCTTTATATCTTGTTCTTTCCCAAAACCCAAGAATTAAGTTTATTGTTTAATGTTCTATGCCGACCAATGTCGGCTTTTTTTTGGAGGTTGCGTGAGCTATTCAGGTGGGTTATAATATGCGGGCATGATAATAGACAACCTAACAATTAGAATTCAGGCAGGAAAAGGGGGCGGTGGTATCGTTGCTTTTAACAAAAACAAAGGTTCTCTTGGCCCAACCGGTGGTAGGGGAGGCAACGGTGGCAATATTTCATTTATTGGCGTCTCCGATCTAGGCGCATTGAATGCCCTTCGCAACGCAAAGGTTTTTAAGGCTGAAGACGGAAAAAACGGCAGACATCAATTAAATGATGGCACGGCCGGAGAAGATCTTGTTGTTAAGGTTCCAGTCGGGACGGTTATTCACAACCTTACTACTGGTGTTGATCAGGAACTTGTTAGAGTTGGGGAAGAGATTTTGGGCGCTAAAGGTGGACACGGCGGTAAGGGCAATTTTCTTTTTCGCGGACCGCACAGTACCAGTCCCAAGAGGTTTCAGGAGGGTTTGCCAGGAGAACAATATAATGTTCGTCTTGAATTAAAAATGATTGCAGACGTTGGTATTATCGGACTTTCTAATGTTGGCAAATCAAGCTTGTTGAATGAGCTCACCAAAGCCAAAAGTAAAGTTGCAAATTACCATTTCACAACACTGGAGCCTCATTTAGGTGCTTACCATGACCTTATTCTCGCTGATATCCCAGGTCTCATTGAAGGGGCATCGGAAGGTAAGGGGCTGGGGGTTAAATTCCTTCGCCATATTGAGCGAACTAGGGTGCTTTTCCATATTGTTTCGGCTGAATCCGAAGATCTTGTTAAAGATTATAAAGCAATCCGAAAAGAACTCGGCGCTTATAATAAATCATTATTAGAAAAAGACGAGTACCTTTTCTTGGGTAAAACCGACATGGTAGATTTAGCAACAGCAAAAAAGAAATTAGCTAAATTGAAAAAGCTGAACAAAAATGCATCAGCTTTTTCAATCCATGATCTGGATTCTATTGTTTCAATTCAGAAGATTCTCAATAAGATTGCGGAAGATAAATAGATCAGAACTCTAACTCATATTTTACCTTGCCATTCTCAACCTCTGTATGGCAGTTTTTGCATTATCATTATGTTAATTATAACACATAGTGTTAAGGTGGAAAATCACGAATTGATTAGTTTGAGATTCTATGTTTTTGTGTTAATATGTTCACGGTTTATTATATTCCGCGGTAGCTCAATGGTAGAGCGGCGCCCTGTAAACAAAACTTGCAGCTCTTTGAGGAAACTCAGGGATGAACTTTTCGGGATATCGGTGAAAGCTACGTCGAAAGACATGCTAATACCGAGGGAACCCAGACATTATGTCTGGGGCACCGTAGAGACTAGATACCGAAACGCCTGTTGCGAAAGCATGGCGAAGATATAGTCCACCCCATATCGAAAGCTATGGATTATGTGTAAGGCGATGGTTCCAGGTTCGAGTCCTGGCCGCGGAGCCAATGCCAGTTATTCATATAGAATTTGATGACAAAAAAATTGAGCATAAAGCGATTTTAGATTTGTCAAAAGCGGCACATGAGATCGTCTCATCCATAACTGGAATTGAGGATGTGCCAGTATATGCCAATACCTCTCAAATTAAAATCGAGGTCTCTCCGATTG
>MGJB01000012.1:351-595 GCA_001794055.1 Candidatus Yanofskybacteria bacterium RIFCSPHIGHO2_01_FULL_41_26 | reverse complement strand
AAAGGAAAATAACTTTCCATACCCGATCAATCTTACGCTGATACCTATGAATTGGAAAATTGAGATTGGTATTTAATATGAAAAAAGTAGAAACAACAAAAGCTCCTCTTCCTGGAAAAAGTCCCCATTCCCAAGCAATAATTGCAAATGGTTTTGTTTTCACCCAAGGATCAATATATTTAACTCCGGAGGGCAAGCTTCTTGAGGGGACAATTGAGGAACAAATTCATCAAATAATGAAAAA
>MGJB01000012.1:0-336 GCA_001794055.1 Candidatus Yanofskybacteria bacterium RIFCSPHIGHO2_01_FULL_41_26 | reverse complement strand
TGAAATAGCCGGAACCTCTTTTGCTAACGTAGTTAAGACCACAATTTACATGACAGATATGTCTCTGTATGGAAAGGTGAATGAGGTATACGCAAGCTATTTTTCAGATCCTTACCCAGCCAGAGAAGCAGTTTGCGTTAAAGATCTTCCTCTTGGAGCTAAGGTAGAGATAAGTATGATTGCAACTAAATGAAACTCTATCGATTCAGCCCAATCAAAGATAAGGCAGAACTTATCGAAGCTATAAAGCATATTCATTTTGAATGTTTTAAGTTATGTAAAGAGGCTTTTGATAAATATCTCCCTGTTGCCGGAAATGTCGGAGTATTCTGTCAT
>MGJB01000011.1 GCA_001794055.1 Candidatus Yanofskybacteria bacterium RIFCSPHIGHO2_01_FULL_41_26 | reverse complement strand
TCCGGATGGGTCAAGGATATATGTGTATACCATCATTGACCTGTATTCACGCTGGGCATATGCAGAAGTAGTAGAAAAGATCGGAGCAAGCCAGAGCGTATTGTTTGTTAAACATGCTCAAGAAAAAGCGCCATTTCAATTTGAGATGGCGCAAACGGATCATGGGCCAGAATTTAGCATTTGGTTTACCCATGAATTGAAGCGGGTGGGTATCAAGCACAGACATTCCAGAGTACGACAATCAAATGACAATGCCCACATCGAGAGATTCAATCGGACAATACAGGAAGAGTGTTTAGATCAGATTGTTCAATCAATCCAATCATTCAAAAAAAGCAATCCCACTGTATCTGAAATATTACAATACAGAGAGATTGCATATGGGAATTAATTTCAAGACACCAGCAGAAGTGTTGCGAAGCTATTGACCGCTATTCGGGGTGACGAAAAAATGTCAGAGCCTATTATCTCTGATTTCTATCCCTTCTCATAAATAAAACAACCACAATAGGTGCCAAGAACCAATAGAACAATGCTTCGTTTGTAGAAAAATATTCAGCAAAATAAGAAAGGTTTTCTGGCGTTTTGAGAGCGCTAATCGAAACTATGTTTGTGATTATTGTAATTAAAAGACCTAATTGTAAAAAACTAATTATTGAAACTGAAAAAAACGAGGAATCTTTTATGGTTAGACGGCTTTTAACAAGAGAACCGTTAAGCACGGCAAACACTATTATGTAAACAAACAGGAATAATCCCACGCGCGTAATATACAACTCCGGCGAGATTCCGATGAGATCATGCAAGCGGTCAAGATAAGGAAACACCGACATGATTGCGTAAGCAATATAAATCCCCAGAAGAGATACCAGCGCCCGCGTTCGGCCCAAACTCAATCCGTAAAGTAATAAAAATATCAGGCCCAGAATAGCAAACAGCCCCGACGGCCCAAAATTAAAGTTAAATCCGGAAATAGCCACAAAATCAAAATTTGGAATATATTTCTCCACTAGTTTAAGTATATCATTGCGCCTTAATCAGCTCCAGCCACTCACCTTCTTCCATCCAGTCCTACAGAATTCCTTGACCGGCTAAAGCACGGTCAGGAAACCACTCCGCGACGTCTGCGTCATTCACCTCAAGACGTCTCTAAAGAGCATCTAAAATAACAGGTAACCCTCGCTTGCCTCCCCACTATCGTTCGACGCTCGACCTATTATTTTAGTGCTATTTATTGTCCGTCTTTCAGTTCATGACTTGCCTGCGGGTATGTCAGAAAGTGAGTGGCTTCCGCTTCTTGCTTCACTCGAAAGCTCCCAGCCATATCCCTGTCCGAATCACTCCTCGCAGCGATACGGTAACATAAAGAAGCTGACGGATAGGAAATTACCATTATAGCGAAGTGCTCATGGTAATTTCCGTACATCCGTCAGCTCTTTTGTCGTATCGCGAAGATGTGATGAAGATGGGGGTTGGATGGGAGTGGAACACAAATAAACAAAAGGCCGATGTTGATTATCGGCGATATCATTACCCAAATTCAGGATAAAATGCTGGGCAAACATGGGGAAGGCCCGTGGTAGTTCCGCACAGCTGGCATGAAAAAGTTTTACCTTTTTTAACATTTTGTGCCTGTATAAATTTCGCTCCTAAAACCGTAGGCGCACATCTATAGCCTCCCCCTAGTTTTGGAAGCAGTCCTAGTAAACCCAAAGCACACATTGCTCGAATTTCAATATTTAGATGGCTTTCCTTCTTGCCAAGTTTAGTTGCAAGTTCTGGTAAGGTATGAATATTATAAGCTGCTTCTAAAAACTTATCCCAGCCCTTCTCCGCTGCAAATTCAAACAGCTTTTCATTTGTCATTCCTGATCCTTTTATTTCAAGAGGCTGATAACTTTTACCAAATATTAAAACAAGTTGCAAGTAAACCACAAGCGAGACCCCATCCCTATTTTAGGCCGTTTGGTTTCTTCTAGCAACACAACCATTAAATTAATCAAAAAATTTATTAACCAAATTGAAGGTTAATTTAATTGTTTGTCAGAAGAAGATCCGGGGGACGTAACCAATAGGCCGACAAATGGGTAGGGGTTGAAAATCCTACTTAATCCTTATATTCAACACCAGATCACCTGATGGTTTCCCAACCTTACCCGAGTTTCCGCCTTTGGGAATAACGATATTATAATTATTTTCTAGATTTTCCGGAATACGAATTTCTAACTTTTGTTTAGCTTTAATCCTACCGACTCCTCTGCATTTGGTACATTCTTTTTCCGGAATTCTTCCTTTGCCTTTGCAAGTGTTGCAAACCCCTATCCGAGTAAACATTCCTATTGCAGTTCTTGAAGTATATCTTATCTGGCCGGTACCGTGACATGTGCTGCAATTTATAATTTTGTGTCCTTTTGCAACCCCATGACCGGAACAATCATCACATACTCCGAATGCTTCGTATTCTACCGTTTTAATCGTTCCCAAATCTTTTTTATTTATAGTCAATTCCAAGTATAAGTCCTCTCCCTTTGAACTTTCTTCCTGCTGAGGTTGGCGAAATCCACCAAACGTGTCAGAAAACATATCAAACAAATCTTCAACCCCGCCAGTGCGCCCCTGTGAACCGCCAAAAAAATCCCAGAAATTTCCACCTTGTCCGCCAAAGTCATATCCACCCTGCTGATACCCACCGTCATTGTAACCAAAACCAAAGTTGTCATAATTTGACCTCTTCTTTGGATCAGACAAAATTTGATAGGCCTCGTTTATCTCCTTAAACTTGGCTTCATTTCCTGTTTTCTTATCGGGATGATGCTCATGAGCCAGCTTACGAAACGCTTTCTTAATCTCCTCTTCCGAAGCATTCCTTTGAACACCCAATATATTATAATAATCTTTATTTGGCATAAAAATAGCTTATTTACTTAATATTTTACACTACTTGACATTTCATATCAAGGTATGCTATAATGGATTTATCAGAGCTTGGGAAGGGACTTTTGGGGAACCGGTTGTGGACCCTTAACCCAGCTGCTCTGGCGGACCGCGGTCCGCTACATTTGAAAAAATCGGTTTCAACGTTCTTTCGAAATTCGGGACGGGTGGCCGGGCAGAGCGCCTACGTAGCTTGAGGAGTGACCCGGACTCGCGCGTCACGGGCGACCTCACTCACGAACACCGTTCCGATACCTGGCCAGAATTAGCAGCCGGCGGTGACTCCGTCGACCAGCTAACTTCTGCGAAAATCGCCGGAGACGCGACATTCCAGGGTGGCCGTCTCCGGCACCGACCTTCCATTAATTACTCGTCTGCAAGGTGCAGTATTGAGTAGCACTGGAAGGTTTTTTCTTTTCAAAAACAATTATCACCCAATTATTCCTCTATCTTTATTTATCCACAATTGATAATAATATTTCCCGGTCTTATTTTTGCTGGTTAGAGGAATGGCCCACAATATAAAGATGTTAAATTTGAATTTTGCCCAATTTATAAATTTTTCAAATATTTCTTTAGTCATGTTAAATAATCAGTACTTCGGCCTTAATATCACGTTCTTCTATCTTAATCACATCAGTTTTTTTAAGCACCCAAAAAATCAGCATACCCAACAACACACTCAACCATATAAAAATCCAGCTAAGCCCCCACAATATCAAAAATAAACCAAAGGCCAGCAAAGGTGGGGCATATTGAAAATACGGCTTTAAAAAGGTGTTTATTTCTCCAAATGTCTCATTGGTAATTTGGGAAATTATATTTTGTTTCTCTGCCTCATTTACAGTATCAACTCTTGAACCTATTGTGTTTGCAACAATATCACGAATAAAAACTTCTGTCCCTGACGGAAGTTTTTTAGAACTTTCAATTTCTTTTGCCAATGGGCTTTGGTAAGCGGCAAATGATATCAGAACAAAAATTCCGAGAACCACGCTCATCAATCCGCGCCTTAAAATCGTCTTTGAATTTATCTTAAATCTTTCATTCAGCTCAGAATTAATACTTAACCTGGAAAGAAATAATAGCCCCGCCAGAATAGCAACGCCCAATAAATTAATGGCATTGAAACCGAAATAAACGAGATAAAATAATCCATGAGTCGCACCAAATGACAACGCATGCCACTTCCTCCTAAAAAGCATGAGTCCCAAAGCCAAGACCGAAGACAGGACTATAAAATTAATTACTCCCACCGGCTCAAAGTCTGGTTTAGAACTATTATTAAATAAATAGCTCAAATACCTCCAAAACTCCCATGACAAAACCAACACCGCCCCATGCCAGACAATTAGTTTTAATTTAAGTTTATTCATTATTTATTACTTCGGCACGAACTTCCATCCACAACTTTCCAAGGTGATTTGCTCCATCTTTATCCGGGCCCCAACCCCAAAAATTGTCTCTCCAAGAATCTTCTATCAATTCTCTGTCTCCAGATTGGAGAAGTTTCTTTTTAACATAGGGGTGTTGAGAAACTTTTACATGTAGGATCTTTTTCATTATGCCAATCCTCACATCGTTCCAATCGGGCCGATATTTATCTTCGTTAGCATGAGCAAGTTTAAACGCATCATGTGCCGATCTTGTTTTTCTTATCAGCTCCTTCATCTCTTCATCTTGAAATTTCTCCGAGTGATATACGTGTTCTGACGTCATGTATAATTTCCCATCCCACTCAATAGCGAAAGAAGAAAAATTTGAAAAAACATAAAACTCTCTTTCGTAAAACAGAATGGATTCTTTTTTATTACTCACATCAGTCATTGGGTTTTAACAACTTGAATCTAATCATTTTAACTATTGTATCCCAATTTATCTTCCAAAATCCACTTCGCCTTAAAATCTTTAAATTTCAGAGTTTTCATAATAATATCTTAACTCCATCACTTTTCTGATTCGCTCTCTAGCCACATACCCCCGATTCGACCGATAGTCCTCGGCTTCCTGCGAGCCTCGGCCATCTACATGCTCGGCCCCTCACCAAGCACCAAGCTTTGGGGCCTGCGCAAGTTCTCCCTGGGAGTATGTGGCTGGGTCGCTCTAAAGTAATATCACCTCGTCAAGTGACAAAATCAGCAACAGGCCACGCGTTAAATGTCTGACTCCAAGATATAATCTTTCAATGTAATTACATTCGTTTAATCGGACATCTCTGATGACAGGAAACTTGCCACCAAAACCTACTTGAGCACTTTCATACGACCTTCGTAAATCAGAACAAAATATAGCATCAAAGTTATCATTAGCATATCTCTGACCCATTTCTTTTGATTGTCGAATTCCAAGTTCAGATAATTCAACATCAGCCCAACCTGAGGCTAAATGTTTTTCATTGTCGGTCGTAGTGCCATGAGATTCAAAAATTATAGTAACCATGACTTATGAAGCGAGTCACACTTCCTCGAATCGCATGAGACGAATAGATAACAGTAGCAGATGAACGACGCTATTTTTCTAGGTACCTGTTTGGGGTGACCCGGCTCGGTCGGGATTTTGGCCGATCCGCATGGCCGGGTCGGGGTTATCCCCAAATGGTCAGAAAAATTAGGAGTGAATCGCTACTGTTCCATGAGGAACTCCCGCGAAGATAGGAGGTGAGACGAGCATTAGTTTTTAGGTTTTTCTTTAGGGTCTTCCTTAGGAATTTCATTCTCTGGTGTTGGCGGTGTCGGTTGCGGTTCTGCTTGGCCGGATTTATACAATTCTCCCCCGACTCTTTGTACCACTTTGGATAATTCTTCGGTGGCTTTTTTGATTTCCTCAACACTTTCTGATCTCAATTCAACTTTTAGCTTTTCGCTTTTAGCTTTTAGCTCCTCTTTGTCCTCATCTTTTATTTTAGCACCATTTTCGCGAAGCATCTTCTCCGAAGTATAGACAAGTGCTTCTGCTATATTCTTGATTTCAACCAATTCTTTCTTTTTGGCATCTTCAGTGGCATGCTTTTCGGCATCAGCCATCATTCTTTTCTTTTCGTCTTCTGTCAGACCGGAAGAGCCCTCTATCTTTACCGACTGTTCTTTACCAGTAGCCTTGTCTTTGGCTTTTACATTGAGGATTCCATTAGCATCTATGTCGAAACTAACCTCAACTTGAGGAATACCCCTTGGCGCCGGAGGAATGCCGTCAAGAATGAATCTTCCAAGAGTTTTGTTGTCATGCGCCATCGCTCTTTCTCCCTGCAATACATGAATCTCTACCGATGGCTGGTTGTCAGCAGCGGTTGAGAATATTTGGGATTTAGAAACCGGAACAGTGGTATTTTTTTCTATCATTTTAGTAAACACCTGTCCAAGAGTTTCAATTCCCAGCGATAATGGCGTCACATCAAGCAATAACACATCACGAATTTCGCCCTGCATAATTCCTCCCTGCACCGCTGCCCCTAAAGCAACCACTTCATCTGGGTTTATGTCTTTGTGAGGATCTTTTCCAAATAATTTCTTCACTTCCTCAACTATCAAAGGCATCCTCGTCTGTCCGCCAACCATAATGATCTCGTTGATATCGCTAATTTTAAATCCGCTTTCGTTCAAAGTTTTTTTTGTAAGTTGAATTGATTTGTCCACCAAATCCTTAACCAGTTCTTCAAGTTTAGCTCTGGTAAAAATAACAGAGAAATGTTTTGCGCCAGAAGCGTCGGCAGAAATGAAGGGGATGCTTACTTCCGTCTGCAAAGTGCTGGAAAGCTCATGCTTAGCTTTCTCGGCGGCATCTTTTAAACGTTGGACGGCCAATTGGTCTTTGGAAATATCTACCCCATGCTCTTTTTTGTATTCTTCTATGAAATAGTTGATGATCCTCTGGTCTATGTCATCTCCACCCAAATGCGTATCTCCGCCAGTTCCTCTAACCTCAATGGTGTCGTCTCCGATTTCCAGCACAGAAACATCAAATGTTCCTCCGCCAAAATCATAGACGACAATCTTTTCGTCCTTCTTTTTGTTTAATCCGTAAGCAAGTGCAGCGGCAGTCGGTTCGTTAATAACTCTTTTAACATTCAACCCGGCAATTTCTCCTGCATCTTTGGTTGCTTTTCTTTGAGAGTCGTCAAAATATGCCGGAACGGTAATAATTGCATCTGTTATTTTTTCTCCCAATCTGTCTTCGGCATCTGCTTTTAATTTCTGAAGGATCATTGCCGATACTTCAGCCGGTTTAAGCCACATATCGCCCATTTTTATCTCAATATCATCATGAGCGCCAGTTTTCAGTTCGTATGGAAGAAGTTTTTTATCCTTTTGAACTTCGGTATCTGAAAATCGGCGGCCAATAAGCCGTTTTACTGAAAAAATAGTATTCTGCGGATTAGTTACGGCTTGCCTCTTGGCGGTTACACCGACATATCTTTCGCCATTTTTACCCATGGCGACAACAGATGGAGTAGTTCTCATTCCTTCTTTGTTTTCCAATATTCTCGGTTGACCTACTTCCACTATTGCCATCGCCGAATTAGTTGTTCCTAAGTCTATTCCTAAAATCTTACTCATAAAAAATTTGTTAGAGGCGAGAATAATGTCTTTAAAGTGACTGCACAGGTCTGACGGCTTGGATCTGCGTCAGACCGAGCACTAGTGAGTCCGCCGCAGGGGTGGACGAACGGTCACTGCAAAGATGTTATACGAGCCTCGATTATTTTGTTAACCTTACTCTTGCCGGCCGGATAACTTTGCCGTGCATTGTATATCCCGCCCTGACTTCTACCATTTTTGTCCCTTCTTTTTCCGTTTCTACTGCTTCGTGTAGAGCGGGATTAAACTGGCCATCTACACTAATTCTCTCCACGCCATACTTTTTAAATAATTCACTGAATCTTTTACTTATATGTTCCAGACCGACACCGGGAATTTCTTTTGCCACAATCTCTAGATCATCCACCAGTTCCATCATCTCAAGAACTAGGTCCTCGTTGGCGAATTTCACAAATTCCTCCATACGCCGCGACTCGTCCTTTTTATAATTCAAAAAATCAGCTCGTTCTCGTTTCCAGTTATTCAGGTACTCTTCTTCTTTGTTCTGTGTCACTGTTTCGATGTCAACCCCTTGTTGTTTATTTGGTTCATCCATAATTTTAAGTTATTTAATTAATTTATTTAATTCTTCAGTCATAAATTTGATTAAAGCGATATTTTTCTCATAATCCATTCTCGTAGGCCCAACTAGTGTCAATGAACCGACACAGTTTCCCGGAAGGCCATATTTGGCACACATAACTGTTTCGTGTTGAATTTGCTTAAAAGGACTCTCCTTGCCTATCATTATCTGAACCGGCACACCTCGTGGAGCTCCCAATGTGTTAAAGAATTCTCTTTCAATAAATTGAAACATCCCCTCAAACTCTTCAAAAAATTTGGCCAGTTGAAATGCTTCACCAAATTCTTTAAACTCCGGATTTTCAAATAAACTTACTAGCCCTTTTTTAAAAAAATCTTGATCCTGTGAAATACCAGTTATTACCAGATTTTCCGAAAGATTAGACAATACTCTGGCGACAACTTTATTTATTTCTCTTGGATCGGGAGGTGTCCCATTAAGCGCATCTTTGATTTTATTTTTATGTCCCGTTTCAAGGTTTAGATTTTTCTTGGTCTCCAATAAAGAATTTACATAGTATCGGTAAGCTTTGTCTGTTGGCACCCTCCCGCCGGATGTGTGGAGCTGAGCCAAATAGCCAGCTTTCTCCAGTGCCCCCATCTCATTTCTTAAAGTGGCCGAACTAACCTTAAAACCTGCTTTTTTGGCTATCAAAACAGACCCTACCGGTTTTGCGGTTTTTACATGCTCTCTTATTATGAAGTCCAGCAGCTTTATTTGCCTGCCGGTAGGCATAGCCTGTCTATTCCTTAACATATTAAAATAATATCAAAACTGGCAATCACATGTCAAGACTGCTAATTATGTGGATAAACAAAAACCCCTACTCGGGGTTAAAATACTACGTCTAAAGTCGGTTCTTCGTGATTATATCTCTTAATCTCTTCTAGCGCTTGCGCAGCAGTCCACATCGTTGGGCCATAAGAGTACTGGCCCATATGCAGTGCCCATATTCTGGAAGTTTTCCTAACCCGGCAAGCAATCCCGAGTTTGAATATTTCTATCCTCAACCATTCGGCCTCTTCACTTCCATCATGAAATAAGTGCAACACCTCATAATATTTTGACCAGAAACACGCATGCTCGGGATCTCTGTCTAAAGATTTCAAGCCCAATTCTTTGGCAAGCTTAAGTGCATTCTCATGAGAAGCATTCCGAACTTCAAATAAACACCTACCACCGTCACCATCATTAACAGAAAACGTTATTCTCTCTTCCTCTTGATCATACTTCATGTAATAATGAGATCTTTTTAAAAACTTAGCTAAGGCCGGATAAATTACAATATTGCCGACAATGATTAGATCCAACTTGGACATCTTGACCTTCTTTTCTTTGTAAAACAACGTGTAAAGCATACTACCATGTCAAAATGTTAATTTCAATGGTAAAATTAAAATGTCTTGGCCAGATAATTAACTCATGTCTAATAAAATAAAAAAACTTTGGAAATCCCTCGGGCCTGGACTTGTTACCGGTGCTTCGGATGACGAACCGTCCGCAATCGCAACTTACTCTATAGCCGGAGCAAAGTTTGGTTATTCAATGCTCTGGGTAGCTTTGTTTTCTCTACCCTTGATGGTTACTATTCAGGAAATGAGTGCTCGCATCGGCAGAATTTCCAACAAAGGTTTAGCCGGTAATATGAAAAAGCATTATCCAAAGTGGGTAATGATAACAATAGCTGTTTTGATAGTCGGAGCAAACACAATTAATATAGGGGCTGACATGTCTGGAATGGCCCAAGCCGTAGCCATGATTGCCCCTTTGCCGGAAAAACTTACCGCCATCGCCATTACTCTCTTGATACTAGGGTCAATTCTCATATTCCCTTACCAAAAGATTTTTACTGTTTTCAAATGGCTCGCCCTGACTTTGTTCGCCTATGTCTTCGCTTCTTTTACCGTCCATCAAGATTGGCCAAAAGTATTTTATCACCTCTTTGTTCCCAATATTGTTTTTAATAAAGAATATCTGGTAATTTTAATAGCGTTTATGGGAACGACCCTCTCGCCGTATTTATTTTTCTGGCAAGCCAATCAGGAAGTTGAAGAAAAAATAATCGAACAATGCAAGCCCGGACATATTTGCCGGCTTCGCCCTTCTACTCCGGAAGAAATGCGGGCCATGGACAAAGATACCAGAATAGGAATGAGTTTCTCAAACCTGATAACTTTCTTCATTATTACACTAACAGCTGCTACCCTTTTTAGGTCAGGAATCACTAACATAGAGACACTCCGGGACGCCGCCGAAGCGTTAAGACCGCTTGCCGGTAATTATGCTTATTCATTATTCGCTATCGGAATTTTAAGTTCCGGTTTTTTGGCCATTCCTGTCCTTGCCGGTTCAGCTGCTTATGTCATTGCCGAAGTTTTCGGATGGACAGAAGGATTCAATAAAAGCTTCATGAAAGCAAAAGAGTTTTATATTATTATAATCGCGTCCACGGTTATCGGTTTGGCTATTCCGCTTTTGGGATTTCATCCAATTAAAGCGCTTTTCTATACTTCTCTTCTTTATGCCGTGATATCCCCGATATTAATAATAATGGTCCTCCATATGGCTAACAACAGAAAGATCATGGGCAACTATGTAAACAGCAAGCGCTTAAATTGGTTCGGCTATATCACATTTTGGATTATGTCCATTTGTTCAATACTGATATTTTTTCTATTCTAAAAAGACACCCCCCTGTTTATGCCTATGCATAAACAGGGGGGTGTCCAAAGTTTCGATGAAAATTTATAATACGTTAACAAAAACAAAAGAGGAGTTTAAACCGCGTGATCCAGCAGGCAAAAAAGTCCAAATGTTTGTCTGCGGTCCGACGGTATACGATCATTCCCACATAGGCCACGCAAGAACATATGTGTTTTTTGATGTCGTGGCGAAATATTTACGATATCGCGGATACAAGGTCACATACCTAATGAACATTACCGATATAGAGGACAGGATAATCGATCGAGCCCAGAGAGATGGAAAATCAGTCAAAGAATTAGTAAGAATATTTGAAAAGTCATTTTTAGAAGATACCAAAGCGCTCAAAATAGACAGCGTAAACAAATATACTCGTGCAACCGGTTATATTAAGCAAATCGTCAAACAAGTCGAGACATTATTGGAAAAAGGTCATGCATACAAAATAGATGGTGATGGATACTACTTTGATCTTTCTACATTTCCTGACTACGGCAAGCTCGCCCACCGTACCGCCAACCAGGCGGAAGACGCAATCTCTCGCATCGATGAAAGCGTGAACAAAAAAAATAAAGGCGATTTCACCTTGTGGAAGTTTTCAAAACCAAATGAACCGTCATGGAAGTCATCCTTGGGAACCGGCCGTCCTGGCTGGCACATTGAGGACACCGCCATTACCGACTATCATTTCGGCTCACAGTACGATTTGCACGGCGGAGCAGTAGATCTCGTGTTCCCCCACCATGAAGCCGAGATTGCCCAGCAAGAATCTGCTTCGGGTAAAAAACCGTTCGTTAAATACTGGCTGCATCCGGGATTTCTTACCGTGAAAGAACAAAAAATGTCCAAATCATTAGGAAATTTCATAACCATCAAGGATGCTTTAAAAAACTATTCTCCTGAAACAATCCGATTTATGGTTCTTTCTAATTATTACCGCTCACCGTTGGATTATAATGATAGTGTTGTCAACCAATCTCAAGCGGCAGTTCAAAGAATAGCAGAATTTATTCAAAAACTGTCTCTTGCAAACGGAAATAATGATTTTGAAATTTCAGACTACCGCCGAAAATTCGAGGAAGCTATGGATGACGACTTTAATACCGCGCGTGTTATTGCACTAATATTTGATTTAACACGCAAGGTAAATTCGATGCTTGTCGATAATTCCTTAAACCGAAACAGTGCAAAAAAGATAAGAAAATTTCTTCAAAACATAAACTCCGTCCTAGGAATTATACCCGCCAAACAAGAAAAAATCCCGGACAGTATCACTAAACTTATTCAAAAGCGAGAAGAATTGCGTCAGGAAAATAATTACGAGGAAGCGGATAAAATAAGAGCCCAGATCGAAGATCGGGGCTATCAGGTTGACGATACTGTCTACGGATCTCTGGTAACTAAGAAATAATCACCCCCTCTGGCCATCCTTATTTTTATTAAGCTGATAAGACCAGTAAAAAAACGCTGATAAGCCGAGAAAAATAAATGAGGACATTCTCAAATAATTTATCAAAACTAAAGGGATCAGATTTCCGGCATAGTAAAGAAGAACTGTGCATGAAATAGCTAGATTCAGCAAAGCAAGCGCCATTAACTTTGCAGATTTTATGTTACCCAAAATACTGTAATAAAGACCGCAAAAGAACAAAATTCCAGCCGAAAAAAGACTTCCCAACATAACCAAGGCCAAGATTTCCATTTGTCCCCATCAAAGAACCATAATTTCTCATATTTACACCTATTTTATTGATTTGTCAATGATAAATTTATTTTTACTAACAGTTAATGCACAAAAAACTTGATTATCTTTTTTTAATCCATGATAATGTATGCATCGTGAACAAAATTTCTGCCGACAAGTTGCCGCCACAAGCGCTGGAAGTTGAGAAAACTCTTCTTGGTTCCCTTTTGATTGATAAAGAAGCAATAAATAAAGTTACCGACCTTCTAAGGCCCGAGGATTTTTATCAAAGAAACCACCAGATCATTTATCAGGCGGTAATTTCTCTATTCGACAAACACGAACCTCTTGATCTTTTAAGTTTGTCCAACAAGTTGGAAGAGATGGGTCACTTTGAAGATATAGGCGGAATGGCCTACCTCACCTCTTTGGCTGGTTCTGTGGGAACTTCGGCCCACATTCTCTCTTATGCAAAAATAGTCCAGCGTAAAAAAATGTTGAGAGACCTGATCGATGCCGCGCACCACATCATTGGCATCAGCGCCAATGAAGAAAATGACGTCGAAGATCTTCTGGACGAGGCCGAGAAGAAGCTTTTTTCCGTTTCCCAAAAATCTCTCACCAAAAATTTCTTACGGCTCGGAAATACTCTGGACGACGCAATGAACAGAATTCTTAATCAAGGTGATGGCAATATCAGAGGCCAAAGAACATATTTCGCAGGATTAGACGACAAGCTGGGTGGGCTTCAGAAATCCGACTTGATAGTACTTGCGGCGAGGCCGTCAGTCGGTAAAACAGCATTTGCCATAAATCTTGCTTTAAATGTGGCTAAAGATAACGTCCCTGTGGGAATATTCAGTATGGAAATGTCGCTTGATCAAATTGTTGACCGTCTTATCGCCGCTCAATCAGGAGTAAGTTTGTGGAAAATGAGAACCGGTAAACTCGGAGAAGAACTTCAGGAAACAACCCGCGCTTGTGAAGAATTGAAAAATTTACCTCTGTTTATAGATGACTCCCCATCGCCAAACATACTTCAAATGAGAGCCATGGCCAGAAGACTGCAATCTGAACATGGAAACTTGGGTCTTTTGGTCGTTGATTATTTGCAGTTAATGTCCGCTCGCCGAAATTATGATAGCTCCGTCCAGCAAGTTACGGAAATATCCCGCGGACTTAAAGGTTTAGCCAAAGAATTAAATATTCCGATAATCGCCATCTCCCAATTGTCCCGTGCCGTAGAACAAAGAGACGGCCACCGGCCCAAACTGTCTGATTTGAGAGATTCTGGCAGTATAGAACAAGACGCAGACTTAGTTATGTTTATTCACCGAGAAGACAAAACTAAAGATAGAGATAAATTAAATCCTGACCAGATTAACACTGCCCAGCTAATTATCGCCAAGCATAGAAATGGCCCTACCGGAGAAATTGATTTCAAAATTAATCCCGACAGTTTAAGGTTCTTGGAATTGGATAAAATTCATGGCGACCTGGGAGTAGTAAACGACGGTGAAAATTATTTGTAAAACATGAACACGAAATTTAAAGAAATAGTAAAATTATTCCAAAAACTTCCCGGCGTCGGGCCAAGACAAGCAGCCAGGTTTGTTATTGCTTTAATGAATAAGCCGGAAGAAGAACTCCAGGAATTCGGCAATGCTGTGGCAAACCTCCACAAAGAAATTTCGTTTTGTCCTGTGTGTTTTAATATATCCAATAACGGATTGTGCGCAGTATGTTTAGACAAGAAAAGAGATCAGACAAAACTCTTAGTGGTAGAAAAGATTACCGACTTGGATTCTATAGAACGAACTGGGCTTTACAAGGGTCTCTATCATGTTCTTGGGGGAGCAATAAATCCTCTTGATGGCCTTAATCCCGAAATGCTCCGCTTAGAAGAGCTGGGAAAGCGCATGGATAACTTAGCAGGCAAAAATGTTGAATTGATCATCGCCACCAATCCCAATACCGCCGGTGAAACTACCTCTCACTACCTCCGCGACCTTTTCAAAAACAAAAAAGGCGTGTATATCACACGCCTTGCCCGTGGCCTCTCCTCTGGTTCCCACCTGGAGTATGCTGACGAGATAACTCTCAAACACGCTCTAGATTACAGAAAGTAAGGGCCTCTTCCATATCAGTAATCGAAATTAGATCTTTTGAACCTAAAGCCCTCGCCAGTCTATCTGACGGCGAACCATTTTCTAATGTTGATCTCAGAACACCTATATCAAGAGAGGGCAACAATCCTAGCTGATTAAGTCCAATCTTAGCCTTTTCAATTTCTAACTCCAATCCAAGATTAGTCGGCAATTTGATAGGGTTACCATTCTTGTCTAAAAACCACATGGGTCTTTTAATACCCTGAAGCATCGCGGAAAGCCTATTTTCTCTAACCATGTTTATAGGCATAAGATTTTCCTTGCTCTGCTGAGAATGATAGAGTCTGCCAACGTATAAGAGGGTTAGCAGAATTTCCTCCTCAATAGTCGGCTGCGTAGAAAGCAGTCTCAGCTCCACAATTGCAGAATCTCCAATAAATTTAGTTCTCGCATCCAGCCACGTCATACCTATAGAGATTGCTAGAGCCGCCTCTGGGTTGTGCAATATAAATGGAAAAGTCCCTGCTCTTTCAAGATAATCAGCTAAATCCCTAAAATAACGTCCTGGCAATCCTACTCTTAACTCGTTTTGCCAATTTTCTGTTTTTCCCGGCCTGACATCAAAACTCTTTTCCCAAGATATAATTCTTAAATCTTGAAATTTAGTATCACAGAAAACTCTTGTATCATGGCTGGCTTCCCAACTCATCATCCGTGAGTCTTGAATCCGAGTATCCTGACAATTGAGATACCTGGCGTTACCAGAAAGAGCCAAAAGATAAGGAACAATAGCCAGAGATCTGTTCATCTTGTCGCAAGCATCTTCCAGAGACTTGGCCTCAAGGTTTACCTGGAATGATTGAAATAGAGAAACAACCGCAGCATCCCCGATATCTACCCTATGCGGACCAAGACCAATCACTGTGTCCAAGCTAGGATTCCTATGCCGATTGTAAAAGTCGGGCACCAAACGATACTTCGGCTTATCAGTTCTAGGAGTATTTATCGTTGGCAAAAACGGATTTGCACCTACACGGAGTAACTTAACTCCATGTTTTCGTGCTGACTGCAAAACACTATTGAATCTCTGCTTATATATTTCCGTCAAGCTAGCTAAACCGCTACTGGAAATAATATCCACCGGTGGAGTCCTGATTTCTATCTGGCTGGCACCAAGTTCTATATCCGTAAAATCCGAATTCTCAGAGATAATTGCATCTCTTTTTTGAACTAGATCAGTATTGTCTAATCGGGCATGAATGGCAATTTCTGATTCCAAACCAATTTTTAAGTCTTGGTGATTCCTAACAAATCTTTCCCGCGATGCTAATAGATCTTTGACTTGCAGCTCAAACGATTCGAACATTTCTTTTTCTGCTTGTGGTGAAGAATTTGAATCCAGCTGTGACACTAGAGCACCTCCTCCGTGACGGATTTAACAATCGAGACCCATTCTAGTATCTCATCAACGTTATCGGTTGAACCAAACATTCTTAATTCAACAGTACCATGAACGCTAATCCTTATGAGCTTCCAGCAATTTCTGGGGTTATCGATAAATCTTTCTGATCTAGCAATTTCAAACAAGTGTTCTGGGTTCTGATACACAATAGGCTGCCAATTTTCAGCTATTACCCTATATAACCTCAACCTTTCTCCGCCAGAGTGGTCTCCCAAAACACAAAACCTATCAAGATGGTCAATGAGGGAATTATTTACAGCTATAGCTTGGTCTATATTTTTTGTGCCAATGTGAATATGAGTTCCAGTAACCCGGCTAGCAGCATCGAGTTTTTCTCTAGAGATATTTTTAGAAATTTCTAAATACCTTGGATCCGGATATATTTCCAATGGATACAACAAACTAGCCACTTCTTTATTTACCAATCTTAGAACCAAGCCTCTCGCTGTCTGACCGCCCAAATTTTCATTTTCCAATATTTCTAGCTTAATGGCAGATAAATCTAATTGGGGGTTGGTCCTCGACTCAACTTGATATGCAGAAAGTTCATAGGTCCATCTTGCGTCGCCTATAGCCTTCAAGAATCGTTTAGCGTGCGGAGCATACGTGCCAGAGGCTAATCCCCCTCCGTAAACTAAAAAGTACTCTCTTTCAACTCCAATAAAGCCCTCTAATTCCGGCCGAAAATTAAATTTGGATAAAAACAAACTTAGCTCGTTTTGTTCTTTCATCTGCCTCCTTGTTAAGGTGCCGAATTCGGAAAGGTGATACTGAGCAAGGTCGAGTATCAAAAAGCCCCTTCCGAGGAAGAGGCTTTTGATTTAGAAAAGACTTAGAGCATCAAAAACACCTTCCTCGAGAGAGGCTTTCGGTAAACCAATAAAAGTTAACGTTGGTGTTTTTGAATAAATTCATGGTTAAGTTGATATTACTATAAGTCATAACTAGGGTCAACCTTCAATCAATTGCTTAGCTTAACATAATACTTCAAAAAGTTATTCAGAATCTTTTTGCCACCCCTAGTTGTATCTTTTAAAGACTTAACTAGTTTGGGGAAGTTATCTTTACTTACAAATCCCTCACCAACGAAAGACTCCTTCCTCATGTTTGCTATTCCCCTGGCAATACCCACACTCATCTCCGGGTGAAACTGTAATAACCTTATATTATCACCTATTGCAATCCCATCGAATGGCGACTTATCAGATCGAGCTAACAACCTCCAATCCGGAAGTAACCCCTTAGCAATACATTTGTGGCTTGATTGAACAACAATGCTTGATGGCAAATCCCTAAACAACGGATCTTTTTGGCCATCTTTAGTAAGCTTGGTCGGAGCGCTTCCAAAATTTCTGCCTTTGGAATTATATACAACCTCCCCACCCAGAGCCTTAACTGCAAATTGCAAACCGCCACAAATGCCCAAAAGCGGTATGCCTTCTTTCTGGACGGATCTTATAACCTTATAGACCCTAAACATCCATGGCTTTTCCTGACCTTTAACTGGATCCTTAACCGACCCACCAATAACAATAGCCGAGTAATTGTTAGGATTAGGCAGTTTTCCTTTTGAAGCATCTTTGGAAACAAATTGGTTCTTTTTCAAACCTAAAGCCTTTCTCATTTCTTCGGCATAGGTGCTCCCGTTATATACCTTTTCCTCAATATCCTTTCTTAGATATTTATTATCAGTCAAAATATCGAGAAACAGAATCTTTAATTTTTTCTTTTTCATACTTATTTTTATATAGTCTCGTCATACTACGATCGTAGTATGACGAGATTGGCTAATTATCCTCTCACGTTAGTAACTTTCGGGACGCTTCGGGTCTGGCAAGTGATTACAATTACAACTTGAGTATTCTGAGTATCCCCAATCTACCACCTTCAATGTATCCAGCACTATATACCACAAATAATAAGTAATACTCCTGTCATCCCAACGCCCAAGCGGCCGGACTTCAATACAAAGATTGTCACCGTAACGCTTTAGTCTAAAGTACCACCAGATAGAGCGTAAGAAAAGAGGGATATCCAGATTTTCAACTTCTTCGAACGGGACAAGTTTCGGTCCAACGACTACATCATGTTTGGCAAGCTGTTCGCAGTAGTCTTTCAAGTCTTTGAAAAACAGTGGCCCTCCATACCTAAGTGCGTGATAGTTGGCCTTAGATTCGTTAATGTATCTTCTCCAATACTCTTCTTGGGGATAGAGTCTCAAGAATTTGCCAATATTTTCTCCGAGCATATTTAAGCATCCGATAGCAGATCCCGGGCTCGGAACAGAAATAGTAAACTGCACCGCCGAAATTCTTGCCAGTAGCTCTAATGCCTCGCGGCCATCCAGCTCCAGCCAGGTTGCATCCCGTTGATCTGGGATTATCAATAGATCATCTCTTGTTTCCAATACTGGCTTAAATACTGGAAATGCTGCGGCTTTTTGAGCTGACTTGTATAATTCTTTTAATAAATCCCCCAGGAGATACACGCCACTTCTATCTGATGGCGCCGCAGCGAATTCAAGATTCTGCCTTCCCAACTCGTATAAGATTCTATTTCCAAAAGAATCTACAATCTCAGCTACCAACTCACCTTTAACTTTGCTAATTTTCCAACCATTCTCATCACACATGAGCCTCAATACCTCCTGAGACTTTCCTACTGTAATGGGTTCACCTTTTTCATCTACGAATGACGTCTCTACTTCAACGCCGATGGTTGCTCCAATCGGTTGAGAGACTATCCCGTCAGAAAGATACCTAATCAGCTTTTCTAGGTTACTCATCTGATATTGTCCTCCTTTGAAAGAACTGGGCTTCCCAAACGAAAGCCCCCTCGTGAGAGGGGGCTAAATTCATGTCAAAAATTAGGAAGTAAAGACATTAACTCAACCCTCTTTCACGAGAGAATGTTGAGTAATAATGCCAATTTGTGCTGAACCTTATATTCATTTTGATAATATATCTTAATTCAAAGTCTATATGTTGTCAAGCTAATTTATCCCCCATCTTAACCGAATCTTTCGACGGAGTTATCAAAACCCAGCCGATGCCGTTAGTATTCCTGAATCCCAACGTAAGAACTTCCGAGGTAAACGGGCCGATTCTTTTCGGAAGAAAGTTAACGACACAACAGACCAACATGCCCAAAAGCTCTTCTTTTGTGTGTGCCCCGACCGCCTGAACACTTGAAGATTTGACCCCGAGCTCCGAACCGAAATCTATTTTCAATTTGAAAGCTGGTTTTTTCGCTTCGGGGAAATCTTGGACATCAATAATTTTACCCATGCGTATATCAATTTTTTCAAAGTCGTCATAATTGATTGTCATATAAAATAATCATAGCATAACCAAAAAATCATTGCTCTAAGCAATGATTTTTGTTATTTGAATTTTGGTGTATGGCTGACGGTGGCCTTTTTTCTTGTGCTGGCGAGTTTTGGATTTATATTTGAAAACCATTTTCTTTTTGCTCTTTCCTTCTTCTAAAATCTTAGCTGTAACCTTGGCTCCTGAAACAATCGGTTTTCCAAGCCTCACTTCACCATTAACCACCAACAGAACATCCTCAAAAACGACATCGCCACCCTCTCCGCCGGAGGCAGACCCGTCTATGGATGCAAGTTTTTCAACCCTTAAAACGTCGCCTTCGGCGACCTTATATTGCTTGCCACCTGTTTTAATAACCGCAAAAGTCATTGTTTGTATATATTAGCCGATTATACATATTTTGTCAAAATTCATTAGACAATTTCCCACCTACACCTCTTGCCACCTTACTCTTTAGGTCATGTTTAATAAATTCTATATCCATCTTTATAACTTCCACATCATCTTTCATGGCTCCAACCACATCTATGACATTACCCACTCTCTCGGTTAAGCTATTCATTTTTTATCTAATTCTGCTTCCGTGCTTGACCCCGCACCAAACTTCCACAACTTTGGCAGGGCCAATAGAGAACGTTGGAAAACTTTGTTCAATGAAATCTATGGTTATTTTATTAAAAACCCAGTAAATATTCCAGAATTTACGGTTTGAGTAATTAAAAGGGAGCCTTCAGGCTCCTAAAACTACTTTAGAAAAAATCTGGTTTTAGAAAAATATCCTCCCAGTGATTCTGATTTGTATTCCATCGGAATGAAATTAAAAGAAGCCATATCCCGAGAACCGGGATATTGTGCATAACCGTCATATCTTATCATGACATTATTACCCACATCGATAACATAATCACCAAATTGGGCAAGATCGTCAGATCTAATATTCGTATAAATTATTTCCTTCGGATGTTCAGAATTAACGTACTTTCTAATTTGATCAATATTGGCTTTTATATAGAACTTCTTCCTTTCATAATCATACAAGCTCACATCGTCAGTCATCTTTTCAGCTTCTTCTTGTGAAATTTCCAACTTAGCACAAGTTGAAATTACACCTTCCCCAAAGCCCTTAGTATTCCTAATGGCTTCGATCTTTTCGCTTCGTTCTCTCTCAAATTTTTCTACTGATTTTCTAGCCTCTTCCTGTGCCTTGCGGAAATATTCTTCGCTATATTCTTCGGGTGTTTTTTTGAATCTCTCAAAAATTGACATTATTTTTCTAATCATCGGTAAATCCTTTGAAAGTTCTGCTGTGATTTTACTTAAGATTTATTTATTTGTCAACCAAAGTTTTCCATTCCCCTTGGGGGTCGAGAAAAACAGGGATGAGGCAAACCCTCAGTAACCCAGATTCCCTAATGATTACTGGCTTAAAAAGCTTGCCTCATTCCACTAATGGCAGGGCCAATAGAGAACATTGGAAAACTTTGTTGAGAAATATCTATCAAAGTTTTATCAGTGAACCCTTATTAATTCCTGATTCTTGTCTGGCTATCTAAAAAATGTTGGTTATGCTGGTATGTTGACAACTCATTGACTTTTTATAAGCCGTATGATACATTTAAAGCCTATACGGCTTCGGCCTCGAAACACCTGCAAGGGTGTTTCTGACTATATACACACTTATTTTACTTACAAAGCTTAACGAATTCTTCGGTTAATTTTTGATAATCGGCTTTATCTAATACTCCAATTTTTTGATACAGCCGCTTGGCATCAACCAAACGAACTTGAGAAAGAACGGCAGTTCTCTTTACACCATCTTCGAAATTAACAGGAAACCAATATTTCCCAGTTTTTACTTTGGTGGTTAGAGGAATCGCCCAGAACGTTTCGTTGTTGAATTTCTTGAAAACTAAAACTGGACGAGCAAAATTAAATCCTTTGCCATCTTGTTCAAAACCGATATTCAAACCTATTGAACACCACCAAACTTCACGCTCATGAAAGAATACTCGAGAACCCTTATCATGAAGATGGGCTTTCTTGTCGTGCCATTTCTTAAAATCTTTATTCATAAAAATTATTAAAACAAAAACCGGCAGAAATTACCAGATTGGGCCGATAGAGAACATTGGAAAACTTTATCTGGGATGGAAGTAATCTAACCCTAGTATGGAAAAAGCCGTTCAACTTAGTCGCCGAAAGACCAATTTTCCATAATGGCAGCGCCACGGAGAATCGAACTCCGCTTCCATGCTTGAGAAGCATGTGTCCTAACCGATAGACGATGGCGCCATTTAATTAGGATATTTTAACTTAATTTTCCTAATTTGACAAATAGTCTAGCGATATGTTAAAGTATTTTTACGTTCTTTTTAGTAAATTCTTTCCACAAGTGGAGGGAGAAAGATGGATGAGCTTACTGCGTTATTTCGGGCTTTCGGTGTTATAGTATTAATAATCGCATGTTGGATTTTGTTTTATCTTTCTAACATAGTTGACACGCTCAAAGAAATCCGAGATATCCTCAATAAGAAGTGACCATAGGCAATTAACCCCCAAAGCCCCAGAACATCGGGGTTTTTTGTTTACCAGAACAAAAGTTTTTATAAGTGGCTCGTAGGATACCTTTATAAAAACTTCATCTCTTGAGCCATTTAGCGGATTGGCGAACGAGCAGTTCTTTCTTTTTGTCCGGTTCGGCCATTATCTCTTCGACAATTTTCTCCATGCGCATCCCCTGCGAACCTTTCACTAAAACTAAATCCCCTTCATTAATTAATTCGTTAACTTTTAATTTTGTTTCGTCTGATGTATCAAATCTGTAAATATTTTCTTTGGGCATCTGATTAAAAGCACTGTCAGCGATAAATTTCGCCCTTGAACCCACACAAACAAGCAAGTCAATAAAACTTCCGGCCATATTGCCGATTTCCTGATGAGCCTGAATAGTATATTTCCCCAATTCAAGCATATCACCTAACATGGCAATCTTCCGAGTTCCCGGTAAACCCACCTCGCCAGCAGGCAGATCTCTAAGTGTTTCTAGGGCAAGATGGGTTGATAAAGGCGATGCATTATATGTATCGTCTATAATTGTGGAGTTTTTAATTCCTTTCAATATTTTTAATCTCCCTTTCGGTCCCTGATATTCGGAAAGAGTTTCGCTTATATCAACAAGATTCATGCCAAAAATTGAGCCGACTGCGGCCGCGGCCGCAGCAGCATAACCCTGGGATTTGCCCAACGAACCGCTTAGTTTAAATGGCACAAAACCCTGTCCGCCACCATGGAGAGTGTCGTTATAATTCATTTTAAAATTTACTCCTTCAGGAATTCCGCTCTCTGTCCATGGCTCAAGATTAGAGATTCGTACCGTTGCCCCTTCACCAAATCCATATGTTAATGTTTTAGCCTTTGTTTTTTCTTTCATTTCAAGAACCGCCAGATCGTCAAAATTCAAAACCGCAAAATCGGAAATTGAAAGTGCTTCAATCAGTCGACCTTTCTCACGAGCCACCCCCTCCGGTCCAGAAAAAAATTCCACATGAACCGGCACTTCCCCAACCGCAGTAACTACACCAACATGCGGTTTATATTTTTTAGATAACTTTTTTATATCTCCCGGTCTGTCAGCTCCGTACTCCAAAACAAGCACTTCGGGATAGTTAGAACCGAGAAGGCCTAAAATTGCTTTAAAAAAAGATTTTATTCCAAAAATTAGACTGCCGCCTTTCTCATAATATTCATCAACTGAATCGCTAATAATATTAAAAGGCAGACCAATTTCATTATTTAAATTTCCCCCACCGACTCTGACTTTTTTAATTTTACTTACAACCAAGCCGATTGCTTCTTTTGCGGATGTCTTTCCGACATTTCCGGTAACTCCAATAATTTTCGGGTCAAAACGCCACAAATATATTTTAGCTAGTATTTCTACAATGATTTGGGATAATTTATACATGGATTTACTTTCTAGTAGGTGGAATTTTGTAATAATTAATTAAAAACTGCGCCATTTCTCTGAACGTCGGAGACAAACTGTCGGCGGCAAATTGAATACCTTTGGGCCGGTCCATTTTTATCAAAATTACAAACTTAGGATCATAAGCCGGCGCAAACCCCATAAAATCGTGAATAAATTCCGTTTTGTCGTAACCGCCTTTCCCGTCAGGTATTTGCGCAGTCCCGGTTTTACCGGCTATATCATACCCCTTAATCTTGGCTTTATCAAAGCCGTTATCTACCACCCCAATCAGCATCGACTTCAATTTGTCTGATGTTTTTTTTGAAAATGGAATGCTTATTATCTCCGGCTTGGTAATCACTTCTTCTCCTCCTTCTTTGATTATCTTTTCAACAACATAAGGTTTCATAAGCTTGCCCCCATTTGCAATAGCCGAGTAAGCATTAATAAGCTGTATGGACGTAACCGCAATTCCCTGGCCGAACGATGCCGTCAGATAATTAATTTTTCTCCCACTGTATAAATTAGTTATATCTCCGTTTACCTCGCCCGGTAGATCTATGCCTGTTCTTTGTCCGAATCCGGTGTTGATGGCATAGTTAAGAAAGTTTTCATCACCCACAAGATTTTCGACAAACATGGCTCCGGTATTTATGGATTTTTCCAATACTTGAGACATCGTTTGAGAACCGAAAATTTTGTTGCTGAAATTATGTATTGTATATTCAGCGGCTTGAACAAAACCAACATCGGTAAATGTCGTTTGAGAAGAAACTCTGCCGAGATCTAGTCCCATAGACATCGTTATGGGTTTGAAAGACGAACCGGGCTCAAAGACTTCTTGCACGCCTTTATTCAAAAACAAGCCGGATTGATAATCACTATAATTATTAGGATCAAATGACGGCTTATCGGCCATAGCTAATATTTTGCCGGTATTGGGGTCCTGAACAATAATTGTCCCCCCTTGGGCATTCCATTTTTTCAGCACATTTTCAAGCTTGTCTTCTGCATAAGCCTGAATATTTTTGTCTATAGTCAAAACAACATCCGACGGACGGTTGAATGCATCGTTTTCACCAGCCAGCGAACTTTTCTTATTGCGATAAACAATATTTTTAATAAAACTAAACATTCCTGTCGCGGTCGATGATTTTACTCCTGCCCTGCCAAAAAGATCGTCATCATAATAAGATTCAATCCCATATTGTCCCGAACGACCGTTCAAATCATATCCCAAAAAACCCAAAACATTAGCCGCCAATTTTTGTCCAGGATAAAATCTGTCAGTTTCATATGAAATCCCTAGTCCTCTTAAGTTTAAATTTTTTATACCCTCAACCTGACTCGCATCAAGCCTTCTTGCCAAAACTTTAGAATAATTCTGCCCTGATTGGATTGTGTTTAGAATTAAATTTTTGTCAACTTTTAAAATATCTGCTGCTTGGGTCGTCTTTTCCTCATCGTTTGCCCAGTCAACCTTAGTAGGAACAACGTAAGCCAAGGGAAACTTTTTATTGGTAGCGGCAAGAAATAAGCTATTTGATGCCGGATCATTCATGTATATATTACCCCGGGCCAAAATGTTAGTGACATTATCTTTTTGAGCCGTCGCAGTACGGGAATAAACCGAATGTCGGATATAAGATAAAATAAAAAGCCTGTATAAAATCAGGCTTGAAACAATCAAGACAAGAATAAAAAATATATTTATGCGTAAATTATCATGCAATTTCATATTATGGCCTCAAAGCCACCTCTCCATTTTCAAACAAATAAACAGCATCTTTTGCTTCAACCATGTTTTTGCTTAAAGCAAAATTAAGAACCCTCGTCGGATCTTCCATTGACAGCTCTTGGGCAGCCAAATAACTGTGAGTCTCATTTAGAGACTGGAGTTTTTGGTTTAACACGTCTATTTTATAACTGCCGGCCGCAATTATGTTGGCCTGAATTACATAATAAACCGCCAGGAGTCCCACAGTTAACAATACAATTGTGTTTATCAGGAAAACCGTACTTACTGAATTATGGTTTAACTCTTTAGCTACCTGCCTGCCGATAGGCATGGCCGCATGTTTGGTTACTGTCACTTTTTTAGGGCTAGGGCATTCCTTCCCATCCCGTTTAAATTTTCTGTATAACCTTCATCTTGGCACTCCTCGCTCTCGGATTAGATTTTTGTTCTTCCCAAGAAGGTTTAACCGCACCTTTCACCACAAATTCTATGACTCCATTTTTCTTCTTTTCTCTAAAAATTTCCTTGGCTACTTTATTTTCCAATCCTTGAAACGCTATCATCGCCAATCTTCCTTTAGGCTTTAACACCTCTATGGCTGCCATTAGTCCTTTTCTGATATTTACAAGTTCATCGTTTACCGAAACTCTCAAAGCTTGAAATGTTTTGGTCGCAAAGTGTATCTTTCGATGCTTATACCAATCAGGAACCGACTGGTTTATCACGCTTACCAACTCCCCTGTCATCACAATCGGTTTTTCGCGTCTGATTCGGACAATATTCTTGGCTATGTTTCCGGCAAACTGTTCCTCGCCCAAAGAACTTATCAGCTCCCTTAATTCCTCCTCGCTTGATTTATTCACAATATCAAGAGCGCTTTCGGTTTGAATTTCTTGGTTAAACCTCATGTCCAACGTTTCATTTTTCTTGAAAGAAAATCCTCTGCCGCTTTCTTCGTAATGCCATGACGACAACCCAAGATCAAACAATATACCATCTGGTTCAAACTTGTAATCTTTTACTACTTTTTTTAAGTTTACATAACTATCATTAATCTTTATTAATCTGCTATCTGTTATTTTTAAATTTTTAAACAGTTCCGGATCCCATTCTATTCCTAAAATTTTTATGTCTTTAAATTTTTCTAAAATTGCTAAAGCGTGTCCTCCTCCGTCCAGGGTGGCATCAATCACCTTATTTCCTGGCTCCAGGCTCAGATACTCAATAACTTCATTTACAAGAACAGGCTTGTGAACCATATACTCATATCAATCCGAGTTCCCCCAACTTCTCGGCTGTTTTATCTGAATTTTTTTCTAAATTATCCTTGTACATACTCCACTTTTCTTCATCCCAGATTTCTAACCTATTAAACAATCCTGCTATTATGATTTTTTTGTTTAAATTTGCGTATTTTTTTAAATTATCCGGTACCAATATCCTCCCCAATGAATCAAACTCCACATCTACAGCACCTGAAAGAAATAGGCGGGCAAACGACCTCGTGTCCTGTTTACCAATAGATAATCCTCCCAGCATCTCTGCAAACGGCGACCAATTCTTTAAAGGAAAAATGAATAAACAGCCATCAAGACCCTTGGTTAGAACAGCTCCATCCCCAAGCTCTTTCCTGAATTTTGACGGGATAGCGAGCCTTTTTTTGGGATCCAGATTGTGTTGATATTCGCCAATTAACATAGTTATCCACAATTTTGATCTTACCGACTTCGCAAGTCGGTTATCCACAAGAAATGTTAATTATTAACACTCTTATCCACTTTCCTCCACTTACAAGATTAAGTATAGCACTGCCTCGACTCCATGCAAGTGTGCATAACTTGGAATGCTTTAAAATTAAAAATCCACCTTTTGGGTGGGAATTAGAATAAACTTTCAGAGGCTTCAAATTTCAAAAGAAAACGATCCTTTATTTCTACTACGGCTTCTCGAATTTCTCCATCGTTTTTGACGAATTCATATGAGATACCCGAACTTAAAGCATTCTGGTCCCATTTAAGGCAATCCGCCAAACGCTTCTTTACTTCTCCCTGACTATCTCCCCGCTTTTCCAATCTTACTCTTAAAACCTCCTGTGGCGGAGAACAGATATAAAAAGAGTAGACCTGATCTAAAAGACCCTTTTCTTCAGCAAACTCTCTCAGGGTTTTTATCGCATCGGACAATAAAATCATAATATGAATCGTATTGTCATCCCGTAATCCTCTGACTACCCAGCGTTTTGTGGTGCCATAACTGTTGCCATGAACATGAACTGTCCAAAGGAAAGCCCCGATTTTTTCTAGGAACCAGAACCAGAGTCTGGTTACATATTTATACTCACCGGGTATGTCGGTAGGCCTCGGCTTGCGGAATTTACGGATAGTGTAGCTGGGAACCATCTGTGCATCAATGGTAAGGTTTTTCAGAAGTTTCTTGGCAATGGTTGTCTTGCCGGCGCCGGAGGCGCCGGTCAGAGTTAGGATCATATATCCGTCTTTTTAATGAGCAGCTGGTGTTTTTATAACAGGAAAAGAGGGCAAATGTCAAACTTGCATAGTCGGTAAATTTGCAGAAAATCAGATTGTGGGCGGTACAAGATTTGAACTTGTGACCCCTGCAATGTGAATGCAGTGCTCTACCGCTGAGCTAACCGCCCAATGTTCTATAGTCCGAGCTTATTTATTATTTTTTCGTGAGGAGATTCCAATAGTACCCTGACAAATCTGTCAAACATGCCGTACCGATAATCAAACTCTTCTTTGTCCATAATGCTTAATTTTATTTCCTTGCCAACTTCCGCTTCAAGCGCTTTTAAAAACTTTCTCAATTTATCTTTGTTTATATCATCTCCAACAATAAAAAGATCGGCTATGGAATTATCACTGGCGCCGCCGTTGCCGTTCAAAAAAACCCCGGAAACTACAGCCAGTTTTACTCTGCCAAGTTTTAAAATTTTAGCGACCATTTTATTATTTTCCGCTGGAGAGGCTTTCAGAATAAGGGCTTTTAATTCCTCGAAAAACTCAAAATTGGAATTCAAATAGTACTTAATTTTGATTGTTTTCTTTTTTTTAATTAAATAAAATTTAGCAAGAGCTTCTAGTTCCCGCTTTAGCGCTAAATTTGTTTCTTGCAACTTTCCAGATAGTTCTCCTACAGAAAATTCTCCGGGATAATTCCGGAATAAGAACTTCAGGACCTTAACCCTAATCTTCGAACCAAACATGTTATCAAGAGTATCCTTTGACATTTATATTAAAAGTGAATTAGAATGAATATAAGATAAATTAATTTATTGCAGATTGCAACTACAAACGTGGAAAAAATTTTCCTAAAACCAACTCAAACAGAAATACTTATCAAAGGGTCACCAAAAGAAGGACACTTCGATATTTTCTCATATGATTACCATGCCGATGAAAGCAAGAGAAGTTTGGGTAACTTATATGTTGTTGGGAATATTCAACGGAGCTTCGATACCCATAAAGATTCAAGCTCAAAAGACAATACGGAAGAGTCCGATGTCGCTTACGCCACCAATCTTGTCGCCTCACTAGCCAAACGTGAATATTACTCAAATCCCGATCTTTCTCCAAAAGAAGCATTTTCGGCAACACTAAGGAAAATCAACGATGTCGTTGATGAATTTTTCATTAATAAGGACGCCAAGATCAATATCGGTATTTTTGCTCTTACCGGAGAAAATATAAACATATCCAAATTAGGCAAATTCAAAATACTTCTTGCTCGCGACAATAAAACAATAGACATTCTTAACAACATAGATCTCTTCACAAAAGAAAAAGTGGAAGAAAAGGAATTTTCCCATATCGTCTCCGGCAGAATTGCTCACGGAGATAAAGTGTTGGCTTTTTGCCCCAGCCGATTGGCCGCTATAAAAGAGAAGGCCATCAAAGAAAATTTTCTTAAGCTCAACGCCAAACAGTTCCTTGAAAAGATAGGAGAGATAAAAGGAGAAAAAGTTGACTTTACTTATGCTGCTTTGTATATTAACCTCGATAAGGTCAAAGAGCCGGCAGTTATTCCCAAAGCAGCAAAAGTTATCCCTTCTCCAATCACAGTATCCGAAATTGACGAGAAAAAACCACCTAAAGAAGGCGATAAACAATCTGAATATATAATCCCCGAACCGGAACTTCCGAGAATAATAAGATCTGAGTTCGCATTAGGCAAAAAAAATAATCCCTTTATAACCGTCCTCGGAAAAATAAAAATGTTTTTACCAAAAAGACAAAACAAAGTAGTATTTTTTACGTCATTAGGAATCTTGATCCTAATCGGAGCTTGGACCGCCAAGACATTCTTTTTCGTCAGTCCGGAACAAAAACAGACATCTAGTGCGATTAATGAAGCTCAAAACAATATAAAACTTGCCAAGACCAAAATTAACCAAAACGACTTTTTAAGCGCAAGAAAACTTTTACTCGGTTCCATTGCCAGTATCAACTTAGCAGTTTCTTCAAAAAAAACAGACGATGCCAAAAGTGAAATAGTTAAGCTTTTAGATAATCTGGATCAAGCCGTGGAATCATCTCCCATCCTTACCGAAACATTACCGAAGAGCGTAAGCGATAAAGCAGCTCTGCTTGCTTCTGAAAAAACAAGAACAGGCGCAACTGGTTTAGATATTTATGAAGATAATCTTTATTTTATTGGTGCTGACGGAATTTCTAAGATTTCCGACATTTCCAACAAGCCTAAAGATGCCGTTCAATGGCTCAAAAGCGAAGCATTACTTCCCGAATCATTGTTGATAGCTGTTGACGGAAAGGTTTATGTTTTAAATAAATCAGGCCTCCTTGCTACATATTACAAGGGCAAAAAAGAAAACGAAACAAACACTCTCGTTTTTCCAGATGATTCAAGTTTATTGGCAACAACCAAAAATTCACAATATCTTTATTTGATTAACAAAAATATGGGCAGAATTTATCTGTTAAGCAAGGCAAACGGAACCTTGTTCAAGACTCTCAAAGTTTCAAGTCAAGAGGCATTCACAAATGCTTATCTTGACCAAGATGAAGCAGTATATCTCGTTGGTAAAGACGGAAAGATCTGGAAAGTAATGCCGTACTCTATTTAAGTTCGATTACGGCCCCGGCGGATTCCAGTTTTGCTTTCATTTCTTCAGCATCAGCTTTTTTGACGCCTTCTTTGACATTAGCCGGAACTTTATCGGTAATATCTTTAACTTCTTTTAATCCCAGACCAGTCAATTCTCGAAGAACTTTAATAACTTGAATTTTAGCTGAACCGGCATCTTTTAAGACAACTGTAAAACTGTCCTTTTCTTCGCCAGCTTCAGCATCAGCGCCGCTTGGACTTGCCGAAGCCGCGCCAGCGGCGAAGGCAGCGGCCGATACGCCGAACTTTTCTTCCAGTGCTTTAACCAAATCATTCAATTCGGCCACGGACATTTTTTCCACTGATTCGATAAATTGATTTTTTTCCATAACTTCTTGAATCGTGAAGCATGAATCGTGAATCATCATTCAGACGTTTCACGTTTCACGTTTTACGCTTCAGGTTTTAGTTTTGCTACCTCGCTTAAAACAATTGCTAATCCTGAAATCGGATATTTCATCATTCCAAATAATCTTGCCAGTAATGTTTCCCTGGACGGCATTTTGGCCATTTCTAAAAATCCGTCTTTGCCTATAAAATTATTTTCAAAAATAGCTCCGAAAAACTGCAGGGCCTTGTTCTTCTTGGCAAATTCGTAAAGTTTTTTTGAAATCGCATAACCTTCTCCGCCTCCTAATACTAATCCGACAGAACCATCCATGCCGTATATATCTAAACCAGGATATTTCGATATATCAACATATTGTCTCAACGCTAAATCCATTAATGTTTTCTTGGTCACAAAAAGCTCGGCATCAATTGCTCTTAACACCTTTTTCAATTCCGACATCTGGGCCACAGAAAGCCCCTTCTCGCCTGCTCTTGAAAAGGTGGTAAATACCGTTATTGTGGACTTCGGAAGTTTTTCTTTAAGCTTCTTCAGTTCTTCTTTTTTTTGGGTTTTATTTTTCATAAAAAAACTACGGTTTTTCCGTAGATGACAACCGATAATCGATATTTCGAAATATCTTGTCACCTCGGCGTTCATCACGCTGTCTACGGCTTTGTCCTCCGAAGCTTTCTTTAGCGAAGGAGGATTAGAAAATACTAGCAAAATCTATTTTAAATGTCAAAGCCCCAAATATTTGCGGCGGTTTGCCGCATGTTCAGCAGCGGTTTTGGAGAAAATAATCTGACTGCCGTCACGGGTGGAGAGATAATAAAAGTAGGGAGTGGTGGCGGGATTTAAGGCGGCGGATATTGATTTAATCCCCGGATTTGATATCGGCCCGGGTGGCAATCCCTGCCTAGTGTAAGTATTGTAAGGACCGTCGATTTTTATTTCCGCTCCGACTCCTACTTGAGTTACATCGCAATTTTTATATTTGATATTTTGATATTTCGATATATTTACAAGTCGGACTTGTAAATCTCTAAGGCAGGCACCGTAAGAAACAGTAGCATCGATTGCCAAAGGCGTCTTTTTGGCAAGGCGGTTTCTGATAACCCCAGCCACCAATCGCATATCTTCTTCCTCCCGAGCCTCTTTTTCCAGAATAGATGCGATCGTTAAAATGTTTCTATCCAAATTATTCTTCATCTTTTCAGCAATCGTATCGACTGTTTCTCCTTCTTTACTAAAACGATAGGTGTCTGGGAAGAATTCCCCTTCTTGCGGTTGATATTTTCTGGCAAATTCTCCTTCAACAATCAACCCAAAACTGGCCAATCTTTTATCAATCTCCCACACATTAAACCCTTCCGGTATGGTTACAATAATATCATCGGATTCGGCAAGACCATTTGAAACAGAATTGATTATGTCCGGAACGGTAACTCCCGGTTTAAATAAATAATTTCCGGCTTGGAGCTTTTTTTCGTTCCCGGTTATAAACGTATAAGCAACAAATAAAAATTTATTTGTTATTATCCCTTCTTGTTTCAAGATTTCGGCTATGGCATAAGCGCCTACTCCGCCTTTTATTACAACCACTTTCGGTTCATTAAGGGGAGACCGGAAAATTCCCGCTGCCATCCATGCCAAAAACACACTTACCGCCACCAGAGCAACTAAGCGTGTTTTATGTTCCTTGAAAAATATCTTTAAATCAGAGAGGCTTTTGGTCCAATACTTTTTTGGGAGGAATTGTTTTCTTTCCGCGTTGAAGTTCATCTAGTTTGGTTAATACCGTCTGGTTATCCTTGTTGGCGTCAACACTTAAGATCTTTCGCATCTGGTCCATTGCATTAGGAATATCTTGTCTTTCTTCAAACAGTAATCCCAAATACCAGCGGGCATTGGCAAAATCGGGAGACAAAAGAACCGCATTTTGTAATTGAGAAAAGGCCTTGTCTTTCTGATTGTTACGATAGTAAAGAAGACCAAGTTCAAAAGCCAATGACGGCTGATCGCTGTTATACGGCGCTATTTTTTCGAGCTGCGCAATGGCCTCCGGTACTTTGCCCATCCTGTCATATACGACTCCCAAGTTATATATAGCCAACCCGAAACTGCTCGAAATATTTATAGCTTTCTGGAAATTTTCCTGGGCCTTATTCAAATCCGGAACCACTTCTTGTTGGAACCGCGCCGCATTAGTTCCTCCACTGGCAGCTAATTGGCGGGCCAGATCTGATTTTGCCAGATACATGCTTCCGATTTTGTTATAAAAAGACGCATCTCCCGGCCGAAGCTCGGCCGCCTTCAAATATGAATCCTCGGCAAGCTTTTCTACTCCGTCCACAATTCCTATTAAACTCTGGTATGTGTTGCCCAAATTTGACCAATTGTTTGATTCTCTCGGAACCACGTCGGTGGCATTCTTGGATAAATTTATGACGGAAGCTAAATAATTCTGGACTTTTGTTTTATCAACATCACCGGCTTTTTTGTTTAATTCCATTGAAAGCAAGGACAATACGACCTGGGAAGATGTTCTGTAATACCTGTCATCCTGACCGTTCCAATTAACAGCTTCGCCGAGAAGACTGGCTGCTTTATTAATGTCCTGGCTGGATAGAGCCTGGGCATACTTTATGTCAGAAATATATAAAACCGTTCCGAAATAAAAACCGACAAGAACAAGAATTAGCCCGCCAATGAAGCCGAGCGAAGAAACAAGAGAAGTAGAAGCTCTCTCTTCGACATTAAATGACTTTTTGTTGTCTCCCCACAAAGATACGGCGACCAGACCCATCGCTACATAAGCGACGAACATGAGGGTGAGATTGAATGGATACAAGAACATCCCCGTGATTAAAGCTACAAGTACCGAGAAAACACCGATGTCTTCACTCGACATGTTTATATTTCGACCCGCCTGCCGGACAGACAGATGTTTTGATATGTTTTTAATAATAAGCCACAAGAGAAAAGCGAAGGCGGCAAGCACAATCAACCCTCCGTCAACGGCCCAATTAAGAACCTGGGACGTAGAGTCAAAAAACTTTGCGCTTGACAAGGTTGTATTGGCAAGAGTTGCGGCGCCATATTGATCAAAAGCCAAAGAAAAATTTTCCGGTCCGTAGCCGAAAGCTACGCTCTTTTTCAACACTGATTCAGCAATATTAGTCGACAAACCGAAGGACGGCGCCACTTCAATCGGAAAGTCTTTCTTTAGAAAATTTAAATTAAAACCAACAACCATAAGGAAAACTCCCAGAACAATTACCGTCATTGGTAGCAGGAACCTGGACATTCTGAATTTTGACTCCCGATTTACCATTCCTGATTCATGATTTAAGCTGTCCAGGGCTATAATCGTTGCCATTCCAGCTATGGCTACAGCCCAAAGTACCCACCAATTGAGAACTACCAATATAACCAAGGCAAGAATCATCCCGATTCTCGAAATATTGAAATATCGAAATATTGAGAGATTGCTCTTGTAGAATAACGGCAAGGCCGCCGCCGCAATCATGCCCAGAGCATTAATTGATCCGACAGTGTTGAATGTTTTGGAAGCCGCGAATTGAAATTTCGATATATCGATATATCGAAATACCGAGATCCCAAACATATTTAAAACGCCGTAAAGAAGAACAACAAACAAAGAGTACTCGAGAATAGCGCGCGCCTTTCTTCCTTTATCGTCAAAAAGATTTACTATTCCAAAATAAAATACCGAAAGAGCAATGACAGTAACAAGCGCGTCGCTCAAGCTTCCCGTTAACCCGAATAAGCTCTTAAACCTGGCCAGAGAAAAAACAGTTGAAAGAAAAATAGCAAAAAGTAACGCCACCACTCCTTTGTCTAAAGAATTAGCCCTCCAAGATAATTGCCCGGAAATAACTACATGCAAAAGCCACAGAATTAAAACCACTCCTGCCAAAACTAATAAAAGCATCTGTTTGTTAAACTCCAAAAAACTTGTCGTCCACGGCAAAAAGAAGAGCGGTAAAACAAAGATACCGACACACAAAAACCAACGGCTCGTCCTGCTATAAATTGTCTCTTTTGTTTCCAGAAATCCGGCTTCTGAAAGTTCCACAGTTTCGTCGGGGTTGTCGTAAGAAACTGTCTTGATATCGACCTCCCTACCGTCCAAAAAATTGGCATCCATTTTTACTTAAAACACTTAACCCCTCCAAATATTTAGGCATTCCTCCGCCGGCTGGCGGACCAAATATTTAAAGATTTAAGTATTTAATTAAACCTTTTTTACTGTATTAATTTTACCCAATCAACACGACTTTATCAATGTGGACATTTACAATGGGGGTCTTTGTATACAAAGACCCCCATTGTAAATGTCAGTCTAAAAGTAAGTCACCCGGTAACTCTTTATTATTTTTAATTAACAAGTGGCTCTCTTCAACTAACTTTTCATACTCACTAACATTTTTGAACTGATCTAAAATTACCTTATTATCACAAGGCAAATTCCCTCTTCCACTCATATAAAACCTAAAACTACTCCACTCATAATTATACAGCTTGTTCACGAGTCCCGCAGATTTTGGATTATCATGGATATAACAAGAAAGCCAAATCAAATATTTATTATCTGAAACATTAATTTGTTTGAAATGATCTTGGAACAAATGACCAACTTTGTCATATTTTTTATTTAAGAATTTACCATAACTAGTACAAACCTTTGAAACAAGTTTACTCGTAGGGATATCTTTATTTTGCCTAATTAATAAATGATAATGGTTAGGCATCAAACAATATGCGATTAGCGAAAAAGAATCGGGGGGAAGTTTTTGAATTCTACTTGAGTCATCGTCTGAAGGATATAAATTAGATTTAAGACGAGAAATAAAGAATGCATAATCTTCGGGGTTATAAAAAATATTTTGTTTTCCATTGCCACGATTAAAAATATGGTAATACTTGCCGGGTGCACATTCTTTGTAATCTCTTGTGTTCATTTATCTTTATTACCATACAATGGGGGTCTTTGTATAGGGTCAATACAAAGACCCCCATTGTATTAAGGGCTCGGGGTTGCATCAGGCGTTGGAGCAGGTGTGTCCGACGGCATCGGAGTGGGTTCTGGTGTAGCATCCGGGGTCGGGGTCGTGGTCGGGGTGGGGCTCGGCGTAGCCTCCGGCGTTAATTCAGGAACAGGCGATGGGGATTCCGACGGGGCTGGTGTCGGCGACGCAGTCGTTTCTGGTGTAGGTTCCGGGCTGGTTTCAGGTGTTGTCGTAGGCGATGTTGTAGGTGACGGAGTCACCGTAGATCCTGAGGAGTCGTCAGACGACGAAGGAGAAGGGGTCGGTGACGAAGTCACCGCAGATCCTGAGTCGCTTGGCGACGAGAAAGATGATGAAGATGTCGAACCGAATACGTCAGTTCCCTCGAATCCCTTTCGGCGGGCAATAACCAGCCAATCAAACGATGCCTCTCCAGAGCCATTCACGGATTTGACGACAAAGCCATAAGGTGTTTTAGCATCAACGTAGAGCTGACCCTGAACTGCGGTTGTCGGCGTAATGATGACCCGAATCGGAATTTTTTCGGAAATGACGGAAGTGAAGGAGAAATCGAAGAATATCCTCGCCTCTCCGCCCGTTATTTGCGATGACCCCGACAAAGCTATTTCCCCTCTCGTAGAATCAACGCCGTATGTGGCCAGATACGAACCGTTTTCAGCCAAGTCAACTTTAGACTGGTCGGCGGCCTGGACATTGTTGCTTTGGAATATTGCCCTTTCACTGTCGGGAATATTGGGAGAAACCGCAATATCCCGGGACAGCCAATTACTTACCATGGTACCCATGTCAAAAGACATGTCGCCAAACTGGGATTGAACCGTTTCAGCAATGCTGAAATATGTTTTTTTGATGCCCTGAGCAATGATATCCCCGCTCGCCCAGATATTCTGAACGCGGATCAGGACGGCATCGGCAAGAGCGACCAAAATGCCTGTCGGCGAGCCAGAAGAAGAAACAACGACTTGCGGACTGCTCGATGCGGTTCCATCATTTGCTGAACCCGCGACCGCATCGACGCTCGGCGCCCAGTAAGAGAGGTCTACAAACGCC
>MGJB01000010.1 GCA_001794055.1 Candidatus Yanofskybacteria bacterium RIFCSPHIGHO2_01_FULL_41_26 | reverse complement strand
TCCGAATAATGATATTTTCCCGGAAACCGAAGAAGAATTAAAAGAATTTATCAAAAATTTGAAGGAGGCGAAAAATGGAAGAATTTTTAGTTGTCAGTTGGTGGAATGATTTAAAAAAATCCAATGTTGTGCCGAAAACGACAATCCATCGCGACCCGGAAATGGCTCGGCAAGAATCGGAAAAAAGAAAGAAAGCTTTAGGAAAAAATTCCAGGGTCATCTTGGCCAAAATAATTAAAGAATTTTAAGGAGGTGGTTTTATGAATGAAGATATCAGCGCGGCTTTCATAATCGGCGCTTCTCTTTTAATCATCTTTTATATTTTCTTTGGGATGGCCAAGACGATAATAAAAGATTACCGCGAAAGAAAAGAAGAAGCGGCAGAAAAAGAAAGAAAGGAAATGACAGTAGAGATGTCTTGAAAACAAAAAAATAGCCCCCCGGAAAATTTCCAGGGGGCTTTATCGTTTCTATTCTTCGCTATTTATTTGTACGGCCGTACCGGTTATCGCGCCAGCCGTCGCGCCAAACAGAATACCCTTCGCCATCGTCCAGCCCTTGGTATTACCGCCCCACCAGTTGGCAACGACTCCAACCGCGCCCAAAGTAATTCCGGTAGCGATATAGTCGCCGTAGCTAACCCATTTTGGCGGACTAATGATTTTCGTTAAATCATTAGGCTCGAAATACCCAACCTCATAAAATCCTTCCTTAAAAAGGTTAAGAGTATCGCCAAATAGACGGCCTCCGGTGTTGCTCGTTGCCCTAGACAAGGAAGTTAGAGGGCCATATCCCTCCTCAATCAAACTCTTGCCAAAGGTTACTACAAACTCCGCGGGAACAGTAAGGGGAAGAATCAAAACCTTAGCTGCTCTTGCCAGGACAGGCTGGGCAAAAGCCGGAGTTGCTATTGTTAGCGCCAACGTCATTACCAACAACAATCCAATGGATCTCTTCATTTTTTCACCTCCTTTCTATATTTTATTTTTGATATACGTTAATGTGCTTTCACAAAATTTTAAACCAATCTTGCGACATAGTCAAGTGCCCTCGACAGGAATCGAACCTGTATCACCTCCTTCGGAGGGAGGTATTGTATCCATTCAACTACGAGGGCGCGTCCCCCATATTATTCCCAAAACCAGCCAGAACATCAAGCGGCCGGGCTGAAGCGTCCAGAGAAAATGGTCAAATAAACCAAAACCCAGCAACGCCGCGAACATTAGCGTCGTAATCCCGAATCGCAAATATTTATAATCTTCCGTTTGTTTGAAAATTAAAAATTTAAAATTAGAAATTAAGATTTTGACCAAAAACACTAAAAAAACCGATAATCCTAAAACTCCGATTTCCGAACCGATAAGCAAATAAATATTATGTATCGGCTGCCACTGCCAGAATTGATTCAGGCCAAAAAGTTGATAGATGCCGTTTTTTATTGAAAAAACGACCTGATTCCCCAAACCGACGCCCAGCGGATGACTTTTCGCCAGATACCAGCCCAATTCATTATAAGAGATTCTCTGACTGACCGCGGGTTCGTTTAAATAAATTTGCGCCCTGGGAAAAATCAGCCAGCCAAATCCCGAAATTAAAATCAAAAAAATAAAAAACAAAGTTGCTGAAAAATAATAAATTCGTTGGCGGAAATCTTTTTGACGGAAAAGAAAAAAAATAAAAAACAAGGTTGAAAATATTCCCAAAAACCAGGCCGCGCGCGAAAAAGCCAAAATCAAACCCAGGCTTATCAAAAAAACCGCTAAAATAACCGCTAAGTCAGATAAAAAATTCTTTTTTCCGGAACGATTACTTGCGAATAAAAAATAATAAGAACCGAATAGTCCCAACAACAAAAAGGCGGCTAAAATATTGGGATGGGGGAAAGTGCCGTAGGCCCGTAAAATTTTGCCGCCGGCAACAACTATTTTCGCCGTTCCCGAAGCTTCCGGGCTCAAAACCGATTCACCCAAAAACCAAAGACCCAAACTTTTCTGATTCAAAAACTGCAAAAAAGCGACCAAAGACTGAAAAACCGCCGAACCGACTAAAACTGCCAAGATATTTTCTAACCTGACCCAATTTTTTTTCAAAATTTCCGCGATAGCCAAAGCGGTCAAAACCAGCAAAATCAATCTCAAAAAATTATAAAAAGCTAAGAGCTTATAAGAAGCAAGGAAAATTGAAAGTCCGGCTAAAAACAAAAAACCGCCGCAAAAAACCCAAAGGGCAAGTTTTGGTCGTTTTGGCGAGAAAGGATTTTTTATCGCGCAAGCCAGAAACAAAACCATCAAAATATCGCTGGCGTATAAAAAAACCGCCCCATATTCATTAAAATCGGGCGTGAATTGAAAAAGCAGAGTCCGGAAACCAAAAGGCAAAGAAATTAAAAATAGCCAAAAAAATAATTTGACTGGTTTATTGGACAAAGTTTATTTTGATATAAACCGCGTCGCTGGGGCTAGGAGAATAAGATATTTTTACCTGAACTTTATTCTTGCCGAAAACTTCCTTGATTTTCTTGGCTAATTTAACCGCTAATTGGTTTTCGGTAGTGGTTGCCGTCAAATTACCGGAATCGCTTTTAATATCAATCAAGCGATGAAGCGGATCGCGCTCAAAAGCCCGTTGGCAAAAATTTTTAATAAGCTTATTCAAATCCGCTTCCAAAACCAAAGGGAAATTGCTGATAATCAGTTGTCCTTCAAATTCTTTATCTTTGATCATCTGGCAAGCCGGGCAGAAGACAGGCCTCGGATTGTGAATTTTAAGTTTCAATCGTTCAGCTGGCGCGGCATGATGCCAGGATTTTTTATAATAAGCCGATCGGCAGCTTGAGCAAAAAACAATCCCTTTTTGATTGGAAGGCATTTTCTTTTTCCCGGTCCCCCGGGCCGGCAACTCAACATTGTATCGCCATTTTTCCATTAAAAAATTAATCTAATTTCCGCGTTTTGTCCCGGAAACGATCTATAAAAATCTCAAAATAATAGAGGACTGCGTAAACCAACAAGACCAAAAAGGTGGCGAATAAAGCAACGAAATAGAATTTAACGCCAATCGCCATTCCGATGGCGGCCGTGGTCCAGATACCGGCGGCCGTGGTTAAGCCCTGAATTTGGGATTGCTGAAAAACAATCAAACCGGCGCCTAAAAAACCTATTCCCACGACAATCTGGGAAGCCACCCGCGAAGGATCAAGCCCGGTCCCCGAGACAAATTCCCCGAAACCGATAGTTGAAAGGACGGTGAACAAGCCGGCGCCTAAACAAACCAAGGCGTGGGTTTTCACCCCCGCCAACCTGCCCCTTAGTTCCCGTTCCATTCCTATCAAACTGCCAAGCGTTACGGCTAACAAAAGTTGGCCAAAAATTTCTAAATTTTGCGGATTAAAAATTAAGTTCATTAAAATTATTATTCAGCGGAATAAACTTCATCTCCTTCCCGCGCTTTTTCCGCGACCTTAATTCCCACTTCCTGATTTTTCTTAGCGCTTTTAATATCCTTATGATTATACTGCATTGTTTCAATTACTTCCTCAAAATCGGTGTTCGCTCCTTTGAACTTGACCGTCTCGCCGACCTTAACGATTTTGTTGAATTTCACTATAACGACACCGATGCCTCCGAAATAATGGGTTACCTTGCCAATGGGTTTTATTTTTTTAATTGGCTTTGTTTTCTTAACCGGCTTGCGAAGACTTTTAATTGATTTTTTAGGCATTTTCGTAAAAAAATTTAATCGACCTTTTATTTAATTATAACTCTTCTTCTTTTATCAATTCAACGACTTTTTTCAGAAGCTCCGCCGGCTCTTCGGCGTAAGCGATTTTCCCGGGACCGCGATAACTTTTGACAATCAATTCTTTGATTATATCGGCCGTGCCGCCGGTTCCTTCTAAAATTCCAAGCGGCTTCCCGTCTTCAAAAGCAATCGTAAATTCGTTAAGCGTTCCCATTCGGCCGCAGATAAAAATAACGGCGTCTGAAGCCCGCGTCAGCAGCAGATTTCTGCCGGAATAACCAAAACCGGTATAAATAATTACATCGTGATAATCAACGGGCAAATGATAGGTTTTTTGATGGCTGATTTTAGAAGCCGCCGGCGAGAATCCGATAACCGTGCCGCCGGCCTCTTTGGCGCCTTTGGCCGCCCAATAAGGCATGCCGATAGTGGCTCCGGTCGCCAAAATAAATCCCTGGCGGGCGATTTCCCGGCCGATTTCTTCCGCTTTTTCCACGGCTCCCGAAGAACAATGCCCGGTTTCGGCAGCGCCAGAAACGCAAATCGCGTAATGAAGATTAAAAGATTTTTTATTAGCCATTTTGTTTATTTTAAACATAAATTCAGTATAGCAATTCTTGACCGAAATCTACAGGTCTTTACAATATAAAAAATATATGATATTATTCTGATTAGAAATTTGATAATTAAAAAGGGGGTGAGCATGTTCCCATGTAAAAGTTGCGGTTGCGGTATAACATCGGGCACGACCAAATGCCCGAGTTGCGAGGAGAATCCCTTTGCCATTCCACAAAGTTTTTCTAAAAACGAATGGGATGGGCGCAAAATGATTCGTTCTAAAAAGAACGAAACCGGATCGCTGGAATCGCTGATAAACAGCGAAAAAATTATATGAACCACTCCAGCCCGGATATTCCCTCCAAAAGACTCCCCTACAAGGAGTCTTTTTATTTTACCAATTTTATCTCATCAAACAGCCCAAAATAAAAGGCCCCGAATTTAGAACTCGGGGCCTAAAAACGCGCTCGGATGAATTTAGGGCAGCTTAACGCTTTCTGCTTGTTTTCTCTAAAAGCATTTCTTCCGTTATTTTCCGTTCGTCCCAGGTAATTTTTTTGCCTTTTCCCAAATGAAGCCACGGCTCGCAACCCTTGCCGGTGATTATAACCGCGTCTCCTTCTTTGGCTAAAGAAATAGCTTTTTTAATAGCTTCTTTCCGATCTAAAATCTTGTAATAAGAATTTGGAATTTGCGAAAAACCAGCTTCAATTCCGTTTAAAATAGTCGCTGGATTTTCGTCGTATGGGTCTTCGTTGGTTAAAATAATTTCATCGCAATAATTGGCGGCAATTTCTCCCATTTTCGGCCGCTTCCATTTGTCCCGTCCGCCGCCGGCGCCGCCAAGAACGCAAATCAATTTTGAGTTTTGAACATTTGAATTTTGAATTTGTTTAGGATTTAGGATTTCGGATTTAGGATTTCGGATAGCCTGGTAGACTTCCTCCAGACTATCGGGCGTATGAGCGTAATCAATGATTACTGTAAATGGCTCTTTCTGGACTATTTCCATCCGGCCGGGAACGCCGGGGAAATTTTCAATGGCTTTTTTTATAATTTCTTCGTCAATGCCCTGCGATTTAGCAAAAACGATGGCCGCGGCAATGTTCTCCTGATTAAAATCACCGATTAGATTAGAATTTGGAATATAGAATTTGGAATTTATGGTATTTTTGGAATACAAAATAACTTTCCTTTTTTGAGCCGCCTCAATAAAATATTGAGCGCTGGAATCGTCTTGATTAATAAAAAATGATCTTGAATCTTTTGTATTCCTTACATATTTGAAAAAACTGACTTTCGCTGCCCGATAATTTTCAAATCCGCCGTGAGCTTCAATGTGTTCCGGCGCCAAATTGGTGAATAAGGCGGTGTCCCATTTGATAAACCGGTGACGATGCTGTAAAACCCCTTGGGAAGTCACTTCAATTAAAGCGTAATCACAACTGGCTTTAACCGCCTGCCGCAAAAAACTTTGGATAAAAGCCCGGCCCGGCATCGTATTGTCAAGATAATTTTTCTGACTCTCTTTATTAATTTTAATCCGGATTGAGGAAAGTAAGGCGGTTTTTTTGCCGGCCGTTTCCAAAATGGCGTTAATTAACTCCAAAACCGTGGATTTACCTTTGGTGCCAGTTACCCCCAAAACAAAAATCCGGCGGGAAGGAAAACCGAAAAACAGCGCTCCAAAAAAAGCGACGGAATAATAATAAAAATCCAACAAAAAAAGAGGGGTAATTTTTTTAATCAGTTGTTTAAGCATCTTATGAATTCATTTTTTATCTTATAAGAATTGCAATTAGCCACGACTTTATTTTACAAAAAAATATCCCTCACAGCAATTGCTGTGAGGGATTAATTCAAAAACTCAAAAAATTCAGGAAACTGCGACACGGGAACGCAGATAGTCGCAGGCAGCACCAGGATCGCACCAACCCACGCCCAACTCGTCATCATAGTCCTCGCCCCAGCGGACGTCCGGCACATTGCCATCGCCACAGCGCGAACCCGCACAGAGGGTCACATTTTCAATATCAAGATGTTTCCTGGTTTCCTTGAAATACTTAAGCTCGTAGACAAGCCGTTCTTCTAAGGTAATGCCGGAAATGTTTTGGTTCTTTAAGCCATCGGCCGAAAAGCTTTTGAGCTCTTCATCTGCTTCCACTCGGTCGCGAATCCAGATAGCGTAAGCTTGGTTTTTCGCAGTCCGGTCCGAGGTTACCACTTCATCCAAGCTCCGGTCAGTCCATTTCCAACAAGGAAATAGCTCCTCACATTTATCGTAGAGCCGTTGAGAGGTCATTCCCTCGGCTACGATAATTAGCCGATCAAATCCTTCTTTCTTGTTTGGAATCTGTAGATTGGAAAAATCTAGTTGAATCCCAAAAAGGTCGCGGTAGAAATTTTGCCAGTCAAGTGCCAAATCGCTGTACTGATTATTATTAAATAACTCAACAACCTTAGCCGCCTTACCAGATTTGGCATTAACAATATCCTTAGCCATTTCCGGGGAAAAACCAACTTTCCCTAAAGTAATTAACATTTCCTGCGCCAGGCCCACAGAAAAATCTGAAGGTCCGTATTTCTGGCTCGTGATTTTCATCACACACCTCCTATGTTTGAAATTACCCGAAACGCTCGGGCTGGCGTCCGTCTCGAAATGAGACAAATATTCCATCTATCTTTCTGAACCATTTTTTTCCAATTGTCAAAGAACGCCATAATTATAGCAATATGTCAAACAAAAGTCAAGCTCTTCTTAAACTAACGCTTGCTTAGAAAACGCAGGGCTTCTCTCAAACGCTCTTCAATTTTTGTCATCTCCGAAGGAATCTTGCTTAAAATCTCCCTGACCTGCCGCCGCGAATAACCTAAACCGACCAAGGCCTCCTCAACTTCGGTGTCCAAATCCAATTTTTGGGTCAGGATTTTGGCGGTTTTTAGCTTGATCTTGCTCTTGAGCTCCAAAATAACCCGCTCCGCGGTTTTCTGGCCGATGCCTGAAGCCCGCGTCAGCAAATCCGGCCGGTTCTCAATAATGGCGGCCATAATGTTTTCCAAACGGTCAATCGCCAAAATATTAAGGGCGGTTTTCGGCCCGATGCCGGATATGGAATTAAGCAGTCCGAAAAAATTCAATTCTTCCTCTTTAAGAAAGCCATAAAGTTCCAGCCCGGTTTCTTCCCGGATGTACAAATAACAAAAGAGTTTTACCGGAGAATCGTTATCGGGTAATTTTCTAATAGCGTCACTGGTTAAAAAAATCTTAAAACCAATGCCGCTGTTTTCCACGACTGCAAAGTTTTCCCCTTTAGTGATTATTTTCCCGGTCAAAAAATGAATCATCGGTATTAATGATATAATAACATTAATCAACGATGCGATTCAAAGTTCCCAAAAACAATGAACGTTTTTCTTGGACCAACCATGTGGTAGGAAAAATGCTCTTCTACGGGCTTTCGGAGCAAAGAGTAAAACGAGTTATTAACCGGCCTGACCGCGTTGAGGAAGGCGTTGCCCCAAACACCATTGCCTGTATGCAGGTCGGCGGCTCCAAAAAACACCGGCAAGAAATTTGGGTGATGTACCAACAAAAAAGTCAAAAGTTAAAAATTAAAAGTCCGAAGTTAGCTATTATATCTACCTGGAGATATCCGGGAAAAAGTCCGGCCAAAAATCCCATTCCGCCGGAAATACTTGCGGAGATTAAAAATTTAGTATAAAATACCAAAACATTGTTAATATAATCAATTGAATCATGCTTCGAACCAAATCAGCCCAAAAAGCCCTAAGACAAAGCTTCAGAAGAAAAAAGCGCAATCTTCAAAGAAAAACCGGTCTTAAAAAAGCCATTAAAACCTACCAAAAGGCCATTGAGTCGCGTAAACTAGAAGAAGCCAAGAAATATTTAAGCGAGGTTTATAAATTAGCCGATAAAACCGCTAAATCAAAAACCATCAAGAAAGGCAAAGCCGACCGCATTAAATCCCGCCTAAGTCAATTACTGGCTAAAGCCAAGTCCAGTAAAATTTCTTCGTAGTCCAAACCGCCGGACTTTGCCGAAACATCATAATCCGCCAGCTTCAAAAGAAGATTGGCCGGCGCTCCGTAACTCAAACTTAACAAATTGAAAGCGTAAGCCGCCGGCTCTTTTTGAATCAAAAGCTGCTCCAAGGCCACCAGTTTTTTCTTCAGCGGGTTTTGACCGGCTAAAATTCTCGCCAAATTAAAAATTTCTTCTTGGTAAGAAAAGGGAATCAAAGATTCTAAGCCAACCACGGCAATCGGTTGAGGAAAATCGGCCAGAGAAATTTTATCCAGCTCGTTTATCAAAGC
>MGJB01000009.1 GCA_001794055.1 Candidatus Yanofskybacteria bacterium RIFCSPHIGHO2_01_FULL_41_26 | reverse complement strand
AAGCAAAAATTGATTTTATTTCCATTACGGAAAGATTTGACACTTCCACGCCCGCCGGAAGGTTGCTTCGCAACATTATGCTCACTTTTTCGCAATTTGAAAGAGAACTAACCAGCGAGAGAACAAAAGACAAGATGTTGGAGCGTGCGAAAAAGGGACTGGCGAACGGCGGGCTTACTCCTTTCGGCTATATCCGCCAAGACAAGAAACTTATCCCGCACTCGAAGGAAGCGGAGGAAATAAAATCAATTTTTGAAACCTATATTGAGAGCGGTTCAACGGCGAAAACCTATCAAATGTTGAAAGATAAAGGAGTGAAAAACAAGTTAGGCAAAAATTTCTCCAAAACAAATATCAGCCATATTTTGCGAAATGTTATCTACATAGGCAAGGTTTTGCACAATGGCGAAATTTATCAGGGCATTCACGAGCCGATAATTTCGGAAGAAATTTTTGCCCTTGCTCAAAAAATTCATAAGGAAAGGCAGAAAAATTTTAGAGTGTACAAAAATTTTCTGTTCGGCGGATATAGCCGTACGTTTATTCTACATTTCTTGATCATTGTTCTGGTCTATCTTTCTCCTTTTGTCTTTAGCTGGAAACTGATATTAATATTTATCTCGCTGTATTATCTACAACTTCTAATTTTCGGCAATTGCATTTTAACTATTAAACAATTTAAAGAGAAAAATAGAGATACAACTTTTTATTCCCATGTTTTAAATAAACTGGGGTTTAATCCTAATAAACGTAAGGTTAGGGTCATAGTTGATTATTGTGTCCCATGGATTATTCTCGCGATTTCATTAATCTGGCAAGTCATATTGGGTCATAGTATATTCCCGAAGTTTTAACATCTCGGGCAAAGCAGGGCAGATTTGAAAGAGAATGTTTTAATTGATATAATATAATTATGCAAAAAATAACTACAAAAATTTTTGTCTGGGCGTCCATTGGTTTTGGTATTGTGGGGTTGTTAATGGTCATAACCACTTCTTCCGAAAGCGATGGTCCCAATGTGTATTTGTTGAAACTTTTATTTACGGCCGTTATCGTCATCTTGGTCTCGTTCGCCTTGACCGTGGCCAATAAGTACCTCAACGATAGATCTTAAATCTAGAATTAGTTAGATCCTAACATCAATGTATCTGTCTGGGGCATAAATCAAAAAGACCCTACGGGGTCTTTTTGATTTATGCCCCAGACTCTTAGGAGAGGTGCCTGGAAACGAGTTTAGTCATTTCAAACATGTTTACTAGGTCTTTCCCGCCGAATACCTTTTTTAAGGCAGCATCAGCGTTGATATTTCGCTTGTTTGCCTGGTCCTGAAGGCCATGGGATTTGATATACACCCAAAGCTTTTTGACGACCTCTGATCGGGGCATTGGGCCCTTGCCGACTACTGCCGATAATTCTGGACTTACATTCATCGGCTTCATAAATGCAGAGTTAGTTTTTGCTGGCATAATGTTATTTGTTATTTGTTAATTTATTATAGATCCTCGACCTTGTATATGGAGAGTATATATCAATTCATGGCAAATAGCAAATGTGGGCAAACTACACGGTTGTTCTCGGAACAGGAGGCTTGACAGATCTTTTGTGTGTGATAGTATTTTAAAATCAGATCAGAGGATCAACCGGGAGGTAAAGCATGAGCAAGCTCGCTGACAATCGACAAACAGACAATGGTCGAGGCCTTGAATCCTTGCTTGCCAATCTGGGTTCTTTGAGCCCGCATCTGGACTTCGAAATACACGAAGACAAGGTCTTCATATTTGCAACTCCGGACAAGGGTCATTCTGACGAGGAAGAATCACTTGAAGCCATGGAATCTGTTGTTCAGTTACTTAATGAACAGGGACTTTCATCCGAGCTTCTTACGAGGAATACGCCAACAGGCGATCGGATTGATGGGGTCAGAATATTGGTGTCTCCGTTGTCAACCCTTACGTCCCCATAAAAAACGGCAGTCCACAGAGGACTGTTTTTGTTTTCTTGATTGTAAAATAAATTTGAGTTAATGTTAATCATATGAATGAAAATTTTGAATTGTCAGAAAACATGGTTGAAGATAAGACCAAACCCGATTTCGACAAAACCAAGCTTATTTTACCAGGATCGATTTTGATTGCTGCGGTTTTAATTTCCAGTTCTTTGCTTTATGTTAATTATGTAAAATTTTCTACGGCTCAAATTGGTGGGAACAACCCCCCCCAAAATACTCAGATAAATATCGATGATAGTCCCTATTTAGGAAATAAAAATGCCAAAATTACCATAGTTGAATTTGCTGATTTCAGGTGTCCTTTTTGTGGGAGATTTTTCCAAGATTCAGAAAAACAGATAATCACAAATTATGTAAACACGGGCAAGGCTAAATTTGTTTTCAAACATTATGCTTTCTTGGGCCAGGAATCAGTTTGGGCGGGCGAGGCGGCCGAATGCGCTAAGGAGCAGGGCAAGTTTTGGGAATATCACGATTGGCTTTTCAATAATCAGGCTTCGGAATCTGATCTGGTCTATTATTCCAAAGTTAATCTTATAAAGTATGCCGACAAAATCGGTCTTAACACCAGTCAATTTTCGTTGTGTCTTAATTCCGATAAATATTCGGAACAGGTTAAGGCTGATTTAAGACAAGGCCAGTCTGCCGGTGTAACTGGAACGCCGACCGTTTTTATCAATGGCAAAGTTGTCATTGGTGCTCAGCCATTTTCTGTGTTCAAAAGTATAATTGACGGTGAATAAGCTTTTATGCTATACTTACGATAACGTAGGTTTTCTCGTGGCAATCCTTCTTTTAAGCAGGAACTAGACGAGAGGTCGTCCTACTTAAAAAGCAGCTGTTTTGTTTTCGTTACACAATCTTAATGATTGTGTGATATTGAGCAAATACAGTATTTAAATGGGAAAAAAGTTATATGTCGGAAGTTTGTCTTATGACACAACCGACGAGTCTTTGAAAGAAGCTTTTTCACAAGCCGGAACCGTTGAGTCGGCAAATGTTATTACCGACAAGATGTCGGGCCGATCAAGAGGATTTGGTTTTGTGGAAATGGCTACCGACGAAGAAGCCCAAAAAGCAATCGAGATGTTGAACGGTCAAGAAGTTGACGGCCGAAAGGTCACAGTCAACGAAGCCAGACCGATGACAGATCGACCACCCCGACCAGCCGGAGGTTTCAACCGAGGCGGTGGCGGATTCAATCGCGGTGGTGGCAGAGGCTTCGGAGGCGGTGGAAGAGACTACTAAAACAAAAGACTGACTTGAAAGAGTCGGTCTTTTGTTTTAGTTTAAATAGATGCAATTCAAGTTTCCTAAGAATGATGCAAAATATTATTGGACCAATCATGTCGGTCGGAAGATGATGTTTTATGGCTTGTCGGCGGACAGGATTAAGAGGGTGATGCGAAGTCCGACAAGAAGCGAGAAGGGCGTTGCCGAAGGAACTATTGCCGTGATGCAACCCGTTCGACTCACTTCGTTCGCTCAGGGCAAGCCCGCCTGGAAAGAGGAGATTTGGGTAATGTATCAAGCCCCAAGCAAACGAGGCAAAGGCAGAAAGATTATCATTACTGCTTGGCGATATCCCGGAATAAGTCCGGTCAGAGACGAGATACCAATTCCAGCGGATATTTTGGAGGAGTTGAAGAGGGAAGGAATAATAAATAATTTGGGTTGACTTCTGTTGTTTGTTTTGTTATAATCTTAACATCTTTGACATCGGTGGTAAGCCATCATCACTAAAAGGAGCAGGGAATGAAACACTATCCTCGTGATGTTTGTTGGGCAGATACGCCATTGGAGCACTTCATTGCTATTTTGATCTTCATTGCGGCGCTCGCAGTGCTTTTCCCGTGGGGTCTTCACTATTCCACGGAAGTTCGGAACCTTTCAGAAGAGAACATTATTCCCACAGATGTGGCCTTGGAAGAGATGAGACAGCTTTTGGTTCGCATTGACCAGCCCGGTTTTACGCCGACGGTTGCACATCAAGTAATAAAGAGGGCTGTCTATATTGAACGACACACTCCTTGGGTTTCTAAAGTTGAAAAAGAAAAAGCTGGTGACGACTACTCTCAGCTTCGAACTTTGGAAATTAAGAACTCAGCGATTTTCCGTTCCTGGAGCCAAATCGCCCAGAATGCCAGGGACAAGTTCCGTAAGGATAGAGCGGCTGCCGATGAACTGTTCAAGCTTGAGAAGAACGATACGGAACTTCAGGCCCTGTTTGACTTTCGTCCTGTCACGACCACATATCACTGGAATGTGATCGGTCGGAATTTCTGGACCAAGCTTCCGTTCGCGTTCGCTCTTGCCATCCTTTTCTTTGTTGCCATGATCAAGGCTCGGAAACTGAATCTCGTGGTCGAGCTCATGAACCCGCTTTCTCTGATACTCGCAACGGCGACCTTTCCGGTCAGCTGGATGGTCTATCCTTACAAGGATCCGGACCAGCAGATGTCTAAGGTGGTCAACGTCATGGGTATGGCATTCTCATTGCTGATGACATTTAGTGGCGTGGCCGCGGCCCAGACAATTAAGAAGAGCGACAAAAAGAAACGCGACCAGCAAGTCATGCTTCAGATCGACATGCGGGCGATGATTCCGCTTGTTGGTGATGATCAGAAAAACACAACCATTTTCAACCGCGCAACATTGAACTTCAAGCAAGGTGTGGTTGAGAATATATCGCTAGGCAAGCCGTCAACCGGTTTCTGGTATAGTGAACTTTGTGGCGGACCGTGGCTTGGCAAAGTGGCTGGTGCCAAGGTTCTTGCCGTCGGGTGCGTGACCAAGTCCAAAGGAGCCGAAGCCGGATGGACGGCGGGTTTTCAAGTCTATAAGCCTTTGAGCCAGCAATTTTTCTTGGCCATGCCTGTGATAAGAGTAGAGCAGAGTAAAACCTTCAACTTTTATGCGGCCGTTTCGACCAAGATCAACGACAGATGGTCGATTGTTCCGGATGTTGCTCTCAAGTTTACATCCGGCAAACGACCATTTGTGAATGCGGGCATTGTTCTGCGTCGAACCTTCGGTGCTCGCTCTGCTGAAGTGGGGATTCTTCGAAATAATGCGAATCAGACGATATTCCGTCCACGGCTCATTCAGAATTTCGCATTTTGATGTGCCCACAGTACCCATCAACGCCCAACCAAACTCAGTTGGGTGTTTTAATTTGCTTATTTCACACTAAAACGTAATATTTAAACAATGAAAGTCGGTTGCCACGTATCAATCGCAGGAGGAATTGTGAATGCTCCGCAAAGGGCGGCGGAGTTGGGGTGCGAAGTTTTTCAGATGTTTACGCGGTCACCTCAGGGAGGCAAGGCACCGGAAATAACTACTGAAATTTCAAAACAATTCAAAGAAGAAATGAAAAAATGGGGACAGGATAATTGTTATATTCATGCCCCATATTATATAAATTTTGCATCTTCAAGCAAAGCAATTCGTTCAGCATCAGCGAGGGTGGTCAGAGAAGAACTTGAGCGGGGAAGTCTGATTAACGCAAAGTATGTAATGTTTCATCCTGGAAGCGCCAAAGAGATGGACAGAAAAGAAGCTCTTAAAATAACGGCTGAAGGCATGGCTAAAGTGATGAATGGCTACGATGGTTCAACCGAACTTCTTCTGGAGATATCAGCCGGTGCGGGAAATGTTATGGGTGATACATTTGAAGAATTAGCCGAGATAATTAAATTGAGCGGTTATGACCTGGGCATTTGTTTAGACTCGGCTCACATTTTCGCATCCGGCTATGACATTAAAAGCAAAGAAGGGTTTCAAAAAACAGTTGAAATAATAAAGAAAACGGTGGGGCTTGAGAAAATTCAGTTGATTCATGCCAATGACTCAAAAATTGAATTGGGTGGCCGTAAGGACCGCCATGACCATATCGGCGACGGCAAGATAGGCGAGAGTGGTTTTGCCAACTTGGTAGTTGTGTTTAACTGTGACTTCATAGCTGAAACAAAAGATGATAAAGTAAGGGAAGATATAAAAGTTTTAAAAAATACCAGGTTTGGGAAGAAGGCATGATAAAAAATCGGCCTGCGGCTAAACCAGTATTCTTGCCATATGATGGGCAATTGGTACGGCGGTTGGTATAACATGATGGGCGGTTCTTCCGTGTTCAGGGACTGGACTTTGAATAACGGCATGGTCAATTTTGGCGGTTCTTTTATTGCCGGTATGACTTTTGGTATCGTTGTTTTGGTTCTTGCTGTGTGGATGCTATATTGGAAGTATCGTGCCCTCTGGCATGCTGCTAAGCACGACCACAAAGTTTGGTTTGTAGCCCTCTTGCTGGTTAACACCCTTGGAATTTTGGAGATTCTCTATTTGCACGTTTTTTCAAAGTACCGCAAGAATTAATAATTTTTCAAGAATTTTTTCTTGAATTCGGTGAATTTATCTTTTTGGATAGATTCTCGTATTTCCTCAAGGAGATTATTGAAGAACCACATGTTGTGCATGAGACAATATCTTTGCCCGGTGGCGTTTTGTTTCCTGTCTTCATTTGTTAACAGTTTTCGAATTTTGAAGCGAGGGATTTTATTTGAGCAAGTTTGACAGGCACAACCTTTTTCGATAACTTTTTTGTCTTTAATATACTTGCCCTTCCGGATATCTATGTGTCTAGTTTTGGTGTAGAGTCTGCCATGGCGGGCCTCGCGGGTCGGGATAACGCAGTCAAAGGTATCGATGCCGTTTTGAACGGCTTCAAAAATATCCGCCACTTTGCCGACTCCCAAAAGATGCCTTGGCTTTTCTTCCGGCAAATAAGGAATTACCCATTTCAGAATTTTCGATATTTGTTTTTTTGTATACGAACCGCCAATACCAAAACCGTCAAAGGGGAGGGAACCGATAAATTTGGCGCTTTTTATCCTTAAGCTCTTGTAAATTCCCCCCTGAACAATTCCAAATAGTGCTTGATTATTGTTTTTATTTGTCCTGAAGCATCGGAGGGCCCATTTGTTGGTCAGCTCTACGGCTTTTTTATTATATTTAAAACTATCAAGGGGGGACGTGATGTGGTCAAAAGTAAAAATTATATCTGCTCCTATTTTTTTCTGGATTTTCATGGATAATTCCGGCCCAAGGAACATTTTTTGTCCTTTAAAGTTGAAATAGACACCTTTTTGTGTGATTTTTACATTCTTTCTGCTGTGGATAACCGACTTGCGAAGTCGGTTATCCACAGCTATGTTCTTGGTCATGAACTTGCCGATTTTGTTTTTATCTCCGAAAGCCAACGAGAGAACCTGGAATCCGCCGCTGTCAGTCATTGTCGGGATATTTAAGCCAAGTTTTTTGATTAACAAGGACTGCCCTTGTTGCAAGGGCAGTCCTTGTAGGGCTTCTTCCCAGAGATGAAAAGTGTTGGCGATTACAAGTTGGGTCTTCGTTCTTTTAATATCTCTTGGTGTGAGATGGCGGAATTTGCCATATGTGCCGACAAATACATAAGAAGGAGTTTGGATATTACCGTGAGGCGTGCTTAAAAGGCCCAAACGGGCTTTAGATTTTTTATCTTTTTTTAAAACTTTAAAACATGTTTCGTTCATTATCTAAAAGGGAACGTGCACGTTCCCTTGGAATTATTATTTTTGGATAAGCTGGTAATCTTTATATTCATAGGTCTGTTTTTCAAAGACCGTGCCACCTTTCAATATTGACCAGTATTTGTCAATAATTGTTACGGACCTCATTACGATGATGCCTTCAAATTCTTCCTCGGCCATTTCTATGTTGGCCCGGCTAAGATTGAACAGACCCCCGGCCCTAGAATATGGCCTTGTCATCCAGGCGGATATTTTTTTAATGTAGAATTTTTCTATGTCCACGTACATTACGCCTTCCGAACGGACGATTATATCTTCAACATCTCCGCCCTTATCGTTTTGGTTAGGTTTGGGTTTAAAATTGATAACATAATACGGACGGTCGCCCATTATATCTATTTTGGCAACATTGAATTCATCAACCTTAAGCACTGCCTCGAGAACATTTATTAGGTCAATTTTGGTCTTTGACGCCTTGCCTTGATTTTCTGGTTTTACGGATTTGCCGTTTTTTTCTATCATTCGCTCTTGGCCGCCAAGTTCGATAATAACCACCTCTTTTTTTTCTTGGTCAGTAACTTGTTCTTTGTCGTTGAGATTTTCAACAGAGTAGGTTCGTTTATAAATTAGTTTTTCTTTTTTGATTTTGTCATTTTCTCTTGCTTTTGTTATCACTGTTTGAATGATAAATTTCCCTGTATCCGGAGGGGCCTGAATAGAAGTTGTTTGGCTCGACAAAACCTTAATTCCCGGCCCAACACCAAGACAAGCAACGATAAAGGTCAGGAATAGCCGCCTTTTCGCCATATTTGACCTACTTCTTTTCAAAAAACAAGTGAGCTTATTCTATCAGAAATCTTCCTACTTTTCAACTTTAAATTAAATATGCTATTATGGAGTTCATGAGTAAAATAATTATTTACACAACACCGATTTGTGCGTACTGCAAAATGGCCAAAGAATATTTCAAGTCAAAAGGTTTTGAATATGAGGAATATAATGTAGCGATAGATATTCCCAAGCAAAAAGAAATGATAAACAAAACCGGCCAGTTTGGAGTCCCAGTCATAGAGATAGACGGTAAAATTGTTATAGGGTTCGATAAAGCTAAAATTAACGAATACCTTGGAATAAATTAAAATGCCCAAAAAAGAGTTAAAACCATTGTCATATAAAGCCGGTTCTTTGAAGGGTATATCTCAAAAAACAATTGAGATACATCATGGTCAACTTTACAAGGGTTATGTTGATAAAACCAATGAGATTAGCGAGAAATTGGGTGAATTGCGTAAAAGTGGCAAAGCCGAAGGAAATCAGGTTTATAGCGAGTTGAGAGGACTTAAATCAGGAGAAACTTTTGCTCGAAATGGAATCTACTTGCACGAGAATTATTTTGCCATTCTTGGCGGAGACGGCGTACCAAAAGGAGAAATTAAACAAGCAATTGAAGAAAAATTTGGCACAATGAAAGATTTTTTTAAATATTTTTCTGCTTGTGGTATAGCTGCGCGTGGCTGGGCAATATTGTGCTGGGATATGCATGAAAAAAGACTCATGCAATACAACTGCGATGCCCAGAATCACGGTGGAGTCTGGGGCTGTATTCCAATCATTGCTCTGGATGTTTATGAGCACTCATATTTCATAGACACCGGCTCTGATCGTGCGACATATATCAAAGCATTTTTCGATAATCTCAATTGGGACAAGATAGAAGAACTCTATCAGAAGGCGAAGGTGAATGGGCTGAAATAAGGTGCTGGGTGAAGTTATATTTTATTCCCAACTTGGCAACCAGACACGAGATTCATAAGTCTTGGGGCTTAATGGGAGCCCATAAGTAAGAGGGGTGAAGTAAACAAAAGCTACAGCAGAAGCCACAGCCAGTCCAATAAATATTTTTTTGGCGTGTCTTTGTCTTTCTATCAAATAAACCAGGATTAAGATTGCGAAAACCAAAGCCGCCAAATAGTGGTATAAAAACATAACCCTTTTAATTCCAACGAAAGGTAGTAGATTTAAGAAGTATCCTGCTAACAATATTTGAATAATTCTATGGCGAGTTACATATCCCAAAGACAGCAATATCGCTACAGTTGAACCCCACCAGATAATTGGGTTGCCGAGCAAGTATATTCTTGAATTTTCGGAGACCCAGTAAAAAATTGGACGAGCCATGAAGGGCCATGAATACCACCGGCTGCCATAGGGATGAGTGGCTGTGAGACGCTGGTTGGACTGATACATCTGAATGTTTAGCTCAACGAATTTTTTAACGACATTTTCCTTGCGAAAGTTAGGACTCATGAAAGCATCTCCCGGACCTGGTTTGGTTAAAAGCGAAAAGTGTAAAGCGAAAACTGAAAAATAAATCATAAGAGGTATGATAACAAAGAAAATCAATTGTCTTATAAACCTTTCGAACGAGCGATTTTTAAGATAACTCCATGTTTCAATAATCAGTGGTAAGGCCAGAAATGTGAGCCCTGTCCACTTAATTGATATTGTCAGTCCACCGAATATGGCCATCAAAATCTTGTAGCGTGAAGCGTGAAGCGTATAACGCAATTTAAAGTAAAATAATAAAGTCAAAAACCCAAAAATCAATAAAAAACCATCCATAAGAATAAAGTGAGTTTGAACAATCAGGGCGTTTTCAATAGCTACTAAAAATCCGGCGACAAATGCCCCTATGGGTGTGAATTTGAGTTGTAAGGCGAGCAGAAATATAACTACGGGCAAGAGTGCTCCGGCTAAAGAAGGCAGGAATCTCAAGGCCAGATATTTTTCATCGGGAAATTTTTCGCCGATCTGAGCAAAGCTGAATCCTGCCTTGCCGTCAGGCAGGTCAGGTTTAAAATCAAAAATTTTAGCAAAACCGGCGACCATCAGTTTTCCTAAGGGTGGATGGATATCAAAATAATATTCGTGGGTATAATAGCCTGATATGAATTTACCGAAATGAACTTCGTCAAAAACGGTCTGGTTGGGATAGCTAAAAAAGGCAAAATGCGTTGTGGCACTTAACAAAGTTATTATCAACAGCCCCTTTTTCATTATATAATATGTAGGATATGATTGCTGTAATGATAGCAATTTAAAAATTTGGAGGAAAGATGAAGGTTTTCATTTTTGTTCTAAGCTTCCTGTTAACAACGATTCCAGCGAAAGCTCAAGGTACAAAAAAAGGTGAGATATCTGCTGGGGCTGGCATCGGTGGTTCGGCACACATGGGAGAAAGTGGGTTGACCCCCGTATTTAAAAGTGATTTTTCTTTTGGCAAGAAATTGCGTTTTGAAAATGATTTTGAATTTAGTGTGATGGATAAGTACACAAAAGCCGGCTGGTTTTTTTAACTACATTCAAAATAATTTCAAAAGAACAGCTTTTTACACTAATACTGTGTTTGGTGTTGTGTATAAATGGCCATAATATGGCCATTTTGTGTTTAATTTAAGTTTTTAGTAAAATTGGATTAGGTGATAAATGATTTGATTATATGTTTGACCTAATTGTAATTGGAGGTTCGGCTGCTGCTACAAGTGCAGGGATTTACGCCGCAAGACGCGGACTTAATTTTAAAATTATTACTAAAGATTTTGGGGGCGAAGTGGCGACTTCAGGTGAGATAGGCAACTGGCCTGGAGTTATTCAGACCGACGGCATTACCCTTGCCAATCAATTCAAGGAACATCTCAAGTTTTATGGTGTTATTCCAGAAGAAGGCGTCGAGGTTGATGAAATAGTTAAACAGAACGATGGTTATTTTTGTATTAAGACAAAAACAGATTCAAGGTCGGACCTTAAAGAAAGTTCTCAAGGTCCGACCTTGAATTGCGACTATCTGGCCAAGTCCGTTATAGTGGCCACCGGAGTGCACCCCAGAGAATTAAATGTTCCGGGTGAAAAAGAGTTTAGAAATAAGGGGGTCAGTTATTGCACGGTTTGTGACGGCCCATTATTTAGCGGTAAGATAACAGTCGTTATTGGCGGAGGAAATTCAGCATTAGAGGCGGGTTTAATGCTGGCGGACCTTTCTTCAAAAGTTTATGTAATAAACAAAAATCAGATGTTTAAGGGAGATCAGATACTGATTGATAACTTGAAAGCCAAGAAAAATGTTGAGATAATTTATGGGGCGAAAACAACTCAAATTACGGGTGAACAGTTTGTTACTAGTTTGAAATACGAAAAAAATAACGAGCAAGAAATAATGGTCGATGGTATTTTTGTGCACATAGGCATGATACCGAATTCCAATATTGTTCCCGATGGTGTTAATAAAAACAACTTCGGAGAAATAATTGTAAATAAAAATTGCGAAACAAACATTCCGGGACTATATGCCGCCGGAGATGTGACTGATGTTTCTTTTAATCAAATAGTTATCGCCGCCGGTCAGGGCTGCATAGCAACCCTTTCGGCTGTTAATTATCTTAATCGCCAAAAGTAATTTCCAATTTCATTTATGATTTATCTAACGGCTGATCATCTAGGTTTTGCCCTCAAAGAAAAAATTAAGCAATGGCTCACTGAATGGGGCTATGACCATGAAGATATGGGAGCTTTTGAGTTGGATCCGACAGACGATTACCCGATATATGCCAAAAAGGTGACCGAGAGCATGGTTAAACCAGAGGATAGGGGAATACTTGTTTGCGGGTCGGGCGTAGGGGCGGATGTGGTCGCTAATAAATTTGACGGTATTCGTTCGGGTTTGGCGATCAGCAAAGAACAGATTCGAGCTGCCCGCAATGACGACAATATCAATGTTTTGGCCTTAGCTTCGAATTTTATTTCTGAAGAAGAAGCCAAAGAAATAGTCAAAACTTTTCTTGATACTGAATTTGCTGAGGAAGAACGATTCAATCGCAGACTGAAAGAAGTAAGTGAAATTGAAAAGAAAAATTAGAATTTGGCCTTATGATTGAGGAATTGAAAAATATAATAACAGGCGAAATAAGCTCTAATGAAAAAGATCTTTTGGTTTATAGCCATGATGCAAGCATCTTTGAAATTAAACCCCAACTGGTTATTAAACCAAAAAATGATGATATAAAAAATTTAATTAAATGGGTTGCGAACAATAAAGGTTCTAATCCCGGACTATCTTTAACGGCTCGTTCGGGGGGCACAGATATGACCGGAGGAGTTTTGAATGATTCTATTATTCTGGACTTTACCAAATATTATAACACGATTATAGAAATACAAAGGGCACCTTCGGGAGAGGGTGGGTTCGCGGTTGTCGAACCCGGGGTTTTTTATCGTGATTTTGAAAAGAAAACCCTGAAGGAAAATTTATTGTTGCCATCATATCCGGCTTCTCGCGAAATCTGTACCATGGGTGGAATGGTGGCCAACAATTCCGGAGGAGAAAAATCTTTGCATTACGGAAAAACCGAAGACTATGTCCAGGAACTCAATGTTGTTTTAAGCGATGGCGAAGAATATGTTTTTAAAGCGATTGGCCCTGAAGAATTGGAACAAAAGAAACTACAGAATAATCTTGAGGGCGAGATTTATCGTCAGATGTATGCATTGTTGGAATTCAATTATGAACTTATCCAGAAAGCCAGACCCAATGTGTCCAAAAATTCAGCAGGCTATCTGTTGTGGAATGTGTGGAATAGGAAGAGGTTTGACCTGGCGCAATTATTCACAGGAGCTCAGGGAACCTTAGGGTTGATTACAAAAATTAAATTCCGACTGATAAAACCTAAGAAATATTCAGGATTATTGATAATATTCCTGCGGGATCTAGAATTTTTAGGTGAGGTGGTAAATTTAGTTAACAAAAGTGAGCCGGAAAGCTTTGAGTCATATGACGATCATACGCTTTATTTGACCTTCAAAATTCTCCCGGATCTGATAAAACGAATTGGATTCGGTGCTGTGTTTAGGTTTATCCCTGATCTTTGGGCAATTTTAACGGGCGGGATTCCTAAAATGGTGATGTTGGTGGAATTTACCGACGATGATAAAGGCGAACTTATGGATAAAATAAAAAAATGTCAGAATGAAATTTTCAATAAGTTTGGAGTAAAGACAAGAATTACAAAAGATGATGCTGATGCTCAGAAGTATTGGTTAATAAGGAGAGAAAGTTTTAACTTATTAAGAAAGCATGTGAAAGGCAAAAAAACCGCTCCCTTTATTGATGATATAGTGGTTAGACCGCTATATCTGACTGAATTTTTGCCCAGACTTAATGCAATTCTTGACCAATATAAAAACTACATGGTTTATACAATTGCCGGCCATCCTGGAGATGGAAATTTTCATATTATACCCCTGATGGACTTGTCTGACGATAAATCAAGACAAATCATTCCGGAACTTTCAGAAAAGATCTATGATCTGGTTTTAGAATATCATGGTTCGATTACTGCTGAGCATAACGATGGGCTTATTCGCACACCGTATCTTGAAAAAATGTACGGCCCGGAGGTTTATAAGTTATTTGAAAAAACGAAACTAATTTTTGATCCCCAGAATATATTTAACCCCAGGAAAAAAGTGGGAACAGATATGAATTATGCAATGAATCACATCAGGATTGACTTACATGACTAAAATAATCCCTTCAATACTTGCCAAAACATCGGAAGAATTTGAAAAGCTATTAAGAATAGTTGAGCCGTATGTTGACAGAGTGCATTTGGATATCGGAGATGGAGATTTTGTTTTGACTAAAACCATTTCCGGATACGAAGAATTAATGATCATGGAAACCAAGGTTAAGTTTGACGTTCATCTCATGGTTTCGCGGCCGGAAGATCAGATGTATTTTTGGTATAAGACCAAGGCGGACAGATTTTTGATCCATGCTGAAACTGACCATGGCCATAGAAATCTTGTTGAATCGATACATCTTAACGGCAGAAAAGTCGGTCTGGTTTTAAATCCAGAAACACAGATTGAGAAGATATTTGAATTGATGGACAATATTGATTTCGTCCAGTTCATGACAGTGCACCCCGGTAACTATGGGGGAGAGTTTGTGGAAAGTGTTATTGATAAGATTTTAGATTTTCATGGTCACTATCCAGACATACCGATTATGGCGGACGGAGCGATTCATTCAGAAACAGCAAGAAGGTTAATTGCAGTAGGTACATCAATGTTGGTTGTTGGCACCCATATTCTTAACGAGGGTAAAGATGTGGGTAAAGCAATTGAAGAACTTAGAAAAATAGGACAAAATGAATAGTATGTATGATATAGTTTCAATAGGTTCTACAACCCGTGACGTTTTTATAAATGCAGATAATTTCAGGTCTGCTAACATGCCGGATTTTTCTACTGGTAAAGCCCTCTGTTTTCCTTTAGGTTCAAAAATAGAGATTTATAAAATTGTGTTTACTTCCGGGGGCGGGGGAACCAATACCGCAGTTACTTTTGCAAAACAAGGATTGGCTACGGCCTGTATTGGAGTTATAGGCAACGATTTGAATGGCCAAGAAATTCTAAACGAACTGGAAAAAGAGGGTATCGAGACAAAATATTTCCAGAAACATGATGATGATTTTACTGCTTATTCCGTAATCTTGGTTGACTCTTTGGGGGAAAGGACGATCTTGTCTTACAAAGGCGAAGGCCAGCATTTTGATGTGAATAAGATTGCTTTTGGACAGCTGCAAACCAAATGGTTATTTTTGGATAGCTTAGGCGGACATTATAATTTGTTAGAACAAGCTGTTAATTGGGCTGTTGCCAATAATATAAAACTAGCCATCAATCCCGGTGGAAAGGAACTGGATCATGGATTAGAAAAATTAAAACCGTTACTAAGGAATTTTTTAATTGTAATAATGAATCAGGAAGAAGCGGCCAGGTTAACAGGAATTGACTATAATGAAGAGGAAGAAATTTTTAAGTTTATGGACGAAATTATTGGTGGAATATTTGTCATGACCAAAGGCCCGGAAGGCGTGGTTGTTTCTGATGGAAAAAATGTCTATCAAGCGGGAGTCCCGGACTCTCCGATAGTTGAAAGAACGGGAGCTGGCGACGCTTTCAGTTCAGGATTTATCTCCGAATATATTCGTTCAGGGGACATTTCAAAAGCAATACAATTTGCCACGGCCAATGCTTCTTCGGTGGTAACCCAGTATGGAGCGAAAGCCGGGATTTTGAAAAAAGATGATTGGGGACCGTGGCCGCTGGTTACAGTAAGTTCATCAAGTTTTTAAAGTTAATAAAGTCCATCAAGTTCTAAGAAAATAAATTCATTATCAACGCTTTATAACCTTAAGAACTTTATAAACTTTTAACTATCTTATGTTGGAGCCATACAAAAAACTTGCAGCATTATTGAGAACCACTCCTGAGGTTCTCTATGAGTTGGACGAGAAAATGGGCAAAGTTACCGGTCAAGATGGGGTTATGGAGGTCGTCGCAAACCAAAACGACGTTTTAGTTTCAAAAATTTTGAATGAACTTTCTTTGACCAGAAATTCAACGGCTGAAGAAGTTTATACTGCCTTGATCCGTCGTTTGGTTGATTTGGATAAAAATTTGTATGAGTTGCTTGATAAGCCTGATCTTTCACAGATGTCTGTTGTTTGTGGAAAACTTTGTGAAACTGCTTTTAAACTCTTTACTCCGCCTAAGGGGATGTTTATTAAAAAAGAAAAAGCTGCCGAATTATTGGACAAATATCGGCCGGATAATCTTTTGAATTTTTTTGGATATAAAAGCGTGAAAGAACTTTTGGATAAAGAAGGATTTGCCTCCGTAGTCAGTTCTTTAAGATTTACTCAAAGCACGGAGTGGATGCATAAATTTTTTGATGTTGCTTATAACGAATTAAAACCAGAAGATTTTGAAGAAAGAGACGTGGAATTGAAGGTGTTGGAAACCAAATGGCTTGCAGTGGCCGAGAAATTTCTTGAGAAAAAATATCATAACATCAGCCACCTGAAAGAATATGGGGTTATCTTTGTAATTCCTCTGCCAATTGATACTGCCGGCGAGACGATGAGAATGTTTACCTTGATAATGCACTATCTGCACGAGGTGCCTTTCTATTCAGACTTATTTCGAAAATTCATGAAAGACCCTGATTTTATAGATAAATTCAGATCACTTTTAAGAGGTGATGTGTCTGATAAAAAAATTGAAAGCCTGTCTAGTCAAGGCGAGAGACCTGTCTGGCGAGTGGTCCAGACCTATCTGGCCAAGGATAATGAACAAGACTTTAGACTATTCCAACCGCATGTGAATCCGGAAGCGGAACACTGGCTCAAGGTTTCGGAAGACCTGGAGCGGTTAGGAAGAATGCTGCCAAAAGATGGCAATATCGGTTTGGAATACTGGACGGGACTGGATTATGTAGGGGATTTCTTTCCTTCGACAAGCTCAGGACAAGCAGAGTTGGTCAGTTTTGATTTAACCGACTTAATTATGTCTTTAGTCAAAAAAGGTCAAATTAAATATCTTTATCATCAGCAGGAGGCACTCTGGAATAAGATCTTCTCGGAATATCAAGGCAGAGAAAGGATGAACGAATTGATAGAAGAAAACATAATAGACGGATTCATAAAATTTTGAACTTAAATGATTATCTAAAACAGGCCAGGGATGGGAAATATGCCATTGGTCATTTTAATTTTGTCACCGGGGATGTGTTACGGGGAATAATTGAGGCATCCCGCGATGCCGGTGCTCCGGCGGTTATGGTTGGCACTTCCGAGGGGGAGGCCAGTTTTATAGGAATGAACGAATCGGTGGCTTTGGTTAAGGCGATGAGAGACGATTTAAATTATCCGATTTTTCTGAATGCTGATCACTTTAAATCATTTGAAAAATGCAAAGAAGCGATTGATGCTGGTTACGATTCTGTCATTATTGACGCTTCAAGGCTGAACCTTGAAGAGAATATTGCTTTAACAAAACAGGTTACAGATTATGCTCATTCGGTATCCGCCAGCCGGCGGACGGATATTTCAGTAGAAGGCGAACTTGGATATTTGCGAGGTTCATCGGAGATCCAGACAAAAATAGAAATAAATCCTGCCGATTATTCCAAGCCGGAAGAAGTGGCGGATTTTGTTTCACGAACGGGAGTGGATAGGATGGCTATTGTTTTCGGCAACATTCATGGCATAGTAATCGACCAAGAAGAAAAGTTGGATATAGACCATTTCTCAAAGATAATGGCTGTTGAACCAAGACCATATTATGTATTGCACGGAGCATCAGGTCTTAAAGATAAGGACGTGGTGGCCGCTATCAAGGCAGGGATTACTAATGTCCATTTTAATACTGAACTTCGAGTTGCTTATCGCAACGAAATAGACAAACAATTTCATGCTCATCCCAACGAAACAACGCCCTACAAATACCTCGGCCCAGCCGTAGACGAAGTCAAAAAACTCGTCACTCAAAAGATAAAACTATTCATGGGTAAATAGCCGCTTCAGTTCTTACCCAATTTTCTCACGGCTTCCTCTTGGACTATTTCTAACATCTCTTCCTAATTTCTCTGACCGTCCGAAGCCACTCCTGTCGGGCCATGCGGCTGGCTAAAGCCACCCGTTCCCGACATCCTCGGGTCGGTACCCAGAGAAATAGCGTCAGAGAAGTTGAAATAGAGCCAATCGTGCAGATGTGAGAAAATTGGTCAAAGGCCTTTCGCTAAACCATGGTCTCTTAATTGACTAACGTCGCCCTAAATATTATTATGTCAGCAACTAATTTGCTTAAGGATGAATTCAAGTGAAAGCAGAATATCAGCGTGATGCGAACAGCAGATATCTTGTTTTAAGAATCCGTTCAACCGGTCTAGAAAAAAGAATTATCGCTGAAGATGTTGGAAGATGGGCTTGTGACCATGATCATTGGATAAGCGGTTGTGGTCGCTGCTGGGACTGCGGAGTAAAAGTTGCGGTGCGATAATCTCGCCCGTTTTTTTAGAAAAATTAGAAATGAGCGACACCTTATCCCAAAGAAAAACGTTCGGAGGCAACCCCGGGCCGAGAGAGAGCAAAAATTCAGTAGAATTTTATGCGGTCTGATTTGGGATGAGGTGGAGCGAGCTCTTGATTTTAAATAAAAATTGAAGTAATATACCTAAGCTAAACAACATGGCTATCAAGAATCAAAAAATAGAACTTAATGCTGAAAAGAGGGAAGTTATTGGAAGCGGGCTGAATGCTTTGAGAAAATCCGGATATATACCGGCGGTTTTGTATGGTAAAAATCAGGAATCAATTCCGCTTCAGGTTTCGGTTAAAGATTTTCGTAAGGCCTTTGAGTTAGCCGGTGAATCAACCCTGATTTATTTAAGCGTAGACGGCCAATCCTATCCAACTATTATTAATGATATAGCCAAAGATGCTATAAACGACGATATTTTACATGCCGATTTTTATAAAGTCCGTCTGGATGAAAAAATTAAGGCCAAAGTGGCGGTAGTTTTTCAAGGCGAATCACCGGCAGTTAAAGATCTTGGGGGCATATTCGTAAGAAACATCAACGAATTGGAAATAGAGGCCTTCCCGCAGGACTTGCCTCATGAGGTGGTGATAGACCTATCCTCGCTGAAGAATATTGGAGACCAGATATTGGTCAAAGATTTGAAATTGGACTCCAAGCTGAATGTGGTGGCAGAAATCGAAGAAATAGTTGCTACCGTCCAAGAACCTATGTCGGCAGAAGAGCTTGAAAAAGCTTTGGAAGCTCCGACCACGACCATTGAAGACGTCGAAGTCATCAAGAAAGAGAAAGAGGAGAAAGAAGTTCCGGAAGAGGGCGAGGAAAAGCCTGCGCCGTTATCTGAAGAGAAGAAAGAAGAATAACAAACACACCCAAAACAAAACAAAAAGTGGCAATCCGTTGTTGGCAAGCCACTTTTTTAATTTTCCGCCCCAACCGGGTTTGGGCTTAAAGATGGGGCTTTTTAAATCTAGATTATTCATTTTTATTATCGTTTAATGCGTCAAAAACGGGATCTAAGTTTCCATTCAATATCTTGTCTATGTTTCCCCAGCTTTTTTTTATCCTATGATCGGTTATTCTGTCTCGGGGAAAGTTATAGGTTCTTATTTTTTCCGATCTGTCTCCGGTGCCAATTTGTTTACGGCGTTCTTCGGTGATATTGCCTGTTTCTTCGGCCCTTTTTATTTCCAAAAGTTTCGCTCTCAAAATATCCATGGCTTTATCTCGATTTCTTTGCTGATTCCTTTCTTGTCTTGAAGAAACAACAATTCCTGAAGGTTTGTGCAGGATTCTTACAGCAGTTTCTACCTTGTTTACATTTTGTCCTCCAGGACCGCCGGCACGGGAAAATGTGACCTCAAGTTCATCGGAGCGGATTTGAAGTTCGCTTTCGTTCGCCTTGGCAAGCACTGCAACTGTGGCGGTGGAAGTATGGACCCTGCCGCTCTTTTCGGTCTTAGGTACTCTCTGCACCCTATGAACTCCTGATTCATTTTTTATCTTTGTCAAAGCACTATCTCCTTTTAATTCAAAAACAACAGATTTAAATCCGCCGATATTTGTTTCATTTGAATCTATAATCTCAAAACCCCAGCCTTTGAGAGCGGCGTATTTTTTGTACATATCAAAAAGAGTTGCAGCAAAAAGACCTGCTTCATCGCCTCCAGCGCCGGCTCTTATTTCCACTATGGCCTCGTTGTTGAAATTGCGAGGTTTTTGATTTTGATAGGGAATATAGCCCATTTATTTTCTTGCTCTCTTTTTTGATGGAGATACTTTCAATGCAGTTTTTTCAAGGCGCTTTTTGAACTTCTCAACACGGCCTCGAGTATCAAGAATTTTTTCCGTGCCGGTGTAAAAAGGATGACATTTAGAACAGATTCCAGTGTTAACTTCCGGCATAGTAGAGCCGGTTGTCCAAGTGTTGCCGCAGGCGCATTTAACCTTGGCATTAGGGTAATATTGAGGATGTATTCCTTGTTTCATAATACAGATGATATTACAAAACCTTGGTAAAGTCAAAATGGCTTGATTTTAAAACTAAATTTTGATAACATTATTCTCATGCAAGAAATAGAATTACAAGTGCCATACGAAGACATGTTGAAAGCAGGCATGCACTTCGGTCGGAAAAAGACAGTCTATAACCCCTTGATGTCAAGGTATGTTTTTACTATCCGTGATGGGATATGCATTATTGATCTTTTAAAAACCCAGGCCCAATTAAAAAACAGCATTGAATTTCTTAAATCAATTTTAGCAAAAGGAGGCCTAGTGTTGTTTGTTGGCCTTACCAAGCAGTCAGTTGATTCTACAAAAGAATTAGCCGAAGCGTTGAATATGCCCTATGTTGTTGATCGATGGTTGGGCGGAACGCTTACTAATTACAAAGTGATCAACTCAAGAGTCAAAAAATTGGAGGAATTGGAAAAAGCAACCAAGTCCGGTGAGTTGGATAAATACACAAAAAAAGAAAGAATGATGTTCAACAAAGAACTTCAGAAAATGTCTGTTCATTTTGAAGGTTTAAAAAAACTAATCCGAATGCCGGATGCGGTATTTGTTTCTTCTTTGAAAGAAAGTTCCTTGCCAGTCAAAGAGGCCAAAAGAATGGGGGTTAAAACATTAGGCATAACCAACACAGATTCTAATCCTGATGATATGGATTATGTGATCCCAGCTAATGATCGCTCCAAAAAGTCTGTGGACTTGATTATGGAAACGATCAAAAACGAACTGGTGGCAAATAATAAATAGTAAAAGGCAAATGGCACGAACTGATGTAGAAAAAGTAAAACATTTACGGGAAAGCACAGGGCTTTCTTTTAACGAGATAAAAAAGGCTCTTGACGGTGCCGGGGGTGAAGAGACAAAAGCGTTAGAAATATTGCGAACTCGTGGAATTAAAATTGCCGAGAAGAAATCTTCCCGTGAAGTTAAGGAAGGTGTAATTGCTTCCTATATTCATGCGACTAAAAAACTTGGTTCTATGGTAGAAATTCTTTGTGAAACGGATTTTGTGGCAAGAAATGCTGATTTTCAGGAATTAGCCAAAGAACTTGCCATGCACATTGCCGCCATGAAACCGGGCGATATTGTCGGACTTCTTGAACAGCCGTATGTGAAAGATCTGGACATTACTATAAAAGAACTCGTTAATAATTATGTGGCTAAATTAGGAGAGAATATCCAAATAGGCCGCTTTGAAATATTTCAAATTTAGCACATGTTCATCCTTATTCCTCTTGTGTTAATGTTGGCATCTGCGATAGGAATTTCTATTATTTTTTTTCGCAAGATGCCATATTTAAACAAACTTACCCCTGAAACCCACTTATCTGCGCAATCAAGTGTGCTCGGATACTTTTTAATTGATTTACTTCCGGAATTATCAGAGAGACTCCAAAACTTAAAATTGAAAGAATATGGTAATTTATGGTTTATAGAACTTGAAAAGTTTCTCCGAAGACTGCGGGTTATTTCGTTGAAAATTGATAGAATTTCTGAATCATGGATAAAAAAAATAAGAAAAGGCAATATTTCCAGAACGACGACTTCGGTTATCACAGAGAAGACGGAAATAACCGAAACCCCAATTCTTAAAGTTCAATCTACCCTAAAAACAAATACGGAAGAAATTAAAAAAGAAGAGCAGAGATTGATAATAGAAATAGCTAAAAATCCCAAGGACTTCAAATTGTACGAAATTCTCGGCGATCTCTATGTTAAAATGAAAAGTTTTTCTGATGCCAAAGAATCGTTTGAAGCAGCAATAGAATTAAGTCCTCATGACGAAAAATTGCAAAAAAGACTTTCTCAAGTGGCAAAAAAACTGATAAAGTAGTACTTATGCCACCTTAGCTCAGTTGGTAGAGCGCCACTTTTGTAAAGTGGATGTCGTCAGTTCGAATCTGACAGGTGGCTCCAGATATTTTAAGCAAATTATTCGAAAAGTAATTTTATAAAGGTATCCTACGGGCCACTTAAAATATGGTAAAATAAATGTATAAGTTGGTAAATTTAATAAATAATTGGGCGGTTGGTGGAGTAGTCAAACACACGACGCTGTAAACGTCGCGGCCGTTGGCCTTCGGGGGTGCAAATCCCTCACCGCCCACAAGTTCTTTATGTGTTGCCGTTGTAGCTCAGTGGTAGAGCAACTCCATGGTAAGGAGTAGGTCGTCGGTTCAATCCCGACCAACGGCTCCAGTTTTGAAAAAAAACAGGTTTAGTGTATAATCTATAGATAATTTAAATTTATGTCGCAAGATAATTTATTAAGAATGAAGTGTACTATTTGCAAGCAGGCCAATTATTATACTTCAAAAAATAAAAAACTGGTTGAAAGAAAACTAGAGTATAAGAAATTTTGCAAATGGTGCAAGAAGCATACTCCCCATAAAGAGGCTCGCATGACAGGGTAATAACTTTTGCGTACGCTTGCTCGGCCAGCATAGCTGGGCCGTACGCAAGCTTTGACCAATCTCTGTGTTGAGAGTTCCAGTCCTCCTTCGCCATACTTCAGTATGGCTCAGTTTGGGCTTCACTCTCGCTTTGACCTTGGCCAAACGCGTTAAGTTATTGTTATAATTATATCAAGAAGGGGGCATAGTTTAGCAGTAAAATTTCCGTCTCCAAAACGGACGTCCTAGGTGCAACTCCTAGTGCCCCCGCAGCAAATGCATAAAACGCCCTTAAGGGCGTTTTATGCTTGCCATATTAATTTCGTCTGATATTATGTAGGCAAGTACGTTTAAAACCAGGGAGAAAAAATGACTTTCCGAAAACAGCGCGACGAAAAAGCCACTCCTTCTAAAAAGCCGAAGAATAAAATAAATGTTTATGATGAACGTTTGGCTGAACTTATCAAGTCTGGCGAACTCAAATCCAAGGGGGTTGACGGTCTCTTCAAAACAATTCAGAAAGAATTTAATAGCCAAGTTCATGGACTGACAAAAAAGGCTTTTAGGGTCAGGATGGACAAGCTTTTGTGGACAAAAGAAGTTGAAAGCCAACTCAAGAACATAGTTGGTCACGACCTCCCTCTTGCTAAATTTGAAGAGCATTATAACTATATTCCGAGAAAAATGATTGAAGAAAAGGCGAGACGGTTATCAGGAGTAAGCAATTTTAAGAATCCAGTCCAATTTCTTAAAGGTCTTGGCAGAATAGGTGATTTGAGTGATATGGATGGCAACTTCAAATTACCCAAGACTACGATATCTTCTCCGGTCGTAATTCCGACTGTTAAGCCAAATCCAACCGTTCTGCTTATTAATGGAGCCAATATTGGATTAAAGCATGAGAGACTAATCAAAAATAATCCTATCAAGCGTGCTTTGATTGATGCAAAACTTAGAGGCGATTCGGCTGTTATAGTCGTCAATCCCATAGACATTGAAATTAAGAAAGCAGCTGGACCGACTAGTATTTTCAGAGCTTTTTTCTCGGGGCAGAATATTAATGTTGATCTTCTTGATCCTTCTTATCAGGACAAGGCCAGGAAGATCAGGGATAATCCTAAGTCTCCCAAGTTTGTTTATGAAATAACGGCTGAAAAACTGGTTAACATTATAGAAGGCGGTTGGTCTAAAATATCTCGCGATCTGGACAACACAGCATTGCCGGAATTTGACGGTCCTGTTTTGATAGCCTTTGGACCAAAAGAAACCGAACTCATTGCTGCGGCCGCATACTGGGATCTCAAGAGAGGAACATTAATAGAATGGAACAAGTTGGGCGCTGAAATCCGGCTTGTTAAATCAGCCATTTCTTCTGCCGACAAAAGAGGTCTCACGCCTGTGGAATTAAAGGAGCTGGAGAGGAGACTTGAAGGTTTAATTAACGAACAGTCCAGAACCATCATCTCTAATATTAGCGTTGAGGATAGGCAGAGATTTTACCGTAAAGTCTTAAACTTTATTGTTAAGAAATTTGAAGAGGCAGTACCTAATTCTAAAGTTGTGAGTCAGGGAACTTTTTTTGCCAAGGTACAGAACGAAGTTATTGAATTTAATGTGCCAAAGCATCTCAGGGTAAGCGACGGTTTGCTTGCTGAAAATGTTAAGAAGCATGGCCCGAGGGTGCTTCTTGGTGATATTCCCAAAACCGTAATTATTTGCCATCCCTATGCGCTCAATATGAGGTTTACAGTACGGGAAAGTGTTGTTGAAAACGGACAAAGAGGCAGTGTTCAGTTCTATGTTGCCCCGATTGCCGTTGATGATAAATTTCTTGTTGAAACGCTTGAAGATAGCGGACATCCGATTGCGAAAGCTGTTTTTAACGGTCAGTTCAAGCCGGGGGTTCTGCGTCTGAATTTTACCAACGGAATGTTGAATGTTGACGATATCAGCATTGATGCGTTGCCGCGGTATGCCAAAAAATCCATTAAAGCCAACGGTTCAGGTGGGACCTACTTTGATGGAAAATATATTTGGGTAATGACTGCAACCGATCCCCACTTTGGTTCAAGGGCCAGAGAGGAATTCTGGTGTGAAGCCAGACAGCAGTATCTTGGCGTTTCTGACGCCGCTATTCAAATGATGCGAGAAGCTCATTTATTTGAAGGAAAGCTGCCCATTCACTTTTACAACGTGAATGACGACTGGGTTCAGGGTAATCACTTCGATACTCACAAACAGCCGGATCAACTGGCTATGTCGTATACTCGCATTGAAAGAGAAATGAAGGAAAGGGTTAACGCCATCAGAAATGCGAACCCCGAAAAGGCCAAGGAGATTCTCGCCAATCTTCATTTGTTTGTTCTGGATCAGTTCCGATCGAGAGGTTCGGACTGGTACCAGGAGCAGGTTATTCAGGTTATTGAGAGGCATCTTGAGCCTAATCTTGATTTTTGGAATGCCATTTTGTCCGGCGATCTCAAGGCTGGTCTGGTGTTAAGAGGAGTGAGTGAACATAAGAGAGAATTGTTTGACGCTAGGGATGCGGGGTTTATAAATTGTGGGGCTGGGAATCATACCGCTAGAACTCTTGAAGATAATCTTACGGATGGGTTTATTTTTGCGGATAAGATTCGAACAATGCTTCTGTCACTGCCCAAGTGGCACAACAAAAAGAGCTTTCTTGAAAAAGCCGTTGCGGCTTCGTTGTATGGAAATAAATTTTTTGCCTGGGGTACGGTTAAAGCGCCGGGCGGTTATGAATGGGGTCTGGAATTTCGTAGCGATCCTCCGAGAATGGGAAGCTGGTCCGATACGCTTCTGGGAGCGGTCAAGAATGACGCTACCCGGGGCGACTATGGTGGCTACATGACCGGTAGGGTTACACTCAAGACTTATGGCGACAAACATTTCTTTGCTGCCGTGAGTACGCGGTATGCTTACTATCATATGTGCGGGGCTGGTACCCATACCGACCCATACGGTGAAAGAGGATTCCCGCCGAATAATACCGGAGTATCATTCGTTGGTCTTCCGGTTAATGGACCTTCATCCGGGCCAATTCTGCTTAGAACCTTGAGAGTTGAACATATCAGAGAGTATTTCAAAAAGAACTTAAAGATAGACTGGGATTCGTTTCTTCCGAATCCTGTTTAAAGCAACCCCCATGTGGGGGTTTTTGATTTTGAGGTTGATTTTGTTACCGGATGTGTTATAAGGAATCCAACGAACATTAAAAATCAGGAGATTTAGAATGCGGTATATTTCCGATCCTCTTTATTTTTTAGGCGCCATTATATTGCTTCAAGTGGGCCTGAATCCTGACACGACTTTTTGGTACGGAGTCCTGTTTCTTGTCTTGATTGCTTATGTCCAGAACGTTTCCTATGGTCTTCAGTCGAGGGCGGGCACTCGCAGCAGCAATGCTTTCCATGCTTTTACCGCTGTTCTAGCAAGTTTGGTGTTTTTTGTAACCCTGCGCTATCTCTATCGAGATCAGATGTCTTTGATGCTCCTTCCGACATACATGTTTGCTACTGTGTTTGGAAGCTTACATGGCAACATTGTGTCCCGAAGGATAGAAAAATTAATTGGAGCAGGGTCTGAAGCGCCAAAGGATCAACCTCAACTCATGAGATTTTGGCCCTCCCTGGTTATTTTGTTAGTTGTTCTTGTTTTGCAAATTATTTTTGTGCAGTCATCGCTCACTCCATGGATGATTGCCGGATTAGCACTTCTTGCATTGGTTGATAATTTTTCTTTTGCAGTTTTGAGGCTAGCTCGCAGCAGCGACAACTATTGGTTTCACGGATGTGCCGCACTACTTCAGACCGGCGCAAAATTTTTAGGATTAGCAATCATGTTCAATTATGAAATGAATTGGGCATTGTTCTTGCCTACCACCACTGGGGGAGTGATGGGGAGTTTGACCGGTCAATATTTTGCCCGAAGTATTTCGGATAAAATTAATGCTAAATTTGATTTCCATATTGTGGGAGATAAAAACATAGAATGGCCTGTTCTTCAGATCGCAGTCTTTTCTCTAGGGATGGTTATTCACGGACTTATTTTTGGTCAGAATAATTTTGTTAACGTAATGCTTCTTCTTGGATATGCTTTTGGCCAGAGTGTCAGCTTCGCTATTGTCAGTCGGGCGCGGCAAAGAAATCACGATACTTATCTTATGTGGGCATCCATGTTTTCTAACGGAGTCTGGTATTTAACAATGCATCAACTTGCTTTGAAGAATATTACCCCAGACAAAATAGCGCCATATGTTGTTGGAGGAGTTGTCGGTAGTTTAGTCGGACAGAATGTTGCAATGCATGTTGAGAAAAAAATTAATGCGAGAATGGATGCCGCGATAAAATAAAACAAAATCCCCTTTAGGGGATTTTTTGATTACAATTTTTTAAAACTTAAAATATATCTATTTTAAGTTTTCGAGTTTTTTCTTTGGAATGTTCTATTTGTTTTAAGAGAACTTCAACATCCTCAATTTTGTACAGGCGATAGTTATTCACAGGGTTGCGATAGGCGATAAGCTTGCCGGCATGATCCCAGTTGCGAACCGTCAAGGGGGTTACTCCAAGCAATCTGGCAACATCATTTACTGTCAAAAATTTTTTCGGCATATGTTAAATAATTACTAATTTCTAATTACTAATTTATAAACCATTATAAACCATTCACTCATCAGGGCACAGAGTTTAAATGTTTTTATTAAACTTATGATATCTAGGTTTATGATTGTTTATATATTAATTCTACTTTTATTACCCATCAGCTGTCAATGTGGATAAGTTGCTAACTCTTTTCATAAAAGGTCCGATCTTTTTATTGATCCAAGGTCTGACCTTGGCAAAAAATGCCGACTTATCAACATTTTTTCAACATCCAATGTTATACTTTATGTATCGGAATGAATCTATCCGATACGATATCGGATGTAATATTTTTTTGTTGTAAATCAAAGAAAATTCGTCCGTAACACATAATCAGTATAAAGCTGGAAAAAGTAAATGCACAGTTATCAGATAAAAAAGGCCCAGTCCCGCCAAAGGCGGGACTGGGGGAATGCACACCCGAAGCTCGTAAAAATTTACGGGCTTTAGGTTTTTTAAGTATACAGTAAATTAAATGGATTTTCAAGACAAAAATTACCGCTGGATTTCTATGCTTGAGGCTTCGCGTTTATGTGCCTATTCACAGGAGTATTTAAGTTTACTTGCAAGACGAGGAAAGATTTTTTCTAAAAAAATAGGAAGGAATTGGTATACGACGCGCGAAGCGATAGATAATTATTTAAAAACACAAAGCGTTTTTGTTTCTTTGCCTAAAAATATTTTTGGACGGCTTACGTCTTCGCTTACTCCGGAAGAACCTGAAAAAGGAGAACCGATTAAACATTCTGAGCATTCAAAAATATTTGAAGAATTTGAGCGTCTCAATCCGCAAGTATTTTTAGGGAGCGAAAAAGAAACAAAAATTCAAACTCCGGTTGTAACTATGCCGCCGCAAATAATACAAGGACCGCCCTTGCAGACAAGGACGGTCCTTGAGGAAAATCGCAAAAGCTTGGTTTTGGACAAACTCGATAAACTTTCTGATTCACTCGGTAGTTTTGCCGAAAAAATTACTGAAAAAGTTAATCAACCGGTTGTTGTTCAAACTCAAGTTCAGAGTTCTTTAACCTCAGAACAAAAAGAATTTTTTGATACGGAAATTTCTTCGTTCGCGCATCGTTTCAAGATGTTTAATCGCTTTGCACATTCTATGATGCGAAATCCTGTCAGGATGACAGTAATTATGATTACGGCGATTGTCGCAATATTCGTAATTGCCGGCGGATTTAGTTTTGGCCAAGTTGATCATATCGTTCAACAAGCCAAAAAAGCATTCAAGGATGCAGACACAATTCAGGGGCATTTTCCGGGCACGCACGCGAACGAGGTCCTTGTTTTGGATAAAGCGGGAAACGTTTCGATATTTGGACATATTGAAACGCAAGGCCAGTTGCGTTCCTATGCGCCCGATGGAGTGGCGCCGATAGTAGTGGATTCGATGACTTTGGTGGAAAATTTAAACGCCAATTATTTAAACGGCTTGGCCTCCAAAGATTTTACTCTCGCCTTCGTTACCAAAAATGGCAATCTTACTTACGAGGACGTGTATCTAGAAGGTAACGTTGAAGTTGGCAAAATACTGGTTGTAAAAGGCGCAACCAAATTAATGGATTCTTTACAGGTTTATGGGGGTTTGGGTGTTTTTGGCGATGCGGTTTTCGGAAAAGACATAACTTTAACTAGTGGCACTATTCACATTAATAATCTTTCGCTGATTAAAAATTTAAACGCCGAATATCTGGACGGTATTAAAAAACAAAATATCAATCTTGATTTTGTTACAACAAACGGCGCTTCTACTGCCAATGGTATTTCTGTCGGCGGTCTGGAAGTGAATGGCCAAAGCGACTTTAAGGGGATGGGATTTTTCTATGAAGGAGTTTGGGGCTCCGATGGATCATTCGGAACACTGGGTGTATCTGATGATGCGATTATTGGCAACCAAGACAAACCGGAAAATTCCCGCTTTACAGTTTTTTCCAAATATTTCAGTGTTGATTCAAGTGGCAATACAACTGTCGGGGGTAATTTGTCTGCGGGAACATCAACGCTTAGCAATCTTGTTGTGAGCAACTATGTTCAATCTGATCTTGTTCCTTCCGGTTCACACAATTTAGGTTCATCGGCAAATCGGTGGACAAATGTCTTTGCCCAGAATCTTAATTTAAGCGGGACGTTCACCGCTTCCGGCAGTGTTAACTTTGCTGGCACCTCAAGCTCATCGTTTAGAATTAATAGCGACAATACCAGTTCTGACTCCGAAGATTCTTATTTGTCTTTTGAAAGAGGCACGACCACACCGAATTCGACTTTAAAATGGAATTCAACACAGAACCGTTTTGAATTTAACGAACCGGTTTTTATATCCAGTTCAAGCGCTACAATCTTTTCCGTCTCCGGTGGTCCGGCATCAATTTCTAATACTCTCTATGTTCAAAATTCCGGCAACGTCGGCATCGGGACGACGGGTCCAACCACCAAGTTCCAAGTGGTCGGTTCTGCCTCCGTTTCTTCCAACTTAGAAGTCGGCGGCACCGCTAGTATTTCCGGCGCAACCACATTGCGAGGTGTAACATATACTTGGCCTTCGGCCGATGGTAACAGCGGTAATGTTTTAAAAACGAATGGTTCGGGCACATTGAGCTGGGGCACGGGTCTTGCTTCCAATTCTCTTGACTTTGATGAATTTGTTGACTCAATGACCTTAGATGCCAATCTGACTATTAATCGAGGCGTGGGCAACTATTTCATCGGCATCGGCCAAGCTCCTTCCACCGTCTTTGAAGTCCAGGGCACGGCCTCGGCCTCCTACCTCCTGACCGGCAACACACTCCAAGTCGGAGGCTATAGCTCTGCAGCGTATTCGAGGTTTGGCACTGCCACTACCGGCCACACCAACTACATCACCGCTTCCAACGACCTTCTTGTTTCTGGCGACTTAGAAGTTGACGCCACGGCTTCATTCGATTCGTTTGTTCAAATCG
>MGJB01000008.1 GCA_001794055.1 Candidatus Yanofskybacteria bacterium RIFCSPHIGHO2_01_FULL_41_26 | reverse complement strand
ACACTAAATGGTTATTAAAAGTCAATTTCCTCACAAATTCTATGTTGTCTACCACCCCTCAAACAAGCGGGCTTTACTATGGGCGACCAGGATAAAAGCCTTTATCAAAAAGAGGTTCCCTGATTTAAAGATTGATCCCAACAAGCCCGATTTAATAATTGTTCTTGGTGGAGACGGCACGATCTTAGAAGCAGCCAGGAAATATCATCGTCTTGGCTCAGTAATACTTGGTTTGAACCTGGGCAATATAGGATTTTTAGCCTCGGCAAGGCAGGAAAAAGACTTCCTGAAAGTTTTAAGTAGTTTTTTAAAAGGAAAGTATGATATTACAGAACGGATGATGGTGCTGGCTGAAGTTGAGAGAAAAGGTAAGACTATTTTTAGAACTGAAGCATTGAATGAAGTAGTAATTAAAAATCCGTTGGGCATGGTTGAACTTGAAGCCAAAGTGTCTAATCACCCAGTACAACACATTAGAGGAACTGGCCTTCTTGTTGCTACGGCTACTGGTTCGACTGCATATAACTTATCAGCTCATGGCCCGATAGTTATGCCGGATATTAAATGCTTCATCATTACCGAATTATTGGATCATGATATTCCCAGTCCTAGTGTTGTAGTGAAATATAACAATACGATTAATATCAAAGTGCTTTCTTATAGAAAAACCGGTATAATTTCTCTATCAAAAACTAATAAAAAAGTCGATGTCATATTAATAGGAGACGGCGAATCAGCATTTCCACTTGAAAAGAATGATCAGATTATAATCAAAAACTCGCCTCATTTGGTAAAATTTGCTGAATTTGAAAAACACTACTTTTTTAAGAGTCTAAAAGAAAAGTTTGGGTTTAAGTAATTATTAACGCAATGACAAGATTTTCTTCGCGCTTCTTTGTCCACAATTCCGCTTTTCGTGGGATTTTTTAGTGTTAAAATTGGTAAGGATGGAGGTGTTTTATGGATAAACAATTGAAAGTAGCAGTTTTTTTATCGAGGATCTCTTTGGGCGTGTTATTTTTCTACGCCGGAATAACAAAAGTTTTAAATCCAAGTTGGTCGGCTACGGAATATTTGAATAGCGCTAAAACATTTCCCGGGCTTTTCCAATGGTTCGCAAGCGCGGGTAATCTCGGCTGGGTAAATTTCGTGAATGAATGGGGCCTTACCCTTGTTGGCGTTGCTCTTATTATCGGATTATTGGTGAAATTGGCTTCTGTCGGAGGCGTGCTTTTGATGATTTTGTACTATTTGCCTGTATTGAGCTTTCCTTATGCGGGAGAACATTCATTCTTGGTTGACGAACATATAATCTACATAACCACCTTCCTTGTTCTCTTTGCTTCAAATGCAGGGACTGTCTGGGGATTGGATTCTTGGTTTCAAAAACGAAGGAAATATGCCTAATTTAACAATTGCGTGGTGATATCAAAATAATGAGATCAACTTCTGGTTTAAGAAATTTTATTTTTGGGGTTGAGGACAGCCTGGTTTCGACGGTCGGATTGTTGTCTGGAGTGGCGATCTCTGGAATTTCCAGGAGCCATCTGATATTGACCGGGGCTATTTTGATATTTGTCGAAGCGTTCTCTATGGCGGTCGGGAGTATTTTGTCGGAACATTCAGCGGAAGAATATGCAAAACGCCGGGAGATATCTATCAGGGGTTCGGCTAAAAGTGGACTGATAATGTTTTTTTCATACTTTATATCGGGTTTTATTCCGCTGGCCCCTTATGTTTTCTTGAATAATAATGCTCTTATCGTATCGATACTCTTTTCAATAGCAGCTCTCGGACTGCTTGGGGTCTTTAGCGGGAAAATATCGGGAACTAAAATTTTTGGTAATGTCTTAAAAATGGTGATTCTCGGAAGCGTGGCGATAGTTGTTGGAGTTATTATCGCCAATATTCTGAATGTGTCATAATTGGGTTAAGTGTTTGACCGCTTATGTTTGAACTAAAAGACAAAGTTGCGTTGGTTACCGGAGCTCGGCAGGGAATGGGCAGGGCTCATGCTTTGGCTTTGGCCGGACAAGGGGCTAAAGTGGTAGTGACTAACCGAACTATTGAAGGGTGCCAAGTCGTTGTTGATGAGATTGTCTCAAAAGGCGGCGAGGCGGTGTGTTTTGCAATGGATGTAACAAATAAAGCCGAGATTGACCAAGTATTTGATGAGGTTATTAAAAAATATGGTCGGCTAGATATTCTTGTCAATAATGCCGGAATTTTTGTGCCTAAACCGGCTTTAGAAATAACAGAAGAAGATTGGGATAAAATGATAAACATAAATCTTAAAGGCCAGTTTTTGTGCGCCCAGAGGGCCGCCAAAGAAATGGCGAAAAATATTCGCCATCCGTCAACTGACGGAGGCGGAGGGCGAATTATTAATATATCCTCAATTGCTTCTGGTGGAACAGGAATAGGTTTTATCGGTGCAGCGCACTATGCTGCTTCCAAGGGTGGAATTATAGGCATGACAGAGACATTAGCCACTGAATGGGCAGAATTGGGGGTTAATGTTAATGCAATTGCACCCGGAGCGATTGATACGCCCATGGTTCGTGAGCCTGGTAAAGAGCTTGGCAAGGAAATTAACGAAGAAATTTTAACGAGAGTACCTCTCAAAAGAATTGGCAAACCGGAAGAAGTGTCGGCGATGGTTATCTTTTTGGCATCAGAAGAGGCGAGTTATGTAACTGGTGCTACTTTTTATGTAGACGGTGGTTGGCTCGCTCAGTAGATATTGCGGAAGCCAATGAGGAACACTTTGACGGTCAGACCACGGAATAACATTTGACAGAAAGGCTGTTTTAATATATACTTAGTATATAACTAAATCTCTTCGGGTTTTGTTAGGGAATTGTCCCTAATGGCAAAGTTATCCACATACCGACTTGCGAAGTCGGTTATCAACAGATTCAACTTTTTCTAAAAACTCATGAGAGTATTCTTATGTTTACAAGAAATTTCAGCAATAGGGGATTTAAAACAAGATCTTCGGGCAGATCGGCATTTAAAAGGGGAGGAAGCTCTTCTCGTTTTGGCGGCAGTCGCAAAAAGAATTCCGGAGAATATATCAATCCGGCGTTATTCATCAACAAAGCGGTAATCACCGAAGAAGTTGAACATTTTGTTCCTGAACATAATTTTCAGGATTTTAATGTTGATTTAACTGTAAAGAAAGCAATTGCCTCAAAGGGCTATATTACCCCGACTCCGATTCAAGACAGAGCGATTACTCATATTTTGAGTGGTTCTGATGTTGTTGGGGTTGCTAATACTGGTACTGGCAAGACTGCGGCGTTCTTAATCCCATTGATAAATAAAGTTATTTTAAATCGTAGGGAAATGGTTTTGATTGTGGTTCCTACCCGAGAACTTGCTTTGCAAATAGAAGACGAATTGCATGGCTTCACAAAAGGAATGAGAATTTTTTCGGTTTGTTGTGTGGGAGGGGCTAGTATGGGCCGTCAAATTTCACAATTAAGAAATCAATATAACTTTATAATCGGTACACCGGGCCGTTTGAAAGACCATATTGAGCATGGGTTTATACGCCTTGCTAATTTCAGGACCATTGTTCTGGATGAAGCAGACAGGATGCTTGATATGGGATTTATAAACGATATGCGTTTTATAATGGCCGGGATGCCTAAAGAACGGCAGACGCTTTTCTTTTCAGCAACTATTTCACGCGACATAGACAACCTCATCTATGAATTTCTTCGTCAACCAATCAGGATTTCGGTTAAGACGAGAGATACTGCAAAGAATGTAGAGCAGGATGTTATCCGAACAGACGGTAAAGACAAGGTAGAAGTTCTCCATGATTTATTGTCAAAGAAAACAGAATTTTGCAAGGTGCTTATTTTTGGAAGAACCAAACATGGCGTAGAACGCCTTTCACAGATCCTTGAAAGACGCGGATTTAAATCGGGGTCTATTCATGGCAACAAAAACCAATCTCAACGCCAGAAGGCACTCGATTTATTTAAAAATAACTATATTCAGATTTTGGTCGCAACAGATGTTGCCGCCAGAGGCCTTGATATTGCCGATGTGAGCCATGTTATTAACTATGACTTACCGGCAACATATCATGATTATATTCACCGCATCGGCCGAACCGGCCGAGCCGACAAACGAGGCAAGGCCCTCACGTTTTTGGAATAATCACAAGAAACTCATTTTTAAACCGGCAGCTGCTATTGCAGTTTTCCGGTTTTAAGATAAAATTAAAATAAGAATATATCATAAAAAATTATGCCGAAAATATTTATAACAAGAATGATTCCCAAACCGGGTATTGAACTTTTAACTGCGCGCGGTTATGAGATTGTTGTCAGTCCGGAAAATAGAGTGCTTTCTAAAGAAGAGTTAGTAAGTTTTATCAAAGGCCAAAATTACGATGCTGTGCTTTGTCTTTTAACTGACAGGATTGACGCAGATGTTCTTGGGGCCTCTCTTCCGACGGTTAAAATTTTTGCCAACTTCGCAGTTGGTTTTGACAATATTGACAAGGAAACAGCCAAACGGTTGGGAATCATGATAACTAATACGCCCGATGTTCTAACTGATACCGTTGCCGAGCATACTTTTGCTTTAATGTTGGCTATTGCTCATCGTGTTGTTGAGGCCGATAAATTTGTCAGAGCCGATAGATATGAGGGCTGGGCTCCAATGCTTCTGTTGGGTGCCGATTTATCCCGCAAAACATTGGGCATAGTCGGACTGGGAAGGATCGGCAGTCGCGTAGCATTTCATGCAGTTAAGGGATTTGATATGAAAGTTATTTATTATGATGTTAAGAGAAACGAGGAATTTGAAAAAATGTGCGGTGCTGTTTTTACGGAAACGATTGATGGCGTTTTGCGGGAAGCCGATTTTATCAGTATTCATGTTCCACTTATTCCCCAGACCCATCACTTGATAGGCGAACCGCAGTTTAAGCTTATGAAGCCGACAGCCTATCTGGTCAATACTTCTCGCGGACCGATTATTGATGAAACGGCTTTGGCTGAAGCATTAAACACAAGAACAATCGCCGGCGCCGCCCTTGATGTTTTTGAATTTGAGCCGAAAATTACGCCGAGTTTATTAAATTTAAATAATGTCATTCTAACGCCCCACATTGCTTCCGCTACCGAAGAAACACGAGCCAAGATGTCTGAACTTGCCGCGGCTAATATTATTGAAGCGTTGGAGGGCAGGACTCCGCCCGATATTCTTAGATAGAATTGACGCTACATTTAACGCATGTTATAAATTTGTAAGTACTTTTTTATTTAAAAAAGAAAAACTATGACCAACATAAGCACTGGAGCCGAAACGGTTAGATGGGATCTTGGCTTAATGTACTTGAGTATAAATGATCCCCAAATTGATGCAGATGTGGCTACGCTTGTTGAAATAGCCAAGAGGTTTAATGTCTTATATAAAGGGAGGCTTTCAAGCACTCTTGGTCAAGCGATTTCTGACCGTTCAGAGATTGAAATGTTAAACAACAAGGTGTCGGGATATCTCTTTCTCCTTCAAAGTCTAAATGTTGCCGAGCCGGCTGTTAAATCAAAAATAGCTGAAATAGATAAGACATTAAGCAGAGAATTTGGCGATAATCTGACCTTCTTTCAGATTGAGCTCGTTGCTTTAGGTGAATCTATTCTTGATAATTTATATTCCGATCCTGTCGTGGCTAGACATCGTCCATGGATAGAGTTTTGTAGGCTTTTTAAACCTTATTATCTCAGCGAGCCAGTGGAATCTGCAATTGCCAAGCGTTCGCCGTTTGGGGCCAGTTCATGGGGCGATTTTTTTGATGAATTGGAAGCAGATTTGGTAGTTGAGTTTCGGGATGAAAAGAAAAGTTTGACAGAAGCACTTCATTTTCTGAACGAGTCAAAAAATGCTGATGAAAGAGCTGAACTGTTGAAAATTATTTCTGGTAGCCTTATGGGATCGTTTGCCAAATATGCGGCACAAACTCTTTACATGATAGTTGGTTCCAAGGCGGTTGAAACTCGTGAGCGTGGTTATAATCATCCGATGGAGCTACAGAATAAATCAAACAGGGTATCAGATGAAGTGGTGGATGCGCTACATAATTCTGTCCGTGATGTGGGTGGACCCATTGCGAAGCGTTTTTACCGACTTAAGGCCGCTCATCTTGGTTTGAAAAATCTAAAGTGGAGCGACCGGAATGCGCCGATGCCTTTTGTCGATACTACCGTTGTGCCGTTTCAAGAAGCAATGGCAACAGTTCTTGAAGCTTACCAAAGTTTTAGCCCAACACTTGCGGGACTTATCCGTAAATCGATAGATCAAAAACGTATTGATGCTCCTGCGGAAAAAGGCCGGCGTGGCGGAGCTTACAATTATTCTTTTGTTTTGCCGGGGAATGTTCCGACATCGTTTACTTTTCTCAATTATCTTGGGTCCAATAAGGACGTCATGACGTTGGCTCACGAACTCGGCCATGGTGTACATGGATTGCTTGCTGGCGAAGCTCAAGGGCCGCTTATGTATCAAGCACCGACTGCTTATGCTGAAACAGCATCTGTTTTTGGCGAGATGACGACGTTTAATTTTTTAAAAAAACAGCTTATCGAAAAAGGCGATAAGAAATCATTGCTTGCATTGATGATGGCTATAATTGATGATGCGATTAATACCGTTATTCGTCAGATAGGATTTTCTAATTTTGAGAGACGCCTTCATGGAATGGACATATCTTACCAAAAATGGAGCGAACCCAAGAAATATTCTGTCGAAGAAATCAGCGCGATTTGGCTTGAAACCTTGAAAGAATTTTACGGTAAAGAAGGAGAAATTTTTACTTATGATAACGCCGACCTTCTCTGGTCATACGTTTCTCATTTTCACAGGCCATTCTATGTTTACGGTTATGCTTTCGGCCAGCTTTTGACTCAAAGTTTATATGCACAACAACCGCACATTGGCGAGAGGTTTGAGTCATTATATCTTGACTTGCTTCGTTCTGGTGGAACTAAAAATGCCATGGAGCTAATAGAACCTTTCGGTCTTGATCCACGCAATCCTCAATTCTGGAGCGACGGTATTGATGTCGGTTTAGGCGCTATGGTCCAAGAGGCCGAGAAGTTGTCTCGTGAAATGGGGGTTAAGTTTTAACTAAGGTTTCCTAAGGAAAATTTAATAAATAAATATCCACAAATCATATTGTGGATATTTTTTTGTTTAAAATTAGAAAGTGTGGCATAATTAATTTATGAAAAAACTACAAAATGTTCAGTATGGCAGGTATGCAATATTTGTGGTCGTTTTGGTGTTGTTTTTACTGACTTCTCACGCGGTTTTTGCTAAAGATAACACAACGAAGATAACGGGGCAGGAGCACCGTAGTGAAGTTGCTAAAATTGTCCAAGAATTGAGAAGAGTTGCGGGGCAAGACAGTACTATCGGCCAGGAGGTGCGTAAGGTTGCTCAAGAGCAGGAAGATTCGGCTAAAAAAGCCGAAGAAGCAATAAATAATGTAGACAAGGTTAGCAAGTTTAAGGTTTTGTTTTTAGGGACTGATTACAAGAATTTGGGAGCTCTCCGAAGTGAGCTTGTAACGACACAGAATGCGATTGACAGGCTTACCAAATCCTTAGAACGAATTACGGATATCAGTCTCAAAGCTGATATTCAGAAACAAATTGATGCCCTGAAGGCAACTTTAGTAAAAGCAGAGGCATTTGCCAAAGATCACGAGAGTCAATTTAGTTTCTTGGGTTGGTTTGTCAGGTTGTTTGTTAAATAATAATAATTATAAACAAATCCCCCTTTTTCAAAAAAGGGGGATTTGTTTACTGGAAAAAATTTATAAAAAAGTGTAGAATGTGAGTATAATTTACCCATGATCAAATTGATTAAGGACAAAATATTATATATAGCGTGGATTACCGCTGTAATTTCAATGACAGGGAGTTTGTATTTTGGCGAGATTTTGGGTTTTACGCCCTGTGTTCTCTGTTGGTATCAAAGAATTGCTATGTACCCCTTGGTCTTGATTATTGGCGTTGGAATTATTAAAAAGGACAAACATTTTTACGACTATGCCTTGCCGTTGAGCATAATAGGGGGGGGCATTGCTTTTTATCAAAATTTATTGTATTATGGTGTTATACAAGAGAGATTAGCACCCTGCACTTTTGGCATATCCTGCACTACCAAATATGTACAATTGCTTGGTTTCATTGACATACCCCTTCTGTCACTGTTATCCTTTATTCTTATTACTGTCGCATTATTAATTCACAAATATGACCAAAGAAGCTAAAATTATTTCAGGCGTTGGTGTAATCTTTTTTGCTTTGTTTGCGCTTTTGATCTACAAGACGAACACGGGATCTCAAATAGCTATTGCTGATCCCAATCTATTAATTGGCCAGTTAAGTTATATGACCGGCACTAAAGATGCCAAGGTTAATATTGTTGAATTTGGCGATTACCAATGTCCTGCGTGTGCATATGCCAGCCCCATCGTCCAAGAGCTTGTTAAAGCATACAAAAATAATCCTAATGTAAATTTTGTTTTCAGAAACTTTCCTCTCCCGCAGCATTCTAACGCTATGATCTCGGCCGAGGCGTCCGAGGCCGCAAGGGTTCAGGGAAAATTTTTAGAAATGAGCGAGATGCTTTATGGGCGCCAAAACGAGTGGTCGGGAAACTCTAAGGCTTTAGAAATATTTATTGGATACGCCAAGGAGCTTGGATTAGATATTAACTTATTTACTGATTCTGTAAGTCAGGAAAAATTCAAAGACATTATTATTAAAGACCGTTCTGACGGACAAGCACTTGGCGTTAATTCTACCCCGTCCTTCTTTATTAACGGAGAAAAATTGAACGGTATACCAGGTCTTGAAGAATTCAAGAAAATAATAGACGGTAAGTTGCAATAGAAACTAAAGTCCGATACTTTTTAGAAAGAACCCCAATTCTTTACTTTCGATGGTTCTGTGACTGCCGGGAGGCAAGTTGCCGAGTTCTATGTTCAGTATTTTCGTTCTTTTGAGATCTCTGACTTCATTGTACAGGGCAACACACATTCTTCTTATCTGATGTTTCTTACCCTCGGTCATGGTTATTTTGAAAGTAAAGTTGTTCAGTATCTCAACTTTGCATTTTTTTGTCAGATAGCCTTCAATATCAACCCCCGCTTCCATTTTTTGTTTGAAATTTGGCCTCAACTTCTCTTTGACTATGACGACATACTCTTTTTCATGGGCATATTCCGGATTTAAAAGCCGGTCGGTAACGCGGCCGTCGTTGGTCAAGAGCATCAATCCGTGGGAATCTTTATCCAGCCGGCCCAAGGGGAATATCTCTTTATTGAGAAAGACCGGCGTATCCGTCGTTTCTCCTGCGGGCTTGTTGTAGGCAAAATAGAGATAATTTTTTGGCTTCTTGCTTTTTAAAACCTCCACGACATCGTTTTCGTTGACCTTATCGCTGAGTTCCGCGAATCTTCCGTTGATGGTTACCTGTTTTTTTTGAACAAGTTCATCTCCATCTCTGCGGGTGGAATGTTTTTGCCAAGCCAAATATTGATTTATCCGCATCGGGAACTTATGGTTTTTCATTGCAAAGTTTAATTAATAATTATTCAATTTTACCATAAATTGATTAAAAAAATAATTTGCAGTATACTTGAAATGATGAAAGTTTTACTGACAAGTTTAATAATACTGTCTTTTTTGGGGATTTCTGTCCTTAGTTTTGTGGCTATGTATCATAGCAATTCTCATAGCGATGAACTATGCGTCACAAAAACAGCAAATGGTTTAGATTGCCCTGCCAATCCATTTGCTTTTGCAGATTTTCACCTGAACTTGTTTAAAGGGTTTTCAAGCGCCCACCTCGGTAACTTTTTAAATATTTATTTCGCCCTGGTCATCTTTTTATTGTTTGGGCTTATTTTGAATCTATTCAGGCCTAGCCTTTTAAGCGTCGGCAGAGCAAGCTGTTACCAGTTTGAACGTTTTTTTGAATCGTTTACGCCCTTAACCGAAAGTAAAACTTCTCATTGGTTTTCTCTTCACGAAAATAGCCCTACTGCTCGATAGAACGCCGGCATAAACTTGTCTGCCAGCTGGCGGAGTCGAACGGGTTTATGCCGTGCGTTTTCTTTACTCTATTATACGGGGATTTTTTGCTACTCTAAATTAAATGAAACAATTAAACAAAAAAATATTTATCAGCATGTCAGCGGTTATTCTCGGCGGACTGATTTTATTTACCAGCGGGGGCAAGCCTTCCGAAATAAACGGTACGATCAGTCCGGACATAAAAGAAAAAATTTATTTCAAAGAAGCAGTAGGTAAAAGGGCTCCAGGCTTTGAGGTGGAAAGTATTAGTGGAGAAATTGTTAAGTTAAATAATTATCTTGGGAAAAATGTTGTCCTTTTCTTTAACGAAGGGGCAATGTGTTATCCGGCTTGCTGGGATCAGATAGCCCAGCTTGGAAATGATCCAAGATTTGAGACCGAAAGCATTGCGGCCTTCTCAATAGTTGTTGATACCAAGAGTCAGTGGCTTGATATTGTAAGTAAATCTCCAAACTTGGCAAAGGCCAAAATTCTTTTTGATACCTCGCATTCCGTATCTAAGGCGTACGATGTATTATATCTTGACTCGCCGATGCATCCCGGAGCTTTGCCCGGTCACACATACTTCATAATAGATAAAGAAGGTATAATTAGATTCACGCTGGACGATCCAAACATGGCTTTGGCCAACGACAAATTAATTAAAGAAATAGAAAGGTTGAAATAAATCATGGAAACATTAATTATCGCATCGCTTATTACGGCATTTGTCGCAGGAATAGCGGCGCTGTTCGCACCCTGCTGCATTACCGTCTTATTGCCATCGTACCTCGGCTCAATTTTTCGGGAAAAACGGATGGTTCTCTTGATGACCTTTGTGTTTTTTCTGGGCCTCTTAACGGTGTTTTTACCGCTTGGCATGGGAGCAGCCGGTCTGGGAAAATTATTCAGTAAATTCCACGACCCGATATATATTATCGGCGGAATATTCCTTTTACTTCTTGGCGCGTCAATATTATTGGGCCGGCACTTTTCAATGCCGTTCTCGGTCCACCCCAAATTAAAGGTTACAAATGCCGGTTCTGTCTTTACGCTTGGAGTTTTTTCAGGGTTTGCGACGATGTGTTGCGCCCCGGTCCTGGCCGGCGTTGTTGCTTTATCTATATTGCCCAATTCCATTTTCTGGGGAGGGATTTATTCTTTTGCGTATGTTCTTGGAATGGTTGCCCCGCTTTTTCTGATAGCATACCTCTTGGATAAAAACCACTTTGTCCAAAAGCTGATGGAGTCAAACAAGGGAGTGTCTTATTCAATCGGCGGAAAACAGATCAATCTTGCGATAGCCGACCTGATATCCGGCGCGACTTTCTTTTTTATGGGTATTTTCATCTTATATCTTGCAAAAACAAACCAATTGGCAATGGGGGGAGGAGAATTCCAAACGACAATAAACATTTATCTTAACCAGCTTGTCCAAACGATAACCGGCTGGTTAAGATAATAATCTAAAAATGATATTAAAATTAAAATCACTGTTTGCAAAAATTAAGACGAGACTACTGTTTGCTGTCGCGTGTTTTATTACAGCCGGAGCATTGCTTGCTTTTACCTTCTTCAATTTTTCACTAAGTTTTCAGCTTAAATCATCAACGGCAAAGTTGTTGGGCTTGCCGGAGTCACTGGAAGCAAGAGAAGCGGCTAAGTTTGAAAAAGCGGTTCTGCCTGCCGAAGGAGTAGTCCTGCCGGTCAAATGGGGCGACTTGGGAGCCCAAATGATAAAGGCCGGGGTTATAGATGCCGATAAATTTGAGGATGTTTATAAAAATCAAGGCGGATTGAATGAAGAAACACGCCGTCTTCTTTATGATTCTGACGACGGCAACATAAAAATCACAAAAGAGAACTCCGGGGTTTTGCTGAATCTTTTATGGGCGCTCGGCCTTGGAAATAAAAACACTATTCTTGAAAAGGGGCCGATGTCCGACAAGAAATACGGAGGAGCGGGCGGGTTTGCTTCTACGGGCGGATGGACATTAGCTAAAGGAAATACCATGAACCATTATTCTAAACATGAATTTGTTCCTCTTACCGCGGAACAACAACAGCTTGTTGAAAAGACAAGCTGGAATATCTATCGCTCATGCTGCGGTAATCCGACCTATTTCCCGGACTGCAACCACGGCATGGCCATGCTGGGTTTTCTTGAACTAATGGCCTCGCAGGGCGTGAACGAAGCGGACATGTATAAAGCCGCTCTGACGGTTAATTCCTACTGGTTTCCGGAGACACATATCAATTTAGCGAAATATTTTGATTCCCAAGGAACGCCGTGGAAAAAGGTTGACCCCAAAGAAGTTCTGGGAGCGGATTATTCCAGTGCTTCCGGTTATCGAAACATTCTCAACAAGATAAAACCGGTTGAACGGCAAAGCGGCGGGAGCTGTGGAGTATAAATACGTAATATGACAAAAGAGGGGAGGTGGAATTATGGAACAACTTAATAAAAATAAATTTGCGTTTGCTGCGGCAGAAGTAATGACAATTTGGTATGTTATTTGTGCCACATTAGTGGCAACAATTCCAAATATAGCCGAAAAGCTTTTCAGCTGGATAGTCCATTTAGTAAACGTTGAATCCGGCGTAACTTTTCCGGAAGTAGTTTATGGATTTGTTGAAGTAACGGTGTTAACTTATATTACGGCTTATGTATTTGCTTGGCTGCATAACCGTTCTGTGGGAAAATAAATTAGAATTGAGTCTCGTGCACTGACAAACTAATAATCTGTGCACGGGATTAACTTTTAATTAAATTATATGAAAAATTGTTGTAATCATAAACAAAATAACGATAAGGAAATTATAAAAAATAAATCAGGAAAATACGTGTATACCTGCCCCATGCACCCGGACGTCATTAGAGACGAGCCGGGGCTTTGTCCAGGTTGTGGAATGGCACTTATTCCCTCCGTCGCTAAATCTATGGAGGGCAAGCCAAAAGAGGTTGGTGGCAGTTATGATGTTTCGGAGATGAGTCACAAAGATCATGAGGTGGCTATGACCAGCCCGCAGATGGCCACAAAAATGGAGCAAGATATGCGCCGGAGGTTTTTGGTCTCACTTTTGCTTTCTATCCCCATTTTTCTTTATTCGCCGGTCGGGGCCAATCTTTTAAAGTTTGAACTCCTATCGCCAATTCCGATAAATTGGTTGCTTTTGATACTTACTACGCCAATAGTATTCTGGACTGGCTCGATTTTTATTACCGGTACCTATTATTCACTCAAGGCCAAAAAACTGAATATGTCGGTTCTGATCGCCACAGGTGTCCTTGCGGCATATTTATTCAGCGTTCTGCTTACTTTCGTGAAGCCGGGGTCAGAAACATTCTATGAAGCCGCTGCCTTGCTTGTAACTTTTGTATTATTCGGCCATTGGATGGAAATGAAGTCGCGAAGGGGGACTTCTGACGCTTTGCGCGCTCTTTTTGACCTGGTCCCGCCGCAGGCGAAAGTTATCCGTAACGGCAAAGAAACCGTTATTTCAAGTGCCGAAATAGTCCATGACGATATCGTAATATTGCGTCCCGGCGATAAGGTGCCGGTAGACGGAGAGATAGTTGAAGGCGAAACTTCTATTGATGAGTCGCTTATAACTGGAGAATCAATTCCGGTGGTAAAAAAAATTAACGACAAAGTTGTTGGCGGTTCGGTTAATCAAACCGGCGCTGTTAAATTTAAGGCAACCCAAGTCGGGTCAAAAACCGTTCTGGCTCAAATTATTAAACTTGTTGAAACTGCCCAGAACTCTAAAGCTCCTGGTCAGCGTATTGCCGATAGGGCAGCCGGCTGGTTGGTGGTTGTTGCTATTGGTTCGGGGGTAGGCGCGTTTATGGGTTGGTACTTTGGCGCGGGAACTGGACTTTTTACGGCATTAACTTTTGCCGTTTCAGCAGTGGTCATTGCCTGTCCAGATGCTTTAGGACTTGCTACGCCGACAGCTGTCGCCGTAGGTACAGGAATCGGCGCCAAATACAATATTCTTATTAAAGACGCGGCAACGCTTGAGAATACCTCAAGGGTAAATGCGATTATTCTTGATAAAACAGGTACGCTTACAGAAGGAAAACCAAAAGTTACTGATGTAGTAGCATTCAATGGCTTTACTGAACATCAGATACTTCAATATGAAGCTAGCTTGGAAGAGGGCTCTAACCATCCTTTAGCAAAAACTATTTTTGAAGAAACCAAGAAGCGCCATGCTTTACCTCTTAAACCGATGGAGAATTTTGAATCTATCGTGGGCTATGGCCTGAAGGCGCGAATTGACGGTAAAATTATTTTTGCCGGGAAAGAAAAATTGCTTAGGGATAATGGCATTACCACTGAACCAACGAGAGATATTCTTGATCGGCTTGTCGGAGAGGGAAAGACTCTAAGTTTGCTGGCCGTTGACGGTGTTTTTGCCGGCGTTATCGCTGCCGCCGATCCGCCGCGAGTTAATTCTAAAAAAACAATAGCAGCATTAAAAAATTTCGGTATGGAGGTTGTTATGATAACGGGCGACCATCCAAAAGTGGCGGAAGGTATCGCAAAGGATCTGGGCATTGATCGGGTGTTTGCTGAAGTTCTTCCGGAGGATAAAGCAAAATATGTCAAAAAATTGCAAGACGAAGGCAAATTTGTCGCTATGGTTGGAGACGGTATCAACGATGCTCCGGCATTGGCACAATCAGATATAGGTATCGCCATAGGTGCAGGAACGGATGTGGCCATTGAAACAGGAAATATTGTTCTTATGAAGTCGGATCCCTATGACATTGTGGCTGCTATTCGTTTAAGCAAGGCGACGGTTATTAAGATGAAGCAGAATTTATTTTGGGCGGCGATTTATAATATGCTCGCAATTCCTGTTGCCGCCGGAGTGTTTTATAATTCGTTTGGTTGGTCACTCCGTCCTGAAATTTCAGCCCTTCTAATGTCTATGTCGTCCATTATTGTAGCCACAAATGCTGTGTTATTAAAAAGAGTAGAACCTAAATTAAAAGTTTAGTATAATATAAATATATGGACTTCTGGGCAATCATCCAAAGTAAACCCGTTCTTATTGGTCTCCATCTGGGTTTTGCGATTGTCGGCATTGATGCGTTTTTGTGGTTAATGGGGAAATTAAAAGGCGACGGAGGTTCGCACAAAAGCATGGTTGTTACGGCAACGATCGGCGTGGCCGCCTTTGTCGCCAGCTGGATTGCCGGGGGATATTACTACGTGGTTTATTACGGTGCGCTTGTAAAGTCTGTTATTCAAAAGGGCCTGGCGCCGTGGGCTCACAATATCATCATGGAAACCAAAGAGCATATTTTCCTGTTTGTTGTTCCGGTTGCGATGACCGTGTTGTTTATTACCTTGCTTGATAAAAAAGAAATGGAACAGCTTAAGATCCGCCGGCTGGCATGGTTGCTTTCCGGAGCTGTTGCCGTGATAGGACTCCTTATCGGCGCGCTGGGATTTATAATTTCCGCCGCAGCCCGTTGGGGATAAAAATTTTATGAATAAACCACGACTTATTTCTGCGTCTGCTCTTGCGGCAATTATCACCATCGTATTTGTGGTAGTGATTACGATTTGGGCGGAACTTTCAATACCGCTAAAGAACTGGCTTAAAAATTTTTCCGGCCACCATTGGACATCAAAAAGTATTTTTTCTACATTACTGTATTCGGCCGCTACGGCAATATTCTATTGGAGCTTCAATGATCCAAGCGGAGCCGTTCTTCGGAAATCTTTAGTTTTTCTTTTAATATTTATAATACTCGGCATTCTTGGTGTCACGGCATTCTACACAGGACACTATTTAAAGTTTTTCTGACCCACTTAAAACGTACGGGGTTTACCCTTCAAATTCAAAGTGGTAGGATGAGAATCATTTAATAAGGAGCTTTTAGAATATGGGTAAGCCGATTATCATCAAAAAAAGCCCGATAGTAATCGTCAAGAATTTTATCTTGCTCCAAGGCGTTGCGGTTGTTGTGTTTTTTATTGCCGGTGCGCTTGCTGATTATGGCGAGTTCTATCACTCTCTGTCCATTTCGCGCACTATCTCATTCCGTATTGCTGAAGCTCTGATTATTTTCTCGGCCGAAATAGCATTAGTATTCTTTATATTTTTTAGGTGGTATAGGGAATCATTCCGTATCCGTAACGGTGAGATTATCCACTCTTATGGCGTCTTGTACCGCCACAGGACAGCCGTTCCTCTGGAACATGTCGTTTCGGTAAGTCACCGACAAAGCCCTCTAGGAAAACTTACCAAATACGGGACAATAGAATTAACCGGCAATCATGAAAATAAAAAGATTCGGCTGAAAGACATTCCCGTTCCGGAAGAATATGTCGATCTCATTTTGAAGTTTAAAAGATTTTCGGCAAATAAAGATGCTGAAGATCTTACGCTTACAAATGCTAAGACAAATATTCTGGACCTATTGAACAAAGATGAGCATGAGAATTTAGAGTTTAAAAGCACATTCCGCTGGGATACCAGGCAGAACGTGGTTAATAAGATCCTCGAAAAGTCGGTGATGAAAACTATTGCCTCATTTCTTAATTCCCAAGGCGGACATTTGGTGATTGGAGTTAATGATGAAAAAGTAGTTATAGGACTGGCCTTTGATTATAATTCTCTCGTCAGAAAAGATGCCGATGGTTTTGAAAATCATTTTACTCAAGTTTTTCACAATATGATCGGAGCAGAATTTAGGCAGTTTGTTAAATTACATTGGTCGCAGGTGGACAGCAAAGAATGCTGTATTATAAATGTTTCGCCAAGCCACAAGCCGGCATATCTCAAAAACGACAACAATGGCGAGGAGTTTTATATTAGAACAGGCAACGGAACTACGGCTCTAAAGTTATCCGAAGCTAACGCCTATATCGACTCCCATTGGGGGAGGGTTTAATCAATTTACTGCGGAGCTAATTTCAGAAATACAATGGGGGTCTTTGTATACAAAGACCCCCATTGTATTGGCATGCTCCCTCCGCCGGTTGCTTAGCTGTTAAACGAAAGTTGGCAATAAAGGTTCAAATTCCCTCCTGGTCGGAGTTTTCTGCGAAATCCTGACTAGGATTCGTGAGGAGACTCTCCAAGCCCGCAAGTAGCAGAAATGTGAAAGCGGGCTTTGTTGTTTAATAAAACTAAGCGCAGTCTAATTGTTTTTCTGTCATTTGACGGATTGACAGTAAGTTTTAATTTGAGATACTCTATTCAAGTTTTTTAACAAAAGAGAAAGAACAGATGGAAGATTTGCTTGTAGGACCATTCAGCGAAGCCGAAACTTCGATAATTTTGGGACTTATTTTCAATACCATAAATGTCAAGTTTGCTAAAGACGAGCCTGTTCCCAAGACTATACTTGTTGATTTTTTCGGTACCCAAAAATCCATGAAGACTACCGTAACCGGAAAAATAGAGCAGGTTTTTAGAAGGCATAAATTTAGAGCATTTTGTCCTCCAGAAACGGCAGAAATTAAAAGTGTAAGAAACATGCTTTCCGATAATTCGACTATTGAACAAGCTAAACACCTTACTGGTGTTCAGGATTATGTTTTGAATTTAGCCCAAGATCCAAGATGCCATGTTGCTATTATAAGCCGTGGTTTGATTGACATGCTTTACTGGTATGAAAAAGGATTGCGCAAGGGTGTTTACGCTCCCTTCCATGCAGAAAGAGTAAGAGACCAGATTTATGAACTTTTGGCATTAAATCTTGTTGATGCGTTTTTCTTTTTTACTTGTTCAGTTGAAGTGGCGATGAAAAGAGAGTATGAAGGAGCTCTTACCCAGCGCCGAGGTTCTAAAATGAATGAGCAAGACGTAGCTCAAACTATGGATACCTATCAATTTGTTTTGCAAGGAGTTCGTGAAAATGTTCCCGAACTCCCGATATTTCATATTGATACATCGGACATGGGCGTTAAGGAAGCAGGAGAAGAGGTGTTGAAATATTTGCTTCCCACCATTTGTAGCAGATTTAATGTTCCGGTATCCCGGATCATGCCACTTATGCCTTCTTTGATACGCAGGCATGCTAATAGATCACCTCATTTTGAAGAACAAGTAAAATTCGTGGGACATCCAGATGAATCCGAGATTTACAAAAATGGATGGTGTTTTGTTGTTGAATATCACCAGGATGATATTTATTTGAGTCCAAAAGATGACCAACCGGCTGATCCGCTTGGTGAAGTGATGAGAATTCGTAGAGATGACAACGGCCTTAAGTTCATGTATAAAGGGGCACAAAAGGACAGCTTATTTTCTCATCGTTTTCCTTGTTCTTTTTCAGTTGACGAAGCCGAGGTTCAACAGATATGTAAAACATACAAAACGTTAGCTCATCTTACAAAAAGTCGTCGTTGTTTTGAATTAAAATCAGCGGACCGTCTTTTTACGCTGCATTTGGACGAAGTAGAAGGACTTGGCAAATTTAGTGAATTCAGGGTTCAAGGTTCTTCTGTGGATACCAGTACCAAAATATTGCTTGGATTGGCTGGAAATCTTGGATTTTCTCTGGTCTCCATGCTAGAAGGCAATTATCTTTCTTTGTCATTAAACCAAAAAAAACACCCTAAAGGGTGTTTTTAATTTTTTATTGTGGACTTTTTGTTTTTAAGATGAGTGTTATACTTGAAATATGGACTTCAAAGAAGCTGTTAAAAGTTTACAAAAGCAACTGGAATATCAGCCGGAGTTAGTCAATGGTGGTAAGTTGGGTAAATATGAAAGGTTTATTTTTATTGGTATGGGTGGGTCGGCTTTGGCACCTGACTTATTGAGAGTTTCTAATCCTGAACAGGATATTTTAGTTCACAGGGATTATGGTTTGCCGGATCTGCCAAATAAAGTGCTTGAAAGTAGTTTAATAATTTTAAATTCTTATTCCGGGAACACGAAAGAAGTTTTGGAAGCATTTGATACCGGCTTGAGAAGAAACTTACCGATGGCTGCAGTTTCCATTGGCGGTAAATTGCTTGAACTTGCTCGTCAAAATTCAATTCCCCACATTGAGATGCCGGACTGGGATCTTGAACCACGACTGGCTCTGGGACTTAATCTGACGGCTTTACTAAAGGTTTTGAGGCAGGACGAAGCACTGAACCAATGTTTAGAAGTTCAACTTCCCAATATTGAAACTGAAGGCAGAGAACTTGCGAAAAAGTTGAGAGGATTTGTGCCGATTATTTATTCATCCAAAAAAAATGGACCTCTTGCCTATGCTTGGAAAGTTAAAATAAACGAAACGGTCAAGAAGCCGTCTTTCTCAAATGTTTTTCCGGAATTAAATCATAATGAGATGACAGGTTTTTCTGCCAGAGGCGGGTCCGCTTCTGGCGGGCATCAAGTTTCCGAATTGCTATCACAGAATTTTCATTTTGTGTTTTTGAAAGATTCGACGGATCATCCGAAAATTTTAAAAAGGATGGAGATAACGGCTAAAATGTTTAGGGATAAAAAGCTTCAAGTCGAAACTATGGAATTAACCGGAAATAACGTTTTTGAAAAAATATTTTCTTCTCTGCAACTAGCCGATTGGGTTTCATACTACATTGCCAAAGAATACGACATTGACCCGGCGGATATATCCGTCATTGAAGAATTTAAGAAATTAATTTGAAATTACGCCGACTATTTAGTCGAGCATTCTAAACGGCATTGAGGAGGAATGCTCGTAGGGTCAATAGAATTTGAAGTAGAAGACTCGGGAAGGTTGAAAGAACTGTTGGTAAAATTAAGAACTTTTTCTATTAAATTGCCGACTGTTTTTAAGGGACTCTTTTCTTCTTTTTCTATTTCAGAAAGGCCGCTTACTAATTTTTTAGAACTATTGAATGTTTCAGCCGCTTTTTTGACGGCTTGTTTGTCTTTTTCGGAAACATTTTTTGAATTTAATATCACTGGAACGGTTTCCGAAAAGAATTTATCTAGAAACTGATAATTTGAATTTAGATTATCTATGATTATTTCTTTTTCTGTCTTGGGAAAAATAGTAGCGGTAATTTTATCTTTGACTTGTCCTAGCAGGTCTTTAAATAAATGACTATCTCCGCTTATAGATGAAAAAATTACTGCTAAAATTAAAAATAATCCTATAATATAAGCCATGGCAAAGATTTCATTTTGTTTTTTGACTCTCTAGTCCCGGAAGATTAACGGTGTTTTTAACAAAGTCGGGATTAATAGTATATAAAATCAAATAGGCAGACAATAAAAGAATTGCTCCAAATATCGCGTTGGTCATATGGGTTCTTGCTTCTCCGATCTTAGCCGTATTGCCGGCAGCTGTAAGCCACAAGAAGCCGGAATAAAAGAACATTACAAATACGGAAATGCCTAATATTGATAGCGACCATGTAAATATTTGTTGAATTAAACCTCCTAAATCAGTCGGAATGCCATCGGTGGGGGCTTTTATTGAGGGGTTAGAAGAAAAGGATCTGGTATTTTGTGAAGGTAATAAATCTGATCTTGGTACTTCAGAGTCAGGGAGATCTGTGCAAGACTCTCCACAAAGATTAACCCTTACTGAATCCTTTGATATCTTGTTTATGTGAAGTTGACCCTTGTCACTGGCGGCGGCAACTATAATATTTTGGCCGTCATAGGCAACATCCCAAGAAGCGGCCGGACAATCCTTAACAAGGATGACTTTTGTTTGTCCCCAAGGTCGTAAAGCACAGCTAGAAAAACCATTGAACGTAGCGAGCCAAATTTTACCATCAACGGAAAATATTTTGGGTCCGCCATCTTCAAATTGACCACCCCAGACTCCTAAGTTTATCATGCCTCCTTTAGAAGTCCGGCCCCATGTTCCTCCGTTATATCCGCCCCAAGCAACATATTCTCCCAAAGCATTCATTTCTCCAACAAGTCCTTGTATTTCAAAAGAATCTAAAAATTGGCCGTCTCTATAAATACAAATCGGGCCAAGGTTGCTGCCTCTGTCGCAGGTAGCATAAAGCAAATCGCCTGCGATGACAGGGTGGCCAAGATCAGAATCAACAAATTGCCCATCTTCATAAAGACCCTCGATTGTCGTGGCAAGCCAGTGTCCATCAGTCGGAAGATCATAATCGGTCACTGTCAGTTCAACCGGATCTTTGTTTTCCACCCTGATATCGGCAATTTTTCCACCTTTCCAGGTTCCGGTTGTTACTATCCAAACCTCGAGACCATTTTTCCCGTAACACGTAGTGACGATATTGTCATCATTAAACCATTGGCCGGTGCGACAGGATGCTCCGTCTCCTTGATTTGTAATATCATGCGTTTCTTTTGTTTTCAGGTTGGTTACGTAACTGCCGCCATTTCCGTAAACAACATATTTTCCATCAGGGGAAATATGTGGCCACCAGCCGTCATTGGCCTGAATCCAAGCCTCCGCTGGCGTGGCTTTTTCGGCTTTTTGAAAGTCAACCGCGCCCGGATTAAGAGCCGATGCTTTTGGAGATATTACCAAACTGACCACAGTTAACAAAAATAATAATAAAATATTTCTCATGGTTTAACCGCCAATTAAATTATATAAGTTGTTTTAAAGTTTGTCATTAGGAACATATCCACTTTTTTGTTATAATCATCTATAAATGAGCAGATGTTATAAGGTAATCATTGTCGGAAATTTGGTTTTATTTTTAGCTTCTTTTTCCTTTGTGTCCATAGTTTCTCACGCTAGCATTCAAAATGAAATAGACGTTAAAAACAAACAAATTGAAGAGATTCAAAAACAGATTGATGAATACGAAAAAAAAATAGAAGGCGCCCGGGGCCAAACTCAAACTCTTCAGAATGAAATAAACAATTTAAACTCTCAAATAAACCAAGTCCAGCTGGAAATTAAATCATTGGGACTTTCTATTAATAAAACAAATTTGGAAATCAGTTCTACTGAAACCAAAATTGACGATGCTGAAGATAAAATAAACACGCACAAAAACGCTTTAGCTCGATACATAAAAATAATAAACGAAAACGACCAGAGGTCTTTGACCGAGATTTTACTTAAGAACCGGAACCTGTCTGATTTTTTTAGTGATTTGAATAGTATTCAAATCACCCAGGACAGTTTAAAAACAGCCATAGACAAGGTTAAAGAATTGAAAGGGCAACTAGAACAGCATCAGATCAATCTTGAAGATAAACAATCCGAGCTGGAACGTTTAAAAGATTTTCAGGAAATTGAAAATAAATCTTTAACTCAAAACAAAAATCAAAAAAACAAACTCCTAAAAGATACTAAAGGTCAAGAGTCAAAATACCAGGAATTGGTCAAAAAATCCCAAAAAGACATTGAAGCGATAAAAAATCAGATAGGTTATTTGATACAAAATGGAATTTCTGCCGAAGAAGCGATTAAATATGGCCAATTAGCGGCTATCGGGGCAGGTATCCGTCCAGCTTTTTTGATTGCTGAACTTGAACAGGAAAGCGCATTGGGAAATAATGTTGGCAAGTGTCTTATTGTTGATACGACCAGTGGCGCTACTCGCAGGATTACAAACGGCCAGATTTATAAAAAAGGCATACACCCAACCAGAGATCTAGCTTTGTTTTTAAATATTACTGAGGAATTGAACAAGGATCCTTTTCAAACACCGATATCATGCGGTTCCAGTTGGGGAGGCGCTATGGGACCGGCTCAATTCATACCATCTACATGGATAGGTTATAGACAAGAGGTTACTAGGTTGACCGGCCATAATCCAGCTAATCCTTGGAGTATAGAAGATGCATTTATTGCGGCAGCCGCTAAGCTTGCCAAAGATGGAGCTAGTAGCCAAACTCGCACCGGAGAAATAGCGGCGTCAAAAAGATATTACTGCGGGAGTGCTACAAGTAGAAGTTCGGGTTGTGTCAACTACGCCAATTCCGTTCAGCGCCTCGCGGCTGAAATTGCCAAAAATTTGTAGATTGAAG
>MGJB01000007.1 GCA_001794055.1 Candidatus Yanofskybacteria bacterium RIFCSPHIGHO2_01_FULL_41_26 | reverse complement strand
AATGCACCGCGCCTGCTTCGGATAAACCCTTCGGCCAAGGGCTATCATTTAACCTTATAGTGACTTCTCCAAGTCCATCGCCTTCGATGTCAGTTACGCCTATCGCGAATCAATCTGAAACATCGGGCGGATTCATGGGCTGGTTAAGTGATAATTGGCCCTTAGTCCTTTTAATACTGGCAATATTGGCCATTCCTGCTGGTTTTAAAACTTGGATTTGGCTTGTCAAAAACAAATTCGGTTCTTCAAATCTTCCTCCACCCCCTCCGCCTGCAAACCCGTCCATGCCGGAATAAGTTATAACTGATATAATATTCAGTGATAGGCAAATGCCGTAAATTAATGAGGATTCGCCAAATAAACACCCTAGTTGTAATTTGTTCCTTTATTTTTGGGTCGGTTTTGATGATCCAATTAAATGCTGCTGTTAGCCCTTGTTCCGACGATTCGATCGATAACTATTTTCCGAGACCTCAAGTTGAAAGTATTTTTAAAGCCACGACTGTAACCGCCAAAGATATAACCAGCTCCTGTAATGATCTCGAGATTCAATACAAGATGATCTTTGGCCGATACGGTGATCAAACAACGGGCATTCCCTTGAGTGCTCCTGATCTTAGTCTCAAAGTTCATGTTTCGATAAATTCAACCGAGGCTAGAAATTATTATCAAGATACAATAAACGCGATAACTCAAGGATCAGCAAATTCCGGCATAAAGCTAAATACCCAGTCTTTGTCTGCCGTTGCTGAAGAAGCAATTTTAATTTCTAGCCCGCTCGGTGGCGGTTCTTCGGCTTACGCTCGCCAGGGAAAATATGTTCTTTCTGTAATTGCCGGGTCATTCGCCGGAAACCCGGCTCAATTTGCTGATCCCAATAAGCCGTTGCCGCCCATACTCCAGCAATACTTTTCCGAATATAGCGCCGAAAGCGTGAAATCCAAAGTTCAAGATCTCTTGTTCCTAAGTCTGGGTAAAGCCAAAACAAAATTAACTGGGACTACAATTCCCAGTACCGGTCCGGCTGAAACAGGTAAAGATTGCGGACCGGCTGAAAAATATTTTCCCAAATCAAGAGTTGAATCTATCTACGGCAAAAAGATTATTTATACGATTCTAGTCAAAGCTGGGGCTGTAAACCAGGCCGGAACTAAGGAATCGGCCAATTGCCGAATATTTTTAGATCCCAACAATTCTCTTTCAGGAAGCGACAATTTGGCAACAAGTTATGTGGTTTATAATTCAAATTCATTGGCAGCCAATGCGGCTGCTAAGCCGGATAATCCAGCCAATATCCAAATGAATAAAGTAGCTGATATTAATATCGGCGACGGAGGAACATTATGGATTGTCGGCGCCAACTCTCCGTTACCTACTTATATGATGCAAGTCCATAAAGGGCCTCTGCTTTTGGGTGTCCTATACTGGAATTCTAATAATCGCTCAAAGGCGGAAGATCTTTTGAGGGCAGCTGTCCAGGATTCAAAATCCAGTCCGACTCCAAGCCCGAGTAAATCAGTCCAACCGTCCACTTCCAAAACTCCCGAAACTAAGGCGCCGGTCATAACCTCTATAACTAGGAGCGGGACGAAAAATTCAGATTTTCCGGCCGGGGTTTTCAGTGATTTTACTTCTGATGGCCAGGCTCTGTACAAATATTATTACGGCTATGCGACTATAAGGGGCAAAAATCTATCCGGAAGCGTATTAAGCAGCGACAATAAGGGCAATCTTGCTGGAGATCCGGCGATTGAATTCAGAAAAATCGAATCTTACGACAACGGCAAGATGCTCATTGCCCAAATAATCGTCAAGACATTCGCCAAGGAAGGAGCCACCAATATTATCGTCACCAACCACAACGGCCAATCTAAATATCCGGTGACAATTACCATAACCGGAACTCAATATCTGCAAAGGTTCTACAAAGATAAGCCCATATTCTTTGGCGGTGATTGGCCTGATAAAGCCCCGAATTCAAATATTACTAATCTTATCCAGGCGATAAATAAGGGTTTGTCAACTATCAATAACCCGAATTATCAAAAACTTTTCATAATACCGTATATATTTGAAGCTGACGCATGGAATGATTTTGCTGAGACTCGGTTTTGCGGAGACTCTGCTAGCAGAGGTTTCAGGGCCGCGGGTTGTGCATCGCCCGGCGATTCAATAATTTATCTAGAGGCGGATTTATCAGATCTAGATTGGTTGTCACAAACCATACTGCATGAATCAGCCCATAAGCTTCATTTTTATAATTTAGGAAAATACTTCCCAATACCTAGTCGTCCCAGTGGTTTTCAAGCAAGAATTAAAACCTTGTCCGACCCAGAAATTGCTTATTGTATATACATCCCAGTTGAAACACTGGGCGGTAGATTTTACTGGTTCGGCGATAATGATCCTCTAAGGAAGCCGCGCTGTGGATTTATATATCAATACGGCGCATCGGGGGTTTATAGAGATTTAAAAAACAATGATTATTATGAACATGTTGCAACCCTAACCCAGGCGCATGTATTTGCTGGTGATTTATTCAACTATCCTGAAGCAAAAAACAACCCGGCATATGGCAAGGAAATAAATCTGTTAAAAGAATATGGATTCATCAAATAAACAAAAGAGGATAATGGTAGCACTCAGCGCCACTTTCTTTATTTTGCTATCGGCCAGCTTTGTCTTGGCTTCAGAAAAAGACTATCTGATTCTCTCCGTTTCAATAACAAACGAAAATATTAAAATTAATTCCATAACGCAAAAGATTTTTGATGACGCCAATTTACCCATACCAACAGAAGGGACTTACGAAGTGAGTCTAATCGATGGGAGTGCCGTCGTTTCCAGGGGATTTTTTGAAGTTTCTGACAATACCGCCGACCTCGAGGTAATCGGGAAACGTTCCGGGGATGCTGGCGATCAATATGGCGAATCCCAAAACAACCATAAAGATGTGTTTATATTTCTGCCCTTGACTGTGAGTACTGAAGCCGCAAATAGTTCAATTAGGATATCAAAAAACGGGCAAACACTTCTTGCTCAAAAATTAAGTGAAATTCCAATCAATATTGTCAGTGGCCTGAATGCGAGGATAATCACACCCATACCGTCAGCCTCCTTTCCGCCATTTCCGACTGAAGATATGCCTTCCAACAACTGGCTGTTCTGGGTTTTTGGATTAGCGGCAGTAATGGCAGCGGCACTTACCATCTTTCTTAAAAGACACAGGGGACAAAAACCACAACCGTCAATAAATACTCCCCAAATTTAATGACCAATGGTATAATTTAAACAAATCCCGTACCGGTCTGACATATGAGAAGAAATTTTTTTATTATCATCTCTCTGGCCATTATAGGATACTTTCTGTTTGCTTATCCATGTTTCAAGATTGTTAAGTGGGGTAGTTCGACAAAATCCTCCGCTTATTTAAGCAAGGAGTGCGGGAGTATCAAATATATTTATTTCAAACTGAATCACCGTTTAATTCCCAACTAATGTCTCAATATATTTCTGAACAGAAAATCGAGGAGTTGGAAATGAAAGCCAATGAAGCGCGGGAACTTTTGATTGAGATGCTGGTCGAGGCAGGGTCGGGGCACACGGCCGGGCCGCTGGGGATGGCCGATATTTTTACGGCCATGTATTTTCATGTTTTAAAACATAATCCGGCAAAGCCGGATTGGGAAGAAAGAGATAGATTAATTCTCTCTAACGGCCATATTACCCCGATCAGATACGTTTTAATGGCCATGGCCGGATATTTTCCGGTTGAGGAATTAAAGACGTTGAGAAAATTTGGTTCGCGTCTCCAAGGCCATCCTGAAAGAGAAAGATTGCCTGGCGTTGAAACAACATCGGGACCGCTTGGGTCCGGTCTAGGCCAAGCGGCGGGGTATGCTTATGCAGCCAGAATGGATAAGAAAAAATTTAGAACATATTGTTTTATGTCTGACGGTGAGCAGGATGCGGGAGCGACTTGGGAATCAACGATGTTTATCGGTAAAAATAAGTTGAGCAATTTAACCGCAGTGATTGACCGTAATAATATTCAGATAGACGGGATGACGGAAAACATAATGCCGTTGGAGTCACTTAAGGCAAAATATGAAGCGTTCAACTGGCATGTTTTGGAAGTTGATGGTCATAATATTGAACAATTCGTAGATGCCATGGAGCATGCTAAGACGATATTTGAAAAACCGACTGTTATTATTGCCCACACAATACCAGGGAAAGGTGTTGATTTTATGGAGTTTGATTATCTTTGGCATGGTAATCCGCCGGGCAAGGTAAAAGATGATCCGGATGCACCGGTTCCTGAAAAACAAGCTGAAGAGGCTTTGAGGCAAATTAGAACATTGAATGGTAAAATAATGAGTGAACATGAGTAGGGGGCATTGGCCCGGTCGAAAAATTAATAAATTTTTTAGTATTAATATTATGCACGGAAATTGTAAATGTCCTCACCATATGGTGAATAAGGTGTTAGTAGTATTGGCCTGGGTGGCTGGTGTTTTATTTTTTTGGTCAAGCTGGGGCACAAGAACATTTTGGGGCTTTGATGCTTTATATTGGGGCTGGTCAGTAGTAGTTCTAAGTTTGATGACATTTAGTTCAAAGCTCTGTGATTGCTGTAAATTGGGAATGAAGATGGACAGCAAAATGGAAGAAAACAAAATGATGTGCAGTCATCAATCAGATTGTAAGTGTGGAGATTGCGACAGATGCTGTTAAAAATTTCTAATGCCTAATATCTAATCTGGTCATGTTAAATCCTGATGCAAAACTAATTTCAGACTTGTATAAATTGAAGATGATACCGACTCGTGATGGATACGGGAAGGGTTTGCTTAAAGCCGGTGAAAAAGATGAGAGGGTCGTTGTGCTGTGCGCTGATCTGACTGAATCAACGCGATCGCATTGGTTTGCTGAAAAGTTTCCGGAAAGATTTATAGAAGTTGGCGTAGCAGAACAAAATATGGCTCTTGTGGCATCAGGCATGGCAAATTACGGCAAAATCCCGTTTATCTCTTCATATGCAACATTCAGCCCCGGCAGAAATAATGAGCAGATAAGAACCAATATTTGTATTAATAATGTTCCAGTTAAAATTGCCGGCCACCACGCAGGAATATCAGTTGGGCCTGATGGTGCCACCCATCAGGCACTTGAAGATATAGCATTAATGCGTGTCCAGCCAAAAATGGTTGTGATTGTTCCATGTGATGCCATTGAGGCAGAGAAGGCGACCGTGGCTGCGGCATTTAATGGCCAACCAACATATATCAGATTTGGAAGAGAAAAATCGCCCGTTTGTACGACCGAAGAATCGCCATTTGAAATCGGCAAGGCAACCTGTTTTTGGAAGCCAACTGAAGGTAAAAAACCGGATGTAGCAATAATCGGATGTGGGATGCTTTTGTATAATGCTCTCGTTGCCGCAGAAGAGCTATCAAGGGAAGGGCTCGAAAGTTGTGTAATAAACAGCCACACCATCAAACCGATAGATGAAAAAATGATAATTCACGCGGCAAAAGAGGCCGGAGCGGTGGTATCCGTGGAAGAACATCAAGTAAACGGGGGACTGGGCTCGGCTGTAGCTGAAGTGTTATCTAAGAATTATTCTGTACCACAAGAATTTGTTGGTGTTCAGGATAGATTTGGAGAATCAGGAAACCCAGATGAACTGGTTGAGGCATTTGGAATGGGTGTTAGCTCAATTAAAGAAGCGGTAAAAAAAGTAATCTTAAGAAAACAATAAAAGAAGCATAAAAAATCACTCGATCGAGTGATTTTTTATGCTTCTTTTGAATCAAGCAGTCTTTTTAATTTTACGAAATCCAGTTCAAGTAAATTCTTAACCTGCGGATCTTTCAGGGCATGATCAGGGTGAAATGTCGGCAGGAGTTCATAACTTCCCAAGTTGAAAGTCCGGCCATGAACATTATCTAACGGCTGCCTCATCCCTATTCCGTTTAAAGCCATATTTCCAAGAGTTACGACAATATGCGGGTTGATGGTTTTAAGTTCTTCTTTGAGAAATGGGACATAAGATTTTATTTCTTTGGCGGTGGGCGCTTTTAGGGCCGAAGGGTAATATTTGAGGACATTGGTGAAATAAACTTTGTTCTTATTTATTCCGGCTGTTTTTAAAAGTTTATTGAGCAATTTTTGTTTGTAACCGGCAATTGGTTTACCATCATTTTCTTCATCCTGACCGGGAGCTTCGCCCACGAATACGATTTTGGCACCCACAAAACCACTGCCAAAGACTAATTTTTTGTCTTTGAATTTTCGTTTTAACGAATCATTGACCTGGTTAAGTTTTTTGGTTTCCTCGCTCATATTCAGGCAAATACTTGATAACTTGATGCTACCATATAATGATTATTTTGGCAAGTGTTTTTTCCGTAAAAACTTGAAGTTTATTTAAAAAAGACTATGATTGATGGGGTTAAATGGCACCTTAAAAAGAAAAAGGATGACATGGTAAAAGGCGGGGAATTCGTCATTCCGAACGGTAATTTACCGGATATTTCTACGGTAAAGGAACTTTCAGAAGAGCAGCTTCTTGTCCAAAAAGATCTCAGAAATTTCATGAAAGAAAAGGTCTTGTCCGACGAGGCGATCAGGCGCATAGAGTCTAAAGACTTTGGTTATTCTATGCAGTTAATGCGAGAGTTGGCTAGTTTGGGTTATCTTGGCGTAGAAATTCCAGAACAGTACGGCGGACTGGATCTCGGCAAAATTACCAGTACAGTTGTTGCCGAAAATATCGCTCGCCAAGGTTCTCTTGCTTGTACCTTTTTGGCTCATACTGGCATCGCTACTTATCCGATTCTCTTGTTCGGTACCGAAAAACAAAAGAAAAAGTATTTACCTAAGCTTGTTAGCGGAGAATGGATGGGCGCTTATGCTCTCACTGAAGCTGGAGCCGGTTCCGATGCGGCAGCTATCAAAGCCAAGGCCGTACCAATAGAAGGTGGAAACTACTACCTGCTTAGTGGAGAAAAGATCTTCATTACTAACGGGGGGTTCGCCGATGTGTTCATTGTCTTTGCTAAGATCAACGGCGATGATAATCTCCACAGCGTGTTCATTGTTGAAAAATCTTTTGGCGGAATCGAGATCGGAAAAGAAGAACACAAGATGGGCATTGTCGGCTCATCAACAGTTCCTATCAAACTAAATGACGTCAAGGTGCCAAAAGAGAATATGCTTGGCAAGCCCGGCAACGGTTTGAAGATCGCCCTCAATGTTTTAAATCTTGGTCGGTTTAAGCTTGCCACTGCAAGTCTGGGCGGAGCAAGAGCTTGTCTTGAAAGCGCACTTACTCATGCTCGTCAGAGAAAACAGTTCGGCAAGTACCTCGTTGAGATGCCGGTAATCAAGGGAAAATTAGCGATGATGACAGCCTATGTTTATGCCATGGAGTCGGCTGTTTATAGGACGGCTGGACTGCTTGAGAACTCATTAAAAGAAGTTGATAGCAATGATCAAAAAGCCACGCTGAAGGCCATCGGCGAGTTTGCGATTGAATGTTCGACTGTAAAAGTATTTTGCAGCGAGGTTCTAGACATGATAATCGCCGATGAAACAGTCCAGATCAACGGTGGATCTGGCTACATTATTGAAAATAAAGCAACTTGCGCAGCACGGTATCTCCTTAATGCGAGAATCAATCGACTCTTTGAAGGAACCAACGAAGTCAACGGCCAGTTGATGTTCGTTCAATTGATGACAAAAACAATGCGCGGAGAACTGCCGTTAATAAAAGCGATCCAGAAAGCCCAAGCTGACGCAATGTCCGAACCGACAGAATCAGAAACGGACTTAGTGAAAAAACTTTCCAAATCTCTTGACGGCGTAAAAAGTTCGGTGCTCTTGAGCGGAGGTGTTTTTATTAAGAATTATTTCCCTCCTAATTTGAGTCCGGAGGAAATAAAACAGAGAATTTTTGATCATCAGATCATCATTGATCATCTAAGCCGAAGTTTGATCTCTGTTTATGTAATGGAAAGCGCTCTGGCTTCTTTGAATAAAAACCGTAACGAACGAGATGAACGTAAGGTTCGCTGGCTTTTCCATCAGATGTTGAACGATGTCGAAAGATTGCCAAAGGAAATTCTTGCAATGTGCAGCCAAGGCGATGAATGCAGAACAGTAACAGCCATGATTAGGCGACTCATGAAATTTGAATTTGAGAATAAAGAAGAGTTGGCAAGTCAGATTGTCCAAGATTTGCCCTAAAGACGTACGAGGCCAAAAGGCCTCTTTTGATTTTGGTGGACCCGGCGGTAATCGAAACCGCGTCCCGGCAATGCGAATGCCGTATATTGCCACTATACGACGGGCCCAAAATAAATTGATTTGTCAGGCTGCCGGGATTTGAACCCGGAGTCTCACCGACCCGAACGGTGCGTGTTACCGTTACACTACAGCCTGAAATTTAGACATAATATTTTTTCATTCTTTCTTTTTCCTCTTCTTCAACGGCTCTTTCTATTTTTTCCAATGACTTTTTTAATTCTTCCGGCGATTTTTTATTTAACTCATGAATCCTTTTTTCCAGGTATTCTTTGGTGTTTTTGTTTGGGTCGTCTATGACTTCAGCCAGCAAAGAATTTAAAATCAACCCAACCTTAGGCCCTGGCTTTGTTTCGAGTTCTTTCATAACGTCTTCTCCGCCAACCCTAAGCATTTTTACGGAAATCGGGTCGTGGGAAACTTTGTCTATAATATACTGCAAGTGTCTTAATTTATAGGGAACCGCTTTTGGCCTGCCTGAACCAATCCTGTCTGCTTCGCGGACCCTTATCAGATCATTGATATTTTCCGGACCGACATTGGCTAACAAACGCCTGACTGACGATTCGGTTACTTCGCCGACATTATAGTAGAAAAGATGGTAGCGAACCAGTTTTATAATCTTCTCCGATGTTTCTTTGGAAAACCTAAGACGATCCATGATTCCAGCAGTAATTTTAGCTCCAACAACGTCATGGCCGTAGAAAGTTGAATATTTACCGTCCCCCCTTTTCGTTCTGGGTTTACCGATGTCGTGAAATAAAGAACCGAGCCGAATTTCAAGAGAATAATTTTTATCAGCGGCATATTTTAAAGCCAGAGTATTGTGTTCCCAGACGGTGTAAATATGATGAAGATTTTGGCCAACCCCGACTCCTTCCAACAATTCCGGAACGATGTGTTTTAAAAGTCCAGTTTCATAAAGAAGCATTATGCCGTCGTAAGCGTTATCGGAATTAATAATTTTAACAAACTCATCCCTGACCCTCTCTTTGGAGATAAAAGTTAACCAATCGGTATTATTTTTTATTGCTTCCAGTGTTTTTTCTTCTATTTTAAAACCAAGTACTGTAGCGAGTCTCACAGTTCTCAATAACCTCAAGGCGTCTTCACCGAATCTTTCCTCCGGCTCGCCTACTGTTCTTATGACTTTAGATCTTAAATCTTTCTGGCCGTTGAATAAATCCGTAATTTTACCGTCTACGTCCATTGCCATTGCGTTGATTGTAAAATCACGGCGCGACAGATCTTCTTCAAGTTTTTCGGCGAACCCAATGCTATCAGGATGGCGCTTGTCCGTGTACTTCCCTTCTATGCGATATGGTGTGACTTCAATCAGTGCAAGCTCCGGTTTTTCTGAACCGGTCTTGATCGCTACGGTGCCGAATGTGTTTTCATAGACATGCTCGGGAAATAATTTTTGGATTTCTTCTGGTTTGGCGTTGGTGGTGATATCCCAGTCTTTAGGTTCTTTGCCCAACAATAAATCACGGACACATCCGCCTACAGCATACCCCTGAAATTCGGAGCTATTTAATTTTCTTATAATTTCTAATATTTCTTTTGGTAATTTCATGTTGTTGGTGCCCTCGGGAGGAGTCGGACCTCCATTTGAAATTTAGGAAATTCCCGTCCTATCCGTTGAACGACAAGGGCGTTGTTTTTCTTGATATAATAACATTTTTGTGGTATTTTTTCAATTAACCTAAGGGGCTTGTAGCTCAATTGGCAGAGCGCCTGGCTGGCAGTCAGGAGGTTACGGGTTCGACCCCCGTCAGGTCCACCATTTCAGATTTGCCGAAGAGATTGCCTCGAGACTGCTAGTAAAGAACTAGTCGAATAACTTATGAAAACACTCGACAGATTTTTCGAAAATGCAAATAAGAAAGAGGCAATCTCGTGGGCATTTTATGATTTTGCAAATTCTTCCTACGCACTACTTATTTTAAGTTTTGTTTTTCCGATCTATTTCAAAGAAGTAGTTGTCGGAGTAGAGAAGGGCGATTTTTATTGGGGAGTGCTTGTAAGTGTCTCTATTCTTATCGGGGGCCTACTTGCCCCAATTATTGGAGCAATGGCAGATTATGACGCACGCAAGAAAATAAAATTTATTATTTTTGCCCTAGTGTCAATGGTTGGCACAGCTTTTCTTTTTTTCACGGGTTCAGATACATTATT
>MGJB01000006.1 GCA_001794055.1 Candidatus Yanofskybacteria bacterium RIFCSPHIGHO2_01_FULL_41_26 | reverse complement strand
ATACCAATCTCCATTCTTTCTGACCGAGACAACTTCGGTTTCTTTTGCATACCTCTATTCTACAAGTGTTCGGATTCATTACGGAATGAATGTTTCCAATCAAACAGGATGGGATAATGACAAGAAGCCGGAAGGTCTTTTACATGATATTGTTGGTTATCCTAGTGGTTTTTGGTCCTCTAATGCTTACTTATTCACATGAGGCAAGTGCTCAGTCAATCCCTACGATCCAAAGAACTACTTATGAGAATACAAAAAATTTGAAAGTGTTAGACTGGAGCCTCATCTCGAGTGCTTATGGGGCCTCAATTGCAGAAGTGGGTACTTTGTGTGATACAGAAAGAGGAAATTTGATGTATGTGGTTTTTTATAAAGACCACAGTAATATCAACGTAGTTCCAAATGCTTGTCCGAAAAGATCCCATTAAAGTATCCATAAGTTCATACGTCCCGCAATTTCGCGGGGTTTTTTATTTTTACATCGAATTCTTTTTACCAGTCATCACTTATTTACCTAACCAACCAGCGGAGGGAGATGCCTTTATCCCAAAGAAGAACGTTCGCAGGCGGGTAGCCGAGATAGAGCAAAAAACCAGCAGGGTTTTATGCGGTCTTCGTGGGATGAAGGTGTCTCCCTCCGTATGCATGGAGGTTGTGTGAGCCAAAGTTATTTTATGCCGGAGATGCGAGAACTCTTACATCATCACACATGAACTTGAGAGAGCCATCGCGGTCGTTGATTTTGCCGCGAGCTACAATAACGGTGTTTTCTTTCCAGGCTTCCGGGTTTTTTTCATAAACGTTAGGAAATACGACTAGTTCAATTTTTGATGCCAGGTCTTCAACATTGGCGAACATCATTGGCCGGCCTGTTTTCGTTATTATTTTTTGGATACGGGTGATCATGCCGCCGATTTTAATAGGACCGGAGGTGTGTATGGTGATGTTTTTTATTGGAATTACGTTTTCAAGTTTTAACTGAGTTTGATAGCTATTTAATGGATGGTCAGAGACGAATAATCCCAAGAGTTCTTTCTCCCAAATTAATTTTTCCCACGGCTTTGCTGGTTCGGCAGGGGAAAGGCGAAATGGCGCCGGTTCTTTGTTATCGGTGTTTCCGAACAAGCTTACTTGTCCCATGGAAGATTGTTTTTGTTTTTCTTTGGCGTAAGAAAGGAGGTTTTCCATGTTTACTAATAATAAATTTCTGTCCCCAAATTTATCAAGCGCTCCACAATGAATAAGCGACTCGACAGATTTTTTGTTCAAGTCTTTGTTGTGGACTCTCGTCATAAAATCTTCAACATTCTTATAATTTCCGCCTGATTCCCGTTCAGCAATGATAGCATCAGCAATATTCTCACCCAGGTTCTTAATGGTCAGAAGACCGAATCTAATTTTATCGGCAGGTTGTAGGTTGTAGGTTGTGGGTTGTAGGTCTTTGATGACCGTGAAATCTTTGAAGGAGCTGTTTATTTCCGGCGGTAAAACCGGAATACTCATTCGCTGACATTCAGAAATAACTTCAGATATTTTTTCCGTATCCCCGGATTCTGCTGTGAGGACGGCACACATATATTCTGCCGGAAAATTAGCTTTCATGTAAGCGGTCTGATAAGCAACGCGGCCATAACAGGCGGCGTGAGCCTTGTTGAATCCGTAACCTTGGAATGGTTCAAATAAATTCCAGATTTGTTCCGCTTGCTCTTTGGACATGCCACTGTGGGTTTGACAGCCCTGGACGAAAATTCCGTGCTGTTTAGCCATTTCAGCCGGGATTTTTTTACCGACCGCTTTTCTGAATTTATCTACTTCGCCCCAGTTATAACCGGCCAACTCAATAGCGGTCATCAGAAGATCGTCTTGATACACCAATACGCCATACGATTTTTCCAAGAATTTTTTGGCTTTTGGATGAAAATAAGTGGTTGGTCTGCGTCCTTGTTTGCGGGCGATGTATTCGGAAATGTTGTTGATCGGGCCCGGACGATAAAGCGCGACCATGAGATTGATGTCATGAATTGTGGTTGGCTTAAGTTCCATAAGGTATTTAGTCATACCGGCTCCATTTAATTGGAAAAGTCCTTCAGTTTCTCCTTTGGCCAGCATTAGGAAAGTTTTTCTGTCATCAAAAGGAATCTTCTCGATGTCAATTTTGATGTTTTGATGTTTCTTGACCAGACGTACTGCATTTTCTAAAATTGCCAAATTTCGAATTCCCAATACATCAAGTTTTAAAAGTCCTATGCCATCTTCGCCAACAGTGTACATATCATATTGAGTGATAAGATTATTTTCTCCCTTGGGATCAAATTGAATAGGCACGTATTCAATTAATGGTTTTGGGGAGATTACGATACCGGCGGCATGAACCGAAACATGACGGACGGTGCCTTCCAGTTTTTTGGCAATATCAAGAATCTGACGAGCCTCCAAATCTCGATTGTAAATATCTTTCAAGCTTGGTTCAATCTCCATGGCGCGATTGATAGTCATTGGAAAGCCCTGTGAACCCATCGGAATAAGTTTTGCAATCCGGTCGCCGACTTCATACGATTTGCCGGTTGCACGGGCCACATCACGAACTGCCCCGCGGGCGAGCATTGTTCCGAATGTTCCGATTTGGGCTACTTTATCGGCGCCATATTTTTTTTTGGCATATTCAATTATTTCTTGTCGTCGATCATCTGCAAAATCCATATCTATATCTGGCGCTGACGGACGAAACGGATTAAGAAATCTTTCAAATGGCAGTTGAAACTCAATAGGATTGACGCTGGTAATTCCTGAGAGAAAAGCCACCAAAGAACCAGCGGCGGAGCCCCGAACCGTAGTATAAATGTTTGATTCATGGGCAAATCGAAGCAAATCGGCAACGACCAAGAAGTAGGGGGCGTAATTTTTGTTTTTGATAATTTCAAGTTCGTACTTTCTGCGGGCTTCGATTTCAGGATTATTGTTTAAATTATGTTCCTGCGCTCCTTGAACGGTTAAATCATCAAGCATCTGGTCGGCTGTTTTGCCGGGCTTAAGAGCGAAATCAGGAAAAATGAATTTACCAAGAGTTAAGTCAACATTGCATCTTTCCGCGATTTTTTCTGTATTTTCGACTGCTTCCGGTACGTCCTTGAACCACTCGAGGGCCTCCTTGGTTGAGATGAAATGGTAGTGTCCGTTGCCGGAAAAAATAGCTGTATCCCCGATGTCTGTATTTGTTGAAATAGCAACTAAGGTTTTGTGAGCCAAGGCATCGTCGGGATGCAAGTAATGGGAATCCTGGGTAGCGACCAAGGGAATATTTAACCTGCGGGAAAATTCAATGAGCATATTTTTCCAATCCTGAAAAAATTCTACATCAGGGTGATGCATTATCTCAAGGTAATAATTTTCCGGACCGAAAATGGATTGATATTCTAAGATTATAGCTTCAGCTTTTTCCTTGTTTCCAGATTGGATAGCCCGTCCAAGCTCACTACCTGGACAGCCAGAGAGAGCAATTAATCCTTCGGCATGTTGGCGGAGCAGATCTTTATCTACGCGGGGCTTGTAGTAGTAACCCTCAACGTGGGCGGCGGTAGTTAGCTTGATGAGGTTTTGATAGCCGGTGTTGTCTTTGGCCAAAAGAGTAAGGTGGTAACGTTTATTGTCAATTTGAGGTTCTTTTTGGAATCGGGTGCGATTGGCGACGTATGCTTCCACTCCGATTATTGGTTTAATTCCATTTTTTTTGCAGGCCGTGTAAAAATCAATTGCTCCGTACATTGCCCCATGATCGGTAAGACCGATTGCCGTCATTCCATGCTCTTTGGCCAGCTTTACCATGTCATCAATTTTAGACATGCCATCGAGAAGTGAATAGTGGGAGTGAGTATGGAGATGGACGAAATTCATGATTTAAGTTTAGTTCTTAATGTGTAAACGGGCAATTAGGAAAAATTGTGGACAAGTGTTTGTCATTGCTCCATCTTGGTTACCCGCCCGCGAACGTTCTTCTTTGAAACAAGGTGTCGCTCGACCAATATTATTTGTCAAAGTGACATAAAAGCAATGGGGTTGCGCTGAATATGTAGACACACATCTTTTTTGATGATTAAATTAAAATATGGATATTGTTATTTTTTTTAAATCTCTAAAACCGGGCGACTGGTCTAAAAAAGTAACAGAAAAATGGACCGTTAAAGATGTTCTATCTCATTTGGTGGGTTGGAATCGGGAAGTTGTTATCGAATTAAGAAATATATTTGAAAAAGAAACAGAACCTTGGTTTATGAAAACAGACGACTATGTCGAATTTAATGACAAAATTTACAATGAATTCAAGAAAAGGTTACCAGAAGAACTTCTAGCTGAATTTGAGAAGTGGCAAAAAGCTTGGGAAAACGAAGTAAAAAATATTGGAGAAGATAAAATAAGACAAAAAACATATGGGCTGGGTTTTTGACGAAGGCGATGAACCCCACTTTGAGCATCATGTAAATCAAATTAAAAAAGTACTGAACACTCATTAAGCATTTTCCCTGTCGTTTTATCAACCATTGTGGAGGGATAGGTAACAAACAAAGCCTTACTTTAAACCGACAGGAAAGCCGGAACTGACTCTGTGATTCTTTAAAATCACAGTAAGGAATTCCGGAAGGCCTTCCGGAGGTTTTAAAGCTATTGTTTGTCTGGCCCGGAGCAGAGGTTGAGAAGATGATGGGGGAGATGATTGATACTAGGGTGGTTTGCGTAATTTTTAAATTTATGTTAATATTTTCAGACAAATGGCTGTACCACGTCATCACATGGCAAAAGGCAAGCAGCTTCGCAGAAGAAGCCACCTTGCATTAAAACCAAAGAATTTGGCCAAATGTTCGCATTGCGGGAAAATGATAATGCCCCACACTGTTTGCAAATTTTGTGGATATTACAAAGGCACAGAAGTTGTAAATGTTCTTGCTAAGGAATTAAAAAAACGAGAGAAGAAAACGCAAGCACAAAAATAGTTTGTTTAAATAATGGCTAGCCGTCACTTATCAAGGTCAGTAGCTATGCAGTCGCTCTATGAGTGGGATTTTAGAGGTAGAAAACAGGAAGATTTGCCTGGGATTATTGACAGAAATGTCAAAGAGTTTGCTGCTGGTCTTGAAGACACAACTTTTGTTTCCCAGTTGATAGACGGGGTAATGAAACATCTTTCTGAACTAGATAAAATCATCGAAAAGGCGGCACCACAATGGCCATTAGAACAAATAGCCATTGTAGACAGGAACGTTCTTCGCCTCGGGCTTTACGAATTGCTTTTTGGAAACAGAGACGAGGTTCCGCCTAAAGTTGCCATAAACGAATCTATTGAATTAGCCAAATCATTCGGAGGGGATTCTTCCGGCAAGTTTGTTAATGGTGTTTTGGGAACGGTTTATCGAGAAATAGGCGAGCCGGGGAAAGATGACGCCCCGAAGAAAAAAGAAGACAAAGAAGAAGAACCAAAAAATGAATGACAAACTTTCTGATCTCGAAAATAAAATAGATATTAAATTCAAGGATAGAAATATCCTTCTTCAGGCGTTAACCCATCGTTCATATTTGAACGAAAATCCGAAGTGGGGCCAGGATCACAATGAACGCTTAGAATTTCTCGGCGATGCTGTTTTGGAATTGGTTGTTACGGAATATTTGTATAAAAATTACCCCAATCCCGAGGGAGAGATGACCAACTGGCGGGCAGCGTTGGTGAATGCTGTTACTCTCTCGCGAATTACTAATGAATTTGATTTAAACGATTATGTTCTTTTATCAAAAGGCGAAGCTAGAGATATTGGCCGAGCTCGCCAGTACATTCTGGCAAATGCCATGGAGTCTCTCATCGGGGCTATTTATCTTGACCAGGGCTATGATGCTTCCGGAAAATTTATAGATAAATTTATTTTGAAAGAACTGCCTGGAATTATAGAGAATCAGCTTTACAGAGATGCCAAAAGTTTATTTCAGGAGAAAGCTCAGGAAAAAGTCGGTATTACTCCGACCTATGAGGTTTTGAAAGAATGGGGGCCGGATCACGCTCGCAATTTTCAGGTTGGTGTATTTTTGGACAAAGAAATGGTTGGGGTAGGCGATGGTCCGTCAAAGCAGGAGGCTCAACAGGTGGCGGCATCGGATGCGCTTAAAAAGAAAGGCTGGTAACTAAAAACTCCGGTGTTTCGAGGTTTTTTAATTTTTTATAATTTCTATAGTTTTTTCCAAGCTTTGAGGGAAATTTTTGTAGACGCCGACTCTATATTCACTCTCCTTTGGTTTGAGACGGCCTTTGTCTATCAAAACCGAGGGGTAATAAGGCAACTTACCGATGTTTTTTAAGAGATCTTCAAAAATATCAAAACCGAATTTTTCATTCCACAGATAAAGATCGATGTCTCTGATCAAGAGCAGTATCAGAACAATAGAGCTTGAGATTAAAACCGTTACTGCGTCGAAAAATAAAGCCCCGGTTCTTAAACCGAACAAAGACCAGATTACTAGCGTCGCGGTGGAAATAAGTACTATCCATTGAAAGGCGGACAAAGCTTTTCTTAAAAGAGCATTTTGCTGTTGTCTCGCATTTCTTAAATCATCAACATTCCCCAAAATAACCTGGTGGGTCGATTGCTTGTCTGGGATTATGGGCATATCCTCCATGATTTTTTCTACCCGTTTAAATTCTTCGGCGGTTCCATTGATGACTTCCAGGAGCTCATAATCAAAGTTGCGTTGCACGTATTCATCAACAAGGTTAGATAATTTTGCCGCGGTCTCTTTATTATATGTCCGCATGTTTTTGTAAAGGCAGTCCCATGAAGCCGTCTCTTTGGCAAGAATGCTTTTTAAATTATTGTAATCGGTTGTTGTGACAACAATATAAAAACCGGCCAAAAGACCAAAGAGGAACGTACCAATGGTAAGGATTGTATTTCCGGTTTCAGGTTCAATAAATCTGTCCGGAATTAACAGAACCAAAAAAATAAAAACCAGAATCGAGATGAGATATATTTCTTTAATTTTCATGAGTTTTGTTTTAATTATACAATTAAAACAAATTTGCCACAATAATTCGTTTAGACCCATAGAAGAAGATTTGCAAGACATTTACAAGTCGAACTTGTAAATGTAACAGGAATTTTTTAAAGATTTTTGGTAATTGTGTTTTTTCTGTGGATGTGTTATAATGTAATTACAGGATAGTTCTGTTCTTAACAAGGAGTAAGACAATGGGTGCTGGATTGGTTTTCGGTATCGGACTGGCCCTAATGTTTGGGTCTCTCTGTGCGATGTTATCCGATCCGAAACGTTTCGACGGATTTTGGGCTTTCCTATGCGTCGTGGGCGTGGTCTTCATGGTGCTGGGAGTTGTCAGCATCATCAAACTTCAGAACGTGGCTTTCTGAGCCATGCTCTGACTGACGCTTCGGTCGCCCCTTGTGGAGGGGCGACTTTTCTTTTTAAATAATGTTTAGTATAATTTAATCATGAAAGAGGGACTACCAAAGAGGGAAACAAAATCTAGGAATAGTTCTAGACATAGCGAGTGGGAATCTAAAGATATGGGTCTCATGATTCCTCTTTTCCCAATCTTTTTTTTCGGGGCTTTGTTTGGAGATTTATTTTAACTTTTGCATGGAATGCTAAAAGGAGAATACAAAAACATATTATTTGAGATTTTTGATGTGTTGGGTTTTTCTGATACCGAAAAAGAAGAAGCCCTCCAAACGTTCAAGAAGAAGCTGGCCTTTGAGCTTCTCAAATCAATTCAAGGAAAACTGCCCCAGAATCAACAGAACTGGCTGGCCGACGGAAAAGGAGACATGAATGACCCAATGTTCCCGGAAATCCAGAAAACCATTCAGGAAATGTATGGTCAAGAAGTTCTATATGAAAAAACTAAGCCGCTTTTCAATAAATTGGTTTTGGACTATGTAGAATTCATGTCAGAGGGATTGGATTCGGAAAGCGTGACTAAGCTCAAAGACATTGTAAGTAATCTTTAAAAACCGCCCTAAGGGGCGGTTTTGGGTTGAAACTCTTGCTAAAATTTAAAAAAATTGCTACTATCTTCAGACATGTTGATGATACGTTTATCAAGGATAGGAAAGCGGGGACAACCCTATTTCAGAGTTGTTGTCGTTGAACACACCAAAAAGACGAAAGGCAAGTATTTGGAACTTTTGGGTACATATAATCCCCACGAAAAAGTGTTTCAAGTTAAGAAAGACAGAGTAGAATATTGGATGTCAAAAGGTGCTCAAGCATCTCCGACCGTAAATAATTTACTTGTAAACCATAAGATTTGGGATAAACCCAAGGTTCAGAGTTGGAAACCCAAGAAGAAACCAACAACTAACGATCAACAGCCGACGACAAAAGTAGAAGTTCCTAAAGAAGAGTCGGCACCGGCGGAAGCGCAACTTGAAGCCGTCGTGAGCTAATGAAAGTTGTTCAAGTAGATCTCAATAAGGATTATTCTGATGTTATCCGCGAAGCGGTTAATGTTTTAAATTGTGACGGAACGATTATTTATCCTACAGATACCTTGTATGGATTGGGAGCAAATGCCCTGAACGACATAGCTGTCCGGAAGATTTTCAAAATCAAAAGAAGAAGTCTTTCTAAGCCCTTGCCCATGATTGTAAGAAATTATACATGGCTAAAAGAATTGGTTGATACAAAACCACACCAGGAAGAAATTATTAAAAAAGTGTGGCCGGGAAAGGTAACAGTTGTTTTGTTTAAAAAAAACATTGTCCCGGATGCATTAACGGCGAAATTTAATTCTGTCGGAGTAAGAATTCCCAACTATGTGTTTACGGATAAACTCTTAGCTGAATTCGGTTATCCTCTGACTTCAACCTCGGCTAATATTTCTGAACAGGAGCCAACAAACGACATTAACAGAATTATTGAAATTTTTTCCAAATCAACTGCAAAACCCGACTTGATAATTGATGCCGGAATTTTGCCGAAATCGGAACCATCCATGATTGTTGACCTGACCGGAAATAAGCCGAAAATTCTCCGGATAAGTCCTACGAAGCCTGAAAAACTTTTAAAACTACTTGAATTGGGTGGCAAATAATTTTAAAATGGATTAAATACCTATCCCCATGCGTCCAGTAACCCTTTGCTTTTTGGTTAAAGACAACAAAGTCCTTCTTGCGATAAAGAAAAGAAGTTTGAGCGGTTTTAATGTCGCCATTGGGAAATGGAATGGTGTTGGCGGTAAAGTAGATTCGGGCGAGACTATCAAAGCGGCAGCAGTCAGAGAGATAAGTGAGGAGATAGGGGTTAAAACAGATGAAAAAAATCTTGAAAAAGTTGGTAATATCAAATTTTATTTTAAAGATAAGTCCGAATGGAATCAGGAGGTTCACATCTTTTTGGTTAGAGATTGGCTGGGCGATCCAAAAGAATCCGAAGAGATGATGCCAAAATGGTATTCACACGACGAGGTTCCTTTCGAAGATATGTGGCAGGATGATAAGCATTGGCTGCCGATGGTTTTGGCCGGTAAAAAGGTCGAGGGAAGATTTGATTTTATTAACGAAGGATCTCAAATAGATGGATTTGATATTAGAGAAATTTAATTTAGTCGGTTTTAGATTAATAAATGATCTAGCCGGACACAATATCTGGCTGGACAGGTTTATGGTCTTTGCAGCTGATAAGATGGGATATTTACTTATCTTATCCGTACTGATAATTTTTTGGAAGAAAAATTATTTTAAAAAAGTTGTTTTTGTTTCTTTCGGTTCAGCGATAATAGCCCGCTTTGCCTTTGTTGCAATATTGCGCTATTTACTTTATTCACCTCGGCCCTTTCTGGTCCTGGAGAACATAAACCGACTGATGAATCATTCACTTGAATCGTCCTTTCCTTCCGGTCATGCCACTTTTTATTTTGCTCTGGCGATGGGCGTTTATTTATACAATAAAAAAGCTGGCCATGTCTATTTGATATTAGCCGGACTGGTGGGGTTTGCCCGTATTTTCGTAAGTGTTCATTGGCCGCTGGATGTTTTGGCGGGAGCTCTTCTGGGGTGTTTTACTGCTGTTTTTATGAACAAACTTGCCAAAAGGTTTTGAACAGGATTCGATGATCTTTGACCAGAGCCGCTAAAAGTAATATGAGAAAAGCAACTATTGCTCTTATAACTATCAGCATTCTGCTCGTCATTGGACTGGTCGGTTTTTTGGTTATATGGAATTATTTGAAATTCTCCGTGAATGTGCCATGCAATGACCTCTCCGGCGATTTGCCTGTCGGCTGCCAGGCAAGCATAACTCCATCGGAAGCCGTTCTGGTTACGATAGACATTGATGGCACCATGAGGGTTTGGCGGAACGACCAGATTTTGATCAGCTTTATTGACAGCTTTGCCGCGGAGGAAGAGGACAAATTGATTATTGACAGTGTGAGCGACGGAAAATTGATTCCTGACTCATTTGAATTTGCGGATATTAATTTCGACGGCAACGCGGACCTGAAAGTCGCGACTTCCCGCGGAGCTTACAACTTTCAATATTCTTACTACCTTTATGACCCACAAAACAATACATTTGACCCCAAACCATTTTTGGCAGACATGTGGAATACCGAATTCGACAAAAAGGCCAAAACCATCACGACCCTATATAAGGGCCGCGGGGTGGGGGATATTTATAGGGAGGCAGTTTACCTTTTTGAAGGCGGGAGGTATAATTTAATCAAGCAAATCAACCAATCATTTGTGAATGGAGAAAACGAAGAAGCGGGCTATGTACATACCGTGAAAGAGAGAAAAAATGGGGCAATGGTCGTAACCGAGTCAAAAATTATTTCCGAGCCATTTTAACTCCCGAAGTAAATTATGAAGTCTATGAAAACCTGGGAAATAATTTTGGGAATCGTGGGTATTGCTTTAATTATTGCCGCGCTGTTTATCCCTGGATCGCCAAAACAGTATGCCGTGGGTGAAAGATTTCCTCTTCTGGAAAATGAGAGCGCTCAAGTTGGTGATTTGAAAATAACATATCTCGGCCGGCAGCAAGGCGGCGGCGAAAAAATTAGATTGCAAATAAACGATCGGACCGAGACTATAATTGCAGGCGGTGACTTCTTCCCAGAATTTGGAGATTATACTATCGAAGTGTCCCCAAAATTAGACTCACGCGGCCAAGCCATTTTTGTACTAGTAGAATGAGTATGTTTAAGATTCATAATCTTCCTCGGGTATTAGCTATAGTTCCAGCCTTTGTCTGGTTATTTTCATTTACTGTCAATGGGGTGGGAGCTTTTGACTTTATTAGGAATGTTGGTGATTTTCTGTATATGATTTTCTTTGTTCCTTCAATTCTATTTTACGACTTTATTGGCTTTATTAACTTTAACATTTTGGGCGTCAGTACGTCCTTTTTGGAAGAACTCACCTACATTTTAACTAGTTCCGCGATATTATACCTAATCGGCAAAGGAACAATGAAGATTCTAGGAAAATAAAAAACCTGCTAGTTTCTTCTGGTGCCGCCGGTCGGAGTCGAACCGACACGGGATTGCTCCCACATCATTTTAAGTGATGCATGTATACCAATTTCATCACGGCGGCATTAATATTTTAAATAATTTGCTTTGAGGTGCCGATGGGACTTGCACCCATGAATAGCGGTTTTGCAGACCGCCGTGTTAGCTGCTTCACCACGGCACCAATATTTAGAAATTAGAAATTCTATATACTTCTTTTAATTTTTTCCTCTTCATATGTATCGAGTATATCGCTAACTTTGACTTCTGAAAAATCTTTTGAAATAGCGTCAAACCTTATGCCGGCCTCAAGGCCTTCTTTTACCTCTGACACGTCTTCTTTGTTGTGTTGGAGTTGGGCAATTTTTCCAGAAACCACGGCTGCGCCGTTTCGGGTGACATCTCCTATTGCTCCTCGGGTCACTTTGCCGGACATGACCTTGCCTCCGAATATCTGGGCCCGGGCATCTTTTTTAAATACAGCTAAAACTTTTAATTTTCCTAGTGGATTTTTCTTTATCTCAATCCCCAAAAGCTCTCCCATTTCACCCCTGACATATTCTATCAATTCATAAATAACTTCGAAATTGGATATTTTAATACTCTCTTTGTCCGCCAATTTTTTTGCTGATTCTTCTATTCCGACCCTGAAACCGATCACCTGACATTTTGAAGCAATAGATGTTTTTACATCGGCTTCGGAAATATTTCCAATATCATACGAAATAACACGGTAACCAATCTCTTGCGATTTGACAGCTTTAAGTGAGGCTTCTATTGCTTCCAAAGAGCTGGAAACGTCGGATTTAAAAACTAAATTCAAAAATTTTTTGTTTTCATCTCCTGTTTCAACGGAACCTTTGAAGAATGAAAATAGGGGAGCGAGATTGACATTTCCTTCGGCAATTTGGGTTGCTTCATTCTTGTTTAAAGCTACAATAAATTCTTTGCCAATGTTGGGAGCTGTCGGCCATCCGGTAATCAAAACTGGCTGTGATGGTTTAGCTTGAATCATGGCTTTGCCCGTAAAATCTTCCATAGATTTTATTTTACCGATGACGGTACCTACGACAATAAAATCCCCGATATTTAAAATTCCTTTTTGAACCAGCGCAGTAGCTACATAACCCCTTCTTTTGTCTAGATTAGATTCAATTATTATTCCTTTGACTGGTAAAGAAAGATCCTCATTGAGTTCCTCCAGTTCTGCCACCAGAAGGATCATATCCAAAAGGGCATCAATATTTCTGTTGGCCTTGGCCGAGATCTCTACAACTGGAACTTTTCCGCCCCACTCCTCAACCAAAACATCCTCTGTGGCTAAGTCCTGTTTAACTTTTTGAATATTAACACCTTCTTTGTCTGTTTTGTTAATGGCGACGATAAAAGGAATCCCTTCTTCTTTAATTATTCGGATAGCTTCTTTTGTCTGAGGTTTAACACTTTCGTCGGCCGCAACAACCAATATAGCAATATCGGCGACTTTGGCTCCACGAGAACGTATCGCTGTAAATGCTTCATGGCCAGGAGTGTCCAAAAAAGTAATTTTTTGAGACATTTCGAGATTTCTAAACTTAGATATATCAACTTGGTATGCACCGATATGTTGGGTAATTCCTCCTGACTCCCCTTCGGCAACCTTTGTTTTTCTGATTGTATCCAAAAGTCGCGTTTTTCCGTGATCAACATGACCCAAAACAACCACCACCGGCGGCCGAGTATTTTTACTATTTATTGTGTCTTTAAGATCTGTCATTTGAATCTGCAAATTGTAGCATTTTTAGCTAGGAATATCAATAAAAAAAGAAAAGAAACTTGTTGAGTTTCTTTTCAAAAAAATTAAGATGAAAAAATTTCTTTTGCCCTTCCCTGCCTGCCGGCAGGCAGGGAAAATATGGTTCCCGCCGATTTGTTTTTCCGCCAGAGGCGGATCTGTCTCTGGCATGACAGTTTCTTTGGCAGTTTTTACCTCCGGCTTTCCAGTAGGGAAACTCGACGCTCCAGAACAGCAAACTCGTCTCGAGCCACTTTATTCTTCAAATCATGCTTAATAAACTCTATGTCCATTTTTATCACTTCTACATCTTCTGCTACAACATCAAGTTTTTTCTCTATCCTATCTACTTTTTTATTTAAATCAGTATATTGTTCAGCAACCAAGGTCACCTTATCATCAATATGTTCCAACAGTGCTCCAATTTCTGATGAGTTGTGATTGTTTTTGTTCTTAACCATATTTTGAATTATAGAAAATCAGTTAGAATTGTCAATAAATTAGAATTATAAAAACTTCCTCGTGGAGTTTTAAAAAATAACTGGCGGTGAGGGTGGGAGTCGAACCCACAAGCCGCTTTTTAAACGGCTACAGTTTAGCAAACTGCTGGCTTACCATTCGCCGCACCTCACCAAATTCACTAAATTTTACCACAAAAATCATCCCTTCGACAAGCTCAGGACTAGCCCCTCGCAATAACTAAAGCGACTACTTTTGATGCTCCGTTGGCCTTCAAAATCTTAGCGCATTCATTTAAGGTTGCACCAGTTGTGCAGACATCATCTATCAATAATATTTCTCTGCCGATAATTTTTTCTTTATTCAAAATTTTAAAAACACCATTCAGGTTTTTTAATCTTTCTTTTCTTTCTTTAACGTTCACCTGTGGAACGGTGTTAATCGTTCTTTTGATTACATCGTTGGCCGTTTCCATCTGAAATGTGTCGGAAATGTTTTTGGCCAATAAGTCGGATTGGTCGAAACCTCGCCAGTTCAGACGTTTCATGTGAAGCGGTATGGGAACCAATAGGGGATTAGCCTCGAAGACATTAAATTTTTTATTCAACGTCAGCCATTTAAGATACCTCTTCATTAAAATCGATAATGGATGCTCCAAATCAGGAATAAATTTATATTTTAAAAACTTGATAATCTTTTCAACCAAAGAATTCTTGTAATCGGCTACTATCAGCAGTTGATCTAGAGAATTTGTTTTTGCGCATAGATAACAGGTTTGTCCGAGGTGAGTGTTTCTCTTGCATCCGATGCATTCAAAATTTTTCTTGACTATTATAGCTCCGAGACAGCCTCGGCAGACATAATTGTCGAATTTACCGCAGCCGAGACATCGAATAGGGAAAACCAGACCCAATAACCAGTTATATACTCTCTGGGGATAATTAGAAAACATTGTTGTGTTATACTTAATCATCTGAATGTTTAATCTTTTCGGAGAAAAAGGCAAGCTGGGCATCGACATCGGAACAGCCGCTATCAAAATTGTAGAGCTCGAGAAATCGGGTGGGCGTTTTGTTTTAAAAAATTATGGACTCTTTGAATTAAAGGGTACAGATATCCAGTCATCTGGACCGGGAGTTGGCCAAAGTATTTTGAAACTTCCAGATCAGGAAATTGTCTGGGGATTAAAGGGGTTGATAAAAAAAGGCAACATCAAGGCAACAGATGCAATAGCTGCAATTCCTTCATTTTCAACCTTTTCTACCATCATTGAAATGCCCTATCTTTCGGAAAAAGAACTGGCGAAAGCTTTACCTTTCGAAGCTCGAAAATACATCCCTATACCATTGAGTGAAGTTGTTTTGGACTGGTCTATTATAGATATCACAAATTCGGCTGGTTCGGGGGCAACACCCGGTTCGGTTTCCGGGCCTGCTATTGTCCAAGTGTTTCTTGCTGCTGTGCCAAAAGATGAGACGGAAAAGTACAAAAGAATTATGAAGAGTGTCGGCTTAAATCTTAAGGCTCTTGAGTTGGAGAACACGGCTCTTATCAGGGCTCTTTTGGGAAATGATCTTTCTCCAACAGCCATAGTAAATATCGGAGGGCGTAGCACTTCAATTATTATTGTTAACAAAGGATACGAAAGGGTAAGCCACAACTATGAGATAGGAGGGTTTGAAATAACCAAGTCTATTGCCCGCTCCTTAAACATAAGCATTGAGAAAGCTGAAGAATTAAAAAGAAAGATGGGCATGAATAAAATCGACGAAAATATCGTGAATGAGGCCATGGTTTCGTTGATAGATATGATGGTTTTTGAAACTAAAAAGACAATTAGCAGTTATGAAGGCTTAAAAAATCAAAAAATATCCCGGATTTTGCTGGTAGGTGGCCTTACAAACATGCCCGGCTTTGTCGGCTATTTTAAACAGAAGCTGAATTTGGATGTCTATGGCGCTAATGCTTTTGCTCGAATTATGTACCCGGAATCTTTAAAGCCCGTTATTCAAGAACTGGCCAATACATTTTCCATCGCCGCAGGTTTAGCCATGAGAGACGTCTAGTTTTATGAATCTGTTGATAATAAAAATTATCAATTGAGCTATACTAATAGAAGACAATGCTTGACCAAAACGGGTTACAATTGCTTCCCGAGACAAGGAGAAAGATAGAGGTCAAAATTCCGGGAGAAAATAGACTTATTTACATAGGAATGGCTGCCCTGATCTTAGTCGTAGTGGCCATTGTCGGACTTTATTTTTACAAAAACAGTCTTGAAAACAAAAAAAATGATCTTGATGCAGAAATAGCCAATCTCGAAAAGCAGCGAGATAAAAACGTTGAAACTAATCTTTTGACATTAAGCAAACAATTATCGCTAATATCAACTCTTTTGGATTCGCACATTGTTTGGTCAAAAGCATTGGGCAAAATTGAGAATTTATTGCAGCCGCAAGTTCAATTTTTATCTTTTGCTGCCACTGTTTCCGATAACAGATTTGAATTTAAGGCCCTTGCCACCAACTATACCGTAGTAGCCAGACAAATTGCCGCTTTTGTTTCAGACGATTCAATAAAAGACATAGCGCTTAATGACGTTCACGTTTTGACTACAGGTAAATTGGAATTCAGCGTTAAATTAGAATTTGATAAAACCAAATTTATAAAAGAATGAATCCAAATAAAAATTACATCGGAGCGGGACTGATAGCTGCGGCCATAATTTTATTTTGGTCATTGGCCCTTCCTTTTTACCATGATGTCTCGGATTTAGATGCTGCCATCAGAGAAAGAGACAATTTGTTGAAGTCAAGAAGCGCTATTGTAGCTAACATTAAGACTTTAAATTTAGAATACCAAAAAAGAATTTCCGAAATCACCAAATTGTCGACCATTGTTCCGTCAAAGAAAAGCGTTGCCGAAATTTTATCGGCCGTAAACGATCTATCAACCAAAAGTGGCATTGAATTATTCAGTTCCTCCATAATCGGCCAAAAAGCATCTGATGCGAATACTAATCCCTACAATCTTCTGCCTGTAGAGATAGGTTTGACCGGAAACTATCTAGGGTTGATTAATTTTTTGGGAGCACTTGAAAGAAATTTGCGGCTTGTAGACATAACTTCGGTTGATGCTGCAGTGGGCTTGGGAAATACTTCGGTTTTAAATTTTATCGTGAAAGGAAATGCATATTACCTAAAGTAATGGCTCCACAACAATCCAACAATCAAATCACGCTCATAGTCGCCCTGATAATAGTCCTGGGTTTTGCCGTCGGATATTTGTATTATTCTCAATGGGCAGTTCCAGCCAGAGTGTCAATTGAACCCCCCGTAGTAGCCGGAAGAGACGACCTTAACAAGTTTGAGAATCTGAAAATAGATTTTTCAATATTAGATAACAAAAAATATAAAGCGTTGCAAATTTTCGGAGAATCACCGGTCAATCCGGGAGTTACGGGCAAAAAGGATATTTTCGCTCCAATATAATCATGCCAATCAAGATACCCCAAACCCTTGCAGACGAACTCGTTCGTCTTAATATAATTTCAACGGAAGATATCGCAACTTTTTTGGATTTGGCCCAAACAGAGAATAAAGATTTTGGTCAGATTCTTGTAGAGAAGGCGGTGGTTTCTGACGCTGATCTTTTGGCGATAAAATCCAGACTTTATCGATTGCCGACGATTGACTTGGAGGGATATGAATTCAGTCGAGAGGTTTTGAAAGAATTTTCCGAAGAGGTGGTTAATTTTTACAAAATTGCTCCTTTTGAAAAAGAGGGAAATGTTTTAAAGGTGGCGATAATCAACCCCGAAGCTATTGACGCCCTTGAGGCCCTAAAATTTATAGCCGAAGATAAGAAATTGGCATTGGAAAAATATCTGGTAAGCTATGGGGATTTTGAAACTGTCATAAAAAGTTACAGAACTCTGTCGGGTGAAGTCGGCAAAGCTCTCGAATCCTTGACCGAAGAAGAATCCGGAAAAGAAGGCGAAGAAGCAGGCTCCATTAAGTCAATTGAAGAAATTACCGCTGAAGCGCCGGTATCAAAAATAGTGGCTGTTTTAGTGAAGCATGCTGTTGAGTCCCGGGCGTCCGATATTCACATTGAGCCGTTCGAAGACCGTGTCAGAACCCGTTTCAGGATTGACGGTATTCTCACAACAACCCTGACTTTGCCCAAAACCCTTCAGTCGGCCGTGGTAACACGCATTAAAATTTTATCCGACTTGAAAATAGATGAGACTCGATTGGCCCAGGACGGAAGGTTTTCGACTAAACTTGGCAATCGAAAGATAGACTTTAGGGTTTCCACTTTTCCGACCAAAAACGGAGAAAAAGTGGTAATGCGTATTTTGGATCCGCTAACGGGAAAAGTAGAGTTGTCAGAGTTAGGATTGGACGGCAGATCGGCGGAAGTTATAGAAAAAGCGATGGCGAAACCTTTCGGAAGTATTCTTATAACTGGTCCTACCGGTTCTGGCAAATCAACAACCTTGGCCGGAATGCTTAAAAAAATGAACAGCGAAGATGTTAACATCGTCACCCTTGAAGATCCAATAGAATATTTCGTGAACGGAGTTAATCAATCGCAAATTCATGAAGAGATAGGATATACTTTTGCCAATGGTTTGCGCCATATCTTAAGGCAAGATCCGGATATTATAATGGTGGGGGAAATAAGAGACCGGGAAACAGCCGGTTTAGCTACTCAAGCTGCTTTAACCGGCCATATTGTTCTTTCGACACTGCATACCAATGATGCCTTGGGGGTTGTACCTCGTTTGGTGGATATGGGTGTTGAGAAATATTTAATTCCTTCTACCTTGAATGTTGCCGCAGCTCAAAGATTGTTGCGAAGATTATGCCAGGATTGCAAACTTGAAGTTAAGGCCAACATTGCTGAGGAAAAAATGATAAATCAAGCTATTCTTGACATGTCGGCTGATTATCAAAAAGAATATCTTTCTAGATCTGGGTATACTATTTACAAGCCAAACATTGAAAACCCATGCAAAAAATGCGGAGGCAAGGCGTTTAAGGGACGAATAGCTATTTTTGAAATGTTAGAAATGAGTGATGAGCTGGAGAAAATCATTTTGGGAGAAATATCAGATCGGGCTCTTCGTCAAGAAGCGAAAAGGCAGGGAATGATAACTATGTTTCAGGACGGAATTTTGAAAGTATTGAAGGGAATTGTATCATTAGAAGAGTTGCTTGAGATTGCTCAAGCAGGCGACAGCGCATAACGCGATATTTCGACATTTCGATATATCGATATATTAGTTAATGGAGCCAAAACAATATTTAGAAGAATTACTTTTAGCTACTGCCCAACAAGGAGCGACCGATTTACATTTGTCTCCCGGCCATTATCCGACATTGAGAATAGACAGCCGTTTGATAACGCTTAGCCAGCAAAAAATATTAGATAAAGAAACTTTAGAAGGGTTGGTATTTGTCCTTTTGGGCCAGGAAAGCAAGGCGCGATTTTTATCAGAAAAAGAACTGGATTTTTCTTATGAGTTGGAAGGAAAGAACAGATTCAGGGTAAACACCTATCAAACTAAAGGCGGTCCTGCTGCTTCTTTAAGGCTGATCCCCAATGAAGTTAAAACAATTGATGAACTGAATTTGCCTCAAATAACTAAGCTATTTTCCAAATTGTCTCAAGGTTTCGTTTTGGTGGTAGGACCGAATGGCCATGGTAAGTCCACAACCTTAGCCTCCATAATAGACATGATAAATAAAGAACGTGCGGAAAAGATCGTGACCATCGAAGATCCAATTGAATATATTTTTACTCCTGAAAAAAGCATTATCGACCAAAGAGAGGTTTATCAGGATACATTTTCTTTTCACAAGGCCCTACGTTCAACTTTCAGGCAAAATGTCAACGTGATTATGGTAGGGGAGATGAGAGATTATGAGACCATGAGCGCAGCAGTAACCGCGGCCGAGACTGGACATCTTGTTTTGGCTTCTTTGCACACAAATAGCGCTTCTCAAACAATCGAAAGAATTATCGACAACTTCCCCCCAAACCAAGAATCGCAGATCAGGAATCAACTCGCCAATACTATATCAGGAATAATTTCACAAAGACTAATCCCGAGAATAAAAGGCGGGCTCATACCCGCAGTGGAGGTCATGATAGCTACTCCGGCCATCAGAACTTTGATTCGCGACAACCGTCCTAAACAAATGGATATGGTAATTGAGACTAGCCAAGATGTAGGGATGATAAGTTTGGACAGATCTTTGGCAGATCTAGTCAGGAAAAAAGAAATAAGCTTGGAAAGAGCGGAGTTCTACTCACTTAATCAAGCCGAATTAAGAAACCTACTATAAGGTCAGATAATTAACCCATTTTATCTTTTTAGCGGAGCGGATTTTAGCCAAATCCGAGACGCGAGAATGAAAGTGTAGATTATTCTACAATGAGTCCGAGTAACGAAGGATTTGGTTAAAATCAGTCCGCCTTCAGAAGGAGTTGAAAGAATATCCGATTCCATTGTCTCTCCTCCTCGACATAGAACAATCTATGACTTCGTCGTCGTTCCTTGGACTGGGCTATTCTTTCAAGCTCTAAAATGATAAAATGGATTAAATATCTGACCATATGTTATTCAAATACAAAGCTAAAACCCAAAACGGAGAAATTCTCGAAGGAAAAATAGAAGCTTCTAATGAAAACACGGCCGTTGATACTCTTCAGAGCAAGGGTTACTTAGTTTTATCGATTGAGCAATTGGAGGGTGATATTTTTTCTGTAGATCTTAATAAATACTTCCAAAAAACGACCACTAAAGATATAGTCATTTTCACTCGTCAGCTTTCAACTCTTATTGACGCTGACATGCCGTTAGCCGAAGGACTGAGAACTTTGGCTCGTCAATTTGAGAAACCTGCTTTAAGAAAAATAATTTCTGAAATATCGGATGCGGTTGAAGGAGGCTCTTCGTTATCAAACGCTTTGGCTTCTCACCCAAAACTTTTTTCTTCTTTTTATGTCAAACTTGTTCAATCGGGTGAAATATCCGGCAAACTGCACGAGGCCCTGCTCTATTTGGCTGAACATCTTGAAAGAAGCCAGGAGATAAATTCAAAGATAAAGGGCGCTTTGGCTTATCCGGCGTTTGTGGTATTTGCTCTTATTGTTGTTGCCGGTATTATGGTCATTTATGTTCTGCCTCAATTGTTAAGCATCTTTAAGGATGTCGGCCTTGACAGTTTGCCGCTTACCACCCGGATTCTTATTTGGACAACCAATTTTGTAAATAATTACATTTATTATCTTTTTGCATTTGTTTTCGGCGCCCTTTTCTTGGGATGGCGATATGTCAAAACTACTGACGGCAAGGCTGTTTTTGATAATATTAAGATAAATATGCCCGCCTTAGGAACGGTGGTCAGGAATTTATACCTGGCCAGAATATCGGAAAGTTTATCTACTTTGATTAAATCCGGAATACCCATTCTCGATGTCATCCACATCACCTCTGACTTAGTTGGCAATGTCAACTATCAGAAAATTCTTCTGGATGCCGAAGAAAGCGTTAAGGGAGGAGGAAACATATCTGATGTATTCAGCAGGCACAAAGAAATTCCTCCTCTAATGTCGTCCATGGTATCGATAGGGGAAAAAACCGGAAAATTAGATTTTATGCTTGGACATATTTCCAAATTCTATAAATCAGAATCAGATAGCACCATAGACAGCATCTCTACGCTTATTGAACCGATCTTGGTCTTGGTTCTGGGCGTGGCTGTGGCGATTTTGGTATCTGCTATTTTGCTTCCAATATATAATCTGGTCAATGTGACTTAAGCTCGATATGTTGATAACTACAATTTGCTTAACAAGTTTACAAATTCTATAATTAAAATATGAACAAAAGACATCAAAAAGGTTTTACACTGGTCGAATTATTGGTCGTCATTGCCATAATTGGTATTTTGGCTACTCTGCTCTTGTTGCAGCTGGGAGTTGCAAGACAGCGAGCAAGAGACGCAAAAAGAATTGTTGACATGAGCCAGGTAAGAACTGCTTCAGAGTTATATTTTGATGACGCTGGTCAATATCCTCAAGTTGCAACATATAGCGCTTTGGGTGCGCTTTTAACTCCTAAATACATGACTCAACTTCCTACAGATCCATTAAACAATGGCAATTATACTTACAATTATGCTTATAGTGGTTTAGTGAAATATCATCTTTGGGCGGAACTTGAACAATCGGCCGCTGCTCTAAAAAGCGATGCAGACATAGATTCTACCGGCTGGACCGGACAAACACGTAATGGAGCTGATGCCAACGGTGTCAATTGCACTACGTCTGCTATCGACTGTGTTTACGACCAAGGACAGAACTAATAGGTTATTAGTAAATAGAAAATAGTAATTAGTAATCAGAAGATTGTAAAACAAAATCCCGCTATTGACGGGGTTTTGTTTTGTGCCTGATGTATTATACTTAATTTGTGATTACCCCGTTTATGTTTTTAATAGGTTTATGTATTGGCAGTTTTTTAAACGTGGTTATTTTTCGTCTAGATAAAAAGGGTGGTATTTTAACAGGTCGGTCGGAATGTCCGAAGTGCTTGAAACGGCTTAAGTGGTATGACTTGTTTCCCGTTTTAAGCCATGTATTTTTAGAAGGAAAATGTCGGAATTGTAAAAACAAAATCTCTCCTGTTTATCTTTTGACGGAACTGGCCACCGCGTTTTGTTTTTTATTATTTTATACGATCTATAAACCATCTTTCGGAGTAACGGACCTTTATTTTCTATTGATCATCGCTTCTTTTGTAGCTTTAATTTTATTTGATTACCTGTACTTTTGGATTCCCGATAAAATAATTCTGCCGTTAATTATTATCACGGCTTTATTCAATTATTTTTTCAGAAGGTCTGAGTTTGTGTCACTATTATTATCTGCTTTAATTTTAGGCGGTATTTTTGCTATAATATACTTAGTTTCCAAGGGAGAATGGGTGGGCTTTGGAGATATCAAGCTTTTATTCTTGGTTGGGTTGGTGCTTGGTTATCCTCTGGGCTTTCTGTCAATGATACTTTCTGTTTGGATAGCGGCCTTGGTGGGAATTGGATTGATAATTTTGGGGAAGGCCAATCGAAAAACTGCTTTACCTTTTGGCTCCTTTTTGTCCGGCGTCTCAATTCTAGTAATTATTTTTCAAAATGAAATTACTGACTATTTTTTTTAAAAACGCAGGGTTCACATTAGTAGAATTACTTGTGGTGGCATCTATAACTGGAATTATAACAACTTTCATGCTTATTAGTTTTCAAAGAACCCGCTTGGATTTGAGCGAAAGCGCGAGTGATTTTATCGGCCAAGTTAGAGCCACCCAAGAAAAAGCTAACGGAAGTGTCAGGCTTGATGACGGAGGAGGCGCAGGATTGGCCATTCGCTGTGGATACGGCATCCATTATGAAAACAATACATCCTATTCTGTTTATGCGGGACCTAATGCTTCCGTCGTTAACTGCGTTTCCGAGGATCGAAATTTTAACGGCAATGATTTCAAAATTCTACCCATCAAAACTTTATATGATCCAAAAGTCGAATTTAAATCTTCTTTTAGCGATATATTTTTTGAACCGCCTAATCCGACAACTTTTATAAATAATTCTTCTGCGAGTGCTTCAATATCTATCACCATCGGCAAGATAGGGGGTACATGCCCTCAGGACTGCAAAACAATAAATGTATCAACATCGGGAACAATTGAATAGGGGATTTACTCTGATTGAGGCCTTGGTGGCTTTGGTTATTTTAACTATTGCTTTGGGGCCGGCGCTTATTCTTGCAAGCAATTTTTCCGCAACTGCCTCTGTTGTCAAAAACAATCTTATCGGCGCTAATTTGGCTCAAGAAGGCGTTGAGGTAGTCAGGGCATTAAGAGATACTAACTGGTTCAATGGTGTTGTTTTTGATAGCGGTCTTTCCGAAGGTATTTATAGGATCGAATGGGATTCCGATTCTTTGATATCTCTGGGCTCGAACCCACCTCTAAAAATAAATAATGGTTTGTACAATTATACAAACGGAACCGATACTATTTTTAAAAGGACAATAACTTTGACTAAAATTAACGCAGCTGAACTAAAAATTGTAAGCAATGTTATTTGGACTGAAAAAGGTAACAGGGCCAGAGATGTCAATGTGGAATCCCATTTATTCAATTGGAAATAAGATCATACAATATAAATCATGAAACATAAAACCTTAAGAAAACCGACTCAAGATTCAGGGTTCAAGAATCAAGAAAGAGGTTTCACCATAGTTGAAGTTTTGATTACTTCTCTGATATTTTCCATTATAGGGATGTCGGTAAGCGCTATTTTTGTTCAAATAGTCAGTCTTCAAAGAAGAACGCTGGCAACGCAAAAAATACAGGACAATTCATTGTTTGTCCTTGAGGTGATGTCTAGAGATATTAGGGTAAGTAGAATTGCCAATCAAGAATCTCCAAATTGCGACCTAACAACACTTACGATAACCCATCCCAGTAAAGGAGCGGTTGTTTATAGGGTAAATAACGGATCCGTGGAAAAAAATGAGAACGGGGGAGCCTTTTTGGCTGTCAGTACGCCAAGCGTAAATTTTGCAAGAATGAATTTTTGCGTAAAAGGTTCGCTGGCAAACGATAAACAAACGCCTCGAGTGGCGATACTTACTACAGTAGAAAACCGGACTGGTAAAGAAATTATTCAAATAAATCTTCAAACATCAGTTTCTTCCAGAGATGTGATTGACGAATTTTCATATCCATAACATGAAACACAAAACCCAAAAAGGTTCAATTTTAATCTATTCCGTTTTAATACTGGGGGTTATTCTTTCCACCACTTTAGCTTTGGGTAATATATTATTGCCAAGACTTAAAACAGCCGGCAACGCCATAAATTCAGCAGTAGCGGAATACGCGGCAGACAGTGCTTTGGAGTGGTGTCTGTATACTCAAAGAGGCAAGTTGCCGGCTACGGGACAGCCAGTCATGGCTAACGGTGCAACTTTTGCCGTATACTTTCCTGGATCTGCAAATACGGTGGCAACATGCGCTTCTGCAGAAATACCGCTTAATCATCGAGTCGTCGGAACTTATAGAGGGGTTTCGCGATCATTTATTGTGCAGGAATATTAATATTGTTAGCCGTTTAATTCATGGATAAAATTAAAGCAAAAGAAAGAATAGAAAAACTTAGAAAAGCGATTAACCATCATCGCTATCTTTATCATGTTTTGGATCGCCAAGAAATATCAGACGAGGCTCTGGACACTTTAAAAAAAGAACTTTTTGACTTGGAACAGAAATTCCCGGAATGGATTACTCCAGAATCGCCGACCCAAAGAGTGGCTGGCAAACCCCTTAAACAATTCAAAAAGATCAGGCATCCCGAGCCAATGCTCTCATTCAATGACGCTTTTGATGAAAATGACATGGAAGAATGGGAAAAAAGATTTGAAAAAGTCATACCGGACGCATCAAGACATGGCTACTATTGTGAATTGAAGATTGACGGCTTGGCGATAGAATTAATTTATAAAAACGGCCGACTAGATACGGGTTCAACTAGAGGAGATGGGATTATTGGCGAGGATGTTACCCAAAACCTCAAAACTGTAGATGCGATACCGCTAAACTTAGAGCTTCAGAATTCGAAACTCGTCCAACCAGGTTATCCGGGAGGATTAAAAATTCCTGAACGGCTTGTTGTTCGGGGAGAGGTTTTTATAACAAAGGGTGACTTTAAAAGAATAAATAAAGAGCAGAAAAAAGCCGGATTTAAAATTTATGCCAACCCCCGCAATTTGGCTGCTGGTTCCATCAGGCAGCTTGATCCAAAAGTAACCGCATCCCGTCATTTGGATTCTTATGCTTATTCTTTGATAACCAACCTCGGACAGAAGACACATGAAGATGAACACCTTATTTTAAAATCTCTTGGATTCAAAACAAATCCTCACAATAAATCAGCCCAGAATATAGAGGGAATAAATAAATTTCGGAATCATTGGGAAAAAGAGAGAGAGAAACTAAATTATGAGATAGATGGTGTGGTGGTTATATTGAACCACAATAACACCTTGGACAGGCTAGGCGTGGTTGGAAAAGCTCCCCGAGGAGCGATTGCCTATAAATTTTCCCCCAAGGAATCAGAAACAGTGGTTGAAGATATTATTGTCCAAGTTGGCCGAACCGGTGTTTTAACTCCGGTAGCGGTCTTAAGACCCGTTCGAATCGGCGGTACAACAGTCTCACGGGCAACTCTCCACAATCTGGATGAGATAAAACGCCTCGGATTAAAAATAGGGGACACTGTTATCGTGGGCCGGGCCGGCGATGTGATTCCCGATGTAAAAAAGGTTTTGAAAGAATTGCGGACCGGAAGGGAAAAAGAATTCCACATGCTACAAAAATGTCCAGCTTGCGGAGAGCTTGTCGAACAATTTGCGGATCAGGTTGCCTACCGATGCGTAAATCGAGGCTGTCCGGCCATAAAAAGAAAAGCAATCTATCATTTTGCTTCCCGTAAAGCTCTGAATATGGCTGGCATCGGTCCGCGAATTGTAGACAATCTTATGACCGCCGGGCTCATACGTGATTCGGCTGATTTATTTAATCTTAAAAAAGAAGACCTTCTGAATCTGGAAAGATTTGCCGAAAAATCAGCAGAGAATGTCATAAATGTAATTCAATCAAAAAAGGAAGTTCCTTTGAATAAATTTATCTATTCCTTAGGGATTGATCATGTTGGCGAAGAAACAGGTTTTGTTTTAGCCAAAAAATTTAAAAAATTAGAAAATTTACAACGTGCAACACTAAACGACCTACAATCAGTCTCTGATGTGGGACCAGTAGTGGCTCAAAGTATCTACAATTGGTTTCAGAAACCTTATAACAAAAACATATTATCCAAATTTAAAAAGGCGGGAGTCCATGTAATTGAAGAGAAAGCAACCAAAAAATCTACCAAACTTACTGGTAAAATTTTTGTTCTGACCGGAACTCTTGAAACATTGGGCCGGGATGAAGCCCAGGATAAAATCAGGGAATTGGGCGGAGATGTGTCAAGTTCGGTTTCCAAAAACACCGATTATGTCGTTACCGGCTCTGAACCGGGCTCCAAATATGGTGAGGCACAAAAATTGGGCGTGAAAATTTTAGACGAGAAGGAGTTTCTTAATTTAATTAAATAGCTCGTCCCACCCAAAGCGAAAGATATTATTATATTATCATAAAAACTTGTGTAGGTCAATAGTGATAATGCCAATTGATTCGTGGTATATTTTATCTGTGGGTGTGGCTGAGAAAAGGCGCAGGATTGCTCACCTTGACAGAATGAAAACGCTGTCCACCCACTCCATTCTTATGCTAACCGATAAAGAAGTCAGACACATCGCCGAACTGGCGAGAATAAAAACAAGCGAGAAAGAAGAAAAAGGTCTTAAAAAAGATCTTTCTTCGATTTTGGAGTATATAGAAAAACTGAACGAAGTTGATACTACAAAGGTTGAACCTCTGTACCAGACAACAGGGTTGGTTGATTCCTTCAGGGAAGATAAGTATAGGAAGGATTTCGAAATGGATGAGGAATTAAACAAAAAACTTATCGGCCAAGCGCCAGCTAGCGAAAAACGTTTTATTAAAATAAAAAGTGTTTTTTCGCGCAAGTAGAAAGTTAAAAGTTTTTAAAGTTTATAAAGCCCTTGATGAACTTTACGAACTTTATAACATTATGAACTCATTAGGATTCACAATTAAAGATATCAAAGACGGCCTTCAAAAAGGTCATTTTAAGGCAGAAGAAATTTTTAAAAAGTACTCTGACAAAATTAAAAAGGAGAATAAAAAACTAAACGCCTATCTGTCAACTTTCGATCAACATTATTATACCACAAATTTTGAGGAACAAAGGACACCTTTGTTTGGAGTGCCTGCGGCAATAAAGGACAATATGCTTATTGAGGGAACCATTGCTACTGCCGGATCAAAAATACTTAAAAATTATATCGCCTCTTATGATGCAACAGTTGTTAAAAAACTCAAAAAAGCCGGCACATTCTTTCTTGGAAAAACCAATCTTGACGAATTCGCCATGGGGACTTCAACAGAAAATTCAGCTTTCGGACCTACTAAAAATCCTCATGATTTGACTCGCGTTCCCGGCGGTTCTTCCGGTGGTTCTGCTGCGGCTGTCGCCGCAGACCTTGCTGTTTTTGCTCTCGGTTCTGATACTGGCGGTTCAGTGCGCCAACCTGCGAGCATGTGTGGAATTGTCGGATTAAAACCAACTTATGGCCGGGTCTCAAGGCATGGTCTGATTGCCATGGCTTCATCATTTGATCAAATTGGTCCGCTTACAAAAAACGTATATGATGCTGCTCTGGTGTTAAATGTTATTTGTGGCCATGACATATTTGACTCAACCACAGTCAGCCGGGAAGTTCCCGATTTTACTGCTAATCTTGAAAAACCAATCAAAGGATTAAGGGTTGGTGTGCCAAAAGAATTCTTTCGTGCCGGACTTTCGGCTGAAGTTGAAGAAAAAATAAGAGCAACTATCAAAAAATTAGAAAATCTTGGTTGTAATATTATCGATATTTCTCTGCCTAATTTTGAATATGCTTTGGCTGCATATTATATAGCGGTGCCATGCGAAGTTTCAGCAAATCTTGCCCGTTTCGATGGTGTTCGCTATGGTTATTCATCAACTGACGCAAAAACCTTGCTTGATTCTTATTGTGAATCTCGATCGGAAGGATTTGGTCCTGAACCTAAACGCCGTATTATGCTGGGCACTTATGCATTATCATCCGGCTATTATGATGCTTATTATTTGAAAGCTCAAAAAGTTAGGGCTTTAATTAAAAAAGATTTTGATGATGCTTTCAATCCGTCAGCCGGCGGAGTTGATGTCATTGTCGGTCCAACTGCGCCTCATACGGCGTTTAAGTTGGGGGAGAAAACGTCCGATCCCTTGGCTCTGTACCTAGAAGACATCTATACTGTTCCGTTAAATCTTGCCGGCCTTCCGGGGATATCCATTCCTTGTGGTTTGGGCAGAGAAAGCAAAATGCCAATTGGATTTCAGGTTATAGGCCGGCCATTTGACGAAGAAATAATTTTAAATGTATCCTATCAGCTTGAACAAGTGCTAAAATAATGCCTGTTTACTATAACAACTTAATACAAAACACTGCCGAAAATTTATATCATGTTTCTGATTTTAAGATTGGAAATTTTACAGTTGCACAAGCCTTGGAATATTTACCGGGATTCGGACAGGACCAAAACTGGAATATTGTGAAATTAATTCTCATAGCAATCAGTATTCTTCTCAGCATTTTAATTGCAATAGTTATAATAAAAACAAAAAGACTGATTGGGGTAAAAGTAAATTTAGTCAAAGAATTCTTACCTCCTCAACCGGCTATATCAGGATTGAATGTTCGCTGGGAAGAAATTGAAAAACACATTAACTCCACCCGCGAAGCAGAATGGAAATTTGCTGTCATTGAAGCCGACAAACTGGTTGACGAGTTGTTGAAAAGCGCCGGATTTCTCGGAGATACGATGGGAGATCGGCTTATGAATATCCAACCCGGCCAATTAACAACTCTTCAAAATCTTTGGGAAGCCCATAAGATAAGAAACCGATTAGTTCATGACACTAATTATTTTCTCCGCTACACTGAAGCCAAAAGAGCGGTTGGCCTCTACAGAAAAACATTAAAAGAGTTGCAGGCATTGTAAATATGTCATTAGAAAACTTCTTATTTTTTTGTGCGGGCGCTTGGAATCGGACCAAGGGCCTCTGTCTTATCAGGACAGCGTTCTACCACTGAACTACGCCCGCAAATTATAAAAAACATAAAAAGATTACCAAATAAAAAGCCCGTTGTAAACGGGTTATTTGGGATCGAACGACTGGCCGCAGCCGCAGGTCCCTTTGGCATTAGGATTGTTAATCTTAAATCCGCCGCCCATTAAGTCTTTGTCCTCAAAACTTATTTCTGCTCCGGCCAAGTAGCTGATACTGATGGGATCAACAAAAATCTTAATTCCATTAGATTCAAAAACACTGTCGTTTGCCGCCGGGGATTTTTCTATGGATAACCCATATTGGAATCCTGAACAACCCCCGCCCTGGACAAACAATCTTAAACCAGCGGTTTCTGGAATTTGGGCGTCTTTATTTTCTTGAGCGATCAACTCTTTTAATTTAGTGGCAGCATCAGGTGTTATTGTAACCATTCGGAATTCCTTTTAAGTGTCAATAAACTGTGTTATAGTATAGCATAATTTATTGAAAATGTAAGGGGCCGGTAGCTCAATTGGTAGAGCACCCGCCTTGCACGCGGGAGGTTAGGGGTTCAAGCCCCCTCCGGTCCACCAAATTTGATGCGATTGGACATGGTTGCTGTTTTTTGTTATCTATTCTTCGGGGCACCTTTAAAAAGGAATCAAGTGAAAATAAAAAGAGTCTTGGCCAATGCTTTTATAAGATCCATTATACCTGCAACAATAGGCTTTGTTGTCTGGTTTGGCGGTTATTACTTGTTTTTTAATTCTAGTGGAAGTTCAAAAGTCTATAAAAACTATACAGAAAAATTATTTATTGAAGAAGCTATAAGAGATCGGCAGTTCTCGGATAAAATATCAATACAATCCCAGATTGTTGAGAATCAGAAACCGACAACAGGCGATTTTGTGATAATTCCGATAAACGGAGCAATTGCGGACGGAGATTCTTATCAAAATTTATTTGACCAGCTTTTCATTGCGGCTCAGAAAAATTTTTCCACTAAGGCGGTCATTTTTTATATTGACAGTCCGGGCGGTGAAGTAACGGCTTGCGATAAGCTGTTCAACGAGGTGTTAAAACTTAAAACTTATGGGATTAAGACTGTGGCTTTTGTAAATTCCATGTCTGCTTCGGGCGCTTACTATATTACCGCAAACTCGGACAAAATTGTCGCCTCGCCGACATCCATAGTCGGAAGTATCGGCGTTATTATGGAATTGTATAATTTTGAAGGTTTGGCCGGAAAGATTGGACTAAAAATAGAGACTATTAAATCAAGCGAGATGAAAGATATCGGCTCTCCTTTCAGGAAAATGTCTGAAAGAGAGAGAAGGGTTCTTCAAAGGATTGTCGATACTTTGTATGGAAGATTTGTTGCGATCGTGAGGGCGGGCAGGAAATTAGGTAGTTCAGAGATGGATGTATTAGCTACAGGCGAAGTTTGGACGGCTCAGGACGCCAAGCTTCTCGGTCTTGTAGACGAGGTTGGCTATATAAAAAAAGCCATTGAAGTGGCTAAAGAATTAACCGGGGTTACTAATCCGCGGCTAGTAATTTATCAGAAAGAAATTGGTTTTTTTGATGCTTTCATTGAAAGTGTTTCGCGTGTAAATTCTGGGAAGGCGGAAAAAATTGTTGAGAATGCTTTGCCTCCGCCCGGATTTTTATATCAGTGGATTCCTTAGTTGTATATTCAATCTCTCATTGCGAGAGGTTTTTTTATATGATAAAATGGATTAAATATCTGACCACAATGGCCAATCAATTATTTATATTAATTCTTGTTGTTTCTTCGGCAACTCTGATTTTATTGGGTATCAATGTCTATTTGATGATGAGGCCGAAGAAACAAGAACCCGATGAGAAGTATCTGGTGCTCCATCAGCGCTTTGATGCTCTTTCGGCTCTGATGAATGACCAACTTGAAAAGAACAGACAAGCAGGCGAACGAGCGACACTGACCGTAAGTCGACAGGTTCAGAGTTTTACCCAGAACATGACCCAGATTCAGGAAAATATGAAACAGATGCACGCGTCTGTGAAAAGCGTTTCTTCATTTCAGGATATTTTTAAATCGCCGAAGCTTCGCGGTATTTGGGGTGAAGCTTCGCTTGAGGCGGCGCTCAATCAGTATTTCTCCAAAGACATGTATGAGCTCCAGCATTATTTTAAATCGGGCGAAGCGGTTGATGCTGTGTTGAATCTGCCAAACAGACTTATTTTGCCGATCGATTCTAAATTCAATTGGGAAAATTTTGAAAAAATGGTCAACGCCGATAATGACATTCAAAAAGATATTCATCGCAAATCATTTTATTCCGATGTGAAAAAGAAAATAGATGAGATTGCATCCAAGTATCTCTTGCCGTCGGAGGGGACAACAGATTTGGCATTGATGTATGTGCCGGCCGAGACGGTTTATTACGAAGTTATTAACAACATTAAAGATGTAGATATTCCGAGCTATGCCCGTTCAAAAAGAGTTTTTCTCGTTTCACCAAACACATTTGCTCTTTCAATATCAGCTATCCGTCACTGGTTTAAAGATGTGGAATTTAACAAGCAGACCAAAGAAGTCATGAAACGCCTTGAACGCATTTACACCGATAGCAACAAACTCGCCGAAGATTTCCAGCGCCTTGGAAAACATATTGATAATACTAAATCCGCATACGATGCTTCCGAAAAACGCCTCTCACTTATGGCCGACAGGGTCAAGAATGTAGTTGAGATAGGGGAACGAGACGATGTAGAAAAAATAGACGCTCCGAGAGTGTAGCGCTCCGCCCCCCATTATTTTTGTCATTTGATGAGGCGGGGTTTGACAAGATCGGTAAATTTTGTTAAAATTCTCTCAATGAAGTTTAACCAGAACCACAATTTGGCAGTTAATAACCGTGGCTATAAGAAATACGCCTATTTTGGCTTTTTGGCCACGGCGGTTTTGATTAGTTAACCCTCTTCAAGATTATCTTTTCTCAAGAACGTCTTGGCCAGACAAGCCAAGGTGGTTTTTTGTCTGGGGTACTTTAACAATCGGGAGAGGAGGAGAGGACTATGTTATTTATTGTATTGAAAAGTAAGATTTCTAACGATATTCGTTGTGGTTTGTATAGAAGCTTTGAAGATTTATGGCAAGCCAATGGAAGTAGGGACAGCTTCAATTACTATTGGGAAATATTAGAAACATTTAAGGCTAACGAAGAGTATTCTCAAAATATCGAACATCTTTTATCTTTTACCAAAGATCCTTTTACTCCATCTAATTTGGCCAAAGCTTTTTGTTTTGGTTTGCAATGTGGTCGTAACGAGAAAAAGATTCTTAAGGCCAGAATAGATGAGCTCACGATTGTTGCCGGTAGGGCTAGATGGCAAGGAACGGAAAGTACATTAAGAGAAATAGAGAATTTACAGAAAAGGCTGGCAGAATTGGAATAGTTTTTTAAGGCCGGGATTTATCTCGGCTTTTAGTTTGACAAATTATTGCCAATTTACATCTATCAACCTAATCAACCGGCGGAGGTGGTGTGCTAATACAATGGGGGTCTTTGTATACATTTATACAAAGACCCCCATTGTATTTTAGAAACGATTTGAAATTTTTCGGAGAATTTGGTATTTTAGCGGGATGAATACATTACTACTTTCATTGTTAGCGTCGGTGGCGTCGCTGGGATATGGCGCGTTTTTGATTTGGGGAGTGCTCAAGAAGTCGGCTGGGGATGAAAAAATGGTCTCCATCCAAAAAGCCATTCAGGAAGGGGCTTCAGCTTATTTAAAAAGACAAAACAGAACAGTCTTTTTTGTCGGAGTGGTTGCTGTTTTAATACTATGGAAATGGCTTGGTTTTACACTCGCAGCGGGATTTATTGTTGGTGCAGTTTCATCTGCTTTAGCTGGATATATCGGAATGATGATTGCGGTCAGGGCTAATGGCCGTGTGGCTGAAGAAGCTAAACATGGTTTGGCTCGAGCTTTTGATATGGGTTTTAAGGGCGGTGCTGTTACCGGATTTTTTGTTGTTGGTTTGGCTCTGTTGTCGCTCACAGTTTTTTATTGGTGGAGTGGTGATGTGAAGTCACTTATTGGTTTGGGTTTTGGCGCTTCTTTAATTTCTGTATTTGCTCGTCTCGGAGGTGGAATATTTACCAAAGGCGCTGATGTCGGAGCCGACCTTGTCGGAAAAGTTGAAGCCGGAATTCCCGAAGATGATCCCAGGAATCCAGCAGTTATTGCCGATCAGGTGGGGGATAATGTCAGCGATTGTGCTGGCATGGCGGCCGATGTTTTTGAAACTTATGTTGTTTCGGCTTTATCGGTAATGCTGCTCGGTAGTTTACTTTACGGAGGTTCAACCTCTGTGGTTGAATTTCCATTATTCATCGGAGCACTAGGAGTTTTTGCATCAATTATCGGTTCTTTGTTTGTGCGTCTCACTCCTTCGAATTCCTCAGGGCAAGCTGGTGGCATTATGAATGCTCTTTATAAGGGCCTTGGCGCTACTGCAATTATTCTTGTCGGATTATTTTATTGGGTCACCAGAAATACTGTCGTAAGTGGAATTAGCAATGGAGGATTGTTTTCGTCCTTATTAATTGGTATCGCGGTTACGGCTCTTATGGTTTTAGTGACGGATTATTATACTTCTAAAAAATTCAGCCCTGTTAAAAAGATTGCCAAGGCCTCAACGACCGGACACGGCACAAACATTATTGCTGGACTAGCCGTCTCAATGGAATCAACCACGTTACCTGTAATTGTAATTGCCGGGGCAATGTTCCTCGCTTATTCATTGACGGGATTATATGGAATTGCATTAGCAACGATGAGCATGCTTTCTTTAACCGGTCTTATTTTGGCGATTGACTCGTTTGGTCCGATTACCGACAACGCCGGCGGTATCGCCGAGATGGCGGGATTACCGAAGGAAGTTCGTGAACACACTGACACACTTGATGCTGTTGGAAATACAACTAAAGCTGTCACAAAAGGATATGCTATTGCTTCGGCGGGACTCGCGGCAATGGTTTTGTTTGCGGCATACACGCAGGAACTTTCTGAATTTGGAAGAATTGTAGTTTTTGAACTTTCCGACATCAGAGTGCTCATTGGATTATTTATCGGAGGAATGATGCCTTACTTGTTTGGTTCGCTTGCCATGCAATCTGTTGGAAAAGCAGCGGGAGCAGTTGTTGATGAGGTACGAAGACAGTTCAGGGAGATAGCTGGAATTATGCAAGGAACAGCAAAACCTGATTATTCGACTGCGGTTGATATTGTGACCAAGGCCGCATTGAGGGAGATGATATTGCCGGCTTTAATACCGATACTTATTCCTGTGCTTGTTGGATTTATTCTTGGCCCTGAGGCGCTTGGGGGATTGCTCGTCGGCGTGATTGTTACTGGATTGTTTGTTGCGATTTCAATGACATCGGGTGGTGCGGCTTGGGACAACGCCAAAAAATATATTGAAGACGGAAACTATGGTGGAAAAGGATCCGATGCTCACAAGGCGGCTGTAACAGGAGATACGGTAGGCGACCCTTACAAAGATACCGCCGGCCCAGCCATCAATCCAATGATTAAGGTGGCCAACATTGTGGCGCTGCTTATAGCAAGGTTTTTGTAAAATTTTAACAGTTTACACAATCTTTATCCTACGTAATAAATCCCCGTTAAGGGGATTTTGTTTCTATGAATTTCATGGCGGTGATAGAGTTATCGGTCATAATTCCATCTACGTTAAGATGGACAAAATATTCAAAATCTTTTTCTTCATTTACAATTCCTCCGATAATTTTTGTGCCCGCATCCTGAACCAGTTTTATTTGGTGCCTCAAATTTACAAGTTTCATCAAAAACGTTTTAAAAAACCATTCACTTAATTTTGATTCAGGCAGCCAACCGAGGGATATGATATCGGGACTGTATTTGCGGGCTAAAGCAGGCAGGTTGAATGGAAATGTCGCGATGATGTGGGTTTTAATTTTGGGATTTTGGACTCTGGCTTTAAAAATAAGTTTTGCTGAAGCTTCAAGTTGCAGAAATGGGACCCTTGTTTGGCAAACGGTGAGATAAATCCTACCCTCTAGTCCGTATTCAGTAATTTTATCAACTACTGCGCTTACCAGTTTTTCATTATCTTCTTTTAGTTCAAGACAACATGAAAGCTTAGGTAAGCTTTTAAGTAATTCCAAAAACGAATCTAGGCTTGGAAGACTTTCGTTTGGCGGAGCACCGTCTTTGTTGGGATGATGAATTACAGGCCTTTGTTTTCCATTTTTGTCCGGAGCAGTAAAACAAACATCGGTTTCAATTCCCTTGACGCCTATTTCATGAGCCTGATTAAAGTCAGCTAAAGTATTCCCCGGGTAATTTGGGCTTATTTTGCCCTGATGTGCCCATATTTCCATTGCGAAAGCCGTTTTTAAATAACAGTTGCCGTAATTAAATCACACAAATTAGTTATAAACAAATTCGTTTTGTATTTCTTTGGTTTTCTATTAAAATGAAGTCAATGAGGAATTTCATGAATTTATTGGAAAAACAGCTTGATTTTCATTTGGTTTTGGCCTTGATTGCTATTTTTGGCGTGGCAATTTCTTTAAGCTTGCAATTTCACCAAGCTAATACAGAATTTGAAATCCTGAACGCCTCAATATATTCAGTTGTCCGAAGCCAGGAAAGAGACTTGAGAGAAAACGCATCGGTTGATCAGGAACTTAATGAGCTGGGTAAATTGTTGGATGAATTGGATTTAAATTAAAAATAATTTAAAATTAACAAACAATATAAACAAAATGAATAAATATATTATTTCTTCGGTTTTGGTCGGTGTTTTGTCAGTGAGTTATTTAGCTTTGGCTGAAGATTCGAATAAGAATGTGTCTATTCTTCCCACGAATGTGTCTGCTTCTCCAGCAGTTAAAGTCAAAATGCGAGAGCAGAAAGATCAACTTCAGAAGAATATCAAAGATGCTAAAACTAAAGTGAGGGTTGAGATTAAGGATGCAAAAGCTGAACTTAAAAACACAACAGAAGCGGTAAGGGAAGATATCCAAAAACGCAGAGAAGAATTTAAGGAAACAGTCAAAACAAAAAGAGAAGCATTGAAAGATGAAATCAAGACTAAAAGAGAAGAACTTAAAACACGTCTTGAAAAAATTAAAGATGTACGCAAGAAAGAAACTGTGGAGCGAATAGACCAGCGAATGGATGCATTAAATGAAAAAATGGTACAGCATTTTTCTAATGTGTTGGACAAGCTTGAGGAAATGATGGTTAGAGTCAGTAAGAGAGCCGATAGGGTTTCTACAGAAAGAGGGCTTGATGTTTCAGAGGTTCGTTTGGCGGCAGAAAAGGCTATCACTGCTATTGCATTGGCCCGCACAGCTGTAGAAACTCAGTCTGGAAAGACATATACAATCAAAGTTACCAGTGAAAGCGCTTTGAAGGTTGATGTCGGCAAAGCTCGCCAATCTCTTGGCGCCGATTTAGTCGAAGTAAGAGACGCAGTCAAGGCTGCTCATTCAGCTGTTAAAGATGCGGCCGTAGCACTGGCTCAGCTTGTTGTTAAGCCCAAAATTTCGCCAACGCCAACAACATCACCTTCAATTTCTCCGAGTCCGGCTTCGACAAGCTCACCGCAAGCGACTCCAGTTCAATAAAATAACCAACTAAACAAACATGGAAAATACACAAAATAACATGGCAGATTATTCTTCGGATGGTAACAAAAAAACAGTTTTAATTACTGTTGTAGCCGGAGTAGTGGTATTACTTGCTTTGGTGTGGTGGATGAGAGAAGTGTCAGTTCCTCCACAAGTTCAGGTTAGTCCTACGCCTGATGTCGAGGCTGCCGCCATTAATCAGGATATAAACAGTGTTGATGTAGGAGATTTAAATTCAGAATTTGATGCGATAGACAAAGACCTACAAGGACTGTAAGTTTGATTTTTAATCTATTTTACTCCAAACAAGTTCAAAAATTGCCCTGAAAGAATCGGCAACTTCTTCGTGTTCGATTAGGGTTCCGGATATTTTACCCTTAAGGGCTGCAATGGCAACCTTGTTTTTGAAAACAGTGATATCAATTCCGAGAGGCAATTGATTCGGCTCAACGTATTTGGATTCTCGTAAGCTTGTCTCGTCCGATTCTTTTAATATGGGGCCTTTCTTGGAAGTATAAATCGTTCGGGAAGATATTTTCTTTTGGACTCTTTTCTTTATGTAAGTATTTTCAAATTCAGGGAATACTTCAAATACGTTATCTAGAGATGTGATTCCAAGTATAGGAGTATCATCTGTTTTTAAAAATTCTTTTTGCAAAGCCAAAACACCTTCTTTGCCTTCAAAGAATTTAACATGCGGTCTCTGATCAGAACTATTAAAAAGATTCAGTAATTCCGGCAAAAAAGTATTTAGTTCACTTTTTTTGTTTTCAAGTGTTTTGAACTCACTATCTATCAGGAGTTCTAATTTATCGGGAGATTCGGCCATGAAGTATTGTTTTTTGCCTTTTATTTGAGTGCTGACAAGCCCTTTTTTCTTGAGGGATTCAATCTGAACATAAGAAGTCGGTCTGTTGATTTGGGATTTTCTTGCAATTTCAACTACTATTGAAGGGCCCAACTCCAACATGGCCATATATATTTTGGCTTCGTTTTCAGAAAGTCCTAGATGTCGTAACTTTTCAAACATATATTAATTGTATTAGAAATAATTTGATTGGACAATGATTTTAAAAAATGGCCCCGTAGCGGGGCCCTCTCGTGTCTGAAAGTGGATTTTAGGACGACCATTTTTTACTACTTTATTTTCGTAGGTCTATAAATAAGGTCTTTATAGAGCTCCCACGATGAATCCTCCTTTCCTGAAGGCAGAACTCCTGTCCTGCCATCGTCTACTATTATATTCTACTTTATTTATTTTGTCAAGCTTTGTTGACACCGAGGACGGTCCTCGGGAAATTTATTTGAGGTCTGATCTTGAGTATAAATTCAGTTTTTACTGACAAAATATAGTAGTAAAATAATCTATATTCTAAGCCAGTTTTTGATGTTTTTTAGTTTTAAAATGTCAAAAGGACTTGACAAGATTTTTGTTTTGTGATAGTATCTTGCCGTAAGGTTAAAGAAAGAGGAAACGATCAAATTGAGAGGCAACCGTTAAACAAATATACCGGACCCTCAAATCGGTTCTGAGCTCTTTAGCCAAACTTTATAAAAGTAGGTAGAGTAGGAGGGGGCAGTGGTTTGATGACCATCACGTCCTCCTGCTTAAGCTGATTATTCTTGTCTCGGAGTGTACCGTGCTTTAGCCGGTAAAACTCTCTGTCGAGGTGCATGTTCATTGCATTGGTGGCAGAATCAGTTTAAGTAGGGGGATGTGGTGAATGGCGTGGCAGGAATACCGCATTGGGGACCCTCGTTTAGCAAGCGAGCGTTGTGCGGAACCTAGCCAAGAGACCGATCGTATGCCGCGGGGGCTAGGCCTTCCGTGACGGCGACGGCTTGGTATCAGGTGAACCCAAATGGATCGCGAATGCCTGAAGCTCGCTGCTTGCGAGCTACGGTCCAGCGCCCACCACCATCCCTCCCGGGCTTGCTCTGAGCGAACAGAGTGAGTCGAAGAGTTCTTTTCATGATATGTACAAGCCGAAGGGTGGGCGGAAGCCCACTTTCAGCTGGGTACCAGCTCCAGATGGTCAGGTAAGACCTGCGCTGGAGTTATTTAACTACTGCGCTTCTATTCAAAAGTTCTTCCGAAAGGTGGAACGGATGAATGGGGGTGAAGTTCTTACTCCTTATGTCGATGAACTTGCGGCTCTACGAGAGCTTGCAAGGGAAAACGGCATTAGGGTATTAGGACCGCAGTGGTTCGCTAGTTTGATTCATTTGAACTAGCGGGTACCCTAGTCGGAGCCTGCTGTGTCCGACGAAAAATAAACAGGCAAAGGGGGAGAGTAGAACAGGCAATTCTCCCCATCCCATCAAAATGTTAAAAGCTCGATTTTGAACATTTTGATGGGAGTAGTTTAACCAGTTCTTTTTAGGAGGTCAGATGACAGAGCAAGTTTCCATTGTTGTGCCGGCGAAGCCCTTTGTGTGTCATGGCGAGCCCTATCCGGGCAAGCCGTGCACGGCGAAGCTGACGCAGGCCGAGGCCTGGGTGCCGACGCTGGCCGCCATACGCAGGATGGCCGGTCGCTGGCCTTCCATGGCCAAGGATCTGGCCGATCACATCCACTGTGGTCGGTGCGCAGCTCTGGGTCGCAAGGCCGGTCTCCGTTTCTATCGCTACCCGCAAACGGTAGTCGAGATGGAACGGCGCCGCGCCGAGCGAACCATGGCCGCCCGCCAGGCCTTCAAGCGCTACCTGTAGCGTCATCCGACCGAGCACAATGTGCTCGGTCTCCCACAAAAGTCCTTAGACTAAGCTCAGGATTTTGGTGGGAGGGAATTGTGGAAAATCCGAGAGTAATACGCACCTTTGGGGCATGCTCCCCGGAGGTGTGCGGAGCGCCCACGGATTCCCTCCCTCGTTTTTTCACAATTTTGGGTCAGTAGCTTAAAAGACAGAGCGATCGGTCTCCAAAACCGAAAGGTGAAGGTAAAAATCCTTCATGGCCCGCCAACTTCAGACTTAAAAGGAGAGGAAATGAAGAATTCGAGCCGAGCTTGAGTGAGACTCGGCTCTTTGTTTTAATAAAAAATATTTGTTAATCTAAAAACATGCCAAAGCCGAAATCGAAACTCAACAAAAGACCGTCTTGGGATGAGTATTTTCTTGAAATAGCAAAAGTGGTTGCGAAGCGTTCAACTTGCGACCGCGCTCATGTCGGAGCTGTGATTGCTAAGAATAAAGTAATTTTGTCGACCGGATATAATGGTGCCCCCCGAGGTTTGGCCCACTGTGATGATATCGGCCATGAAATTATTGACGGACATTGCATCAGAACGGCTCACGCTGAAGCTAATGCTATAGCCCAAGCGGCCAAGAATGGAACTCCTATTGAAGGCGCCTCAATTTATCTGACTATTTCACCTTGCTATGATTGTTTTAAAGTGATGGTCAATGCAGGAATAAAAGAGGTTGTTTACGGTAATTTTTATATGTCTCGCTATGAGGCATCTAAAGCCGTCCTTACTTTGTCCAAAAAGACTGGAGTTAAATTAACAGAATTCAAAAAAGCAGGACTTACAAAAAGTGATGATCGTGTCGCGAAGAACACATAAAACTCTGCTGGGTTTTTGCTCTATCTCGGCCCGGGGTAGCCTCCGAACGTTCTTCTTAGCCACAATCATCACTTTTTGTAAACTACCATAAAGTATGATAACTATTGATGAATTCAAAAAAGTTGAGTTGAAAGTGGCAAAAGTTGTTTCAGCCGAGAGTGTTGATGGTTCGGAAAAGTTACTCAGATTAATACTCGACTTAGGTCCAGAAGAAAAGGCAAACCTACCTGCCGGCAGGCAGGTAATTGCCGGAATCGGAAAGGCCTATAATCCTGAAGATTTAATCGGCAAACAAATTGTTATTGTTGCCAACCTTGAACCCCGATCTTTGATGGGTCTGGAAAGTCAAGGCATGGTTCTGGCCGCTAACAGTAAAACTGGCCCAATCTTAATTATACCCGAAAAAGAGGTTGCTCTTGGCACAGAATTAAGATAAAATTATATTATGGATATAAACAAAAATTTGCCTCGCGACGTCTTTCTGTATCTGTTGTCAATAATTACTTTGATAGCCAGTGCTATCAGTTTTGGGATATTAGTTTTTCAGTACATTAATGTCTATTTTCCCGATCTTTTAAATGACTATTACTTTTCGCCATCAAACTATTACGGATCAATTCGGCAATCTTTAGCAACCTTGATAGTTATTTTCCCCTTATATATCTGGGTTTCAAGGTTTTTGAAAAAAGATATTGAGGAAAATCCGGAAAAGCGCGAATTGAAGATAAGAAGATGGCTTTTGTATTTGACGGTTTTTGCGGCCGCCTTGGTGATAATAGGGGACTTGGTTGCCTTGATCAATACTTTTTTGGAAGGTGAGTTGACGGCTAGATTTGTTCTTAAGGTCTTGACCATTTTCTTCGTAGCTGGTTCTGTGTTTTCTCATTATTATTTTGAACTGCGTGAATTAAAAACCAAACCTAAGAAAAGATTTGATGGAATGAAGATTTATACATGGATTGTAGTTGCTATTGTTGTGCTTGCGATAGTGTTTGGTTTCTTTGTGGCCGGTTCGCCCCAGAATCAAAGAACAGTAAGGTTTGACGAAAGACGGGTCCAGGACCTTTCTTCTTTGCAAGGCCAGATTGTTAATTATTGGCAGAAGAAAAATGAATTGCCCAAGAATTTAGATGAGATGGCCAATGATATTTTGGGCATAGTGATTCCGAGAGATCCCAAAACGGGTGTGGCTTATGAATACAAAACTCTGGGTAGTTTGAAATTTGAACTTTGCGCGACATTTGAAACATCAAGTTCGGATATAAATACTGCCAGCCCAAAAGCCGTCCCTATGATGTATCCGTATTCGGGGGGCGAGATGCAAACCTGGAAATATAATGCTGAAAGGACGTGTTTTCAGCGCACCATCGATCCGGATTTACTCAAAATTGAAAAACCCAGGCCACTTTGATATCATTTGTTAATGACCAAATCTATTTTTGCTATCACGATTGTTGTCATCTTGTTCGGTATTGTTGCATTCATTTTTTATAGAAAAATAAATAACATTCAGGTTGATCAAAACACTACGGCTAGTCCAAGCCCTATAACAAGCGTCAGTCCGTCGCCGACTCCGACACCAATACCACCTGAAAACAATAAAATTATACAAATGGAAAATGGATTACAAATTCAAGATTTGAAAGTTGGTACCGGTTCTGAGGCCAAGGCGGGGGATACCATAACCGTGAATTATATCGGTTCTTTGGAAAATGGTACCGTCTTTGATGCATCTGCAAAACACGGCGGACCGGCGACCTTTCAAATCGGAGTTGGCCAGTTAATCAAGGGCTGGGATATTGGTATTCCCGGTATGAAAATTGGAGGCAATAGAAAACTGATAGTCCCTCCTTCGCTTGGCTATGGCTCTCAAAATGTGGGCAACGGATTAATTCCTCCAAATTCAACTCTTGTTTTTGAAGTGGAGCTCTTAGCCGTTCAAGCATCTAGCAGGTGATTGCTATTTTTGTGAAAAGGCTTATTATTGGGGTAGATTTTGATTTACAAGGAAGGGATCTCAATTGAGAAATTTGACGAAGAGAATGGTCAAAATTCCTTACTTTGTTGTCGGATTATTTCTAGCCGGATCTTTTACTTTTAATATCTACTTATCACTTTCATTTTTGGGGCTCAAAGAAGCAATCGAGGAGTTTTATCAGAAAGATTTTGTGCAAGTTAAGATGGTTTCTGAACAGCTAGTCGTGGACATAGAGAAGGAGTATGGTAGAAAGTTGCCGTTAATAGAGTTAAACATAAGGCTGTCAGAATATTCTGATACAGGGATAAAGTATAAGGACAACGGTAAAACTCTTCAACTTTTTCTTCCGCCAAATATTATCAGTTTTGATAATAGGCAAAAGCGCGCATATTTGGCTCACGAGCTTGGGCATTATGTTTTAGGCCATTTGGATAATCCAAATTCTGACACCCATTCTTTTATTAGGACGGGGGGCCTGATAAGGGATATTGAAACTGACATTTTTGTTTTAAAGTTTTCGAGCGTAGAAGAGCTTTCTTCGGTAATAAAAAGATTAGTTTGGGATAAGAATGAAAGAAGGGTCAGGCTTGCTGTTGTGAAAGTAAATTAACGGGGCAATACCCGTTTTTTGTTTACCTTGAGCTGTTCGACACTGAGCTCACAGCCGAAGTGCTTTGCCGAAGGGTTTTTTAAGGTTAGAATTAAAGCATGTCTTACATGCAATTCCCTGAAGGATTCAAGTGGGGGAGCACCACATCGGCCCACCAGATAGAAGGAGACAATTACAATGACTGGTCCGAATGGGAGAAATCTCGTCCGCCCGAATTTCGTTCAGGAAAGGCCTGCGATAGTTACAACCGTTACGAGGAAGATTTTGATATTGCTAAGAGTTTAAATCAAAATATTCACCGCTTCTCTATTGAGTGGTCCCGCATAGAACCGAAGGAGGGGATATTTGACCATGAAGCTATGCATCACTATGTCAATGTCGTCAAGGCCTTGAAGGAGAGGGGGATTGAGCCGATGATAACTCTCTGGCATTTCACTAACCCCGTCTGGTTCGCCGAAAAAGGAGGATTCCTAAACATTGATAGTCCGACAATATTTACAAGATATGTAAAGTATGTTGTGGATAATTTAAAAGATAGAGTAGGGCTGTGGATAACTTTTAATGAGCCTTGGATATACGCCGGAGGCTCATATTTAAAAGGACAATGGCCGCCGCAAAAACATAATATTTTCAAAGCAATCAAGGTTCGGAATAATATAGTTCGGTCGCATACACTCGCCTATCAGGAAATAAAGAGGGTTTATGATGTTTCACCGAAAAACCAAGGATTGTATGATTCAACGTCGCACAATATAGAACCACTCGTTGGGGGAGTTGAAAATAATTTACACATTATGAGTCATCCGGTGTTCAAGGGAATAGTAAAGTTTTTGGATCAGTTCGTAAATTTATACTTTTGGAATAAGACTCTTCCCTACCAGGATTTTATAGGTTTAAATTACTATACGACCGTGCGCTTGCCGGGCACCCGTGAACTGCGGCGGGTCGATTTTGTCTCAGAAATGAATTGGGACGTCTATCCCAAAGGTATTTACCATCGTCTCATGGAGCTTAAAAAGTATAAAAAACCTATTTTTATCACCGAGAATGGAGTTGCTGATAGCAAGGACGAACGGCGTGGAAAATTTATAAAAGAACATCTAAAATGGGTTTGGCAGGCCATTCATGACGGCGTTGATATCCGAGGGTACTTATACTGGTCGCTTTTGGATAATTTCGAGTGGGCATATGGTTTTAGACCGCGTTTCGGATTAGTTGAGATTGATTATGCGACATTTGCCAGAAAAATTCGTCCTTCGGCTTTTGAATATGCTAAAATATGTAGAGCTAATGCTATGGATATTTCTCAGTCGCGTTCTTAGCTATTTTGTCTTAGCGCCAGGCACTTCAAGGAAGTTGTAGTTGGTACTACAGCGACGAGAAGTAACGCAGCGATAGGACAAAATAGCTAGAACCAGGAGGGATAAGGCAAATTGCGAGTGGACACTGCGTCGCTCCTCCTCGGAGTACAATGAGTACACCTTCGTTGTTGCTTCTTGTGCCACTCGCAATTTGCCGGTATCGCGACTGAGAAATATCCATAGCGTTAGCTCCAAGATAATAAATTAATAATTTTAGATTAGTAATATTTTCATGCTTTGGATTTATCTCGCCTTAACAGCTTATTTTGTAAATGCAATTGCTTTCGTAATCGACAAGCATCTCCTCTCCTCTTCTCTCCCTCGTCCGTTTGCTTATGCATTCGGAGTTTCTATCTTGAGCATTCTTGCCGTGGTTTTAATTCCATTTGGAGTGGCCTGGCTTGGTGTTCAATATTTTTTTATTTCGTTCGTATCGGGAACAGCTTTTTTTATTGCTCTTTTCTTTCTTTATAAATCTATAAAATTAAGCGATGTGTCGGTGGCATCTATCAATGTTGCTACTTTAAGCGCGATTTTTACTTATGTTTTATCAGTCTTTATTTTAAAAGAAAAACTAGGAACAAATAATGGATTGGCTTTTGTGTTTTTGGTTTTAGGAATCTTGTTTCTTGGCATGATCAGGCGGGACATTTTCAGATATTCAATTTTGGCAGGTTTATTTTTCGGCCTTTCGTTGGTTCTTCTCAAGTGGACGTTTAATTATTCCGATTTTGTTAATGGTATTTTTTGGACACGGATAGGTTTTGTCGGTTCGTCTCTGTTTATGCTTGTTTTTCCGCGAGCAAGGGGGGAAATTTCAAATTCCTTGAAAAATGCTCCACAGTCCTCCCTTTTTCTGTTTATTTTAAATAAGATTATCGCGGGGGTTGGTTTCTTGACCCTTTACTACGCTATTCAACTCGGCAATGTTTCATTGGTGAATGCTCTTTTGGGCGTACAGTTTTCTTTTGTATTTATTCTGGCCCTTATTTTCGGAAAGATATTTCCTGATGTGGCCGAAAATATTACCAGAAAAATACTCATCAAAAAGCTTCTTGGAATATCTTTCATTGGCGTTGGTTTTTTGATGTTATTCAGATGATCAACAAAAAAAATATAATTCTTTGGGTTTTTATTGCTGCTTTAAGTTTTCTTTGGATTTTATCATGGGACATGTCTCCTGAAAAAAATTTTGTATACGGGGTCTCTTTTAGTGTTTTTCATTCTAATGAGTTAAAACTTGACTGGAAGAAAACATATTTGGCTGTTCTCGATGATTTAAAAGTAAGAAATCTGCGACTCGTTGCCCATTGGCCTCTTACTGAACCGAAAGAGGGTATTTACAATTTTTCTGAACTTGATTTTCAGGTGCAAGAGGCTGAAAAGAGGAATGCTTCGGTAATAATTGCTGTTGGCCATCGGCTTCCCGGCTGGCCGGAGTGCCATACTCCAGATTGGGTTGTTCCTTTGTCTCATGATCAACACAAACAAGAGCTCGTAAAATATATTGAAAAGGTTGTAAATAGGTATAAAAATTCGCCAGCTTTGCGGTATTGGCAAGTTGAAAACGAGATTTTTCTAAGATTTTTCAGCCGGTCTTCTTGCGAACAGCATAATGAGAAAGCTTCAGAAATTTTGGATGAAGAAATTGCTTTGGTTCATCGGTTGGACCCCGTTCATCCAGTGATACTTACTGATAGTGGTGAATTTGGAACTTGGTATCAAGCATATAGAAAAGGCGATGTGTTTGGGACTAGCATATATCTTTATGTGTGGTGGAGAAATGCCATCGGTCCTCTTCGGTATCCGATAACGCCAGCTTTTTTCAGAATTAAACACTCTTTAACTCGTTTGATTTATGGAACAAAACCATCAATGGTTATCGAGCTTTCTGCCGAACCATGGTTGCTTCAGCCAATAATCGATACGCCCATTGATATCCAGTTACAGAGAATGGGAATAGACAAGTTTGGTGAGATGATAAGCTTCTCTTCAAAGACCGGGTTTGATACTTTTTATCTTTGGGGCGCCGAATGGTGGTATTGGATGAAACAAAACGGCCATCCGGAATTTTGGGATAAAGCGAAAGGACTCTTCAATAATTTTTTTTGATGTGTTAGTATCCGAGCCATGGAAGAAGATGGTTTAAAAAATTTCATAAATTCTATAATATTTTTGGTGAAACTTTTTTCTGGATTGAAAGACAAGTTTCTAGCTCAGAAATTATACGATAAAATATCCGAATTTGTTGCCGGCTACATTAAATTGCTTACTTTAGGAGGAGAGGATGTAGTGTCGCATAATATTAATTTTCTTGAATTCAGAAATGCAACTGATGATTTATTAGAACTTCTAGATTATCTGGAACATTCTAAATCCACATTAATCACTCCCCTTCTTTACACCCGCAAAAATCTTCTAAGTTTCAAACTCGATCTGATCAAGTCGTCTGGTCAGCTAATCCAATTAACCCCGAAACTGAAAGAGAATAAGCCACCTGCTTCTGTTCCTAAAAATTCTCACTTTAAAAATTTAAAGGAGAGTTCAAACAAAGATAGGATCTTTAATTTTATCAAACGATCTCCCAATTCTCGCACCAAAGAAATTATTGAAGAATTCAATATATTATCCGAGAGGACTGTAAAAAGGAACTTAAAAGAATTAGCTGCCGAAGGCTTGATCCGTAAATGGGCCAAGGACAACGCCGTTTACTATTCGATCGTTTAGTGGTAATTAATGTACATGATCAAAGGTGTTATTTTGGCGGGCGGTAAAGGCACGCGCCTTTGGCCGGTTACAAAAGTTGTCGGAAAGCACTTTTTGCCTGTGGGAAATAAAACGATAATCCACTATCCCATTCTTACCCTTAAAAATGCCGGCATTAAGGATATATTGATAGTTTGCGGGCAGGAACATACAGACCAATATGTGAAACTTCTTGGTTCCGGCAGTGAACTGGGTGTCAACTTATATTATACAATTCAGGTTGATCCATTGGGAATCGCTCATGGTTTAGGTTTAGCCAGGTCTTTCGCCGAAAACAATTCGGTCGCCCTTGTTTTAGGCGATAATATTTTCGGAGACAATCTTTCCGTCGCTGTAAAGAAATTTTCTAAAAAAGAAAGGGGAGGCCTGATAGTTTTAAAAAAAGTTTCTGATCCGCAAAGATTTGGCGTGGCCTCTTTTCGTAAAGACGGAACGATTAAAAATATTGTCGAAAAACCCAAAAAACCTGCGACCAACTGGGCTGTAACGGGATTTTATCTTTACGACAATAGGGTGTTTGATGTTATCAAAAACCTTAAACTATCCAACCGAGGAGAATACGAGATAACTGATGTGAATAATTTTTATATCAGGGAAGGCGCAATGGATTATGTCAAGGCCAAAAAATATTGGGTTGATGCTGGAACTTTTGATTCACTTCACCTCGCCAATATTCTTGTCCGCAAACAAAAATAAACCACCTGTGGATAACCGACTTGCGAAGTCGGTTATCCACAGGGTTACCATTCTTTATTCTAACGCAACCTCTGGATCTATTTGAATATCTTTTAGGTAATTATTAATCAGTTTTTCGTAACCCTTACTTCCGTCAAAAATTTCTGTAAGTAAGCCATTATTTATAATCGACGGAAAATTTTTAACACCCAAATAGTCTAAATGGCTGCTCCAACGATAGGATTTTAAAAACCCTAAAGCTTTTTCAGCATTTAATATTCTATTTTCTCTCCATTCAGGATATTTTAAATCAAGCGGATTGAAATGGATATAAAAAGGAAGGTGGAGAAAGTGAGTATTATCTGCTATTAATATTTTTTTATATCTTCCTTGAAACAACGCTCCAACTCTCTTATATTTTTTATTAAAATATTTTGCGTAGCCAATGTTTATCTTATTCATAAACTTAGGAACCCCACCCTCTATTTTTGGTGAAAGAAGCAGGTGATAATGATTTGGCATTAAACAAAACGCAAGAATGTCTACCAATATTTTTCTTTGTTTCCGATTTGCGAAGTCGGTAAGATTCGGATCTTCTTTAAAAGAATGAAAGGTGGTATCAACCCTATCTTCATTATTGAGTTCATATAAATTGTGAATAAAACGAAAATGGTCCTGCTTATCTAGGAATATATTACGTTTTTCGACACCCCTATTTAGCGTGTGGTAAAAATTTTGTTCAGTTGCCATAGTTTGTTGGATTGCCAAAGTGTACCTGTGGATAACCGACTTCGCAAGTCGGTTATCCACAGGGTGGTGGATTGGTTGGGTTGACAGTGAGAAGTTGTTTTGATAAATAAAAGTGTAAGAAAAAAGAGTAAATTTTTTGAAGAGTAGATTTTTTTGATCTGCTGCGCGAATTGGGTGCGATAGATTATAAATCCCTCCTTAATTTAGCGGACCTTCTAATTTCGCGGCAGTTCAAAAGGATTTACTAATGAATAAATTGTGGATTAACTTAAAGAGCTGGTACGGGGTGCTCTTTTTGGTTTTGCTGGCTGGTGGTGTCTTGTGGTTTGTCCTTAATGGCATGCCGTATGTCAATAATCTTCGGGCAAATTGGGAAGCCAAACGACTCCAGGCCCAATGGGAAAAACCCTACCGTGAAGACAAATATGGCGGTAAAACCCCAGAGGAAACTTATGATATGTTCTTGGACGCCTTGCGCAAGGGAGATACGACTTTGGCGAGTAAGTATTTTGTGGTGGGCAAACAAGATAACTGGCTAAAAACATTTCAAGAATATCAATCTCAAAATTTATTGGTAAATCTCATTGGTGAACTAGAACAAAACAGAAAATTTTGGACTCCTCAAAATCGTAACGATGAGGAAGTGAGATATACATATTCATACACAAGAGAAACTCCTTCAACAACGGAACTTCCTGTTTCGGGTGGAAAAACCCAAAAAATCACACTTCCAGCAGGTAGATTTAATGCAGAAACTATTTTTTCTAAGAATACGATGACTAATATATGGATATGGAAAATCAGCCAGTTATGAGGCATAAACGAATCAAAAACTTAATAGTAGGAGGGGCGCTTATTGGCGCCTTTTTCATTACCAAAGCATCGGCTTACGACCAGCCGCATACTCACCCGGCGTTAACCGACGAGATTGTTGATTTTTATAATCTTAACTTTTCTCAAAAGTTAAATAATCAAGATAAAACTTGGATAATTCAGGGTTCCATGGATGAAGACCAAGGTATGAGGCCGATGAATCATTTCTATGACCCAGTTCACAATATTGGTATGGCCGGATTCCCTACATCCAAACAGTGGGCGATGAGTTCTGGCGCTCAATCAAATCTTGCCATGTCCAACAATAGTATTGCTCAATCAGCGGGGGTAATTAAAAGTCCAGATGACTTTTCTTATGAACGAGCAATGAATGATTATGCTCAAGGAGACAGACAAAGAGCCATGCTTGCATTTGGTCACCTTCTGCACTTATTGGAAGATATGGGAGTTCCCGACCACACTCGAAATGATCCCCATCCGCCGGTAGGAACATTCGGCAGTCCGTATGAACATGAAATGGCGAAATGGAGTCCTGATAACTTTAATGTTGCTTCTAAATTTAAAAAAGAAGGATTGAAGCCCGTGATTCTTGCTAATCTGGGCGAATATTTTGATAAAATAGCCAAGTATTCAAATGGGAATTTTTTTAGTAAAGATACGATTAATGATAGTAACTATGCAAACCCAACAATAGATTTTTGGATTTATAAGAAAAATCAAAAAGGAGAGGAGGATTTAGTAGGGTATAAAAAAGACAAGAGTGGTAATTATGTATTAGTTAAAAATATCATTAAAACTGGTGAACTAACAATATCGAGTGAGGATATCCTCGATGGCTATTGGGACCGATTATCAAGAGAGGTAGTTCTTAACGGCTCTGGGGCGTTGAACTTGTTTTTAACAGAAGCGGAGAAAGCAAAACAAGAATATGCCAATAAACCGCTAGAGAAAAACTGGTTTGCAAGATTGCTGGGGTTAATAGGAATTAGCACCGATAATGACATTGTGGATAACTCAAATGATGGTGACAACATGGTGACACCAACACCGAAGGTGACAAATCAAGTAGTGTCACCGTCACCACTGGTGACAAAGACACCTGTCACCAGTGTCACAATAGTGTCACCTCTTGTGTCACCTATTCTGTCACCATCAAAAACACCAGCACCGACACCGAAGCTGTCAACTACCCCAACCCCATCTCCTATCCCAAAATTATCCACAGCAAAGAAATTCGGCACAGTGGTCATAAACGAGATTGCCTGGGCGGGGACGGATGCCTCTGCAACAGATGAATGGATTGAGCTTTATAACACCGAAAACAACCCAATAGACATATCCAGTTGGCGGTTGGTTTCAAGCGATGATTCCCCTGATATTATTTTCTCGGAAGGGACAATTATTCAAGCGAATTCCTATTTTTTAATTGAGAGGACAGATGATAATACCGTAAGCGATATAACAGCTGATTTGGCTGCAGGTTTTGGCCAAGGAGGCCTTAACAATGCAGGCGAAATGATCAGACTGTTTGATAGCATTGGCATTGTGGTAGATGTGGTTGGTGGCACGGGTGAAGCATGGTATTTCGGTGACTCAACATCAAAGAATTCAATGGAGAGAATAGATTCGATGAAAGCCGGTAATAGCGCCTCAAATTGGAAAAGTTTTTCCGGGACATCAACAAATAAAGATGCAACCGGCGGGTTGATAAACGGAACGCCTAAAGCCAAAAACAGCACAGCGGTTCAGGTTATTGTTTCATATGGCGGCGGAGGAGGCGGGTCATCTTCGACACCGGATTCGACAAGCTCACCGCAAGCAACTCCTACTCCCACTCCGTCACAATCGCCGTCACCGTCACCCATCCCGTCACCAGAACCCGATGGTGACACTGCCAATCTTGGTGACATTGTCCTAAACGAAATTGCTTGGATGGGAACCTCAGCGTCATTATCGAACGATGAGTGGATAGAACTTCGTAACATCACCAACAAAACCATAAATCTTAACAATTGGAATCTTAAGTCAAAAGACGGTACGCCAGACATAACACTGATTGGCAATATAAGTCCGTTTGGCTTTTATGTCTTAGAAAGGACCGATGATCAAACGTTGCCTGATATTGATGCCGACCAAATATACACCGGCGCTTTAGGCAATACGGGAGAAAATTTAGTTTTGAAAGACATTTCCGGAACTGTAATTGACCAAGTTGATGGTTCAAATGCGTGGAAAATAAACGGCAATGACGAAATTATTGGCAACAATGACACTAAAAAAACTGCCCAACGGATGGATGGCGGATGGATTACCGCCACATCAACTCCTAAATCCCAGAATAGCGCTGATGTTATAACTCAAGCTCCATCAGCCGTTACCAACTTATTGGCCACCATCAACTCACCGCTTACCATTTCATGGTCGGCGCCCGACCCAGGCGGTTACAGTCCGGCCAGTTTGAGTTACGATTTGCGATATTCGCTCACCGGTTTCCCTTCTTCCGCCAGTTGGGATTTAGCAATAAAAGTAGCCAGCTCTAGTTTGCCTAGCGTCGGAAATGAGGGAGAATCGCAAATCGTAACTCCCGATATTGCCCATGACTATGGCCAGACACTTTATTTTGCCCTGAAAACAAAAGTTATCAACATACCGACTTGCGAAGTCGGTAATGGGGAAACTGTGGATAAGTGTTCAGATATTTCTAATATAGCCGAGGTGAGTTTCCCATCCGCGATAGACGACGGGGCTTGGTCTATGCTCGGTAAAGACCAATATCACACGTCTTTTGCGGCTAGTTTGGCGGGGCCGGGTGTTGGGGCAACAATAAGCTGGGAATTTGATGCCGGAGCCGGAAATACTGTAGGTCAGCCGGTTGTTTCAGCTGACGGAGGTATTTATTTCGGCTCGGCCAACGGTTCCGGAAAATTAATAAAACTTGATAAAAATGGCGTACAAAAATGGGAATACGCCACCAATGTCAGTATTGGCACCCCGGCAATCTTATCTGATGGTGTGGTGTATTTTGGCCGTATCGGAGCTGGCGGAGTTTTGGCTTTTACGGCTCTTAATTCCGACGGAACCAAGAAATGGGATTATGATGATGCAAGTACGATCAAAGCTTTTACTGTATCCGAAAAAGGTGAACCATATTTTACCTATTCAAGCGGCAACGACAAGCTTGTCGTGTTAAATACAGGCGGCTCAACAAAGACCCAAGCCAGTAATCCTGGCCTGAGTGGTTTTGTTCCGATTGTTCTTGAAAATGGCGATAGTGTTGTGGCAAGACGGATAAGCGGTAATCAATTTTTTACAAAATATTTGTCTGATGGCTCAAAAATTTGGGATTTGGCTTATACCGGCGCCAATGGCAGTATGCAGTCGAATCCGTCACATGACAAATCAACAGGCAAGACTTATTCGGCTATCGGTTATGATGGGGGTTCTTCTTTCGGGTTTAGAATGTTCGTCATTCCACCTGACGGTTCTGTTTTGAATACGACTGTTATTGAACCGGCCAGCAATGGTTCGGGGGCAACAATGGTTTCAATTACCCCGACCAATCTTCTTGTCGGTTTAGATTACAGCTGGTCAAATCCTGCTTCCGGTTCAAAACTTTTCTCGCTTAATAAATCTGACCTTACGGTTAGTTGGTCATTCCAGGCCGAAGGTAAAATAAACCAACAGATAGCAGTAGACAAAGACGGCGGTGCCTATTTCTCTACCCAGTCGGGAGATGTTTATGGCGTTGATAAGGACGGCAATGAGAGATGGCACATTTCAACGGGAGTAAGCTCGGTTATATCCCCGGTTTTAAGTGAAAATAGGGTTATTTGGGGGTATGGCAGCAAGGTAATGAGTATCAAATAATAAACCTTGATTTTACGCCAAAATATGGCCTGATTTATCCACACTTGACCCCTTGCAGGCCTTATTATAACCTTTATACTTATTATGAAGTCATGGTTTGTCACCATTGACTGTCAAATGTATTTTGTGTAGTATTGGCGGACAATACTGGCCGTTAAACGGCATTAAATATGAAGAATTAAAGAATTAAAAGATTCGTAATCGATCTAATTTCAGGTCGTTTTTTGAGTAGATATCGGACTTTCTGCCTTTAGTGATATTTCGAAATATTGACATCGTAGATAGACATATCGAAATATCTATAGAGGCAGGCAGTCCAATGAAAGGACATTGACAATCAGGACAGCAAGAAAAAATTGATGCTTAGATTAGAAATGAAATTAAGTTTTAAAGTTGTAAACCACTTCTAAAATTTGCCAGGTCGAAATAGGTGGACTTTAGAAATATTGTGGTCGGTCAGTTCAGTTAATTAGTGTTATTAAAAACCTGTTCTGGCGTTGGTTGACTCGACATATCGAAATTTAAAAATATAGATATGTCAGAGCGACGGCACCAGTTCAGTTATTAAAAAATTAAAATGTCGAATTTATTAAAAGGCAATCGTGTCGGTTTGATAAAAACCGCCGCGATCCTTACAGCTGTTTCGACGGTACTATCCCTTTCGGGAGTGCTGTCTCTTACAGCTTTCGCAGTTGCTCCTTCAGACTATGGTTTGAAAGAAGGCAACACGATTAGCGCAGCCGGTTCTGATGACCCGGATGTCTATATCGTCAACGATTGGGGATACAAGAGATTATTCTTGAATCCGCAAATCTTTAATCTTTACGGACACCTCGGAGGATTTGCCAGTGTTAAGAATGTATCTGCTGCTGCCAGAGATGCATTTGTAACTTCCGGTTTATTCCGAGTTGACGGAGATGAGAAAGTTTATGGAATAGAAACAACCGGAGAAGATGTAGCCGTGTTGCACTGGGTTAATACCTCTGGTGCACAGGCGGTTGCCGATGATCCGAATTTCTTCAAGAAGGTTTTCGTCATCAATGCGGCTGAATTTGCTCTGTATTCTGTAGGTTCTAATTACTCTTCAGTAAATCAAGTTCCTGCTTATGCAAGAGGCGGTTCAGTTGCTGCCCCGGCTCCAGTAGTTTCAGGACCGTTGTCGGTTATGTTGGCGCCTGGAAATCCGTCAGCCCAGACTATTACCAACAATGCCACCGGAGTTGAGATGTTAAGAGTTAGAGTAAGTGGTTCGGGTACAGTCAACACCGTGACTCTTAAGAGATTAGGCCCTGGTACCACTGATGACTTTGGTAATGTATATGTCTACGATGGAGCAAAAAGATTGACTTCAGGTAAGACATTTTCGTCTGCATCGGGTGAGGCATCATTCTTATTGAATATTGCTGTGGACGGTTCAAAAGACCTCTCATTTGTTGGCGACATACTTACTGGAGGAGCCGGTAATGTTAACTACTTTCAGTTGCTGGGTGTAACCGCAGCGGGAGGTTCAGTAGTATCCGGAGCGCCTTTGAGCGGCAACAACTTTGCCATCTCCGGCGCTTCGTCTGGCCGACTGGATGTCGCTAAAGTTGGTTCACTTTCCGACCCGACGGTTGGACAGAAGCAAGCCCAGCTTTCCGAATTTAAGCTTACGGCAAATACCGAAGCCGCTTCAGTAAAGCGCTTGACAATGTTGAACGACGGCACATTAAAGCCGGCTGATTTGACTAATGTTAAGCTAAAGACCGGAGCAATGGAGTGGGCGGGTTCAGTTACAAGCACCAACTATCTCGTTTTTGATCTTGGTTCTGGATATACTATCTCTAAAGGAGGCAATGCCACCTTCAAGGTTTACGGAGATGTGGGTGGAAAGAAAGACGAGACAGTTGACCTTTACTTTGAGACCGCTCCGGATGTTTGGGCAGTGGGCGACCAATATGGCCAAGGTATGGATACTACTAATGCTACCGCTGCTCAGGGTATTGCCGCTCTTGACACTGCCGCTGAAGCAACTACCTTGACGCTTATGGGTGGAGCATTGACCTTGGTTTACAACGGTCCTAATGCCACTACGATTGGTACACAGGTAGCTGATGTTACTCTGTTGAGATTCTCGATGACCGCCGCTTCAAACATAGAGATCAAACAGACCGAGTTCACTATTTGTGCTGATTCTGGAAATGACGGCACATATGATAATGCCGCAACCGAAGGTGACTGGGACGACCTAAACGATGTCAAGGTCTGGAATGAGGATACCAACACTGTTGTGATGGGTCCTAAAGACGGCACGGCATTTGACCATGCTGATGATTCTGGCAGCTGTCCCGACAACGCAACAGGCGCTCAAGAACAATTTACCGACACCCTTGATCTGCTTGCCGGCGTAACTTACAACTTCAAAGTTACCGGCGACGTAGACACTTCGCTTGGCAGTGGCACTCAATTGCTTGATACTGACAGCGTATTCAAGGTCATATTGGATGATTACAGCGATGATACTGCCGCTGTATCCAAGATGAAGTATGCCGGAACAAATACTGCGGTTGCTTCCGCGGATATCGTTCCCCGTTCGGATATTGCCGGTTCTAACATTACTATTACTTCTTCCGCTTTGACTTTGAGCTTAGCCGGTTCTCCGACTGACCAGACAAAGATAAGGGGCATGAAGGATGTTGATGCGGTTGGTATTACCTTTGCCGCAGGCCAGGCTTCTGCGCTCAAGGTAACTACTATTAAGATTACTGGTTATGCCGCTGATTCAGGCGCAACTTTGGACGAAGGTACTGATACGACAGATACGGGAATATCAATTGCTAATGCAACGGCCAAGGTTCAGTTATATGAAGCCGGAACGGGTGTTTTGATTGCCGGTTCAGACAAGATTTCAAGTAATTTGTTGGGTACTTCCGGAACAGGTACGATGACTTTCTCGAACTTGGACTGGAATATTCCAGCAGGAACGTCAAAGACAATGTTGGTAAGGGTTGATTTGTCCAACAATACCGCTTCAGGTACAGCTGGTGACGTCTATTCCTTCGACATCGCCGCAACAGGAGATGTTACCTCGTTGGATTCTGATTCCAACACCGTAAATCCCGGCGCTGCTGCAGTTAATGGCACTACAACCCCGACCCAGGTCTTGACCGTGAAGAATAGCGGTTCAATGACATTGGCCACTGCCGCTTCAAGTCCTGTAAAAGGCGCCTTATATTGGGGCCAGGTAAACGCTCCGGTCTCCAAGTTCAGATTAACCGCTACAGATGAGGCTCAATATATTGAGAAATTGACGATTGCCGCTTCCTCTTCTGACGAAGATACGAGCGCCAAAAATGTCAAAAATGTTATCTTGACCTACAAGACTAAATCGGGAGCTACGATGACCAAGTTCCAGTCGTTTAGCAATGCGGCTTCCGCGAACTTCAATTGGTCAACCACAGATGCAGACAGACCTTATGTTCCGAAAGACGCAAGTTTGGAAATTGCCGTGAACGCCGACATGAAGACCAAGGATGAAGGAGCTACCCAAACTACAGGTACAACTGCTGACACCACACTGGTCGCCTTCTCGTTGGATTTGGTTGACAGGTATGACGGGAGCTTCACTAACGGATTCAGAGCAGTTGGTGAGGGTTCGGGCACCGTACTGGATGGTACCAGCACGAACATTAATGATGTGTCTGGTGCGTATAACCAGACCGTTTATAGAGTATTTCCGAAGATTGAGCAGGTTGCCCTATCTTCGCCATACAGCTTGATAGGCACTCCGACTGTGTTCAAATTCTCGGTAACGGCGATGGGTCTTGCCACTGCCAACTTGAGATTTGACAATGAACATAACGGATCCGGTTCCATCAACTTTGAAGTGGTAGCTTCTGGTGACTCACATGTAAATACGACAACCAGCACTACCTTCTCTGTCTTGGATGAACAGGGAACCGTGATTGACGGTCCGAGCGCTCTTAGAGGCCTTGGCACTCCCGGTGCGGCTGATACAAGTCAGACCATTAGCATGGGGAATGGTTCCTCTGGTGTCCGACCGGACTGGAACGCTTCCATATCCTTCAACTTTACCGGTCAGGATATAGAAATTGCTGGAGGAGAAACAAGGACCTTCAGTATCAGATTGAACAACCCGACACAGCACTATGCAAATGCTGGAACTACAGGCAGAGCTGCCGATTACTTCCAAGTAACTTTGCAGGATGATCTGGCTGGCTTGATCAACTGGGTAGGCAACTATGACAATACGACAAATTCTTTAGATACGCCTTCAGCGACGGGTATCATAAGAAGCTTGCCGTTGTATGGTCCGACCTTCCAGAGGTAATCTGGTAAACATCCGACAGTTCTGATTTCTAAGGAACTGTTAGAGAATCAAAACCCGCCGAAAGGCGGGTTTTGATTTCTTCAGGGCCCGACTTTATGGTATCATTAAGACATGTCAAAAATTAGGTTTTTAATTTTGGTCTTGTTCTTCTCGTTTTCCTTTGCCGCAAATGCCGGCTATCTGGACGGAACACTGTTAAGGGCCAAAGGCGATATTAAGGTTTACTTAATCAATAACAATACAAAGAAGTGGGTAAGCAGTATTGAAGTGTTTAACTTTCGTAATTTTAAATGGCAAAGCGTAAAAGTTGTTTCCAAAAAAGAAGTAGCATCTATTAAAGAAGGAGAACCAATTGTTTTAGAGTCGGCCTCGCCCCACTCTTCGCCAAAGGCTACGGAGGGCACAACGACTCCAATTCCGAGTGTTTCTTCTGTTCCGCTCATTCCAGCAAAAGTTAATCTTCAATTTCCGGCCCCGGATTACATAAGAGCTGATTGGCTTATTTCTCATATCACCTCAAACTTCGGCCGTATCGGCCAAAGGATTGTTTTTAAATATTCTGATGAAGAGGCGGACAAAATTGAGAATTTCCGATTGTATGAAAAAAAGCCAGGTCATGCATATTTTGTCCGAGTTGCTACTTTTGAAGAGATGCCCTCAACCGGTTGTGAAGACATAGATATTGACGGAGAATGGATGATGACCGAAGCGGGCCAATGCGGGTACTGGTCTATTCAGAGAATCGTGCCTCCCGGCGGAAGGGACGCGGTTGCATACTTGCCGGCGGCAAACTATTCAGAAGGGGAGTACATCTATTATGTCGTGGGCGCGGATAAAGACGGACAGGAAACCCGGCCATCATCGGAAACCAAATTGATGTTCTTGAGCCCCGTGGATATTTTAAGTCCAACTGATAACCAGCGAACAGCAGGAATCTATCCAACTTTTAAGTGGAGCATAGCTAGCAGTTGGCCCGTTGACTCTACCCCTGACTATTTGATTATGATTTCTGATGATAAAAATGCTCAAATTCCCCTTTGGACCAAACAGATGAAAGTAACGGAGGGTAATCAAGATAAGTCATTTATTTATGATGGCCTTGGGCTGGACTTCACAAAGCAATACAAAGTCTATATTTATGGTCATTATCGCAAATCAGAACATGACCCTGATTTTGTTTCTATTCCTCTTACTATTCCTGAGTTTCAAGTTAAATCGTCAAGTCCATGGACATTTGTTGTGAGTGGTTTGAGAGCTCTTTTTTCTGGATATTTTGACTTTTCACGTTAATTTGGTTAACATCTTCTCATGTCTAAAAACAATATTATTTTGGTGGTTATTTTAGTGGCAGGCTTATTTTTTGTAGGGTTTTATATTTGGACATCTAATATCCTTCAGGCACCTGATGTCGTTAATTATCCGGAGCCATCAGTATCTCCGACAGTCTCGTCTCCTCCTATTCTCCGTCCTTCGCCAGGGGCTACGGAGGGCGCAGTAAGACCAAACGTAACTAAGGTTCCAGTTCCGCTTCCCACCGGCAATGGCCAGACATCTTTTGTTGGCGAAACTGTGCCCTGGTCGCTGCTCTTGGCTGATGCTTCTTGTGAATTGAAAGGCGAAATAAAATTTTTGGATCATAATACTTATGACAATCAGGATGCCCTGTTTGTCTACAAAGGGATTGATCATCCGGGAAGAAATGTTTTTTGGACGGTAACTCCCCAGGATGACATATCGGTCGGACCGAATATATTTTCCAATATCCCTATTCCCAACGGAGAAAGTTTGTTGGGCGTGATATTGCCGGATAGCCCCAAGTACAAGCGATATGAAATGGCCGCCAAAATCCAATACGGCCGGCTAGTGGATACACGGGGAAATTTTGTTACTGAAGGGGGCTATGTCAAACTTTTTGAAAAACAATGCGATGGTAAAACCATTGTTGTACTTCCTTAAGAAAAACTATTTATTTGTTCTCATTTTTGTACTTTTGGGGAGTTTTTTGATTCACAACTTTGACACTATCGGCCAAGATATCGGTCGGCATCTTAAGGTTGGCGAGATTATTTGGCAGACAAAAGAGGTTCCAAAGACAAATTTATTTTCTTTTACCGAGCCGGATTTCCCTTTTATCAACCATCACTGGTTAAGCGAGGTAATATTTTTTGGTATTTTCAGTTACTTTGGATTTATCGGATTAACTCTTGTTAAAACCGCCTTGGTACTGATTGCGTTTTTGTTACTATTTTTTACTATAAAACACCTGTGGATAACCGACTTGCGAAGTCGGTTATCCACAGGTTTCTGGTCTCTTTTAGTATCTTTCCTTCTCTCAATGTTCATATTTATCCAGCGAACGGAAGTCCGACCGGAGATATTCAGTTTCGTCATTTTGTCATTTTTCTTGTTTGCTATATTAAAGGCAAAATATGAAAAAAATTATTTTTTTCTCTGGTTTTTGCCGATTTTGGAATTGTTTTGGGTAAATTTGCACATTTATTTTTTTATCGGACCATTTCTGTTGTTAGCATTTCTCATAGACCGGCTTGTTTCTAAAAGGTCGGACCTTATCAGAATAGTGTTGATTGGATCACTAACCAGCTTGGCAACACTTATAAATCCGAACGGAATTCAAGGTGCACTTTTGCCCTTTAAAGTGCTGAACGAGTACGGATACAACATAGTTGAGAATCAAACCCTTTCTTTTCTGGCCAACCTTAGAGGTTTTCTTTTGCCGGTTTTTATTTTTAAACTTTCGGTGGTACTTTTAGTTATTTCTTTGATACTGACCGCAAAAAAATCGAAACAAAGGGTCTTTGAAATACTTACTATGGCATTTTTTGTGTATGCTGGATTCAGGATGTTACGCAATTTGCCGTTGTACGCGCTTGCGTCTTTCCCGATATTGGCGATCCTACTGGCAGATGTTCTACAGAGGTTTAATCTCTATAAACTTGAAGTTAAACCTCAAGTTAAAAGATTGAGCAGTTTTTTTAAAGTTCTGTTTTCCGCGTTGATTATTTTGCTTATTTTTTTTGTGGCAAATAATACATATTACAGGTATATGGGAGTTTCCAGGGTATCCGGTTTTTCTGTTCCGAATGGACTGGAAAGAGCTGTTGATTTTGTCAAACAAAACAATATCAAAGGACCAATGTTTAATAATTTTGATATTGGAGGATATTTGATATGGCAGCTGTACCCCCAAGAGAAAGTTTTTGTTGACAACAGGCCAGAAGCATATTCGGTTGAGTTTTTTAGCGAGACATATAAGCCGATGCAAGAGGATAAGAAAAAGTGGCTTGAATTTTCAGGGAAATATGGCATCAACTTCATATTTTTTGGATATAATGATGTTACGCCTTGGGCCGATAATTTTTTAAGAAATATTGCCAAAAACCTGGACTGGAAAATTGTTTATATTAACGAAGATGCAATCATTCTGCTTAAGAATAATAGTAAAAACACCGGGGTTATTTCTAAATTTTCCATTATTGATAAAAATGCCATAGATAAAATATCTGCTAATATAAAAAACTCAAATAAAAACAAGGCCGACCTAAATCTTATTTTGTCACGCGTTTTGTTTAAAATTGATTGGCTGGAAGCATCGGCTTATTTTGCCGATGAAGTTATAAAAATTGATCCCAAAAATCCATATCCTTATCTCCACAAAGGATTTATTCACGTTTCTTACTCGGATAAACAAAATCAGCAATTGGGGGCGGAAAATATAAAAATGGCGATTGATTTAGGCTTGAAAGAGAGTCAATATTATTTTATTTTGGGAGTGGTTTATATGAACTTAAGCCGGCTTGAAAACGCCCAGGCCTTTTTCAAAGAAGCTGTGAGATTGGATAAAAACAATACGCAGGCAAAAGATTTTTTAAGTAAATATTTCAATGAATAAACTACTGTTAAAAAAAGAAGTTTGGCTGCCGATCGTAGTCCTTATCGTCATAAGCGGCTTTATTTACTCATTTAATTTGAATAACCAGTTGTTTTGGGATGATGAGGATTGGATAATAAGAAATAATTTTGTCCACACAATAAGCTGGGATAATATTAAATTCTGGCTTACCCATAATACTCTTGCGGGAGTGGGCTTGAAAAGTAATTATTACAGACCTTTTTTATTTTTTACGTTTGCTTTAAATTATATAATTTCAGGTATTAAACCGCTAAGCTATCATTTACTGAGCAATTTGATTCATGTGGCCAATGGTATTTTAATTTTCTTATTGTTAAAAAAGTTTGACCTTGGGATTTCAAAGGGTCGAACTTTGGCAGTGGCATTTTTAACTTCTTTGATATTTTTGATTCATCCTTTGCAAACGGAGGCAATAACCTACATATCGGGCAGGGGAGACGCTTTGGTGACGACATTCATGTTGGCGACATTGATTTTGTTCTATCGATCAGAAACTACTCCAAGGTTAAACCTTGGAAGGATACAAGGTTTAACCTTGAATAGAGTGCTGTCCTTAGTTTTTCTGGTCTTGGCTCTTTTAAGTCGGGAAACTGCGATAATTTTCCCGTTTTTGGCTGTCGCTTTTTATATTTCTTTTATCTCAAAAGAACGATTTTTGAAATCCGTAAAACATGGCCTAATTAAAATTTGGCCTTATTTTGCAGTAGTTGTCGTTTATGGAATTTTGAGGCTTACGGTTTTAAATTTTCAGAATACCCTTAATTTTTACGCTGAACCTAATATTTATTCTGAAAATCTATATGTCAGAGTATTTACCTTTCTGCCCATACTGTGGGAATATCTAAAACTTTTGATAGTTCCGACGGGTCTTCACATGGAGAGAGGCGCTGTTGTCTACACCTCGTTGTTTCAGTGGCCGGTTTGGCCGATTTTTTTGGGCCTTATCGGATTATTGATTTGGCTAAGGCATCTGTATAAGCGTCAACTCACAACTCACAACCTACGACCCGCAATTTTTCAGGTCTGGTTTTTTGGCGTGGCGTTGTTTTTTATTTCTCTTGGACCTGTTTCCGGTATTACACCGGTAAATGCATTAATGTATGAGCATTGGCTCTATCTGCCAATGGTTGGTTTTTGGCTCGTTTTTTCTTTTTATTTGGTTAAACTTTTGGATTTTAAAGATTCGACCTTTTTGAAAATCCAAAATTCTCGGAGTGGGATTTCCACCCCTTGGAAACTCTGTCGAATCTTGATGATCACCGTATTAGTTGCCTACTTTTCTTTCTTTGCTTATCAATCAATTCAGCGCAATCTTCTGTGGGGTAATCAGCTTGCTTTTTATCTTGACATCCTAAAATATGAACCGGACAGTTCCAGGATAAATAATAATGTGGGAAATATCTATTACAATAAAAAAGACATGGAAAATGCCGAGAAATATTATAAAATCGCTGCCTCTCTAGGTGACATATTTGCCGAACCTCATTTTAATTTAGGCACTATTTTGCAATCTAGGGGGGATATTTACGGAGCAATCAAGTTATACGAAAAAGCGATAGAAATTAATCCCAACTTCTATTATCCTTATCAAAATTTGTCGGTTATATATGCTCAACAAGGCAACCTGACTAAAGCCGTTGAAAATATCGAAAAGCTTAAGCTTCTTCTCCCGAATAATCTTCGTGTTTATTACAATTCGGCGCTGGTTTATGTCGCGCTTAATAATAAAGACCAAGCCCTAAAAGATTTACAAACAGGGTTAAAATACGCCGAGTTAGATCCTCAAACTGGCGAATTGATGAAAAGTTTTATCAAAGAATTGCAAAAATGATTTTCAATCGGGAATTTGTTATTATTTTTATTTTGGCAATTATTCTGTCTTTTTTGGTTTTCGGAAACGGTATTTCAGGTGAGTTTGTGTTTGACGACGTAACAGTAGTTCAAAATCGGGGCGATCTAACAGACCCAAGTAATTTTTTTAATCTCTTTATCTCTCCTTATCATCAAAATATGCCCAAAACAGGACTTTATCGCCCTTTGGCCATGGCTTCTTATGCCATCAATCATTATATAAATAGTTCGCTTTCTTCTTCCACAAGCTCGGGACAAGCGGCTGGTTTTCATGTCGTCAATATTATTATTCATGTCCTAAATTCTTTTTTGGTTTTTTGGCTGATTTACTTTTTATTTAAAAATAAGTTCCTGTCCTACGCAACTTTTTTGTTGTTTTTGACCCATCCTATTCATACTGAAGCGGTAACTTCTATTGTTGGAAGAGCAGAGCTTTTATCGTTCTTGTTCAGTATCATCAGTATTTATTTTTTTGTTAATAAAAATAAGATATTAAGTTCTATATCGTTTTTATTGGCTCTATTAAGCAAGGAGTCGGCCTTAATGGTGTTGCCGGTAATTTTATATATTGACTTTGTTGTTTTACATAAAAAAATAAAGGAATCAATCGGAAATATGCTTTTTTTCTTTTTACCGTTCGGACTTTATGCGATATTAAGATACAAAGCTTTGGGCAGTTATTTCTTTGGAGCTGCTACGACAACTATTGTAGAAAATCATTTGATTTTTTCATCTTTTTTAGAAAGAATTTTCACGGCGTTTAAGGTTTTGTTTATGTATGTCGAAAGATTGGTATGGCCGATCCATCTTTCTGCGGATTATTCTTTTAATACCATACAAACAGTAAGCAATCCCTTTGTTTCTCTTGAATCTGCGGTCGGAATCCTGATCCTCATCTTGTTGGTTGTTCTTATTGTTTTTTATAAAAAAGTAAACAAAGAGATCTCTTTTGGTGCAGTATTATTCCTGTTCCCCTACCTTATTATTTCTAATTTGATTAAACCGGTGGGAACAATAATGGGGGAAAGATTAATGTATTTTCCATCTTTTGGTTTTACGATTATTATTGCTTGGATCTTGAAGAAAGTTATTGAATATAAAAAATTGGATGCTAAAGTGGTATACGGATTTTTGACTGTTGTTTTAATTTTTTATGGTGTTAGAACCATCGTAAGAAATAAGGACTGGCGTGACAGTCAGACATTGTTTAATGCAACAGTTAAAGAATCTCCCAATAGCCTAATTACCAGAACAGCATTGGCCGGCGTACACATAAGAGCTGGTGAGTGGGATTTAGCTAAAGAACAGCTTCAAATTGCTAGAAACATATACGAAAATAATTCTCATCTTCAGAACTTGTTGGGAGTTGTCGCTGATCATGAGAAAAATTATGTTTTAGCCGAAGAAAAATTTAAAAAGTCTTTAGAATTGAATCCAGATGCAACAAATTCTTCTATAAACCTGGCAAGGTTATATTTAAAACAAGGACGGCTTCAGGAGGCGGGTGATAATTTTCTTAAAGTTATAAATTTTTATGCTACGGCAGAATATATAATAAAGTATTCTTATGTTCAAATTGCCCTGAATAAACCGGACAAAGCATTGGAAATGATGAGTAAATATTTTGGATCAAGTTTAGACAATCCTGATATAAGCGCGGTGGTGGGTACCGCATATTTTGTTAAAAAAGAATATAAACAGGCATTAATTTATTTGAAAAACGCACAGACATTCGGAAACAAAGCTCCTGAGATAGGGGAGATGATAAAGATAGCCGAAAGCAATTTATAATTTTCAATTTTCAATAAATTTTCAATGATTCAATTTTCAAACAGTTTGATGGTTAAGGTTGCTATAATTTTCCTATTGGCCGTGACTTTTCTTTTGCCGTTTTTCAGCTCTCAAAACTTCAGTCCGGCAAGCGACGAAATAACTCATCTTCCAAGCGGCTATTCTTATTGGAAAACGGGACAAATTACGTTAAATCCTCAGCATCCGCCTTTTGTAAAATTGATTTCCTCCTTTCCTTTGTTGTTTATGAATTTGAAATTTGACAGTCAAGACCCCGATTTAGTCGGACCTTTTAAAAATGAATGGAAATTCGGCAAAAAGTTTTTGACTTCCAATAATGTGGACAGGTTGTTGTTTTGGGGAAGATTGCCGATCATGCTCTTTTCTGTTTTGCTGGGGTTTTATATTTATCGATGGGCTTTTGAAATGTTCAATTCCAAAGCGGGCCTATTATCTTTATTTCTTTATGCCTTTATGCCTAACATTATTGCCCATGCTCAATTTGTGACCACTGATTTAGCTTTGGCCCTCTTCTCGTTTGTCGCTTTTTATTATTTGTGGAAATTTGTCAAAACCAATATTAACAAGCATTTAATTTATTCTGGATTATTTCTTGGTTTGGCATTGAGCTCTAAATTTTCGGCTGTTGTGTTTTTGCCGGTAATTTTATTTTTGATTTTTGTTTATGCCAAGTCAGGACGAAATGATTTTAACTCGGTGGTTAGCGGGTTTGTCAAAATGACAGCCATAATGATTATTCCTGCTTTTGTGGTTGTGTATTTTTCTTACTTTATGCCGACGGACTCGGGGTTTTACTTAAAAGGCATAAACATGGTTTATGCCGATGCGAATATTTATTATAGTTTCTATTTGAACGGCCAGTTTTCACAAAACGGCTGGTGGTATTATTTTCTGGAAGCATTTTTGATAAAGACTCCCATTCCTGTGCTGGCTGCTTTGGTGTTTGCGTTGGTTTTCCATAAAAAATTAAATATCAGTAATCGGGACAAACTATTTATATTTATGCCTGTTGTTTTTTTCTTGTTCGTCACAAATTTAAAAGCCCATAATCTTGGTGTTCGTTATCTATTACCGGTTTTTCCGTTCCTGACTCTTTATGCAGGAGGGTTGGTAAGGTTAACCGAAAATTGGAAATTTAAAATTGAAAATTCCAGAACAAAAATTAAAACAGGCACCATTTTAATTTTTGTTCTGGCCATTTGGTATGTTTTTTCTGCCGTGAGCATCTACCCGGATTATTTGGCCTACTTTAATGAATTTATCGGGGGGTCCGCCAATGGACATAAGTATTTGGATGACTCAAACTTGGAATGGAAACATGATTTAAAACGTCTTGCAGAATATCAAAAAAAATACCCTGATACGAAAATTGTGAATTCGGATGCCAATATATATTTTGATCCGAAATATTACGGGATTAAAAATATCATACCTTCGACAGAAACATCTATTTCAAATCTATCGGGAAGGTATGCTGTAAATATTAATTTTCTTATAAGATTAAAAGAATTAAGCCAAATGCGGCTTGATGACAGACTTGATTGGTCTTCTTTTTATCAACCCATCGACAGGGTAGGGTATTCTTTCTTGGTGTATGAATTTTAAAATAAGGGTTGTTGATAAGTGGGCTTGTGCGGTATTAGACTGTTGAATTATAATTAATAACATATGAAAAAATATAACTTTCAGTCGGTTTCTTGGTCGATTCTTTCAGTCACTTTAGTTTCTGTTTTTGTCCTTGCGCCCTTGGGCGTTTTTGCTGCAAGCACTATCGGGACCAACATGAGTACGACGGGTACTTTTCTTGTGAATCCAGCGGCTAATTCTACTACATCTGTTAGATTCCAAAATGCTGCCGGTACTAATTATCTTATAGGCGATAGTACAAATGCTCGAATAGGTGTCGGCGCCGCACCTTCAACAACCTTTGAAGTCCAAGGCACAGCTTCTGCGTCATACTTAATGACCGCTAACACATTGCAGGTAGGCGGAGTGGCCTCCGTGGCCTATAACAGATTTGGTACTTCTGCCACCAATCACGCCAATTATATTACAACTACTAACGATCTTTTAATTGTCGGCGACTTAGAAGTTAGAGCTACGGCTTCTTTTGGTAGTGTTGCTTCTGTATCTGGAATATTATTCTTAGCCAACGGTCAAGTCAGGCCGGGAATGAATAACGATAGCACTACTGCTTTCAGATTCCAAAATGCGGCTGGAACTACAACCGTTTTAACCATCGATACTACAAACCGGAGAGTTGGCGTTGGAGATACACCCTCAACCAAGTTTGAAGTCCAAGGCACGGCATCGGCATCTTATTTCTTCACTCCAAACGCAATTCAGGTAGCTGGTCTATCTGGTGCGACCGCTTCTGTGGCATATTCAAGATTTGGAACTGCTACTACTGGTCATGCTACGGACATCGATGCCAGTAATGACTTACTTTTAACAGGCGCTTTAGAAGTAAATGGCAAGACATTTTTGGACGGCACTGCTTCGGTAGCAGTTGATTTTGAAGTAGTTGGTTATGCCTCGGCAGGAAACGCTTTTATCACGAGAAATCTTGTTGTTGGTTCTAATGTAGCCAGTTCCAGCACCGCATATGTTGCTGAATTTGTAAAGGCTGGCACCGCAAGTATGTATTTTGGAAGTTCTGATGGGACCAAAGGATCTTGTCTTCAACTTACAGATACCGCAGGAAAGCCGGTCTATGCTCGTGTTTATGTCGGAGGCACGGCTTTAACTGTTAGCACAGTATCTTGCAGGTAAGATAATTCAAGTATGGCTAAAAACAAGAATGTCTTAGTTGGCATGGCTGTAGGTTTGACGGTTCTGGTTATTGCGATTGGTTATGTTGGGATGCAGTTCTTTGTGGACTATCTTACATATGATCGCTATGACCGGAATGATTTTATAGATTCAAATACATTTCAAGCCGTATTTTTAACAAATGACCAGATATATTTTGGACATTTAAAGAATGCTAGCTCTGATTATTTGATTCTGGCGGATGTTTATTATGTCAAAGTTAACGAAAATGGAGCTGGCCAACTTGTCAAACTTGGTGCGATTGAACCTCATAAACCCAAAGACAAAATGACAATAAATCAAGATCAAGTATTGTTCTGGGAAAACCTAAACGATGACTCTCCGGTTGTTAACACTATTCGAAGTATGCAACTTCAAAAAAAATAAAATGAAACAAATAAAAAACAAATCCTCCTTAGTTCTCGTTGCCATCTTGCTTGGTGGAATATTCTTGATCGGAGTTAACCATGCAAAAGCTGTCGGCGATGCTTATTTTACAGAAGATACTACCATAGAGCTTGACTCGGGAAACTTTAACATAGTAGGCGGTTCCGATGCGGATTCGGTGGTAGTAAGCAGCACTCAAATAACGGTCACGATTTCTGCCGGCCAGAGTTTTAATCTCGAATCAGCCGGCCGAAAGTTATTAGAAAACGATGGCGGTTTTTCATATTCCTGCGCCGAAAGCAAATCAACTCTAAATCTGACTGTATCTGCTGCGACAACAGTAATAATAACACCCAGTTCAACTATTTGCGGCTCTACTGGCAGCGTCGGTGGTTCTAGTGGCGGAGGTGGTGGTGGAGGGGGCGGGACGACAACAACTACAACAACTACAACTACTACAACTACTACAACCCCAACTCCCGCGCCAGTTGTGAGTCCGGCGGTTTCGGCAACCCCGACTCCAGTTTCAGTCCCGGTTTCTGTTTCCGTAAGCAAATCAACTCCGGCCTCAAGAGGATTTGTAAGTTTGTCAGCTGCGAGTTTGAAAGATGGCGATGTTATCAGCGCGGCTGGTTCAAGCGACCCGGATGTTTACATAGTCAATCCATATGGCTACAAGAGGTTATTCTTAAATCCTGCCATATTTGGATTCTACGGCCATCTTGGCGGTTTTAACAAAGTTAAAGGTACTACGTCTGTGACAAGGGATCTATTTGTAACTTCCGGCCTTTTCAGAAATTGTGAAACCAATGATAAAAAGGTTTATGGAGTAGAAACGACCGGCGAAGATACCGGAAAGCTTCACTGGGTTAACACTACCGGTGAACAAGCCGTAGCGGATGATGCTGACTTTTTCAAAAAAGTATTTTGCATCAATACAAAAGAATTTAATTGGTATCCGCAGGGAACAGCGTATACTTCCGTTAATCAAATACCTGATTATTCTAGAAAAACCATGTCTTCAACACCGACACCAAGTTCGGTTGTTAAAAAACAATATAAAGTTGTTGGCACCGACCAACTCAACGTGAGAACGTCAGCCGGCACTTCAAGCATTATTTTAGGCAAACTTCCACTGGGACAAGTATTAGAAAGTTTGGGCCAGTCAGGTTCATGGCATAAGATAAAATACCAGGCCAAAGATGCTTGGGTTCATGGCGACTATTTGAAAGCAATTTAGTAATTTAAATTTTTGTTTTAAAAACAGGAGACCCATTTGCGGGTCTTTTGTTTTTAAGTTAATATGTTTTAAAATATGTTCAATAAATATAAAATTTTAGCAATAGCCGTCGTATTTGCTGCGTTTGTTGTATTTAATTGGTTTTATGTTCAATCTCCCCAAGAGTCCGCAATACAGGAAATTTTCAACACTGATCTTTCCTTTCTTAAACTTCCGGAAAGTTTGAAAATTACTATTGCGGCTAAAAATCTAGATAATCCCCGAGTCATGGTTTTTGATTCTAAGAACAGAATGCTGGTAAGCGAAACAAAAGCGGGCAGGGTTAGTGTTTTGGAAGATAAAGACAAAAATGGATATTTTGAATCGGGGCATATTTTAATCGAAAACTTAAGATTGCCTCACGGTTTGGATTTTTATCCTTCGACAGACTCAAGACAAGTAAGTTCCGGGAAAACTACTTATTTGTATGTTGCTGAGACACAGCAGATTGTGAAGTATGCCTACGATGCTAATACTGGCAAATTAATTGATGGAGTTGGTAAAAACATTACTAACCTTCCGGCTGATGGCCAACATTTTACGAGGACAATATCTTTTGGGCCTAATTTTAGGAAAATCCCTCTATTGCCGGGAAAAAAGGGGAATAACACCCTTGTCGATATCAAGTTGTATATAAGTGTCGGTTCGTCTTGCGATGTTTGTGTTGAAGATACTACCTGGAAAAGAGCGGCAATTTTAGAGTCCGACCCAGAAGGCAGTTATACTGCAGAGTTTGCCGGAGGATTGAGGAATTCCGTGTTTTTTACTTTTCACCCCAAGACAAAAGAAATATGGGCATCAGAAATGGGGCGTGATAATTTGGGAGACTCTTTGCCGCCAGACGAAATAAATATTATCAAAGTTGCCGGCTCAGAAGATAAATTTGGCGCTAAACGATTTGGCTGGCCATTTTGTTATGGTAATCGGATAAAAGATAAAATATTTAATCCGGAAAAAATTAAAAGAATTGATCTGTCTGCTGATTGCGCCAAGACAGAACCGCCCATTATAGAAATTCCAGCTCACTCGGCTCCTTTGGGCTTGACTTTTATTCCGACAGATAAAGGATGGCCCAAAGAATGGGCGGGGGATCTTTTAGTGGCGTTTCATGGTTCTTGGAACAGAAGCATTGCCGTCGGGTACAAGATTGTCAGATATGATTTAGATGCTAATGGTAAGGTTCTGTCTCAAAAGCCGGAGGATTTTATTTCAGGATGGTTAGGAGATAATGGTAAAATATCCGGCCGGCCGGTTGATTTGAAGTTCGGGCCTGATGGAGCACTTTATGTTTCAGATGATTCTGCCGGAATAATTTACAGAGTAACTCTAAAATAAGGTTGAAATTTTTGTAAATTATGGTATTTTATATTTGTTATGCAACAACAATTATCACGAGAATCGGGTCTAGTTAAATTTATCCGGTTCGGAATTTATTTGACGGCGTTAGTGCCGCTCATTATTTGGAAGGATTTCATTTCCCCTTTTCATTTTGGGAAGGTTATAATTTTTAGGAGTTTAATTGAAGTTTTAGGAGTGGCTTATTTGGTATTGGTTTTTAAAAACCGTTTTTTTCTACCTCGCCGAGATAGAATATTTTGGGCTTTATTGTTTTTTGCTTTAGCGTTTACTTTGGCTACCTTGACCAGTGTTTTGAAATATCCAAGTTTTTGGGGCACTCTTGAAAGAATGGGCGGTCTTTGGACTTTTTGGCATTACTTTTTATTCTTTATAATTTTAACTTCGGTATTTACAAAAAAAGAACATTGGCAAAGATTGCTTGACCTGACTATTTTTATTGGTGTCTTATCGGCGTTTTATGGATTTGCCCAGAAAACAAATATTGAATTTTTCCTTGGATCAGGAGGACGTGCGAGGATATTCGGCACCATCGGCAATGCAGCTTTATTTGCCGGCTATGAATTACTATCCGTGTTCTTGTCTTTGATAATGTATTTAAATCCCAGGAATACTCAAAATCGAAGAACTCTGTATTTGCTAGCCTTTGTAATAACTTCTGTTGTTGTTCTGATGACTGCGGTTAGAGGTTCAATTTTAGGTTATGCGGTCGGGCTTATGGTTTTTGCGTTCTTGTGGATGGAGCGCAAAAAGTCACATACCGGAAGGTTGGTGTTCGGCTCTCTAGTTGGTCTTGTTGTCTTATTCGTTATTTTTGTCGGATTGTTTAACAACTCTTCTTTTGTAAAAAACTCCGGGTATTTGAGCAGAATAACCAATTTATCACTTACTTCAGTTACTGTTCAGACGCGTTTTTGGGCCTGGCAGGCGGGGCTGAAAGGATGGAGTGAAAATCCAAAAACAATTCTTCTTGGCTGGGGGCCGGAGAATTTTAATATTCCTTTTTCGAAATATTTTAATCCGAAGTTTTTTGTGGGAATCGGCTCGGAGACTCTTTTTGACAGGGCCCACAATATGTTCATCGAGATTTTGGTGACGATGGGTCTTGTGGGGTTTTTGGCCTATGTTAATATTTTTGTTTCTTTGTTCGCCCATCTTCGAAGACTAATGAAGAACAACGAATTTGTCGTTTACGGTGTAGGACTTACTTCAGCGGTCGTTGCATATATGATCCACAACTCTTTCATATTTGACACCTCGGCTAATTTTGTTGTTTTCTTTACGCTTGCCGGATATGTATCCTATTTTGGGCGTGAACGAAAGGAAGAAACAAAAATGTCTTTCCCGGTTATCAAAAACAGATTTCTTATCGGCATTTTAACCATTGTTTTAGTCGTTTCTGTCCTAGTGTTGATATATAAAACCAATTTTTTGCCTTCCAGGGCCAACTACACACTTACAAGAGCTATTGTAAGAGGGTGGGCAAGCGACTTTAATGGAGCTTTAGAAAAATATAAAGAAGCTTTGTCTTATGATGTGCCTGGCAAGTATGAATACAGACACAGATTTGCCCAATATCTGGTCGGCGGAGGCGGTCCGAGTATTAAAGAAAAAATAGTCCAAGATGCTTATAAATATGCGATAACAGAAGTTGATAAAAACATTAAAGAAAACTCGATTGATAATCTGCCATATCTCTATGGTTCTCGATTGAATATCATGTTTGGTAAAGAAGATCCAGGGTCACCATATAATGACAGTGCTTTGGCCTATTCAATGAAAGCATTGGAACTTTCGCCGACGTTTATCAGAACTTATTATGAAATAGCCCAAGCATATCTTAATAAAAAAGATTATACTAAAGCCATTGAATTTTTCCAAAAAGCAGTCGATTTAAATCCGGATACTGGCATATCCCATGCATACTTAGGAGCGGCTAAAATAGAAAACGGGGACTTAAGCGGGGCAGAGGATTTAAAAAGGGCCCTATTGAGCAAAAACCCGTATAGTCCCCGCGAAGAGGATTTTGCAAGATTGGTAAATGCTTATATCAAGACCAAAGATTTTGTCCATATTGCTTGGGTCTACGAAATGTTGATTCAAGTTAATCCAAATAACCCCCAGCATTATGCATCACTGGCAACCGCATACGCTAATTTGGGAAGAATTGATGATGCTGTAAAAATGGCTCATAAAGCGGTTCAGGTTGACCCGTCTTTTGAGGCTGATGCCAGAGTGTTTGTAAAGAGTCTCGGTAGAGATTTTTAGAGTAGTTCCTCAATCTTTTTTACCATCTTATCAAGCTCAAAATTGAAAAGCACGGTTTGGTGGGCCTGGATGCCAAGTTCATTTTTAAGATGGTCATTTCTTAAGACCTCGTTGATTTTTTCCGCCAATTTGATTGGGTCCCCTGGTTTTACTAGTAAACCGTTTTTATAATTATCAATTATTTCCGACACTGCTCCTACGTCAGTGGCAATGACCGGCAATTTGGCCGACATCGCTTCAATCAGCGCCCAAGGAAAACCCTCTTTAACTGATGGAAGAACGAAAACATCAAAAGCTGGCAAAAACCTATAAGCATCGGGAATTTGGCCTAAAAGAAAAACTTTTTCTCCCAACCTTTTTTCTCGTATCATTTTTTCCAGTTCGAGTCTTAATTCTCCGTCTCCAATAATAAAAAAAATAAGACTATCTGCATCACTCACCGATATCGAACCTCGGTGAAAATAATCGGCAGCTTGAATAAGATATTCCAAACCTTTAGTTGGGTAGAAGTTGGCGATCGTGCCGATGACATGTTGGGTTTGTTGTCCAACTTCATGGGGCGAACCCTGTTCTTCTGGGGCGGGAGTATCTCCATCGGAATACTTAGCGGTTTTTTCGAACAACCTTGTTCGCGCTTCCTCCTTTTGCATAAAGTCCAATTTATAAATCTCTATGCCATTGTGAATCAAAACTGTCTGCATTCGGGGTTTTATCTTTAGTTTTTTAGCTTGTTCCAAGTCATTCTGATTATTAACGATTAAAACATCCTTCCATTTAGCGCTTAACCATTCCAAGATAATCCAAAGCAGTTTTTTCCACTTCGGCCACGGGTCATTAAATGACCATCCGCCTATTCTGTAAATAACTTTTACGGCATTTATCCTTGTTGGAAATACGGAGGCCAAAGAGCCGATAAATCCGGCCTTAGAACTGTTTAAAAACAAAACATCGGGACGATAATTTTTGATCAAACTGCGGATTTCAAAAACAGCCCTAAGGTCGCTTATTGCCGGGTCTCGCTTCAAAAAATTAAGAGTTTGATAGGAAATGCCTTTAGTCTTCAGTACTCTCAAAAAATCGCCATTACCGCTTGAACCGACTGCCACCAAAAACTCATATCTATTCCTATCCAAATGAGAAATAAGATTAGACAAGAATTTTTGGGCTCCTCCCAATTCTGACTGTGTAATTACGAATAGAATCCTTTTTTTGAGGTCTCCGTTCGTGTTTATATAAGTATTGTTCGGGGTTGATTTCATTGTTATTTTATGCCAAAATTACCACAAAATGACTCAAAAATCCAGAGTTCTAATACTTACTACAGCTTATTTGCCTCAAGTGGGCGGTTCTGAGCTTGCTATAAAAAACATAACAGACAGATTGCCTGGAATTTATTTTGATTTAATTACCTCTCGTCCGCCATCCGCCCCTACTGGCGGAGGCGGATCAAAAAATATCCCTGCATTTGAACAAATGGGCAACGTGAATATATATCGCGTCGGTAATTCCTTTAGCCTTCTCAATTTTTTATTGCCCAAAAATTTTTTCCCAATAGCTATTTTTTTAAAAGCGCACCAGTTGATGCGCAAATATGGCCAGTATAATATCATTCATGCTTTTCAGGCTTCTCAGGCGGCTGGCGGAGGTTGGTTGCTGAAATGGATATATCCTAAAACATCGCTCATCGTCACCATACAGGAAGGGAAAGTTTTAAATAAGCAGTCGTGGTTGATGCGATTTTTCCGATATCTTATTTTTAGAAAAACAGATTCAGTTACGGCGATCAGTAATTATCTTGCACAATATGTTAAATCCCAAAATCCTAAAATACCGATAAGCGTGATACCAAACGGAGTAGACTTGGAAAAATTCACTAATCATGAATCACGAATCATGAATCACAAAAAAGTCATTATTACGGTTTCGAGATTAGTTAAGAAAAATGGTATCGGAGATTTGATAGAAGCAGTGGCCATGGTTATCAGAGAAATTCCTGATGCCAAGCTAATGATAGTGGGAGACGGCCCGTTAGAAAAAAATTTAAAGTTAAAAGTTAAAAATTTAAAGTTGGAAAATCACATTGAATTTTTGGGGGACATTTCAAATGATTTATTGCCAAAATATTTATTTATGGCGGATATTTTTGTCAGGCCTTCTCTTTCAGAGGGTCTTGGCACGGCGTTTCTGGAGGCAATGGCGGCAGGATTGCCTATAGTAGGTACGGCCGTAGGTGGAATCCCTGATTTTTTAAAAAACGGGCAGACGGGTCTTTTTTGCAAAGTTTCCGACCCTAAAGATTTAGCTGAAAAAATTATATTATTGCTAAGCGACAAACAGTTAAGAGAAAAAATTATTAATAATGGCAGAGCATTGGTTGCCGAGAAATACAATTGGAATATTATAGCCAATGAATTTGCTAAAATTTATGAACGAATTTGATTGTAAAAAATTGAGCATCATTATCCCGGTTTATAATGAAGAAAGAACTTTGCGAAAATTAATCAATGCTGTTGAGGCAGTTAGTTTGCCTCTCAAGAAAGAAATTATTTTAGTTGATGACGGATCAACCGATGGCTCTAGAGAGATACTAAATCAACTTATCCACATACCGACTTCGCAAGTCGGTTATCCACAGGTGGAGTATAATGTCGTTTTTTTAGATAAGAATATGGGTAAAGGTGCGGCTACAAAAAGGGGGTTCGAGGAGGCAGCGGGGGATATTATTTTAATTCAAGATGCCGATCTTGAGTACAATCCGCAAGAATACCCTAATCTGATAACACCCATAATAGAAAACAAGGCCGATGTTGTCTATGGCTCGCGTTTTATGAAACCAGAACAGAAAAACAAAATTATTTACAAAAGTGGCTATCTGTTCAGCCAGGCATTAAACTGGATGTCCAATATTTTAAGCGGAGTTAAACTAACCGATATGTACACTTGCTATAAAGTTTTTTCCAAGGACTCAATAAACCAAATCTACCCCCATCTTAAATCCAAAAGATTTGGTATTGATCCCGAATTAACTGCTTGGATCGGAAAGTTACATTTTAAAGTTATTGAAGTGCCAATTTCGTATAGCGGCAGGACTTATCAAGACGGTAAAAAGATAAATTGGAAAGATGGATTGGCGGCAATCTGGCATATAATTAGATTTAATTTGTTTATCAAATGAAAAAAGTAAAAAACATCTTGATTGTGACAGGTATCTTTCCTCCTGATATAGGCGGACCGGCTTCGTATGTCAGAATTTTGGCTCAAAGATTGTCAAAAGATTATAAAGTTAAAGTTATTACATACTCATCAGTCAGAAAACATGAGCAAGATAAAAATTATCAGTTTAAAGTGAAACGTGTTTGGAAGAAAAATTTTTGGTTTTTTAAACATGCCTCATTTGGTTTGAAAGTTTTCTTTACCTGCAAAAACAGCGACATCGTATATTCGTTGAGCACTTTAAGCGGAGCAATTCCATCTTTGATTGGAGCAAGATTTTTTAAAAAGAAGTTTTATCTTAGAATAGCCGGTGATTATGCCTGGCAAGTGGCAGTGGAAAAAAATAAAACAGACCTGCTTATAGATGATTTTCAAAAAGCAAAAAAAACCGGCTGGATAGGCTTTTTGCATAAAGTTCAGGTTCGAGCTTGTAAAAGTGCCGATGAGATTATTGTTCCTTCTAAGTATCTGGCCGGAATTGTCCGGGGCTGGGGCGTTTCGGGTGATAAAATTACAACCATCTACAATGGGGTTGCTTTTAAGAGCGCGGACATCGGTCAAGAAGAAGCTAAGAAAAAAGTAGGCATTTATGGAGATATTTTATTATCCGCAGGGCGTTTGGTGCCTTGGAAAGGGTTTCGCATGTTGATTAAGATCATGCCCCGCCTTTCGGATATAAGCCAACTTTTCCGTTTGGTTATAGTTGGTGATGGGTCTGACAAAAAAATATTGGAATCAATGGTCAAAAATCTTGGTTTGGAAAGAAAGGTTTATCTGGTCGGTAGAAAATCGCAGGAAGAGCTGGCAACTTATCTGGCGGCGGCGGACACGTTTGTTCTCAATAGCGGTTATGAAGGTTTTTCGCATCAAATACTGGAAGCTATGACAGCCGGTGTGCCTGTTATTACGACAGCTGTGGGAGGAAACAAAGAAATTGTCAGACAGGGAGAAAACGGCTTTATGGTTAAATATCAGGATGAGTTTAATCTCATTGAGGCCATTAGATCTCTTTGGCAAGACCTGGAATTACGAGAAGAATTCAAGAAAGAAGGAAAAAAAACGGCAGAGCATTTCAGTTCGGAAAAAATGTTTGAAGAAACTATTAGAGTGTTAATAAATTGATATGGCAAAACTCTTGATGATAACAGGATTAGGTAGCGCGAAAGATTTGGCCTCCGGCAAAAAAGGGGCATTTTATAATACTCTGGAAGAGTTCCATAAATATTGGGATAGGATTGATATCATTTCACCTAAAACTTACATAGGTTCAATCTCAAATCTCCCCAAGGCTGAACCTCTGTTTGGGAATGTTTATGTTCACATTTCACCTTGGCCATTGATTCTTCATCCATTTTGGTTTCTGAAGAAAGGGATGGAAATCTATAAAGAGCAGAAATTCGACCTGATGATCGTGCACGAATTCCCACCTTTTTATAATGGGATCGGAGCAAGATTATTGTGGCTTAAAACTAAAGTTCCTTATGTTCTTGAGATCCACCACATTTCCGGATACCCAAAAGCGGCAAACCCAAAAGAAAGCGTCTATCGGATTTTAATGGGGTGGTTGATAAAGTTTGATGCTTCAAAAGCAACAGCGGTCAGGGTCGTCAATCAAAAACAAACCCTCGAATTTTTAGTGAAAGCCGGAGTGCCTGAAAATAAAATTACTTATATTCCGTCAATATATATAGATTTGAACATGTTCAAGCCGATGAATTTGCCTAAAGAATATGATTTAATTTTCATCGGCCGATTAGAGCCCAACAAGGGAATCGTTCTATTAATAGAAGCGGCAAAAAAACTCAAAGTTCAAGGTTTTAAATTAAGAATTCTTATAGTTGGAGACGGGTCACTTAAAAATTATTGTGAGTCGAAAATTGAAAATTGGAAATTGCAAGATAACGTCTTACTTTATGGTTGGGCCAAGGATTCTCAAGAAGTTGCCAAATTGCTTAATCAATCAAAGATTCTTGTGATGTCGTCTTTTAATGAAGGTGGTCCTCGGGTCGTGGTTGAGGCTATGGCCTGTGGGGTGCCGGTTCTGGCAACCCCAGTTGGAATAGTGCCTGATTTGCTTAAAAACGGCTTGGAGGGCGAGATTGTGGCTTGGGAGGCTAATTATATAGCCCACAAGGCAATAGAGCTGCTGAATAGCCCTGATTTGTATCAAAAATATAGCCAAGGCGGTCTGGAGATAGTGGGACAATTTGAAAAGAAAGCGACAATAAAAGATTACGCTGAAAAACTTCAAAATTTGTTAAAATGAAAAATTTATTAATTATAACCCAGAAAGTTGATGAGAACGACAACCATCGCGGGTTTTTTATTGACTGGATAAGAGAGTTTGCAAAAAACTTCAGCGAAGTTAATATTATAACTGTTTCGAAGGGTATATATACATTGCCAGAAAAGGTCCACATCTATTCACTTGGTAAAGAGCGCGGTCTGTCTAAATTTACGCAGGCGATTATTTTTTACTGGCACCTAGCGCGATTTGTACCAAGCTCCAGCGGCATTTTTGCATACTCCTCGCCGATATTCGTTATTGCTTCCTGGCCACTCACTTTTTTATACAGAAAAAAAATAATTTTGTGGTATTTACATCGCTCAGTAACTTTAAAATTAAAGATAGCCGAGAGACTTGCTTACAGAATTGCTACAGCCGCAAAAGAAAGTTTAAATTTAAAAAGCAAAAAAATAGTTGAAATTGGCCATGGGATCAACATAAATAGATTTAAAAACCTTGAATCAAGAACATCGAGTCATGAACTAATGATTTTAAGCATAGGGCGGATTTCTAGAATTAGGAATTTCGAAACTCTTATTAAGGCGATGGGAATTTTAAAAAGTAGAGGATTGAATTTTAAGTTGAAAATAGTCGGCCAACCAGTAATGCCTCCAGATTTTAAGTATTTTGAAGATTTGAAAAAATTAGTCGGAGAGTTAAATTTAAATAATCAAGTGGAATTTATCGGATTTATTCCTTATGGTCAGACCACTGAATACTACAAAAAAGCCGATATTTTAATTAATCCTGCGCCTAAGGGCGGAATTGATAAGGTGGTTCTGGAGGCGATGGCTATGAGATGTATGGTTTTTGTTGCTAATCCTGTTTTTGTTCCGTATTTGGCTGGTTACGAAAAGTATTTGCTGTTTGAATATGGAAATGCGGAAGATTTAGCAGATAAAGTAGAGGATTTTCTGAAGTTATCTTCTGAAAAAATAAAGGAAATGAGCGAAAGTTTAGAAGAATCTGTTGTTAAACATCATGATCTAAAAAAAATTATATCTAAAATAAGCGGTATGTTTACATGAAGTTCTATCGAGAATATTAAAAAATGAAACTGATAATTGTCGCACCTCATTCCGATTATAATGATCAAATTAAAAGAGCATTTATTGCTTGCGGCGTTGATATTTTTTATATAGAGGAACGGATGGCGCATTTTCTTCCTAAATTTTTAGGAAAAATTTCTGTATTATGGAACATAGCGAGAAAGACTCCGCATTTAAGGCAGTTCAATAAAAAACTTTTGGAGAATAAATTAATCTTGGCTTGTGTTAATTTCAAACCGCAAGCAGTTTTGTTTATAAAAGCAACCAGTGTCAGGCCCAACACGTTAAACAAGATTAAAGAGATGGGCATAAAAACCGCAAATTGGTTTCCAGAGAATATTTATCGCCCCCCATATGACAAATGGTTTTTATCGCGTTACGCCTATTACGATTTTTTCTTGACATTTGATTCATCGATCACGGAAAGAAGGACGTTAGAGTTTCCAAATAAGATAAAATATGTGCCATTCGGAGCTGATCCGGTTGAACTTGGCGCCGATATTATCGAAAAAGATAAAGAAAAATTTCAATGCGACATTTGTTTTATTGGGGCGGCATATCCGGAAAGGGCGGAGGCCTTATTGGCTCTTAAAAATTATGACATAAAAATATTCGGCTGGAGCGGATGGGAGAAGACCCAATTGGCTGACAGATATTTCGGGCCGCTTAATGCAGCCGAATCAGTCAAGGCGTATAAACGTGCGAAGATTTGTCTAAATATGAATACAAGACCGGCAACAAACGGCGTTAATGTTAAGACGTTTGAAATTGTCGCGGCCGGAGGTTTTCAGATCTCTGACTGGCGAAAGGATGTGGAAGATCTTTTTATTCCAGGCAAAGAAATAGTTATTTTTCGAGATCTAAACGACCTGCAATCCAAGGTTGACTATTATCTCAAACATGAGAATGAAAGACAAGTTATTGCAAAAGCGGGCCATGAACGTCTGTTGAAAGACCACACTTTAAAGCAGAGGGCCATGAAAATAATTCATTTGTTCAAATGATAAAATTCAGATATCCATTTTTCCTAATGTCGGTTTATATCCTTTTGGCCACAAATGAGTCAGCGGTGGACTGAAATAATTGTTTCGGTTACCTAAATAAGCCGCCCACCAAGAGAAAGTCGAACCGCAACCCAAAACCATCTCTGACTCTTTTAACATCCAAAAGTCAAAGATAAAATTAGGTATTTCGGGCAAGGGATTTGCTGGTCTTATAAGCGAGTAATCTTTAAATTCAGAGATTGTTTCCGGGTCATCACAGGAAATATAAATATTTTTTTTGTCGACACTTTTTAAAAAATCTTTGTAAAGAAAAACCGGCAGAGAAAGGCCCCTTTTTACAAAGTCGCCTCTTCGAATATGAATTCCTGTCCAGGGCTTATAGTTTTGAGTTACCTTTTTAAACTCATCAGCGATATCTTTTTTAAAAACAAACCAACCTAAAACGTAATTTTTTCTTTCCTTTAATATTTTTAAACTCAATTCATTTTGGAAATATCCTAAAAAGTTTATATTATCTTCCGGATGCGCATATAATTTATTCAGTGCAATAGTTTGGGGCAGTTGTTTCTGAAGACGAAGCATGTATTTTATTTTGTCTGTGCGGGTATAAGAGAGAAAGTCGTTTAATTGTCGAGTTGGCAAAAACCGGCTCAACAGATACTCGCGATTGTTATAAGATATGATATTTTCGAAAATTTTATTACCAACCCAACCTGGAAAAGCGCTCTTAAATCCATTGATATCCGCGTACATTCTGGCGCCGGCATATTGAAAAAGCTGATTGCCAAACCTCCCTAAGAGTCCTAATTTCCTGAAAGTAATCATAGTTATCTTAATTTGACCTGACTTTTATGTTATGTAAGTATAATACACGAAGCCTGTATATTTAGCCAACAGGCCTAATAGATAAAACAAATGAGAATTTTGTATTTTGGCGTATATAATCCCGATTATTCTCGAAATAGAGTATTGATAAAGGGATTAAAACAAAACGGAACAGAGATTGTAGAATGTCGTGAGGAAATAAAATCCTTTTTTAAATATTTAAAACTAATTCTAAAGTATTTGAAATTAAGACGAAAATTTGATGTAATGATAGTAGGTTTTCCTGGTCAGGAGGTAATGTTTCTAGCCAGATTACTAACATTCAAGCCTATTGTATTTGATGCCTTTACTTCTCATTATGGCGGCTACATTTTAGACCGGCAATATTTTAACAAGACCAGTTGGCGAGCCAAATATTATCGTTGGATCGATAAATTTTCCTGTCGTTTGGCCGATCTTGTATTATTAGATACAAACGCTCATGTTAATTTTTTTGTTGAAGAATTTGGATTACCGCCCGACAAGTTTAAAAGGATATTTGTCGGCGCCGACGAAGATGTTTTTTATCCGAGAGAATCAGCAAAAAAGGAAGATAAGTTCTTAGTTCATTTTCACGGTTATTATATACCCCTACAAGGAGTAGAATATATTATCCGAGCGGCTAAATTACTTGAAAAAGAGAATATCATGTTTAATTTGATAGGCCGAGGTCAAACATACGAAAAAAATAGAAAATTAGCAGCTGATCTGGATGTTAAAAATATTAATTTTATTGATAAAATGTCCTATTTCGATCTGACTGAACATGTCGCCATGGCCGATATTTGTCTAGGCATCTTCGGTGATAGTCCAAAAACGGATCTGGTCATACCGAATAAGGTTTATGAAGCAATAGCGATGGGAAAACCGGTAATAACTGCCGATACGCCGGCCGCAAGGGAACTTTTGAGCGATGGAGAAAATGTATTATTTTGCCGTAAGGCCGACCCCGAAGATCTTGCTGAAAAAATTAGATTTCTGAAGAATTCTTCCGATCGCAGCCGTATTATCGGCGAAGGGGCCAAGACGTTATTCAACGAGAAGCTTGCCAGTAGTATTTTAGCGGGTGAATTGTTAAAACACATACGCGAATCATGAATATTTTAATAGCTGGCTTTCCTTATATTAGAGAAAATTATTTTAACACATGGCGGCACTATCCTGCTCAAGGCAAGATTTTTTTTCTTTTGCCGGAATCATGGAAAGTTAAAAATGGCAAAATAGTTTATTATCCGTCAAAAGATTCAAATGTGTTCAGCGCCAAGGCCTATTTTCATCATTCCCACTACCCTGTCATCGGGGGATTATTTAAGGGATGGATGCCTATTTTCCCTTTTATTTTGTGGCGGTTAAAGAGAAAAAAAAAGATTAACCTTGTTTATAGTTCGAGCGAACCTATTCTTATTACCACGCTTTATCAAGCATTCTGGTCTAAATTCTTAGGTCTCAAGCATGTCATTTTCACTTGGGAGAACATTCCTTACGAGAATAAATTTAAGGGACCAAATCTTTTATTAAAGAAAGTTATCATAAAGTTAAATCTGTTATTATCTGACGGTATAATTTGCGGCAATCGCAAGGCTGAAAAAATATTTAAAAATTTGACCAAGAAGCCAATTGCCGTTATTCCTATGAGTGGTGTTGATGCAGACTTTTTTCACAAAGTAGATGCTGACGAGTTTTTAAAAATCCATGGCCTCAAGAATAAGCTGGTCTTTTCTTTTGCCGGAGCGATAGGATACAGAAAAGGCATACACAATATAATCCGTGCTTTTAAGCAGGTTTTTTCTGTTTTACCGAATGTCCATTTAATGATAGCCGGAACGGGGGAATATGAAAACGAAATATCGAAACTGGTAATTGAATTTGGTCTAGAAGACAACATAACAAAAATTTCTTGGCTTAACCCTATTGGACTTAGGGAACTTTTGTCTATTTCTCATGTTTTTTTATATCCCAGTATTTCTTTTGGCGGATGGGAGGAGCAATTCGGATATTCCATGGCCGAGGCATTGTTAATGGAAGTGCCGGTAATTTCTACCCGGACAGGGTCTGTTGAGGAGGTTGTTTTGGATGGAGTGACAGGCTTGTTGGTTGAACCAGAGAATATAAAAGGTTTGATTGAGGCCATGTTAAGGCTGGGAAAAGATGAAGGCTTAAGAAATAAATTGGGGAAGGCCGGAAAAAGATACGTTGAAGAAAATTTCAGTTATAAGGTTGTGGCGAATAAATTTTATAATTTTTTCCAGTCTCTATGACATTAACTTATATCGCCAACCTCCGTCTTCCAACAGAAAAGGCTTATGGTATTCAGATCGCCAAAACATGCGAAGCAATGGCCAATTTAGGTTTTAGCGTTACCCTAATTTTTCCGCACAGGAGAAATCCGTTTATCAGAGAAGACATATATTCGTATTACTCTGTAAAAAATAATTTTACAGTTAAAAAAATTTGGGCCCCCGACTTTTATTTTGCGGGCAAATTAGACAAAATATCTTTTTATATAAAAAGTTTTATATCAGCGTTTTTTTTAAGTTTTTCTGCATTATCTCAACGGACTGACCTTGTTTTCTCCAGAGACGAGATGCCCCTTTTTTTGTTAAGTTTTTTCAGGAAAAATTTAATTTATGAAGCTCATAATTTTTCGAGTTGTCGTAAACTATTTTACAAAAGATTTAAAAGTATAAATTTAAAGGTTGTGGTTATTACCAAACACCTTAAAGAAAACTTTACAAAAATTGGTTTTAGGCCGGAAAATATACTCGTAGCTTCTGATGGAGTTGATTTATCGGATTTTGACATTGATATATCGAAACAGGAAGCAAGGGTTAAAACGGGCCTGCCGTCAGACAAAAATATCGTTATGTATACTGGGCATTTGTTTGAGTGGAAAGGAACGGGAACTTTGCTTCAGACGGCAAGGTTGATTTCTAATGATCGATTCCCAATTTCTGACAGCAAAATGTTGTTTGTATTTATAGGAGGGACGGAGCGTGATATAAAAAGTTTTAAACAAAAAGCACAAGGATTGAATAATGTTTTGATTTTGGAACACAAACGTTATAATCAGATACCATTATTTTTGAAAGCGGCGGATGTGCTTGTATTGCCCAATTCTACCAGAGAAGAAATATCAAGATCTTACACCTCGCCTTTAAAAATGTTTGAATATATGGCATCTAAACGGCCTATTGTCGCCTCGGACCTGCCTTCCTTAAGAGAAATTTTAAATGAAAAAAATTCTGTTCCAGTAAACTCGGATGACGCTTTGGCCTTGGCTGGTGGCATTAAATTTGTTTTGAAAAATCCAAACGAATCCCAAAAATTAACCAAAAAGGCCTTTGAAGAAGTTAAAAATTATACTTGGCAAAAGAGAGTCGAAACTATTTTCAAGTTTATCGAGGAAGATTTTAAAGGGGTTTTAGGTTCGTTTAAAATGGAATAAGCCGCAGCCATATTGGCTGTTTTTAAAATCCAATGGTCGCGCATTTAACACCAGATGCCCGCGATCGTTTATGGCCGAAAATTCTATGAGCGTAAGACCGGAAAAATAATCAATTATTGTCTGTGGTTGATGAATTCTGTGGGCGTTAAATTCAGTTCTCTCTCTGCCTATAGGCAGAGAAAAATATAAATTCCCATCTTTGGCGAGTACCCTAGTCAATTCTTGACAGGCCTTTTTTGTCCCTTCCGGGTCTAACTTATCGCCGTATCTTCCCAAGCCGATATGTTCGGCAACATGCAGGCAGGAAAGAGAATCAATCGAATTGTCAGAAAATGGTAAGTCTAAAATGGATCCTTTTGTGTTGGTTAAATTTTCCAGCTTCACATCAAGCGGGCGAATGTCAACAAATTTAACTTTTGTCAATACGGTTAAAGAAGCTACAAATTGCGCTTGTGATCCGATGTCTACATGTTCGGGTGGATGTGTTTGGGCTATGTGTTTTGCGGTCCAAATGGCTTGGTAAAAATAATGCGGGTCAATGTTTGTTGTGGTTGTATCATCCCCTAAAATCGGAGCAACGCTAATTTGCTCGGTGCTTATGCTTTTATATTTTTTATACTGCCTGACAAATGGCATTATGCGAGGCAGATTCTGCGGCTTGATATCAATAAATGCCAAAATTAATCTATTTCTTAAAAATTTTCTGTAAATTTTTTTGAGGTTACGCATGTGTCTTGTGCCATCGGATGGTTTTTTCAAGGCCATCTTCTAAAGATGTTGTTGCTTTGAATCCGAATTCTTTTTTGGCAAGAGTGGTATCGACCATCCTTCTCGGCTGACCGTCGGGTTTTGTTTTGTCCCATCGGATATCGCCTTTAAAGTCCATAAGCTTGCAGATTGTTTTTACCAGGTCTTTTATTTTAATTTCCCGATTTGCGCCAAGGTTAACCGGGTCGGGTTTATCGTATTTTTCCGTTGCCAGAACTATCCCTTCGGCACAGTCGGCCACATAGAGGAATTCTCGCGATGCCTTGCCGGTACCCCATACATCTATGTGTCCTTTTCCGGCTTTTTGCGCGTCAGCAACTTTTTTGATAAGAGCGGGAATGACGTGAGAACTTTTAGGATTGAAGTTATCCCCTGGGCCGTAAAGATTTACTGGTAAAAGATAAATGGAGTTGAAATCATATTGCTGACGGTAGGCCTGTGACTGGACCAGAAGCATCTTTTTCGCCAAGCCGTAAGGCGCATTTGTTTCTTCCGGGTAGCCATTCCAGAGCGCGGATTCTACAAAGGGAACCTTTGTATATTTGGGATAAGCGCATATTGTGCCGATTGCAATGAATTTTTCTACCCCACCTTGTCTGGCTGCTTCCATAAGTTGTGTCCCCATTATTAAATTATCATAGAACATCTGGCCGGGAATTTTTTGATTGTATCCAATTCCACCGACTATCGCTGCAAGATGAATAACGATATCTTGGTTCCTGACTGTTTTCACGCAATTTTCCAATTTACGCAAATCAAGGTCTTTAGAGCGAGGGATAAAGATGTTTTTCTTCGGTACGCCTCTTTTCAGTAATTTCTGCACGACGAAAGAACCGAGAAACCCAGCCCCTCCAGTGACTAATATTTTTTTATTTTTTAAGTTCATTGATGTCGTTCCAGACCATTATTTTTACTAAGTTTTTGAATTTGGTTTTGGGGTGCCATTTTAATATTTTCTTTGCTTTTCTTGTATCGGCGATAAGAATATTTACTTCGGCGGGGCGATAATATCGCGGATCAGTTTCAACATATTTTTTCCAATTGCTCAACCCTGCTTCTTTGAAAGCCAGTTCAACGAACTCTCTTACGGTATGTGTTTCACCGGTGCCGATTACATAGTCATTCGGTTTTGGCTTCTGCATCATCAGCCAGGCGGCTTCCATATATTCCGGAGCATAGCCCCAATCTCTTTTGGCGTCTAAGTTGCCGAGATATAACTTTTTGTCCAGGCCGGCTTTTATTCTGGCGATTCCTCTGGTGATTTTTCTGGTGACAAACGTTTCACCTCGACGCTCGGATTCGTGGTTAAAAAGTATTCCGTTAACAGCAAATATCCCATATGCCTCGCGGTAAAGTTTTGTCATATTGCAGGCGAAGACTTTCGCCGCACCATAAGGGCTTTGGGGTACAAGTGGAGTATTTTCATTTTGGGGCGGGGGAGCTGAACCGAACATTTCAGAAGATGAGGCTTGATAGAATTTTACTTTTTTCTTGGTTTCGTTTTGAAAATCCCTTATTGCTTCAAGAATTCTCAAGGCACCGTTGCCAGTGATGTCCATCGTATATTCAGGAATTTCAAACGAAACCTTAACATGGCTTTGCGCGCCTAAATTATAAATTTCGTCCGGTTTGACCTTGTAAATTATTTTTCTGATGGTGCCGGCGTCAGCAAGATCTCCGTAGTGCAGGAAAAGTTTTCTGTTTCTGTTGTGGGGATCTTGATAGAGGTGATTTATTCTCGCTGTGTTAAAGGTCGAAGCTCGCCTGATGATGCCATGAACAACGTAACCTTTTTTCAAAAGAATTTCGGCAAGGTACGAGCCGTCTTGACCGGTAAGGCCGGTAATGAGGGCTATTTTGAGGTTAGGTGTTTTTGTCATAATTACAGAGGTAATTCTAGTTAAAAAATTCAATTTTTACAAGGCCTAATCGGACTTGAAAAAATGTCATTTTTTTAAGATAATAATACTACTCCTCTAAACATATGAAAATTGGATATCTAACTCACGATATGGATCCTAAGGCTGGCTGGGGCAGATATGCCTCCGATTTGGTAATGGGAATAAAAAAATCCGGACACGAAGCGGTTATTTTAAAAGAAAGGGATGACGGTTTTGATGGAATACCGGTATTAAAACGGGGAGCGGGGATGTTTTTATCGGCTATTAAGGTTAGAAAATATTTTAAGGATTGTGACATTGTCCACGCTTTTGATGTGTATCCTTATGGAATAATCGCTTGGCTTGCCAATATGTTTTTGAATAAAAAATTAATGATAACAGCTCTGGGGACATATTCTGTGGCGCCTCTCTATAACCCAAAAACACGATGGCTTTCCGGGACGGCTTTCAAATCCGCCGAAGCCGTTATCGCTATCAGCAATTTCACGAGAGGTGAGCTCCTTAAAAGAGTAGAATTGAGAAATGTGTTTGTGATAAATCCCGGCATTAATTTTCAAAATTTCCACAAAACCAGACAAGAATCGTCCGAGAATTTTATTCTAAGCGTGGGCGCGCTGAAATTTCGCAAAGGATATCATATTTCCATTCCCGCTTTTGCTTTGGCAAAAAAACAACAACCAAATTTAAAATACAAAATTGTAGGTGATCGGAAGGATTCAAACTACTTCGCTTCATTGGCAAAAATCGCAAAAGATCACGGCGTAGAGACTAGTGTAGAGTTTTTGGAGAATATTCCCGACGAACAATTAAACGACCTATATTCCCGAGCCGACGTTTTTGTATTAACATCGGTAAACAACAGCCATCATTTTGAGGGCTATGGCCTGGTATTTCTGGAGGCGGCAGCGGCCGGATTGCCGGTTATCGGCACTAGGGGCAATGGCATCGAAGATGCGGTTTGGGACGGATATAACGGAATTCTCGTATCTCAAAATAATATTCAGGGAACCGCCGATGCTATTATTTCTATTCTTTCCGATTCAGTCAGGTTTGCAAAAATGAGTCAGGAAAGTTATGAATGGGCCAGATGGAATGATCTATCGGGCGTCATCCCAAAATACTTGGATGCTTACAAAGCATTATTATGAAAACTATAATTATTTCGGCTTACAATACTTTTATTTCCCGCAACTTATTCAATACGGACGTTCTCAAGATCTTGAAGAAAGAGGAAGGGCTTAATATTGTAATTTTTTGTCCGCCTGATAAGGTTAACTTTTTTCAACAGTTTTATGGAGGACCCAGAGTTGCTTTTGAGGGTTTGGATATGGATCAATTCATCAGGAGGCCTTGGAATAAAAAATTATACAGGCTTTCTTTTTTGTTGGAAAACAGCCAATACATTAAGGATCAGCGATTAGAAAGATACGAAAATAACAAAAACATTGCCGGATATCTTAATTATAAGTGGGTTGGTTTGGTTTCTTATGTCCTTAGCAGTATTTTAATTTTCCACCCCATCTACAGAGTATTTGACCTTTTTTTCTCTGAACGAAGGGCGCTTAAACCTTATTTTGATAAATTTAATCCTGATTTTGTTTTTGCGGCCGATTCTTTTGGTGAAATAGACATCTGGTTTATGAAAGAAGCAAGATCGAGAAAAACCCCCTTGATAACAATGGTAAGGTCTTGGGATAATACAACCACTAAGGGCATATTGCGTTTAATGCCGGATAAAATAATAGTAAATAGTCCGACTGTTAAAAATGAGCTTATAGAAATTCATGATTATCAGGCGGATGATATCTTTGTAGCGGGTTTGCCTCAATTTGATGTTTGGTTATCAGGACCCACAGAAACTCGCGAGCATTTTTTTGCAAGGATAGGCGCTGATCCGAGTAAAAAACTAATATTATTTGCTCCTGCGGGCGCTGTTTTGTCGAATACCGATTGGCAACTTTGCCAGATATTAAAAGAGGCGCTAGAAAACGGTTCTTTGCCAGAAAATGTACAATTTCTTGTCCGAAACCATCCCCAACATCCTGCGGATTTGTCTAAGTTTGCTGGCGACCCCTCGTTTATCATTGATAATCCTGGACATATGACCAAAGCCGGAGATAGAAAAAATATTGAATTTAGACCGCAAGACAGTGAACATTTAAGAAACTCAATTTATTATTCTGATATTGTAATGTATGTAGCCACCTCACTTGGGTTGGACTCATCCGTATTCAATAAGCCCCAGATTATGGTTAGTTTCGATGGTTTTGAAAAAAAACCGTATATAAGGAGCGTTAAGCGTTACAATCGGGAAGATTGTTTGTATAATCTTGTAAGGTGTGGAGGAACTAAAGTTGTAAAAAGCAAAGAAGAATGGATAATGGCAATAAACGCGTACTTGAAAAATCCAACCTTGGATCAAAGCGGGAGAGACGAAATAGTTAAACAGCATCTATATAAAATAGACGGGAAAGCGGGAGAAAGGATCGCAAATATTTTGTTATCGTTTGTAAAGCAATTTTAAAGTATTCTTGTCGAAGATTCTAGTCGGATTATATTCGTATTCAATTATATGCTCTCCCTTTGTCAGCAAAATTGCTCCGAATAAAAAATTAGCTCTATGTATTCTAGTGGGAATGTTATCAATTTTTGCTTCCCAGCCCGGGTAATATGATTCGCTTACAATCAGCCAGTTTTGATTTTTCGAAGTTGTTTTTATTTTATAATAACCGTTTTTTGAAACAACAATGTCAATCTTATCGTTTGGGTCATAAAAGCCTGGCTCACACTTGTTTGTACATTCAATTATAGCTTCTCTGGCATTGTTTTTTATCGATAGTAATTCATTGAAAAGATCTTTTTCTGATTCGGTTTGAGTAAATTTAATTTTATTAGGGAAGTATATCCTGGGCAAAAAGTTTTTATTTTCATATATATAAATTTTTGTTTGATACTTTAAGTTTTTTGTGTAAACTTTTTCAAATGGGGCAGTCAGATCATAAGAACTAAGAAGATATTTAACGTTCATGATTGCTAATAAATCCGGCAGTTTTTTCTTATTCGCCGGGAAATCATCTAAAAAGGGCAGGGTTATCATGTGTCTTCGGCTCATAAAGTTTTCATATCCGTTTATGGAATCTAAGCCATAAAATATGTTGGAATTAGAGATGGCGCTTTCCATGTAAAGATCGTAAAGAGCCTCGGTATCTCCCAAGTGAAATCCGGATCTTTCATAGTCGCCTTGAGGTCTGGTCATTCTAAGGACTCTAAATTTTTGTCCGTCCTTAACAGATTTAATATAGTTTGCCGTATCGGGAATCTTTTTAATAATATCAGTTGCGGTATATCTGTAATAAGGCAGCCACACAATAGCTGGCCCGGTGATAATAAGAAAAGCCAAATATGCTGCTAATTTTTTGTTGTCCCATCGTTTTAATATCGAGACCAAATACAGAGCACTTGGGGCGAAAAGAAATATCAGCGATACCAAGTAACCGCGGTTGGTGAAAGAAAATTGGTACAGGATTTTTTGAAATACTGAATCTATAACCTTGAAATATTGATCGGGAGTTGTTTCAGTGGCCGGATTAGAAGTTAGATAGAAACTAGCCGTTTTTATAAAAATATTTTCAAAATATGGGAGTAAAAATCCAATAGAAAGCATTATTAAGCCGGATAATGCTAAAAATATAAAACCAATATGGAATGTTTTGCGCACTTTTTGTGATAGCCCATTTTCGTAAATAGTTTCAAGGGCATAGGCTACAAGCATAGCCAAGGCAAAATTAGATATAAAAATAGTCCTGAATGGGTAGAGGAAATATTTTATAACGGGTAAATGGAAGACAATGTTTATTAGAGGCGGTATCTGTAAAGCGATTATAAAAAATGAAACAAAGACAATTCTAAAGAATTTTATGATTTTGGTTGCCGACATAAAGAATGAAGAAAATGCCAGAACCAAAGCGGCGGTTCCCACGTAAAGCACTCCTCCTCCGCAGCAAGTTATGTTAAAAACAGGAATTAAAAAAGAAGGGTAAATAAAACGAACAAGCGTCAACGGGTTTATTGCGCCTAGAAGAAGCTTGTCAAGTGTTTTTATTTCAGCACGGGATGATAATTCAACGAGAAAGGTTGACCTTAATATCCACGGTGAGGCGATTAAAATTCCTGCCGTTAATCCGGCTACAAGAAAAGCAGTTGTGGTTAGATTAGGCTTTTTGATAGAAAAAGATAGTCGACTAAGATCTAGAAATAAAGCGAACAGCAAAGATGCTGATGCGGTATAAAACGCAAATTGCGGATGTCCTATAAGCCAAGCTGATGCCCAGAGCAGTATCAAAAATACCGAATACCATTTTTTGCCTTGATTTATTTTATAAACAAAGCCGAAAGTCAGCGGTAGCACATAAAAAAATGGAGATACGGATGGAAAATATATTTGTTCCATATTCATCTGGCTAAATGAAAATATGGAGGCAAATATAGCGGCGCCTAAGTTTGTTTTTAAGGCCATTTTGCCAAACCAATAAGCAGAAACAATCCCCGCGATTAAATTGATAAAAGTTGTCCAATTAAATGCCGAAATTGGCCCCAAGAGATAGATCAATATTTTATAAATAGGGTGGAAAGAAATGCCGAATTGCGTGGCAAATATCGGTATGCCGCCGACAATTTCCGAATACCACAAGTAAGGATGTAGCGTCAATCCCTGGTCATATATAAATTGAAGACCTGGCAAATAGAGGAATATTATATCCTTATTTAATATTACATTCCGTCCGGAGAGAGCCGGAAAAAAAATAATAACCGCCGACAAAATAACGAGCAGAATATATTTGCGAGACGATATGAAACTATACAGTCGATAAGAATTTTTCAAAAACATCGAATAGTTTGGTTAGATGTTTCTTGTGGAGTCCATGATGGCATCCTATTACAAACGAGTTTATCATTATAAAATCAGCATTGGGGTATCCCTCTTTGAGAGCGACATGCTTTATTTTTTTAAACCCGGGTTGTTTGAGAATGTTTCCGGTGAATACTGGTCTTGTTTGGATGTCGTTGTATTCAAGGTGTTTAACTATTTCATTTCGCGTGAATGGGGCTCCTGGCCTGATTGTTATCGGAAATGCTAACCAGTTGGTCTCTACATCTCTTCTTTGTTCCGGTAATGAGAAGAACTCATCGTAATCAGAGAGAAATTTTTTGATTGTCAAAAAATTACTTCTTCTTATTGAAGAGTTTTTATCAAGTTTTTTTAGCTGTTCCAGACCAAAAGCCGCGCTTATGTCCGTGGTTCGCAGGTTGTATCCTATTTCTGTAAATGTAAATTTTGAATCATATTCAAAACCAAAAAACTTCTTGTTTACTCTCTTGTCTATATTCTCGGTCTCATTGAGAGAAGAAAAGCGTCCCCACCCGCTTAACATTCTAATCCGCTGGTTCCATTCATCGTTATTTACACAGATCATGCCTCCTTCACCGGCGGCTGTAATAACATGAGCTGCATAAAAACTTGTTGTTGAAATGTCCGAAAAAGTTCCCGTTTTTTTACCACCAATGGTCGCTCCAAGGGTGTCGCATGAATCTTCTATAAAAAACAAATCGTGTTTTTTGGCAATTCTTCTTATTAACGGAAGATCGGGGATATTGCCGAATAATGAGGGTATCATCAGAGCTTTTGTTTTTGGCCCTATTAGTTTTTCGATATCTTTTTCTTTTATGGTAAATTTGCGCATATCGATGTCAATAAACGCTGGAACGAGCCCCATTTTGACTATCGGGGCAACGGTTGTTCCAAAAGTTAAAACAGGCGTGATCACTTCAGAATTTTTGGGCAAATTTAAAGCCTCAAGAGCAAGTAAATTAGCTGAAGAACCTGAGTTTACAAATATTCCGTTTTTTTTGCCGAATAAACCCGCGATTTTTGCTTCAAATTCCTCCGCCTTTTTGCCGGCCACTATTTGAGGCGTTTTGAGAACGCTGTTTACGGCCCTAATCTCCTCTTTGCCGAAGACTGCCATTGCATAAGGGATTCTCAATTGTTTATTTTTTTTCATAAGATTTTAAATATGATTCTACGGTTTTTTTTACACCTTTGTCAAATGAATATGTGCATCCCCAGCCAATCTTTTGGTTGTTCGAAGTGTCGGCGCCCTTTGAGTGCATATTTTCTCCGATCGAGTAGGGCTTAGCCCCCCAATTGATGGCGCCGGATCTGGTTAGGTGATTTCTTATCTCTTCCCCGAGGTCTTTAATTGTATGGATCTCTTCCGTGCCGATTCCAAATTCCTCCCATGGGCCGAGTTTTTTTAGATTTTTAATTGTCTGCAGAAATGCATTGGCCACGTCCTCTAAATAAATAAAATCCCGTTTATGTTCCCCGGGGTTGAAATCTACGGTGTTTCCGTGGCAGAGCTTTCTTATTAGGAAGGGAACAAATTTTGTTGGGTTATCGTCCGGACCGTAAACATGTTCAAGCCGCAGGTTGGCGAATTTGGTTATATTTTTAGCCGTGTTTTCTGCCAGTTTTAAAAACCCCTTTTTTGTTTTGATGTATTCTAGATCTCTTTGGTTATCATCGCCGGTAAGTTCAAAAAAAGTATCCGTGTTTATAAATAATTTTGACTTGTTTGCTATTGCAAACTCAAGAAGTTTTGCCGGCAATTCAATATTTACCTTCGCTATCTCTTCATGGGTCTGGTCATTTCTTCCATAAGATGTGGCCGCATGAATAACAATATCGAATTTTTGGAATTTAAAAACTTCAAACAGGTCTTCGTTGTCAATATCGATAAGGTTTACACGCCCTTCCTTGATAAGATCATTAATCCTGTAAGTATCTGAACCGGTCCTCTTTAACACAAAAAGTTTATAACCGTTGTCAGATAAAAGGCGGGTTATTGCGCTTCCCAAAAACCCTGTCCCTCCGGTGATAAGTATTTTTTGAAAGGTTCCGAGATCAAATATTTTGATTTTTTTTATTATTGAGATGATCGACATACCATGGAATTGTTTTCGCCGCACCTTCTTTAAAAGAATGTTTTGGTTTCCAGCCCATTATCCTCAAGGCCTTATCGAATGAGGCATATTGTTTATATATTTCACAACCTCTCGTTTTTATTGTGATGGGCTCTATTTCTGTCTTATTCATGGCTTTTGAGATGGTGCATATGACTTTTTCCGCAGAGAGCTGTTTATTGGTTGAGAAATTGAAAGCATGGCCGAAAATTGATTTATTCATCTTCTCGGCAAGCTTAATGTATGCGTCTGCGGCGTCTTCTATATATAAATAGTCCCTGACTGAATCTGACCGGTCTCTTATTGTGGGAGGAAGACCAGCGTGGAGTTGTTTAATGGTCATTGGCACTATTCTGTTAAAATGAAGGTCTCCGGGGCCGTATAAATTAGAAGCCCTTGTTATACATACAGGCAAGCCGAAAGTTTTATGATAGCTTTGGGCGATAAGGTCAGCGCATGTTTTTGAAACCTCGTAAGGATAAATGCCGCGAAGAGGAGAAGTATCTTCTCGGTAAGGTAGTTTGTCGTTGTGGCCGTAAGCTTTATCCGACGATGCAACGATTATTTTTTTGACCCCGCGGTTGACTAATGTAGCTTGGAGAATGTTTACGGTTCCGTGGATATTTGTTTGAAATGTTTCAATAGGATCATCGAGGGCTTGATCAACTATCGGCTGAGCTGCTAGATGAAAAATTATATCTATCTTGTTTTTATTGAGAATATGCTTGATAAGCACAAGATCCCTGACGTCACCCTTGATTATCTGAGTTTTTTTATCAAGTTTTTCTTGATTAAAAATAGATCCGGGGTGGTCTTTGTATATTAGCAATAATGGATTTGCCCCAAGACCGATCAGCTTTTTTACCAAATGACTGCCCAAAAAACCGTTCGATCCAGTTACAAATACTTTAGTTTTTTTCCAGTTTACCATCTTAATAATTATTCCCAAGTTATTTCAACAAACGCCATATTAGCATATTTTTTATAAATTGTATTATGTGCCTGAATCTTACCGAAGACTTACCCTTTAATCTGGGCAAGTATTCAATTTCAACCTCTCCTATTTTAGCTTCGGCTCGTACCGCTTTGATGACGATTTCAGCGTCAATAAACCAGTCCTTTGATTCTAGTTTCAACTCATTCATCAATTTTCTTGTGAATATTTTCGGCGTAGCATTTATGTCTTTTACTTTTAAGCCGAAAAGAATTCTGAAGCTGGTATTAAAAAATAAGCTTATTAACATTCTTTTTAATCCATCATCTTTTCTCGATTTTCTTATTGCTTTACCGAAATCCCATTTATTTTGAACAAATAACCGGAACATTGAGACTAAATCTTCCGGTTTTTCTTGATTGTCGGCTCTTATTATTCCGACTATGTTTCCCGATGATTCTTGGAGCCCTTTCAATACGGCTCGTCCATAACCAAGAGTCGGTTCTTGAACAATTTTTATGGCTCTGCCGTATTCAGAAAAACTGGTTATAACTTTTATCGTGTCATCGGTTGAGGCGTTGTCTATCATCACAATTTCCCACATGGGACCCAAGGGGCCAAGGGATTTTATCAGGTTTGGCAGTAATATCTTCAGGTTTTCCGCCTCGTTATGGGCCGGTATTACAATAGAAAAATTTGGATTCATGATTGTTTATTTATTTTTTTTGTAATCTTTTGAATTTTATTTCTGCGTCTTCCCACTCATCTGGCGTGTTTATGTCAGCTTCATAAAGTACCGGATCAGCGGTTATATAAAGTTCAACTTTTTTGCCGTAAAGATTGGGCTTTTTTTCAAAAAGGTTTTTAGGTTTTAATACATAAACAAGGTCGTTTCTTGCGTAACATTTCTGTGGGAAGTCCTGCCGGCGGGTGATTATATTTTTTAGCGGTATTCCTCCCCAGAGAACAACCTTGCCTTTGCGCGATCTAATTAATGTCCAGTAAGGAGTGTGGTTAGCCGGAGTCTCGTTAACCCCAACAACCGAGTCAGCTTTTTTATTTTTGAAAATTTCAATTGCGTCATCTATATGAAATGTTTGGCGCAGGGGACTGGTAGGCATCAAAAGCACTAAAGCATCAGTTTTGTAGGCCTCGTTTTTCAGTAGCCACTCATAGGTATGTTTGAGAGTCGGTTCAACACCAATAGTTGATGTGGCAAATTCTGCAGGCCTTAGAAACGGCGCTTCGGCTCCATGTTTTTTAGCTATTTTAGCGATTGCTGGACTGTCGGTTGAAACAATTACCCTGTCCAAATGTTTGGATTTTTTGGCGCCTAAAATTGTCCAGGCAACTAGCGGTTTTCCGCAGAAGTTTTTTAAATTTTTATTAGGAACTCTTTCTGAACCTCCCCGGGCGGGGATTATGCCTATAATTTTCATTCTTGTAATAATACAGTAAATCCCGTTTTTTTCAATACACAAAAAACCGATTCTTTCGAATCGGTTACATATCCAATATCTTTAATGTCTGGCCGGAGTCGATATGTTCCCTAGCCTGAAGAAATTGATCTATGGGAATATCACTGTAATTTAACGGCTCACCGGTTAGCGGATCATGCATTATCTTTGTTGCGTCATCTAATTCTCGACAGTATTTATGAAAATTATCGTCGCAAATTGGCATATGAGTTTCAGGATCAAAATTGATTCCGAAAACCTTGCGTAATTTATCTTGTACTATAGGTACTTTCATCAGTTCTGTGGGATAAGCTGTTAAGGTAAACATTCGCTTGTTTACTGCTTCAGCCGGGATCCCATATTTTGCATACTCTTCTTCTTGCCACGCCATAAAACCCACCGTATCTTTTAAACTTTCTAATGTTTGTCCGGGAATTCCCATAATGTAGGTACAGTTTGCATGAATTCCAAATTCCAGGCAGTTTCTTGTTGCAATCGTCATGGATTTAGGAAAGTTATATGTTTTGCCAAACACTTTACACTCTTCGAATCCATTCGAAAGTGTGTGACCGCCCTTATTAATCGCTACCAAGTCTTTGGCGTTTGCACTCTCGGGTCCAAAGCCAATATAAATACATCCTGCTTGAGCCATGGGCTTGATTCTTCGAGGATCTGCCCCTTCATCCATTCTCGTGTGAGTTCCCCATGATATCCCCAAAGGCCCGAGTAGTGGTACAAGTTCTTCGATCCTGGGAATTGCGACAGCGAAGTTATCGTCCGGAAAACCTTTAAAATCAATATGGTATTTCATAAAATGATGGATCATTTCTGCGTAAATATGTTCTGCTGACCTAATACCCCAATTTCTCTCGCCCTGAGCTTGTCTGTCGCAATAATTACAGGCAAACGGACATCCTCGGCTGGAGACCGATGTCGTGCTTATAGTCATTGTAAATGGCGCTGCCGAACTGTTATTGGCAGACATGCCCCAAACGGCGTTGCCCAAATAATAATCAAGCACTCTGAATCCATTAACATCTTCCCGCAGGAATTCCAAATCTGCAAAGGGAATAGCATCTAGACTGCGAGGTCTGTAGCCGGCGTACATCAGACGGTGTCGATTATTAATATGTCCAAGATAATACGGATCAAGTTTTCTGGAATTTAAAGCGCTGTTAAATCCATTTTGTCTTATAATCTTTGCGTCGTGGCAAATTTTTACTATTACATCGTCACCTTCCGAATGGGCTATGGCATCAAGTTCAGGGATGTAATTAAAAAGACCCGTTTTCAGATCAGTTGCTAATCCGCCGCCGGAGACAAGGAAAGAATTTGGTAATGACCGTCTTATGAATTGAGAGATGGTCTCTTGCCAGCTCAAAGTTGTGATCATTCCCGACAAAGCTACAACATCAGGTTCCCCATGGATTTTGGTGTGTTTTTCAATTAAGTCACAAGCCTCTTGCTGGGTCTTGTGCCTACCGTTGGGCAAGTTTCTTTGGTTTGCAGTCTCATCTTTTATTCTGTAAGCGTTGAGGTCTACTATCGTAGCGTTGACGCCGTAATTGTCTCTAAGGTTAGTCGCCATCAATAGTGGTCCTTCAGGGGTAGTGTTGGGAACGGCCGTTTCCCGAAGAGGCATGTTGATAAAAAGTAAATTTACTCCTTCAATGTCTTTAGGTTTTATGTCTTTGATAATGTCGGCTGGGTGGACAGTGTTGCACGGATCTCCGTTTTTGTCGGCCTTAGTCAGGGTTATTATTTTTGACACTACTAGTCCTCCCTCATATTTTTAAATGTGCTTACGGACATACTATCACAAAGTTGACTAAACACAATATTAGTGATATATCTTGCGGATAAATTGAACCTTACCAAATTAATTGAAGGAGTCATGCATGGACAAAAAATTACTCGATAAACTCCGAAACATAAAAGTTCTTGCTCTTGATTGCGATGGTATTATGGCCCCGCTTCATTTAGACACCGGAGTAATTATGGATCTTGAACATGCGATGAAGCATAATGACCGTAAGTTTCAGCATGTAATTGAGATTGCAAGATTTAACCATCGGGACGGTCAGGGAATTGATTTAATGAAAGAAGCCGGCATTCATGTCGTTGTTGTTACCAAACAGCGCAGCGGATATGTAGATGCCCGTTGTTTCAAACTAGGTATTCCCTGTGTAAAGGTAAGTGATAAACTTGCAGGGCTGCAAAGTTGGCTAAATGAAAAACATCCGGACATAAGTCTCGATGAGGTTTGTTATATGGGAGATGATATAAGCGATCTGCCTGTTCTTAGGGCAGTTGGCTTTCCTGCTACGGTTGCCGATGCCTTACCAGAAGCAAAATTAGTTTCTCTGCATATTACAAAGCGAGATGGCGGTGATCGGGCCGTTAGGGAGGTCTGCGACTTAATACTTGAGGCCAAGAGCCTTCGCTAAGGTCTATTATGAGCTCACTTTACTGTGAGCTTTTTGTTTGGCGCCAATAATCAGATCAACTATTTCACTTATAGTATGGTTACCGCTGCTTTTGGTCGTATAGTCAGCTACGTCAAGGCAAGCCGGATAAGCATCGACAACAGTAAACGAAACACCAGCATATCTCATGCATTCTAAGTCGTTGAAGTCATCTCCCATAAAAGCGGCTTCAGAGGGTTTTATTCCATACTTGTGCAGTATTTTTTTAAATAAACTTAATTTATCCAAAATATTGTGGGCATATTCAATGCCTGTTTTTTTACATTTTATGGCAACTATTGAATTGGGTTCTTTTGAAATTACGACCAATCTGAGTCCTTGTTTTTTTAGATTTTTAATACCCTGGTCATCTTTTGAACTGTAGAGTATACGTTCAATTCCGTCTTGGTTAGTAATAACCTTGCCATCAGTAAAGATACCATCAAAATCAAAAGCTATGAGCTTAAGTTTTTTTAACTTTTTGAGCAGATTCTTGCTGGCCGAGTTCATAATTGGGGGAGTAGTTAACACAAGAAAAATAACACAAGAAATATGATTTGACAAGCGAAATAATTATTGTTATAACCATGATAATTCTTTGAAAATCTTAAATGGAGGATCAAGTGGTCGTTAGCCACCAGCGTCGAATCCTTGTTGCCGTTTTCTCGGGCTTGGTTTTCAGCGGAAAATCATTTTTCAGGAATTGGGTAATGGGCTTACCGGAGTATAAAGAAGCTTCAATGGTAGCCATGGATGATATTCGCAAGCGTCTATGGGGCGATAAGAGCGATACTGAAATAACAAAAAGCAGTCATGTTTTCAAGAATGAGGCAACTAGATTTGAAATAAAGTCCAAATTGATTGTTGAAAGACCGTTCGCCATTTTCACGGAGATGGTAATGCTGACTCGGGAAGCGCACCAGAGGCCTTTCGTGGAAATGATCAAAAGCGCGAGTTTTTATTTACAATCTATTGAAAAAGAAGAAGCAGAACAGGCCGGCTGGTCGATGCCCGAACTATCGGTAGAAGTAGATTTTCGATGCATTTATTTCTATTGTGACCTAGAAACCGTTAGGCGAAGAATTAATTATCGTCTTAGAGAGATAGAAACAGTGGGAAATATTACCAATGCCAGCGTTTTTGACTTCGAAGGTTATTTACGCGGAGCTAGGCAGATCGAGGTTCCGCCAATTGGATATGTCCCTCTATATCTTAATACTTCTGACGAGTCGCCAGTTGGATTAGCGCGACAACGGACCGAGGTACTCTCGTTCTTGGACGGAAACATGCTTAGTGAGGGAGAAACTGAAAAGCGCAAGATCGAATCAGTCAAGATCCTAGAGCAGGCGAGGAAACTATAGAAATGGAACTGGAAAATTTAGGCTGGAATATTCTTACCTTAAGTTCTATAGCGACCCTAATTTTTACCTTGTGGCAAGCATGCGGATTGTGGTCTCAAAATAAACTGATCTGGTCAAATAAATCTGGCCAATCTGTTTCCATACTAAAATTTTCTTCAACACCAGCATTCTTTTTATTAAACGGTGTCTACGGATATTTTATAGGAAGCATAATCATGCCAATTACGAGTGTTTTGTTGACTGCAATGCATGTGCCAATACTTGTGGGCTTATATAAATTTAAGGGTTTCAGTAGGATTGAGAAATTGTTAATTCCGATATTTTTTCTGATGACGCCCGTACTGGTGTTAATTCCAGCCAAGACGGGTTTTTTTATGGCTCTGGCTTTTCTTCGTATGATACCTTTTGCAATGCAACCGCTGGAGATATACAAAGAGAAGAATGTCAGTGTTCTGGATATCAAGCTTTTCCTGGCTTATCTAGTGGGGGCATTTTTCTGGGTGACTTTTTACTTTGCCTTTGGCAATTTGCCGCTTAAAATAATCTCCTCCATGAATACCCTAATTTTAGTTTCGATAGTATTTCTTTATTTTAAGTATAGGGATAATATATAGCGTCGGCTTAATTTGTTGGCGCTTTTTTATGTAGACAGAAACCGATTATTATGCTACTTTAATTACGTGAAAATTTCAGCCGAACTTGCTAAAAAAATAAAAAATATAAAACTTATGGCCTTCGATTTTGATGGTATTTTTACTGATGCGAAAGTTATAATTGACCAAGATGGTCGAGAGAGTATTATTTGCAGCCGGCGAGATAGTTTGGGAACTAATCAATTAAAAAGGATTGGTATCAAGCTAGCAGTGATCTCTATGGAGCCTAATCCTATTGTAATGAAACGCTGCGAGAAGCTAAAAATTGAGTGTTTGGTCGGTAATGAAAAACTACCAATATTTAGGAATTTGATTAAGCGCGAAAAACTTAAAGCCAGCGAGGCTGCTTTTATGGGAGATGACCTGAACGATCTTGACTGTTTAGAAGATGCCGGCTTGGCTCTTACCGTTGCTGATGGCGCAGAACAATGCAAAAAAATTGCTGATTATGTAACGACAAAGAGGGGTGGAGATCATGCGGTAAGAGAAGTGTGTGATGTTATTATGAAAACAAGAGGGGAGGATTACGAAAATATTTATAACAAATATGAAAAAAAATAAACTTGCCCCGTTTAGCTTAAAAGGGAAAACGGTTTTATTAACTGGCGGCGCCGGCTTTTTTGGCAAATATTTTTCTAAGGCAGTATTAGACCAAGGAGCCGACAGATTAATAGTTATAGACAGGCCTGGCACAGGTTTAGATTTTAAAAAAGAATTAGGGAAAAAATACGGAAAAAGTAAACTAGATTGGTGCGAGGTTGACTTGTATGACCATAAAAATACCGAAACATCGTATAAAAAAATATTAAAAAAAGTCAAAAAAATTGATGTTCTGATTAATAATGCTTTCGACTTCAGTTTGAAAACTGGTTTTAATGATCCAAGCGGCAAGCTTGAGAATGCGACCCATGATCAGCTTAAGGCATCTTTTGAATCGGGGATATATTGGGCGATTCATGCTACTCAAATATTAGGCTATCCAATGAAAAAGAGGGGTGCTGGTTCCATAATTAATGTTTGTTCAATGTACGGAGTAGTTGTTCCAGGCCCAGACCTTTATGAGGGGACTGATAAATTTAATCCGCCGGGGTACAGTATGGCTAAAGCTGGTTTGTTACAATTTACAAAATATTCCGCTTCTTTTTTAAGCCCAGAAGTAAGAGTCAATGCCGTTTCTCCGGGGGCCATTCCTAATTTAGAAGGAAAAACTTATAATTCTATTACTTCCAAGAATCCAGTTTTGGAACGGCTTTATAAAAAGATCTTACTTAAAAGAATGGGGCATCCAACCGACTTGACTGGCGCAATTATTTTTTTGGCGTCAGACTCATCCTCTTATATTACCGGTCAAAATATTATTATAGACGGCGGATTGACCGTCACATAGAGTCTCAATTAATACCATATTAATTTACTAAGTCAATATTGATAGGCCGGCTTTTTTATCTTATTGTTCTTGTCAAGTTCATTTACATCAAATCCGAGGATTAAATGGTTGTCAGGATAGGAAATAAATTAATTGGTCCTGGTTATCCATGTTTTATGGTTGCTGAAATCGGAATTAACCATAATGGCAGTTTGGAGATTACTAAAAAGTTGATTGATGCGGCTATTGCGGCCGGCTGTGACGCCGTAAAATTTCAAAAAAGAACCGTAAATGTTGTGTATTCCAAGGAAGAGCTGAACAAGTTCCGAAAAGTTGACCCTAGTATTATTCATAAAGCTTTTGCAAGAATGAATATTGAGGGCGTTGAGTGGGAAGTTTTCCCCGATGATTCCGCGGTTCAAAGGTTGCGTGAGGATATAACCAACACCACTAATGGCGATCTTAAGTATGCTCTTGAATTTAATATGAAAGAATACGACATCATAGACCAATACTGCCAGGAAAAGGGCATTATGTGGTTTGCTTCAAGCTGGGACGGCTTGAGCGCCCACTTCATTAATGGTTTTAACGTGCCATGCCACAAGATTGCTTCGGCGTGTTTAACACACAGTGACCTTCTTAAGCGGGTGAGATATAATGGCAAGCTGGTCATACTTTCCACTGGCGGAAGTAGCATGGAACAGATCGCCAAAGCCGTTGATATTTTGGGTCGCGAGGATCTTGTTATTCTTCATTGTGTAGCCAATTATCCCTGCAAGGATGATGAAATTAATCTGAATATGATAAAAACTCTTAAGATTATGTTCCCTGGGGTGCCTATTGGTTACAGTGGACACGAGAACAACACCTTGCCGTCTCTTTGCGCTGTGGCTAAGGGAGCGTGTATGGTTGAAAGACATATTACTCTTGATCGGAATATGCCGGGCAGTGATCATAAGGCAAGCCTAGAGCCGGCTGAGTTCAAGCATTTAGTTGATGAGATACGTCGCCTGGAAGTGGTGCAGGGCAATGGCCTGAAAAAAGTGCATCCGTCAGAAGAAGAAACGATGAAAAAATTGCGAAGAATAAAGGATTTCTAATGACCCGACAAGATAATCTATCGGAGATAGTGAGGTGGTTCGACGAGTCAGTTCTTCTAGTTCAAAGCCTGCAGGCCGATCAGATACTCCATTCTTCAATTTTGGAGGCGGCTGAAATTTTGTCGTTGACAGCGAGAAAAGGGAGCAAAATACTGATATTCGGCAATGGCGGTTCTGCCGCTCAAGCCCAACATTTCGTAGCTGAATTAGTTTGTCAATTTAGGAAGAAAAGACGAGCTATTGCCGCAATCGCATTGACCACAGATACATCAATTATCACTGCCCAAAGCAATGATTCCGGTTTCAGTTCTGTTTTCTCAAGACAAATTGAAGCATTATGTCGGTCCGGAGATGTGGTTGTTGGTTTAACTACGAGTGATGTCAGCGAAGATCATTCTAAAAACATAGAAAATGGTTTTCTGTTTGCTCGTAAACAAGGAGCTATCACCATCGGTTTGTTTAGCGAGAAAACTAAAAATCTATTACGTCTTGTCGATGTACCCGTAATTGTCCCTCATTCAGATACTGCTCGTATTCAAGAAGCCCACCAGACGATAATTCATTTATTGTGCGATCAGATAGAAAGAGATTTATAATCAGACCCCTCGTAGGGTCTTTTTGTTTTCTTGACCGATTGTTTAAATTAATTTATAATCATAGGGTTGTTTAACAATCTATCTGGGGACGAGAATTGACAAAAAAGTTTGTTTTTGTCAGTGGCGATATTGGTGGGGCTACCTATCAGTTGCCGGTAAGACAAGATCTTGTCGCTCGGGGTCATGCGGTTGATATGCTGGCTGATCCCGAAGGAAACGGAGCCGATGTTCTTAAAAAGGCCGGAATATTCTTTCGAACAGATGTAAATTCAGAATTAACAAAAGAACTTCTCGATTCTGCGGATTTGGTTTTTATAAATACATGCGCCAGTGCCTCAAAACTGGAAGAGCGGGTTCTTTTGGATACGGTTGGCAATGCTTTGGTCGTGATGGGTTCGGATGGCTTATTTAATCATGGTTTTTCAAAATGGCGGGTCGTGCCTTATGATAATCGCCTTTATTGGTTTGCAATAAACGAAGGTCATGCTCAAGCGATAAGGAGGCTTCGTCCTAAACTTGATCCGCGAGGAATAGTAATTGTCGGCCAGCCCGCATTTGACAGTGTCCTAGATTATATTCCCCAAAAAAAAGAAATTAGACTAAAAGCTCGTGAAACATTATGCCGGCTTCCGGAAGAAGATATTGTTATCCTTTGGTGGTCGCAAGGTATGCTCGACGTAATTTCGGAGGATGTATGCATGTTGTTTCATGGTTTAAGCTATCTTTCCGAGTTAGAATCATTGGAAAAAGCGGGTAATATTCGGCTTGTTCCAAGAATTCACCCCAAGCTCAACCAAACCGTAAGTGCCGGCTATGTAGAGGAATTAAGGAAAATGTTGGAAATATGCGTACCCGATACTATTATTGTTCAAGATAACGACGACATGAGAAATATGCGAGCTGAAGATTTGTGCCTTGCCTCTGATGTGATCTTGTCCGTTACCTGCACCGAAGATATCAAGAATGTGATGATGGGCGGGCCGCCGGTGGTTCATCTTTGCGGGCCATTGGCACAAAGATGGTTCGAGAAAGAATTGGGCCAGACAAGACCATATTTGCCCGATATCCGAACCGGACAATCTCTAGTCGCCTGGTCGGCTGACCAAGTTGGTCCGGAGATAGAAAAAGCGCTTGATCCGGCTATTCAAAAACAATTACTTGTAAATTGGCAAGCACCGACTGAAAAAGCTACTAAGGTAGTTGCCGATAAGCTCATTGCTATTGCTGAAGGCAGGCTGTAGAAGTTTTTTACAGGGGCGAAAAGCCCTTTTTTTATTGACAAAAAAGAGGTAGAATAATGTGATGGAAAAATTATATTGGCGCATAAAATCGGAGCTACAAAAAGAGGCCGATGATAATTATAGGACCAACTATGCCCTAAAACTTAAAGACAAGGAGCCCCTGCAGATTATCAGAGAGCTTACGTTTGACGGGGTGGTTCCGGATGTTACGGTAAAAGATATAGAAAATATGTTTGATTTTGTTGAGAGTAAGTTTTTGAAAAGAAAGATTTCTGGAGTTGGGCTTGAGGTTGGTTCTGGGCCCGGAACCTTTAGTTCGATCCTGGCGGGAAGAAAAAACGTTGAAAAAGTCTATGGGGTTGAGGTCTGCCGTCCGATAGTGGAAACTTTGATGCCCAAAATATCAGGATATATTTTTAATGGCCAGACCGACAAAGTCATCGGGGTTGTGGGAAGTTTTGACGAGATAGAATTGCCTGATGAATCAGTTGATTTTATTTTTGATTTTTTCTCTTTGCACCACTCTAATGATCTCGCGATTACCCTAAAAGAATGTCGGAGAATTTTAAAAAAGGACGGTTTTGTTTTTTGTTTTGATAAAGCCAGACCTGATCATTATGAAAAACAGGACTTGGATGAATTGCTGGATACCGAGTATGGAGAGGATTATAAAAAGCGATTTGGGTTACCGTTGGGTCAAAAATTGACTAGAAGAATGAATGGCGAAAGGGAATACCGGCTGAAGGATTGGCAGGAATTCTTAAAAGGAGCGGGATTCTCTAGAATGGACTATTTTTATCTTAACAAAACAAATGGAGGAGGATTTTTAGCGGTTTTAATAAAAAAAATAATATCTTTATTGTCTATTCGTGTTCAACTATTTGTTGATGAATACTTGCCGGAAAAGCGATATGATCACAAATTCGGCCTTGAAGTAAAAAACAGGATCTATACAAAATTTTTAAATCCATTCAGAAAAGAAATATCTCTTGTTATCGCATATAAATGATTAAAAATCTAAAAGAAAAATTATATCCTTATAAGCAGTTTATTGTTTCGCTTTTTCATTATCCAAAACTTCAATGGCGAGGGACGGATTATGATGATTATTGGCGACATCGTAAATTAACTGCACAAACTCCTCTTAACAGTTTTCAGAAAAAGAGAGCCGATCTTGCCATACGATATTTAGAAAAAAACACTTCCGTCCTTGATCTCGGAGGCGGAAATGGGAGAGTTTTGCTTTATATTAACAACACCAAATCTCTGGCCAAAATGACAGTAGCCGATATATCAGAAGAAGCATTGAAGATGGCCGAAGAAAACGGAATTCAGGCGATGCGGGTGGATATTTCCAAGCAGGAGACGCTAAAAGACATTCCGTCTGTTGATTATATTTTTATGTTTGAAATTTTAGAGCACATTCCTAATTCTGAAGAGATGCTTGAATGGGCTCTCGATAAGGCAAAAAAAGGAGTGTTTTTCTCCGTACCCAATACCGGATTTTTGTTCCATCGCCTGCGTTTATTGTTCGGCAGATTTCCTTTACAGTGGCGCTTACGTCCATCAGAGCATTTGAGGTTTTGGACGGCTAAAGATATGAGATGGTGGCTAAATGAAATGGGAATAAAAAATTACAAACTATGTACCTATGAGGGGATTCATCTCCTTAATCGTCTTTGGCCGGGCCTATTCGGACAAGGACTGTTCATATATATTCCTAAAAATAACTAAACTTGGGTTTTGTTTTTTGATGTTCTGTTTTTCAAGATATATTTTTTATAAAATCTTATCGTCTTTAATTGTTTTCTGATAGAGCCCTCGGTCCAATTAATAATTCTGTTGTATAAAGTGTAAGGTTTAATTTTTACATTCCATACATATTCGCAACCATTCATTTTGCACCAATTATTCCATTTATTGAGCAGGTAATTAAAGTCTGTAAATTCGTCCGTAACATTCGTATCCCTGCCTTCATTGGCGATAAGGTGGTCTATTTTTATCTTTTCCGATATGACCGTATCTTTGTCCGTTAAAAACTCAACCGCAAGCGAATTGTCAGCACCGCAACCGTGCCATTTCAATTTTTCATCAAAATAGCCAATCTGTTCCATAACGCTTTTTGATATAATACTAAAGTCCGACAAATACAGATCTTTCCAGTCTTTGCCATTTTTCCTTGTTTTTCCTATTTTTATGAGCCGGGGACCATATTTAACCTTGCCCAAGTGTGTCAATACTATTATCATTCCGACATTTGAATTTTTGGGATCAGCAAGCAAGCTTTGAAGTTCTTTGTACCAGTTTTCATCAAAGCGTATGTCATCGTTTACCAGGAATATCCATTCGTATTTAGCCCTTTTGATCCCGATGTTTGTGTAGTAGATCGGACTTCTTTTCCTTAGCTGCCATTCTTTTCTGGTGTCGGCTAAGATTAAATTAACATCGCTTTGCTGTGAGAGCCACTTTACTTTTTCTGATTCTGGCAAATCTGAAGAAACCACTACAAATTCGTAGGACTCTTCTGGTGTCGACATCCTCACGGATTTTATCAAGTTCTTGATATATTCCGCTCGTCCATATGTTGGAATGACGATACTTACTTTGGGATTATTCATGTTTCAATACCATAGCACATCCCCTTTTTTATTTAAAGGAGAAAACAAACAAAAACCGCTTTAAGCGGTTTAACTCTTATTAAAAACGTCATAACGATTTCCGACCCTATCCCTATTTACTGAATACCATTTATATGTATCTCGTATTCCATCTTCAAGATTGATTTGCGGTCTAAAACCAAGATTTGTTGCCCGAGATATGTCTAAGATTCTCTTTTTATCTCCACTGGGCATAGAATCGTCCCAGACGATGTTTGGCTTGATCGGTGAATTTGATCTGATTATTTCGACTAATTTTTTTATTGAAGTGCCGATTCCGGAGCCTAGATTTACCGGAACACCTGGATTTTTTTCTGTCACCAAAATCATCCCTCTGGCCACATCTTCTGCGTGGATAAAATCTCTCTTTGCAGTTCCGTTTCCCCAAACCACAAAAGGATTTTCTCCTCTTGTCATTCTTTTGATTAATGATGGGACGACCATGGCGCTATTTGAATCAAAATTGTCATAGGGTCCATAAACATTGGATGGTCTGACAATGTTTATATTATTCCAGCCGTGCTCTATTCTGTAAGCCTCTGCTTGCAGTTCTCCCATTCTTTTCACCCAACCAGCAAAACGATCATTGGGAGAAGGGAATGTTTGCCAAACATCATTCTCGCGGAGTACTTCTGCTGGCTCGTAAACTCCAATTGAGCTGGTAAACAAAAACCCGTTAACCTTGCACCGCCAAGCCGCTTCCATTAGTTGAGTATTAAATGTCAGCATCGGATAAAACACACTGGCAGGCTTGGTGACCATTGTCTTAGGTGAGCCCTTAATGCATAGCAAATTAAAAACGTAATCCATTCCCAGACAGGCTCTTGAGCAGTTATCTAGTATGGTAAGGTCAAGAGGCATGAATTCTGCTTGAGGATGTGCTCGAGAAGGACTATCCAAAGAGACAATCCTAACGCTCGCTCCTTGCTCGAGAAGAATTTTTACCAAAGGTATTCCTATAAGACCAGTACCACCGGCGACAAGAACACTCTTTCCTCTAAAAAAATTACTGTTTTCAGGCATGCACACCCCGATGTTAAATAACTGGGTTTATTAAATAACAAAAAACGGACTTTTACAAGTCCGTTAAACATTAATGATGTCCGACTATTTCTTGATGCGGATTGATGTTTCCGTAAAGATAAGCACCCCCTCGATTGCACCACCAGACCATCTTTTCATACCACTCTTCCCACGAATCCCACCTTGCATTTATGTGTGAGGACATTGACTTAGTTGTCCTGTCAACGTGATAGTTGTAGATTCCTCGTTGAAGTTCTAATTTTTGCTCTATGCGGGCGGCCTTGTAAACTTCCCAAACGTTGTAAGATAAATTTATTTCCAAATCGGTGGTTTGAAAAGGCAACTTAATTAGTAAGCTGTTAAGTTTTACGGCATCAAGAAGGGGTTCAGGGGTTTGGTCAGGCTTGAGAAGATCCAACATCATTTTCTCAGCTTCTTCGTAAAATTGTCTGATCTTGCCATCTTTGCATACTTTTATAAATGCATATTCGTCTGGCGGCCACAGAATGTCCAGACACTCCTTTGAGTGGAAGAACTCCTCGTTTGTGCCATTTTGAATGCCCCGAGAAAATTCCTGAAAGAAGTCTAGAATTTCTTTAAAAACTGGGAATTTATCTGACTGTCCCGGACTTTCCATAAAAGCCTCAAATATTATGCGGTAAGGGATCTCATAAATTTCATGTAAGATCATAATGGGTATCTGAAGAAGCTTATTAAAGTAGATCAATCCCACCAAATAGCAAAATGAACGAGTCTTGACCCATGCCTCTCGGGGCATGGTATTAGTTGCAATAACCAATTCTTGATATTCTTCAATACCGCTGATGGATGCATTTTTCTTGCCGTGGATGTTCGTAATTGGTGTCCTAATCATTTCCATCCCGTACTCTTCTTGGTATTCCGGATCGCCCATTTCTGCATTGGGTAGTATGGAAAGATTGTTAAACTGAATTCTATCATGTTGTCCGTCATCAATGATATTAGAAACACCTTGTAATACGCTTTCGTACGTTTCCATGGGCATGCCAAGAATATAATCAGTCATTGTATTTACACCTTGAGCTCTTAACCTTTTTTGAATTGACTGATATTCTTCAGGCTTCATATTTTGTCGGCGAACTGCTCCGAGGGTATCTTTGTTTTTTGACTGAATTGACATTACGGTTGCTTTGTTCAGTCCAGCTTCTTGGAGAATTTCCAGGGCTTCTAATGTGTGTGGCTTAGGATTTTTTGCATTCTGAACGGATACGCCTTCGGGGTATCCAGTGGCTTTTTTGACTTCGGCCAAGATTTTTGCAATTTGTACATCCTGTTTTGGAAGACCAAAGTTGGCGTTAGCAATAAAGACATACGGCACCCTATTATTCGCAAACCACCAGGCTTCTTTAATAATACGATCCATGGCGAAGAGGCTAATTTTATCCTCAATAGCACCACCCCAATCGCAGTAGGTGCATTGATAAGGACAGCCGCGGTCAGTTTCCCACATGGCAATCCATTTCTGATCGGGGTATGCGGCCATAAGCGGATCAAACACGCCGGTAAGGTATGGTGATGGAACTTCGGACAGATCATGCATCCTCTCAAGCTTTGGATTATGGTGGAAGTTGCCCTCAGTATCTATGTAGCTAATCGACTGGATTTGGCTTTTATCGGCGAGATTGTTGGGGAACTGCTCCAATATCATTTTAAAAATTCTTTCGCCTTCACCATGAACAGCTATGTCAATCTCTGGATGATCTCTGTGGAATTTTTCAGTCATTCCCATCCTTTTTCTTTTTAGCTCATCGGATTGCGGGTCAGTTTTCTTTATTCTGACAAATTGTTTCTTGCTGTCAGGGACGTGGGGTCCACCGACAACTACTAATCTTTTCGGATAACGTTTCTTAAACTCTTTGGCAATGGCTATAGAGTTTTCAAAATTCCAAACATACAAACTGAGGGCTAAAATATGGGCATCGCGTAGTCTATCCACGGCTTCTGATATAGGCATGAAATCTTTTATAATAAGTAGAAATTCAAAAAAATCAGCATGGGTTAAATGCTTCTGTCCATATGCTTGAAGCATACCAACAGAAGTTGGGAAATATGATTGTTCTGAAAAACTGTTGTTAAGCTGGACGGGGCCTATTTTTATTTTTCTATTGGGGCGGGTAACGGTCATTGGTGGGGGACTCTCAGCCACAACTGAAAGGGGTATTATTTTTGGCGACATTTATTTTCCCCTCAAATTATCAATGTACTTTGAGGGATTTATATCGTAAAAATACTAGTTTGTCAAAGAAAATCCGCATTTTTAATGCGGATGATTTTTTTTGTACCATTCAATCGTTTTTCTTATGCCTTCATTCAAGTTTGTTTTTGCTTGCCAGCCAATAAGACGTTTTGCTTTGCCGGCATCTATATTCATATATGTTTCAATGGAAGGTTTTGTGAGATCGTGGATGACTTTAAGTTCTTTTCCGGAATGTGAAATTATAACCCCAACCAATTCGTTGATGGAGTATGTTTTTCCGGAGCCGACATTAAATATCTCAAAATTGTTTGCTTGGAGATTAACAGCTCTCCTAATGAATTCGATCAGATCGTTGATATATAGAAAATCTCTTGATTCCTGTCCACTGCCCCAGACGATGATTTCGTTGTTTTGCGAAGTCATAACCTTTTCGATCGTGGCAGATAATACATGGCCGTGTTTAAGGTCAAATTTATCATACGGGCCGTAAACATTTGTGTGTCTTACGGTCGTATATTTAGTTGAGCCCATACCGGCAAAGTATTGGCAGCCCTCTTCTCCCAAAATTTTAATTTCAGCTAAAACAGAATATTTCGGATGCACCCTGTCCACATCAGACTCGTTTTCTTTAAGAGGAACAATGCTTGAGGGATACATTATGGTACAGCTTAAAAAAACAAAATGTCCGACCCTGTTGACATGAGCTGATTCCACCAGATTTGCGTTGATCCTGTTATTTGTTTCCACAAATTCTTTAGCGTTTGTTTCTTCCGAATATACTCCTATGCCCGCGGTCATGGCTGCAGCATTAATTACTATATCCATGCCTTGCATTATTTGGAGCGCCTTATATTTATCCCTTAAATCAACCGGGATAATTTTGGGATTGAAAACTTGCGGCCTACTTTTTAAGTAAGTTCCGTAAGTTTCATAACCATTGGAATCAAAGTGTTCAAACAAATTTCGTCCTATAAATCCGCTTGCTCCGCAAATTAATACTCTCTTTGTCCTCATCTCGGCAGTTCTTTCCTGACTTCCTGCCGGCAGTGATTTAGAAGATGTTCTACGCTTTCTTCGAAGCTAAATCTTGGCTGCCATCTGGTTTGTTTGAAAAACTTTTCGGTATTTATCACTTGCAGAGTAACATCTACCGGCCGAAACAAATTTTCGTCTACTCTGGAAGGAACTGAACATAGGGCTTTCACTTTTAGAATTTCCAGAAATTCCCCCACCGTTACTATTGTGGCCCCGCCAATATTGTAGACCTCGCCGGGTTCGCCTTTATCGATGGCGGCCCAATAGGCGCTGGCGCAGTCTCTAGGATCAAGGATGGTCCTAGTAGAATCAAGATTGCCGTGTCGCAATTCTTTCTGCAAGCCGGCTTCTATGCGCGCCACTTGCATCGCGAATGCGGTGGCAAAAAGATCTGCCCGCCTCGGATTGATGTAGGTGGACATGCGAGTAATAATCATCGGCAGACCGTAGCCTTTGAAATAAGAATATCCAAGCGATTCTTGTGCGAATTTGGATACGGCATAGGGGTTGTTTGGATTAATTGGACAGCTTTCATCAATTGGGATATTTTTGGGATCTACTTGACCATATACTTCAGGCGTACTGCACATTTGGACCCGGGGATGTATATTGGCCAATCGGATTGCTTCCAACAGATTTGCTGTACTGATGATATTATTTCGCAGGGTAAAGATCGCTTTGTCCCAAGATTTCCTTACGTCGGCATAGGAGGCAATGTGAAAAACAAGGTCAGGTTTTAGTCCAGCAATTAATCGGTATGTGGCGGAATAGTCATCCAGGTTGCAATTATGAAGAAATAATTTATTTCTAATGCTTTGAATATTTTTTTGAGAGCGGGAACTACACGAACGAAAAGTGCCATGAAGTTCTACGTTGGGATGATTAGCGACAATGTATTCAGCCAGATAACTTGCTCCAGATCCAAAAATGCCAGTGATAAGCGCCGTTCTTTTGTTCATTGTTTCCCTTTTCCCTAAATTGCAGAGCGGGTTATCCCGCCATCTACATTATAACAATGGCCGGTTAGAAATTTTGCCTTGTCCGATGCCAAAAAAACAATTAAACCAGATACATCGTCTGCGTGGCCAATTATTCCAAGAGGAGACCTTGCTTTGGCATCATCTTCCATTGCCTGTTCTGCTTCTTGTGGGGAAACATTCATCCGCTTTGCTCTATCTTGAACATTTCTTATCCAACCGCCATCTTTAATGGTACTTGGACAAACAACGTTTACCCTTATTCCAAAAGCACCGAATTCGTTGGCCATTTGCTTACTTACTGCCAGCATTGCTGCTTTAGCTGCCACATAATGATGATTGAATTTTCCGGGTTGATGTGATACCAAGCTCCCAATGTTTAGGATAGATGCTCCGGGGGATTTCTTCAACAATGGAAGAGCTTCTCTGGTGAAGCGCACCATACTCATAAATGTTAATTCATAACTTCTCATCCAATCTCTATCTTCAAGATTGGAAAAATTTCCAAATTTTTCCAAGTTGCCGACATTGTTTACCAATATATCCAATCTCTTAAGCCAAAAGTTATTGATTCTAAAAAATTGTTTTATACCCTCCGGGTCGGTGGCATCAACATGACAGTTGTGGATATTAGTATTTGATTTCATTCCAATCTCAAGAGCCGTGTTGTTAAGGGTTTCTCTGTTGCGCCCGTTAATTATTACATCGGCTCCTTCTTGCGCCAAGGCAAGGGCAATGGCTTTTCCTAAGCCATTGGAACTTCCTGTGACCAGAGCTATACGCCCCTTAAGCTCTAAATCCATTACTACCTCCCGTATAATTTCAACGAACTTGGCGGAATATTAAAGAACATTGATGCTTATGTCAAGTAAAAACCCAAGTTTTAAAACTTGGGTCTTGGGCTTTTGTATGCGTCGAAAACATAGCATACCGTGTTGGCAAATTGATATCCTTTTTCCGTTATGACGATTGATCTGTCTCTAATTTTGACAAGTCCGTCTTTGACATAATCGTCCAAGGTATCTATTTCGGTTTTGAAGTAGGTTTCAAAAATAATTCCGTATTTAGTTTCAATGTTCGCAAAATCCACAGAAAAGAAATTGCGTAAAGTTTGAATTACGTCTCGGCGTATCAGGTCATCTCTGTTCAGCCGGTGTCCACGGAATATCGGCAAAGTATTCAGTTCAAGCGAGTGTTTGTATGATGGAATATCATAGTGGTTTTGGAAGTAGCTGTTTCCAATGGTGCTATAACTGTGAACGCCGACCCCTATTACATTATTATATCTTCCCGAAGTTACTCCTAACGAGTTCCAATGCATTTTGCCCTCTGACATTGCTCTCGCCACAGAATCAGTCGATTTGGCAAAATGGTCGTATCCAGTTCGCACATAGCCGTTTTTGGTTAAGATTTCAAGGGCTGCGGCAAAAAGTTTTTTCCTTTCGTAATAGTCGGGCAAATGATTGGGTCTGCCGTATTTCCCGTCAAACATCAAGTTCTGATGTTTTGCAAACTCAGGAGCTAGGTGGAGATAATTTAAGCATATCCTGTCCGGTGAAAGTCGCACGCATTCATTCATTGTTCTTGCTATGGTATCTGTCGTTTGATGGGGCAAACCGCAGATAATGTCAAAGTTTACTCCGTTTGGAAAAAGAGCGATTGTTTCATCACTCATCAGGTTTTCTACTAGTTCAATCGACTGAACTCGGTTAATGGCCGCTTGGACTTGTGGATCGAAGTCCTGTATGCCTATTGAAATTCTGTTTATCCCTTTGTTATGATAATACAGAAGCATTTTTCTGGTTGTGTGTCTCGGGTCTATTTCAATGGAAAATTCGCTCAAATTTCTAATATTTACCATCGATTCCAAGTTTTCTATCAGTCGATCAAAGTCAGGCGTGTCAAGATCGCTTGGAGAGCCACCACCTAAGTGTATTTCCGTAAAATTTGGAGTCAATGAGTGTCCAGTAATAATTTTTTTTAACAGACTAATTTCTAGATAAAGCATCTCAAGATAATTCTGTCTTTTGTCCAGACTTTTGGTTATTTCTCCTATATGACATGTGCAGAACCAACAAAGCTGGGTACAGTAGAGAATGTGAACATATAACAAAAGTGGAGCATCTGGTTCTTCTGTAAGCAGTTTTAATAATGCCGAGTGATAATCGTCGCTCCTTAGGTCAGTTGACCAGAAGCTTTTATGGGGATATTCGGTATACATAAAGGCGTTAGTTGTTTTCAATATGTTCGGATCAACGTTTTGCAACACCGAGCAACCTCATTGTTAAAAAGCTTTGTGATATTATAAGTAATTAAAAAGGGACTGTCTAGTCCCGTAATTGATCTATCATGTGCTGTAGTTTCTCGACAAGTCCGTCTAATCCTAATACTGGAAACCTTTTCCTCCAATAGTCGTTAGTCGCTGAAAATTCTCTAGCTAATCTTAATCTGTCATTTGCCATCTTTTTGTGTCCAAGTCGGTACTCTAAAAGAGCAAAGAATAAATTACCCAAAGCATTCTCTTTATGGGTCCTGTCACACATGTTGACGAACAGCTTGTGGAGCATTTGTATTTTGATCGGAAGTTCCAGATTCCAGAGTTTCTCATAATTGACCATATAATCCATTACGAACCATATATCGATAAGTTCTTTTCTTAGGGGAATTCTGTCTAAATTCTCATCATGAAGATGACTTATAAAGGGCAAGGCTTTTGTCTTCTCTTCTTTGCTTCGCCGGTCTTGTTTGCCGGTCGAACCTACTACCGGTCTTTCTGATCCATCTATTAATTCTTGTTTTGTTATCTCTCCTCGGACTAGGGCATGGTTGGTCATCTCAACGCCCGGAATAAGGTTAAGGGGTTGGATAGTATACCAGTCCAGATCCATTTGTTTTGCAAGATTTATGGTGTCCCAGATCATTCTTATTGATTCGCCGGGAAAATTTCTTTCAGGTTCAGGCGGGAAACCGACCATTAACAATCCTTTAGTGAATATTTGAGGGTGTTTTTTCATTATTTCACCGGCCCGGAGATAATGAGGCACTCCGCTTGGTTTGGGTATATTTTTAAGCACTTGAGGATTGCCGGATTCAATGCCGAAACTTAAAGCGATACATCCTGATTCGGCTGCTGCGTGAGCTATTTCTGGAGTTAGCGCCGATGCGATCACCGCATTAGATGCATCCCAAGTAATGCCTAATTTTCTTTTTTGCCAATCTTCAAAAAGAGCAACAGTCCGCTCCTCTCCATTAAGAAGGTCATCGTCGAGAATCATTACATGATTAATTCCATACTTATCTCTTAAGAATTCCAATTCATCACCAATCATCTCTATGTCCCGTTTTAACACGACACCCTTGCCGTTGAACTTCTCTACTGAACAAAATCTGCAATGAGCGCGACAACCTCTATTTACTAGGATGGTAGCTGCTCGAGTATCCGGCTTAAATAACCAATAAAAAGTGCCGATTCTTCCAAGGGAGCTATATCTTTCAATTGGCAAGTCATGATAATTCGGCAAAGCATTCAGTGTTTCCGTTCTTGGTTCCGTTCTTCTTGTAATGGCTACATAATTATTATCTACTAATGTGGCAATTTGAGTGAGGTTTTCTGGTTCCAGTTTGTTGTTTGCCATGTCAAGAAAATCCGGGAAACTGTCATTGCCTTCATAAAGGCCGACAAAATCAATTTCTTTACAGTCCTCAAGAACTAATTGGCCGGGAGCCGATTTAACATCAGATGAGGCCATAGTAGAGTGAACGCCACCAGCGATGATGATTATTTGCGGGTTATATTCTTTGATCAATTGGGCAATCCTTGTCATAGAACGATGATATATGGTGAACATACAAGTAAGGCCGACTACATGAGGCTTAAACTCTCCTAATTTTTGTCTTAACCAGTTTTCCCAATTTCGATATTCAAAACCATTCGGATTATTTTTAAAACTATCTTGGATCATGAAATTGAGATCCATGACATCCGTTTCATAGCCTCTTAATTGTATGCAAGATGATAAAACTGCCAGACCCTTGGGGTCATAAACTGGATATCTGTTGTTTGTGGCTACATCGGGATCCCAATCTTCCTCGGGCACATTAGGTGGCTCGACAAGTAAGACGCGTTTGCAACCTGAAGGAAGGACCCGTCGTATTTTGTTGGCAATTTTTTGAATTGCCGGATTTGTCCCGAGCTGAATCGGTTCAGTCACAAGACCCTCCCTCCATTAATTTTTAAGATACTGAATTGAAATACGATATCGTAAAATATATTCTTTGTCCAGTTTTTCAAATTAAAAAACCGCCTTTGGGTGGGCGGTCATGTTGTATCACTTTACAGGGTTTATCAAAGTTTATAGCTTAAGGGTCTTAAGCTGAATTCTTCACGCTTAGCGGTTTTGCCGGGGATAAAATTTGGCTGTTGGGTTATACCTTTGGTCCCAAAAGGTATCAAGAGCATTGGCCTATCTCTCTGTGATCTATTGGGATATGAACCATGAACTACATTTCCGTGAAGAATCAACACGGAGCCCTTTTTCATCGGCAAATCAACTCTCGGATAGTCTAACGGCAGGCTTCTTGAAACATCGTGTCCAGGATTCTTGCCTGGTTCTTCGTGGAAGCTTTTGAAGAAATCAGCAGGAAGAAGGCTTTCCATGTGTGAACCCGGATAAATATACATACACCCGTTTTCTCTATCTTGGTCGGCAAAAGGAATGTTGCCGGTTAGATACATACCGTGGGGAGCTCTAGGGTAAGCGTTATCTTGATGTGGGTTCCAGGCCTGCGGAGCATAATCAGTTCCGCCTTTTTTAAATAAAAACATTGATTGAAGACCTACAACCTCGCCATCCTGAAGAGCGTCAAGGATTAAAACAATTTTATAATAGCGCAAAAGGTCTCTTATTCGATGATCTTCTCTGTCGAGATTCATTATGCCTTTGAATTCTTTATCACCGTGATCTTTGGCGTACTGTTCAAAGATTTGATTCATCTTATCGCATTGTTCGCAAGTGAGGACATGGGGCACCACTAAGTATCCGTTCTTTCTATAAAACAGGATTTGTTCTCTGGTCAGAATGAAGCTATCTTCCACCTAATCTCTCCTTATTCTTAGGTACTGATTATTAGTTTATCTGATAAGTGAGAAATAGCAAGCAGAGTTATGGCGATTGTTTTCATATCGGATATTTTACCTCCAGATATCATGTCTATCCACTTTGATTGCGGCATAGTCACTGTTTCTATAATTTCGTTAGCATCTTCTTCTGTCTTTTCTGTTCTTTTGCATTCCAGAGCCAGGAATGAATAGAGGTAGGGTGTACATGATGATGGATCTATCCACAATTTGTCTGCTAACGGAATTATTTGACCTGCTTTGTATCCGGTTTCTTCCCTCAGCTCTCTTTCGGCTGTCTCGATAAAATTTTTATCTTCAACTTTTTTATTACCCCCCGGTAATTCGAGTGATACCCTATCTATTCCCATACGGAATTGTCGGACGGCGATTACCTCCCCGTTTGTTGTCAAAGGGAAAATTATGACAGAAATAAAATCGGCGTCAAAAAGAGTGTAATCGATGAGTTGGCCGCTCGCTGGATTTTTGAACAATTGGCTAATCAATCTTTTTCCGCTGCGACCTTCGGCTAAAACTGATTTGTTGCCGATCTTAATCCAAGATTTTACCGAGTTCATGCTATCTCCTGTTTTTTGAATGAACTTTCAGATACGGTAATGAACTTCGATTAATTTGTCAACTTAATTTTGAGGTTTACAACTATTGAATTAAGACGCATAATGAGGCAGTTTTTTAAAAATTATCGAGAGGGGATTCTCTGGTGAAGATAGGTTTTATCTTACCAAGTAGCCACTATCTCAATGATCCGTTCCGAGGGGATCCTTTTACTCATCTACAGATACTTACGATTTTGGAAGAATATTTTGGAAGCAGAGTAGAGCTTTGTCTTCCTGATCTAAGGGGAATAAAAAGAGAATTTGCCCTTTATCATATTCCGGAATGCGATGTTTATCTTCATTCAATCTATACACTTGATATAAATGAACAGAAAGCCATTGTTGCAATGCTGCGCCGGCAATATCCCAGAGCGGTTCACATTGCCGGCGGACCTCATGCTGTTGAATTTCCTCAAGAATCACTTCGAATATTTGACTCACTCATATTAGGAGAGGGTGAGTTAACGATAATAGCGGCCGTTAATGATCTGGCTTGTAATAAACTTCAACAAATTTATAGGCAACAGGGCGTCATAGATATAAATGAGTATTGCCATCCAAACAGAAAATTCCTGCCCAAAAGTACTACAGCCCGAAGAAAAATGATGACTTTAAAAAGCAAGCCTGGTTTTAATGACCTTGTTTCCACGAATGTTATTTTCAGCCGAGGCTGTCCGTATAATTGTCATTTTTGTGCTTTGCGGACAGCCAGAGAAGGGACGCCAGGGATACGTTTTCGCCTTCCGGAACTTATCGAGAATGAAATTGAATATTTAAAGCGTGAATATGGAATACAGGGCGTAGCTTTAGTTGATGAGATTGCTTTGCCATTAAAACGTTCCAGCGCTATTGCCGAACTGGAAGCCATCGGAAGGGCAGATATTTTCTGGCGTGGCCAGTGTCGTGTTGACGGAATTACACCTGAACTGGCTGGATTAGCCTTTCAATCAGGTTGTATATCCCTCGGTCTTGGGGTAGAAAGCGTCTGGCAACCATCGCTTAATCTAATAAACAAAAGGATCAGTGTTCAGAAAGCCAAAGATACGATTGCAATGTTGAAAGCAAATGGCATTGAAGCTAGGATTTATCTAATAATGGGTCTTCCTGGCGAGCCAGACAATATAGTTGAGTTAACACTGAATTTCATAAAAGAAACACAACCCGACTTGATATATCTTTCGTTATTTACTATCAGACCCGGAACAGAGGTGTTTCGCAACCCTGATAAATTCGGAATAAGAAATATCGAGACGGATTGGGAAAATACAATGCACATCCATAATCTCGATAATAAAAAACCCAGGTTAACTTTTCAATATCACGAAAACGCTTCTTGGGGAAAAACCTTGACTAATGAACAAATAGTAAATAATTATCTTGAACTGGTCGCGTTTATTAAAGAAGCCGGACTATCCGCATCTGAGCTTAACAGAAATACATTTCCGTTCGATGACATAAATCCTCTTGCATAATAAAAAAGAACTCATTCGGAGTTCTTTTTAAATATTCGCAAAGCGATTGTTTCTTATGATTTGGAAACCTTTTATCAATTCGGCTATGCCTTCCCGTAATGATATTTCCGGTTTGAATCCGGTTTTTTCTATTTTTTTATTGCTGACAATATAGTTGCGTTTATCAGGATCCTGACCGATTGGAGCTTCGTGAAAATAAAAACCCGGCAATTGTTTCTGAATCTCTAGGCATAATTCTCTTTTAGACAAATTGGCATCGCTTAAACCGACGTTATATGTCTGGTCTCTCATTGTGCCAAAATTGTTCATGCAATGCATAAACGCTCTGGCAACGTCCCGGACGTGGATGTAGTTTCTCTTGAAGTGGCTTTCAAAAAGAACAACGAAACGGTCGTTAACGGCCCGGTAAACAAAATCATTAACCAAAAGATCAAGACGCATTCTGGGGCTTGTGCCAAAGACGGTGGCCAAGCGCAGAGTTATTGAATTTCCTTGACTAAGTATTTCTTTTTCCGCGGCAACCTTTAGTCGGCCGTACAACGAAACGGGGTTCAATGGAGTTTCTTCGGTACAATAAATACCATCTTGACCTATTCCATAGCCGCTATTTGTATTCGGGTAAATTATTGGCTGATTTGAGGTTCTACACCTTAATAAGCTTCTGACAGAGTCTAGGTTTATGCTTGTGGCGGTAACAGGGTCTTTGTCGCATGCCGGTGCGCCGACAATACAAGCAAGGTGGATAATTATATCCGACTGTCTTGCCAAATGTCGCAATAGATCCTCATTCCTGACATCTCCTTTCGCAACCCTAAAAAAGGAATTATGACAACAATCCAGAAGAGATGTTTGGCCGTACATAAAATTGTCCAGCACGAAAACTTCGTGTCCGGCTCGCAAAAGCATCGGCACCAAAACTGAACCGATATATCCTGCTCCGCCGGTTACAAGGATTTTGGGCACTATCTGTCTCCTTTACGGTGTTCCAGCGCGGCTTTTATCGCTACCGAACAAATATGTTCAATATCAGAATTAGTTAATGTCGGATAGTTTGGTAAAAAGAATCCGCATTCATATAATCGAGTAGCCGTTTGGCCATTAAATTTGGGATATTTTTTGAACCAATATGGCTGTAGGCCTTGATTGCCTGAAGTAAACGGCCTAGTTTCTATGCTATTTTCCTGAAGTTCCGAAGTAATGAAATTTCTTTCATCTTCACTTTCGGCTAATGCACAAAAGTGAATACTGCAAACAGTCGTATCCTTATCAAACATTTGGAAGCCAAAGAGGCCCGTTAACAGTTTTTGATAAAGCAGGTGGTTGCCATATCTTTGTCTAATAAGCCATTCCATTCTGTCTAATTGTCTCAAACCAATAAAAGCATGGTCGTCAGTAAGCCGAAAATTATATCCTGCATAAGGAAAAACGAATCCGGTTCCAATGTCTTTGATGCTATGCTTATTTAAATATTGAGCTCTTGTTTCTGGGTCAAGCCCGTTGATCCAGCCGTGACTGCGCAACATAAAAGCGATTGTATACAGCTCCTTGTCATCGGTTGAAACCATGCCGCCTTCAACGGTTGAGAATTGGTGACCAAAGTAGGTTGATATACTGGACATGTCGCCAAAGGTGCCTATTTTACGGCCGCGATATGATGAACCCATTGCGGCGCAAGCGTCTTCAAGCAGGAAGAAGTCATAATCTTCTTTGAGTTGCATTATTTTGTCCATATTAGCTGGAACACCCAAAACTTGAACAAGCATCACGGTTCCAGGTTTATGTTTAAGTAGCAATTCTTCTAAATGATCAATGTCCAATCCAAAACTAGATTCATCTGCGTCACACATAATTGGTTCAAACCCGAGCTGAATGGCTGGAGCTATGGTGGTAACCCAGGCGGAGCTTGGAACGATGATCTTTTTGTTTTGCAGCTTTCCTGACTGAAGTAGGGCGTCATACATAAGTAAATTTGCGGATGATCCGGAATTGCAGGCAACAGAATATTTTCTGCCCACCCACCGAGACCATTTGTTTTCGTATGCTTTAACCAAAGACCCCATAGTTAATCGGGGGTTGGTCATTAGCCAATTAGCTCTAGCAATATTGTCTTCTGCGGTAATTGTGTCTGTGACCAAGGGGAACTTGTAACTGGTCAAGGTGTTCTCCTATTTTTCAAAAAGCTTTGAGTTGTTTATACAGCATTTTAAAATTACTGGCAAGGCAATCGGGTTTGGCTGACCTTAACAATTTTGAAGAATGAAAACCCCAAGTAGCGGCTATAGTTTTAAGACCGGACTTTTTTGCTATTAGAATATCACCAATGGTATCGGTTATCATCAATACTTCTGACGGCTTAGCATTGAATTTTTTCATTATTTCATTTAGCATTCCCGCTTTTGTTGTAGTCGTGTTTGCAATTATTAACCCAAATATGTCTAATACCTTGTTTTTTTCCAATAAATTTTTGATATTGTTTTTGTGGCTGGACGAAGCAACTGTTAGAATGTATTTTTCGCCTATTTTTTTCAGAAATGTCAGTGCTTCCGGAAACAGTTTAACGCCCCCCTCCTTGTTGTAGTAGTTTCGGTCATAATTTTCGTTTCTGAATTCTGAAAAAGTTAGATATTTTTGGTCATCGTTTATAAAATTTTTAAATCCTTGATGGACATTGCCGATAAACAGATTTCGATATTGTTCTTTCGTAAAAGAAAGACCAACATGTTTCATTCCGTCCCTGTTTAGAGAGTAAAAATGGTCAAACGAGTCAGCCAGAACACCGTCAAAATCGAAAATTATTACTTTTTTGTTAGGCTTTTGAAATTGAGAGGAGCGAGACATTATTAAATTTTATTTTATTGTTTTTGAGCGTGTTGGTTTTTATGACATCACCGAGACGGTATAAGATATTATTATCCGCTGATTTGATGAATCCGTTTAAGATTACTGCCAACTCTGGCTTTTGGGACAATAAAATTCTTAGGTCGTTGTCATTTTGTATAAAGGACAAACAAAGGTAATTATTACAGAAGTTTTTTACCACGTGAGGTTCCTCGCTTTTGAATTTAACATAAGAGTTATTTATTAATTGCATCTTTTCTTTGCCTTCATATCCAGCGTTAGTTCTGCCATATCTATCCTTAAGCCGGATTAAGTCATGTTTCATCGGGGGTGTCTCAACTTCAAGTAATTTAAGACCCTCTTTTGAGATACACTTAGTTGAATGAAAAACACCAGCATCTATTATTATCGCATCCATCGGGGAGAGTTTAACGGATTTATTTAGGGTCGAGAAAAGGGCCTTGCCCTCTAACACGACAAGGGCTGTTTTTTTGTTAGGATGACAATGTGTTGAAGTTGATTTCAAGTAATCAAGTGATAGATGCCAAACCTCCACCAGCGGAGTATTTGTAAGAAGGTACTCATATCCCCAAGGTTTATTAACTATCATTTTTGACAAGTCAATGTTTATTGGAGCTATTTCAATTGATTTCATTGCAAGAGATTTCTTGTCCGCAAAAGATAGTTTGATTTTTTTCAGCATACTGATTATTTCTTAAATTTAGAAAAAATAGCTTTCATCAGATCGGTAACATCGCGCGGATGTCTTGCTGTTATGATGTTGCCGTCAATAACGGCCGGCTGGTCGGTATATATGGCACCGGCATTATTAATATCATCTTTAATTCCGATATAGCCCGTAATTTTTTTTCCTTTAATTATTCCTGCCGAAATTAAAACCCAAGGACCATGGCAGAAAGCAGAGACGATCTTTTTTTGTCTATTCATCCGGCGGACGAATTCTAAAATTTCCGGAATTTGTCTCACTCTGTCCGGGGCTTCAAATCCGCCCGGGATTAAAACCAAATCATAATTTTTGGCCTCAAGTTTTTTAGCATTAACGAGCGTCCCATAATAACGGATAATCAGTTCAAGCGGAAAATTCAAGCGTCCAAGAACCAACTTTGCGTCCCTGGTTGCGATATCAACAATAAATCCTTCTTCTTTCAGGCGTATAACAGGATAAATTACCTCTTCATCCTCAAAACCTTCCGCGGTTATTACGACTGCTCGCAGTTGTTTTTTTTGTTTGATCATTGTTAAAAATTATACGAAATAAAGGAAAAAAGCAAATTAAAACCGTCACTGAAGACGGTTATTTTTCTTGCTTGCCATCAACTATTTTTCGTATACATTCACATATTTTTTCTGTAGATGGCGGTAGGTTGTCAAGGTGCGGGGCAAATCCGGCAGTTCTTTCTTCAAGACCGAGAACACGGACCCTCTTTTTTGTAAATTGCATAATATCGCAGGCAATGCATTTTGCGGCTCCGTTTTCGTAATCGGTATCAAGGACCACGCCCCCGTAGTAAGAATTTTCTAAAGATGTCAGTATTTCACTGCTGATAATAAATGGTTTAAGCCAAAGAACATGAATTATGTTGCAAATTATCCCTTCTTTCAGAAGAATATTTGCCGCTTCTGCGGTGTTTAATCTTGCTGCGGATATTGGAAATAAGGTGATGTGAGAAGGATGATTTATAACATCCGGCATCTCACAATCAATGTCAAAACTTTTTCTGTGCTCGCTTACATACATCGGATCATCGTGGCTATTAAAATACTCAACAATTTGTAGGTATTCTCCGGGTGTCATCGGAGCAACAACCGTGAGACCAGGTATCCTTGTGAACATTCCGTGATGACTGTTAGATGCTACGGGTCCGATACCGCCCTCCATGGCGATGGAACGGACAAATAATCTGCGGGAAATGCCCCACATTTCTTTTGATTTTGCGGCAAGGTTAGCAATGAATGCGCCGTTGAACCACTGGAATCCTTGATAGCGGACTATGTAAATAGTCGGTACTTTTCTGGAACAGCCAACGGCGATTCCCGAACCAGATGTATCATCCATCGACAATTCAATCAATCCTTCCTGTTCCGTCATTTCCGGCACTGTTCCGCCTACCCAACCTACAGCAGTTAGGCATTGGCCCATTGCTTTACCGCCACGTTTTAAAGTATCACGAGTAAAAGTCTTAATCACCTCTTTTACTTTCATTCTGCTGGGTGGAGGAATCGGGTTTCTTTCATATTTGTAATTCGGATCAATGATGGTAAATACTTTTCTGGGGGATAATATACAAGGAGTTGGTTCTTGAAGTTTTTTATCCCATAAGTTGTCTATCCACCTTTTTATTTCGTTTTCTATGGTTTCAACCGATACGCCAAGGTCTAATTGTCTCATCTCTTCTCTTACCATTTTAAATCGATTCCATTCTGGTTCACTGTCTTTTCCTGTTCCAGCATGCCAAAGTTCTCGGCAAACTCTAATATTCATTAAAGCGGGTAGGGGATTACTTAACTCTTTGGCATAGTGCATTATCAGCCATGGATCGTCGGTAATATCAATTGATGGCATGCCAAAGTGAGCATGTCTTGCCATGGTCCAGCTTCGGCGAACTTCTGTTTTTGTTAAAATAGACAGTCCATTATCACAAACAACAAAAAGAACCGGAAGTTGTTTGGTAAACGCATAACCGATTGGCCCAAGAACAAATCCCTCTTCAGCGCTAGCATCGCCCATAAAAGTAATAGCCGTCTCTTTATAAGGCAATGTACTGCCAACGGCGTCAGCAACTTGTGTTCCCATCAATCCGTCGTGACCGATCATCTCTATTTCAGGGCAGTGAATAGATGCTGAACCTCCCATGCCTTTGGCACAACCGGTAGGTCGGCCAAGTAACTCGTCAATGAGTTTTACTGGATTGCCTCCGAATGCTAGGTAAATGCCATGTCCTCTGTGTTGGCCGAATAAAGCTGTTTTTTCAAAAATCATGGATAAGGCTGCAAAAATTGTCTCCTGCCCAATAGAAAGATAAATTGGAGCCTTTGGCATCAATCCTTGGTCATATGCTTTCTTTACATTTAACTCGAAATATCTGATTAGGCACATTCTTCGAAACATTTCTAAGGTTATATTTGGACGAAAAGCATGAGAAATATTTGCTATCATTCCCAGATCAGAGGACCTCATTGTTACTCCACTGCAATTGTTAAAGAATAAGAAATACTTTAAATAAAAAAAATTGTATTGTCAAATATTTTTTAATTGAGAACTACTTAATAAGTTTCATTGTTGTCTTGAGCGTAGTAAATTATTTGACTGCCAAGATGATCGAATCGGAAGGGGACGTATAATAGGTTTTTTAGTTTCTTTTTAATTTTTTCTTGATCTTCCGGTTTTGCAAAAAATAATATAAATCCACCGCCCCCGGCGCCAAGCAATTTACATCCCAATGCTCCTGCTCTCATTCCCACGTCGTGTATATTATCTAAATACGGGTTTGTTATTTTGGATGACAAGGATTTTTTTATTTTCCAGCCCTGCCCCATTAATTTACCGAATTCAGCCAGATCTGCTCTGTTGTTTGTAAGAATGTTCGTCGCTTCATGGACAAGTTCATGCATTATTTTTAATTCCTTATCTTTATTTTCAATGTTTTTAATCTGTTCCCTAGCTATCTTAGAAGCATTTCTTGAAAGACCGGTGAAAAATAACATCAGGTGATTTTGGAACGATTCAATACGGTTTGAATTTATAATTATTGGTTGTATTGATATTTCCTGGATTCCTCCAAAACTTATTTTATTAAAACCTCCAAAAGCCGCTGCTGTTTGATCTTGGGAACCGACATTTTCTTTTATCAAATTCTGTTCAATATTTATTGCGTCAAGGGCCAGTTGTCTTTTGTTCTTGACTTCACCCTTAAGACCGCTTAGAGCATTTACTAGACCAACGGTAAAAGATGAACTTGAACCAAGTCCGGATCTTGCCGGAAGATCGGCTTGGTGATGTATCTCAACCCCGCCGTCTATATTCAGAAAATTTAATGCATGTCTGACAGAGGGATGATCTATGTCTTTAATTTTATTTACTAATTCTTGACGCGAATAAACAACACGGTATGTATGTTTAAAAAACGGAGGCAAATTTCTACAACTTAAATAACAATACTTGTTGATTGTTGTTGAAAGAACGGCCCCGCCGTTCTTTTTATACCAAGCAGGGTAATCGGTGCCTCCACCAAAAAAAGATATTCGGAATGGTGTTCGAGATATAATCATGTCGAAATGACCTATTAATAACAATTACCAATTTTTTATTTTTCGCGCAACCTTTTTTTCTTTAGGGATCGATACAAATTGACAGCTTTTCGCTCAATGGAAGACGAAGTTAAACTTAATATCCGTAGGACTATTTGCTTGACAGTATTTCTGGCGATTCGCTTAATAATGTTTAAACGAGGATATAAAGGACAGAGTAATTTGGTTTCAATTATTTTAGCTGGTTTATATAGTAAAAACATGCTCAAATAGAATTTTCCAGGTAAAATGTTGTCGTCACCGTCTCTGAAATGATGACAGGTTTTTTTAAGAATGAGGCCTTTTCTGTAGAATGCAATTTTTTTTCTGAAAATATCTAGCGAATTACCGTCGATGAAGTCATTCCGATTATTATCGGAAACCGTCGAAATAAAAGTAGGCAGATAGCCGTTAATATTAAAGCGCAGATTAAAGTTTAGCCAACTTTCCAATTCAGTGTCGGTTTTTGCATTATCTTCCTGGGGGAGCAGGCATTTTTCGAGTACTTTTTTTCGTACGCAAATTGTGTTTGGAGGGAAGAAAATCTTTTTCTTGAGCCAGTAATAGAGGAACTTTTTTTCCGGCCAGGGAGGGTCAGTAAGCTGGTTTTCGGGTATGCCGCATACTAAAGAAATCCGGGGCCTATTTTCCAATATTGCTATGCAGGAATTTAACCAATCTTGGTCTCGGTAGCCGTAGCCCGAATGGCAATAGAAAATATATTTTCCTTTGGTCAAGGATAGGGCGTTTTCCATAGTATCCAAAAAATTTGGACTCCTTTTGATAACGACTGTCTCATAATTTGAATATGATTGTTTTGCAATACTTTCCAGAGTGGTCCGCAATTCATTTGTGTCGTCGGAAGACGGAATGATGATTGAGGCTGTTGGGATGCGGAGATCAACAATTTCTTCAATATTCTTTTTACCCAACAAGAAGGCAAAAGTGTCGTTGTATGAGGTCTTTGGAAAAGGAGTATAATAACTAACTTCGGAACAATTTAAAATTGGAACAGGTTTAATGGGGTAGGTTTTGTAGATATTTCGCAAAGAAAGGGGAACAATAGGGTTGAAGAGCTTGTTAGCGTCGTTAATAAGCGGTTCCACTAGTTTCTGTTGATTATTTCTCTCATACTCATATTTGTTAGAGAGATATTCTTTGGAACGGTAATACGTTTTTTCAGGATTTTTTTCAAGGGTGTAGCCGTCTGATCCGAACAGAACAATTTTAGAGGCCTTGCCGATTATGGCCATATATATTAGTCCGGCGAGAGAATTACTCGCGAAGAAATGCATGGGACGATTGTTGTCCGGAACAGTTCTATTGGTACTATAGCTGGGGAAAAAGAGTTTATTGTTATATTTATCTAAAAATTCCTGCAGGTTAAAGTGGGGACCAAGCAGATTAAGCTGGTTTCCGTAGAAACTGGAAATTAACAAATTATCATCATTTCTATTCAAAAAATCAGTGATCCTATCAAAAAGGCTGGCCCCGCCGTAAACATGGAGCAAACCCTTATTGGCTCCCGTAGTTAACACGGAAAAACGCTTATTTATCTTTTTTAAAATATTATCTTCTTGAACAAAAAAGAAATTCATCCCAAAATAACAAATATCGGTTTGAGATAGTTCTTCGATTCTTGCTTCTAATTCACTGATTGAGGGGCCAGCGGCCAAAATGGCCACGGGCCGGCCGTTAATAATACGACGCAAGTGTTCTATTCTTTCTTTCGAATGCAGATATTCATATTTTTTTTCTGATTCTGGAAGATTATCCGGAGAATTAAAATACATTCCCAAATTCTTTCACAAAAAAGATGTTTTTACAACCTGTCTTGAAAAACGATGGTTTTTGTTGTATGGTGACAGACAGCTTAGATTTTTGACAATTTAAAAAGGAACTGGACAATGGACAAAATTTTAAAGGGGAACTATAAGATTCCGGGATTAAAAGATACAGATGCGCCAAAAGAAGAAAAGCCGGTTTCATTGGGAGAAGAATTTGAAGCCGCGGCTTTAAAAAAACTTGGTGGCAGCATCACGTTTGTTAAGAAAGATTTTACTTGGAGAGGAACTAAAGATGATATCTAATTTGGCAGATAAACTTGCTTGTTATATGAGCGAAGCGACAGCTATAAAAACCGGCCGGCTTGGTCTGGATAATGCCGCTAAAAATCGAAAATATTTTAGTAAAACGGTGGATGATTTGTCTGTTATAGAACATTTGGAGCCGAAAGGAGCCGCTATTGTAGTTGTTGGAGGACCAAGTTTGCATAGAAAAAATCCTGTGGCTAAGATTTTGGCTTCAGGATTTTCTGGTGATATTATTGTCGCCGACGGGTCTTTAGGGCATTGTTTAAGAAAGGGTCTTATTCCTCATTTTGTTATTACGCTTGATCCTGGCGCATTTGGTAGAAGCCACCGCATGGTAAGATTGTTTGGCGATACTAAAATGGACAAGGGATTAGAAGATGATTATTTTCTTCGCCAAGATCTTGATCCTGGTCATCACCAAGATCAGATTCGCTATAATCGTGAAACTATCGAGCTTGTAAACCGATATGGTCCCAAGATCAAGTTGATAATATCTACCAGTGTCGATATTTCTGTTACGGAAAGATGCGTGGAATCGGGAATGGAACTGTATTGGTGGAATCCTATTTATGAAGATTATGACAAATCGGAGAGTCTTTCCAGGGAGCTTTTTGAGAATAATCACATACCTTGTATGCTTACCGGCGGCAATGTTGGAACTGCTGCTTGGATTTTTGCGCATGCAATACTAAAACGAAAACATGTTGCGTTGGTTGGTATGGATTTAAGCTATGCGCCTGGTACTCCGCTTCTCAATACTCAATACTACCGAGATCTTGTTGCTCTTTTTGGAGATAGAACGCCAGAGGCTTTTACACAGGTTTATAATCCCTACTTGAATGAGACATGGTATACCGATCCGGCATATCTTTGGTATCGGAATATTTTTCTGGATTTAGCCAAAGATGCTGGTTGCATTACATACAATTGCACTGAAGGCGGCATACTTTTTGATGAACTGGTTCATTTCGTCCCTCTGACTGAATTCTTATCTAAATTCAGTCAGAGAAATAATCAAGAGTTAGTAGGATCAAGGGTTGGAGAAAGAGAATAATATGGCCAAAATTCTGCTCATTAACCCCGTTGTACGCCAAGAAGACAACCCAAAACATATTCCTTACGGAATTGCCCAGTTGGCGGCGATTGCTGATAAAGAGGGGCATCATGTCCAATTATTTGATGCCAACGCTTGGAGGCCTGATGATAAAACCATTTGTGCGATTTTGAAGGCCGATGATTGGGATATTATCGGGCTTGGTGGCATAACAACTACATACAGCTGGGTAAAAAAAGCCCTCCGGTATGCCAAACAATATTCTCCTCGATCGCTTCGCATGGTCGGAGGCGGACTTTTAACCAGTATGCCTCGAGACTTGATGGAACTCTTGCCGGAGATCGATATTGGAGTTGTTGGAGAAGCATTCTTAACTCTGCCGGAAATAATGCAAAAAATAGACGATAAAAAAACCGATTGGTCATCTACGCTTGGAATTATCTGGAAGGATGAGAGGGGACAATTACATTTAAATCCGCCGCGGCCTCTTGTTCAAGACATTGATCAATTACCATATCCGACATGGGATATGCTGCCTATGGAAATATATTTCAAAAACAGTGCGCTCCTTTATAGCGAAGAAAGTTTCACCGCCAAAAGACGCATGGATGTAAATGGAAGTTTCGGTTGTCCGTTTATATGCCGTTTCTGTTTTCATCTTGGATTGGCAGGAGACCTTCAGTATGAAGATCAAAGAAATGATAAAGCTGATGTTGTTTTTACTCACGACCGTATTAATAGAATGCACAGTCCTCGTTATCTGGTAGATATGGTCAAACACATGAGAGACAGATTTGGAGTTGATTTCATTATTTTCTATGATGAAAACCTTCTGGCAATGAATTCTGCTTCAAAGAATACCTGGCTGCCAGCTTTATGCGATCTGTGGATCAAAGAGGGTTTACAGCCTCAATGTGTACGCGATGGCGTGTCTCATGACCCGAAAAAATGTCATGGAATACACTGGGGTGGAACCAGTCATGCAGCGCTGGCTAATCCACAAATTCTTAAACAGATGCATAATGCCGGCTGTTGCCAATTAGTTTATGGCTACGAATCTTTTTCCAAACGAGTTCTTAAAAATGTAGGCAAAGGTTCTACTCCAGAAACTAACGAGAGATCTCTGAAAATAACCCTGGAAGCAGGGATACGGCCAATTCCTAATCAAATGATGGGCTTTCCGGATGACTTTTTTGACAGCTTGATTGATTGTGTTCAGGCTTGGGAACGGCTCGGTATTGAGGTTATGCCCTTTTTTGCTACTCCATATCCGGGCACAGAATGGTTCAACAAATATAAAGATAAAATTCTGGCTCAATATGACGGCGACCTGGATGCGTTTTTAACAGATCTAGGAGATGCCACAAAGATGACGGCTGTCATTTGCGAAAACTTCACCGCTGTTGAGCTGCTCGGCCTCAGAGAATTAATGGTAAATCGAGATATTAAGCGAATAAAAGAATATGAAAAAACATGGCGAGAGCTTCATGGCGAGCCGAAATTTTCAGATGTGCGATGGGAAGGCGCTTCTCGCCGATCCAATCTGTCATTGATAAAATCCTGAACCTTGAGAAAAGTTTAATTTAAGATCATCCTCACGTCAATGTGGGGATTTATTTTTATACCGGCAGGTATAATATTTTAATTCTGGACTGAAGTGTTGATTAATGTTATAAATTATGAAAAAGAAAATGAATTTCAAAAACTGAGACAATGGAAAATATAAGAATAATTCCCCGTCTTGATATTAAGGGCACTAATGTTGTGAAAGGTATTTTTACTGAAGGGCTTAGGGTTGTCGGAAATCCTAAAGAGCTTGCATTTAAATATTATAAAGATGGCGCCGATGAACTTTTATGCATGGATATTGTTGCCAGTTTATACCAGAGAAATTTTGATTTTGATCTTCTGCGGTCAGTATCAGAAGAAATTTTCATTCCCATAACAGTTGGCGGAGGCATACGTTCTGTTAATGATATAAATAATGCTCTTCGAGCTGGAGCCGACAAGGTCGCCATAAATACTTATGGAATAAAAAAACCCAAGTTTCTGAACGAAGCGGTAAAAAAATTCGGTTCCCAGTGCATTGTTCTTTCGGTAGAAGCAAAACACAGAAATGATGGGACTTGGGAAGCATATACTGATGGCGGCCGGGAACATACAGGCATTAATGCGGTTGAGTGGATAAGGAAAGCTCTTGTTTTAGGTGTAGGCGAGGTGGTTATAACTTCGATTGACAGAGACGGTTCGCGAAAAGGATATGATACGGAATTGATTAGTGAGGTTTCTAAATTTTGTAAAGTACCCCTTGTAGTTCATGGTGGGGCGGGGACAAAGGAATCTGTTGTTAAAGTAATAAAAAAAACCAAAATCGATGCTGTTGCCATTGCCACCTCATTCCACTACGGAGATTTTAAAATAAAAAATTTAAAAGAATATTTATTTAAGAAAAAAATCAATGTCAGGGTCTAATAATAAAAAAATCGGCATTGTTGATTATGGGGTAGGCAATCTTTATAGCCTGCGCAAAGCATTAAGAGAATTCATTGACGATGTGGTAATCGTTGAAAACACTGAAGAAATAAATCGATTAGATGCTTTAGTTTTACCGGGCGTAGGTTCTTTTGAAGCGGGAATGGAAGGCATAAAGGCACGTGGGCTAGAAGGGGAAATTAAAAAATTTGCCGAAAAAGGAAAGCCAATTTTGGGAATTTGTCTTGGGGCGCAGCTTCTGTTGTCAAAGGGATATGAGTTTGGCGAATTTAGGGGCCTTGATATAATTTCTGGGAAAGTGGTAAAGTTCCCAGGGCTTAAAATGGGAATCAAAATACCTCATATCGGATGGAACAAAATAACACTCTCAAATAGCACAAAACCTGAAGGAGATATTCTCAACTCTATCGGGAAAGATCCTTATGTATATTTTGTCCACTCATATATACTTGAGCCAATTGATAAAAAAGCGATTTTAACAACTACTATCTATGGAGGATATCAATTTTGCTCTACTGTTCAGAAGGGAAATGTATATGGTTTTCAATTCCATCCTGAAAAAAGCGGCCAAGTCGGACTCCGAATAATAAAAAACTTTGTTAATTTAGTTAAAGCCTTATGAAAAAAACAAAAACCTTATTTGGCTTGCCATCCGAAGTTAGATTTTGCAAAAGATGTGTTATTTCAAATCAACGCCCGAATTCGGTAGTAGAATATTCTCATACCAAAGAAAGCAAAAAAGAAACTATAAATTTTGATAAAAACGGGATTTGTGATGCTTGTCGCGTGATGGATAAAAAGAAAACAATTGATTGGACAAAACGGGAGAAAGAACTACTAAGGCTGTTGAATCGTTTTAGAAAAAATGACGGTTCTTACGACTGTATTATTCCTGGTTCGGGGGGGAAAGATAGTTTTTATGCTTCACATTTACTGAAATATAAATACGGGATGCATCCTCTTACGGTAACTTGGGCACCTCATGTTTATACTTCTTGGGGCTGGAAAAATTTTCAGGCGTGGATATGTTCAGGTTTGGATAATATTTTATTTACTCCAAACGGAAGAGTGCATCGTTTGCTTACACGTTTGGCTACAGAAAATCTCTTCCATCCCTTCCAGCCGTTTATTATTGGCCAGAAAGCTTTGGCGCCAAAATTAGCCGTTTTATATAAAATACCCCTGGTATTGTATGGAGAAAACGAGGCTGAATATGGCAATCCAATTGCTGATAATGAAAAAGCAAAACGTGATTGGTCTTATTTTACTGCCAAAGATAAGTCGAAGATCTACCTTGGCGGAACTTCTTTTTCTGACCTGATAAAAAAATATGGAGTGAGTAAAAATGATCTTAATGCTTATCTTCCGGCCAATCCGAAGGATATATTAAAAAACAAGGTTGAGGTTCACTATCTAGGTTATTATATCAAGTGGCACCCTCAAGAAACATATTATTATGCAGTTGAGAATGGCAATTTTCAGGCCTCGCCGGAAAGAACACCCGGTACCTACAGCAAATATAATAGTATTGACGATAAGGTCGACGATCTTCATTATTACACCACCTTTATCAAATTCGGTATCGGCCGGGCGACATATGATGCTTCCCAAGAAGTTCGTTCGGGTGAAATAACCCGTGAAGAAGGAGTCTCTCTGATAAAAAGATTTGACGGAGAATTTCCAGAAAGATTTGCTGATGAGTTGTGGGAGTATTTAAGCATTACAAAAAAAGAATTTCCCAAAGCCTCCAAGATGTTTAAACGATCTTTGATGAATAAGAAATATTTTATGGAGTTAGCTGACAAATTTCGTTCGCCTCATTTGTGGAAAAAAGAAAAAGGAAAATTGAAGCTAAGACATCAGGTAAAATAAAATTTTATGTATAAAAATAAAAAAATATTAGCCATTGTACCAGCAAGAGGTGGGTCTAAAAGATTACCAAGAAAAAACATAAAGAAGCTCAATGGCAAGCCGATGATTAGTTATGCTATAAAAGCCGCGTTATTGTCAGATTATATTGACAGGATTATTGTGTCTACCGATGATCCAATAATTGCTAAGATTAGTGAAAAGTATGGTGCCGAAGTTCCATTTATCCGTCCGGCCGAACTTGCCACTGATACCGCTCGGCCGGAACATGTTCTTCAGCACGCTGTTGCATATTTCTCCTCAAATGGTTTTGATGCGGATTTGATAGTCCTTATTCAGCCCACCAGTCCTCTTGTTTCGGTTGATGACATCGATGGTGCCATAGAAAAGATGTTTAAAACAAAAGCAGGTTCGTGTATCGGGGTTTGCGAAATAAGTGAAAGGCCCGAATGGATGTATAAACTCAAAGATGGAAAAGCAGTTCTTTTTTTGAGAGGTTCTGGAACAAAAAAAAGAAGTCAAGAATTACCGAAACTTTATAAAATAAACGGCGCTGTTTATGTTGTAAAAAGAGAAATACTTATGAAAAATGACAAGATAATTGACGATAATTCGGAAATTTTTCTAATGCCACGCGAAAGATCTGTGGACATAGATGAACTCATTGATTTTAAATTGGCTGAAGCCATTTTACGTTCGCAATGAAAAATATTTTAATACAAAACCGCAGAATTGGATACAATGAACCTGTTTTTATTATTGCCGAAGCCGGAGTTAATCACAACGGGAAACTGGATTTGGCCTTGAAACTCGTTGATGCGGCGGCAAGTGCCGGGGCTGATGCGGTTAAATTTCAGACTTTTCGGGCAGAGCAGGTGGTAACCGAATCCGGAGAGATGGTTGAATATCAAAAGAAAAATCTTGGTAAAGTTGAAAGTCAGATAGAAATGTTAAGGAAGTTGGAATTTGATGAGAGTTGGTATCCGCAAGTTATTGCTCACTGCAAAAAAATGGGGATAATTTTTCTTTCGACTCCTCATGGAAGTTTTGCTTCTGTTGATCTGCTTAAAGATTTTAGTGTTCCGGCGTTCAAGTTCGGTTCAGGAGACCTGACGAGTTTGCCCCTTCTTACCTATGCGGCCAAATTGGGAAAACCGATGATTTTGGGAACGGGTATGGCAACAATGGCAGAGGTTAAAGAAGCTGTTAAAACAATAAAAAAAGCCGGTGGTGATAAAATAATCGTTTTGCATTGTACAACAAACTACCCCTGTCCTTCTGAAGAAATTAATTTAAGGGCGATGCAAACCATGATGAAGGAGCTAAATGTTTTGGTCGGGTATTCAGATCATACTAACGGTTCGCAGGTTGCTGTAATGGCCACTTCTTTAGGGGCCTGTGTTATTGAGAAACACTTAACTTTGGATAATAATCTTCCCGGACCGGATCATAGGACTTCGTCTAATCGAATAGATTTTAAGAAGATGGTTGATGAAGTACGAGCTGTAAATATCATTCTTGGTTCTGCTATTAAGAAACCGACAGAATCGGAGAAAAAGTTATTGGTGATAAGAAGAAGCATTGTTGCTGTTCGAGATATCAAAAAAGGCGAAAGATTTACCCGGAACAATCTGGATATCAAAAGACCAGCCAATGGATTAGCTCCTAAATATTTTGATAAAGTACTTGGGAAGAGGGCTAAAAAATATATAAAAAGAGGGACATTGTTGAATAGAAATTTAATTTAATGAGGAAAATTAAAAAAATTGCATACATTTCTGGAACTAGGGCTGATTTCGGATTGATAACGCCTGTTTTAAAAGCCATCAAAAAAAGCGAGTTTTTAAAATTGAAGATATACACAACCGGTGTGCATCTTATGCCGGAATTAGGAAAAACAGCTAAATACGTTACTTCCGAATTTCCAAAAACCGAGCCGATACAAGCGATTTTTGGGATGGGTAGCAATTCTGATACCGTTCAGTTTGTGGCTGATTTTATAAAAGAATTGACAGTCAAGTTTCGAAAGGATAGGCCTGATTTGGTTTTGATTCAAGGCGATAGGCCTGAAACCTTAGCAACAGCATTGGCTTGTACTTATTTAAGAATTCCGATGGCTCATACCCATGGCGGTGATAAAAGTGGGACTGTTGATGATATGGCAAGGCATGCGATTACTAAATTATCCCATATTCATTTTCCGGCTACCAAAGAGGCAGCAGAAAGGATAAAAAAGATGGGTGAAGAGAATTGGCGAATTCACGTTGTCGGTGCTCCGGCTATCGACGTTATGCTTAACGAAAAACTTCCTTCCAGAAAAGAAGTTTTTAAAAAATTGGCCATTGATTCGAATGGAAAATTTATCTTATTGATCCAGCACCCGGTAAGCGAAGAAGTTGATCGGGCCGGCGAGCAGATGAGCACAACAATCGAGGCTGTAAAAAAATTCAATCTGCCAGTAGTTGTTATTTATCCTCACCCTGATGAGGGTGGAAGCCAAATAATTTGGGCTATAAATAAAGAAAGATCAAACCCACTGTTTCATATATATCCCAGTTTTGATCATAAATATTTTTTGGCTATTGAGAGGGAGGCTGTCGTTTGGATAGGAAATTCAAGCGGCGCAATGATTGAATCCCCGTCCTTTAAAACGCCTGTTGTAAATATTGGCACTCGTCAAGCGGGAAGACAGTGTGGGGAAAATGTAATAAATGTTGGACATGATAAAAATGAAATATTTCGAGCCATAAATAAGTCGCTTAACGATAAAAAATATCTGGCAAAATTAGCTAAAATAAAAAATCCTTGGGGTGATGGAAAAACTGGACCAAGGGTTGCTAAAATTCTAGAAAATATTAATATTGACGATAGATTATTAACAAAGAAGATAACCTACTAAATGGCTCAAAAGAGATTTAAAAACTGGAAAAAGCCGAAGATAAAACATGGCGAATTAACCAAGTGGAATTGGATGGTTCAGCATCCGGAAAACCTTAAGCTTGGTCAGGAAACAGACATAGGTGCTTTTACTTACATAAATGCGAAACACGGTGTTACGATTGGAAATAATGTTGAGATAGGATCTCATTGTTCGATTTATTCCTTATCCACCATTGACCACAAAAAGGGCCGGGTTATACTAAAGCGAAACTGCAGAATTGGCTCGCACAGCACGATCATGCCGGGAGTTACGATAGGTACCAACTCTGTTGTTGGCGCTCATAGTTTTGTTAACTCCAATATTTCGGATAACGTAATAGCCGTTGGTTGCCCCGTTAAAGTTCTAAGGAAAATTAAACAGCATTAGTCGCCTAATGCTATTTTTAATAAACATGATACCAATAACAAAACCAACATTATCAAAATACAAAAAATATGCCCCCAGATTCAAGGAGGTTATTGAAAGCGGGATTCTTACAAACGGTAAATACGTTAAATTATTTGAAGATAATGCTTCCAAGTATCTGGGGGTCAAGTATTGCATAGCAGTTTCTTCCTGCACTTCCGGCTTGATGCTGGTTCTGAAAGGATTAGCTGTCAGGGGCGAAGTTGTTTTGCCAAGCTTTACATTTTCTGCTTCTGGTCATGCTGTGTTGTGGAATAATTTAAAGCCAGTTTTTGCCGATATAAAAAAAGATACCTATGAGATAGATCCGATTTCGATTAAAAAGATGATAACCCCGAAGACCGGTGCCATATTGGCTACTCAAATTTTTGGCAATTCTTGCAATGTTGCCGCCCTAAGAAAAATTTGCAATAAACACAATTTAAGACTTATTTTTGATGCTGCCCATGCTTTTGGTTCGGAACTCAAAGGTAAAAAAGTGGGTGTATTTGGGGACGCCGAAGTCTTCAGTTTGAGTCCGACAAAAGTCTTGACTGCAGCTGAAGGAGGGCTTATCGCCACCAACAATAAAGCTCTGGCTGAATTTTGCCGGATTGGCCGCAATTATGGCGATGACGGATCATATAATACGAAATTCAATGGCTTAAATGCGAGAATGTCGGAATTCCATGCCATTATAGGTCTGGAGTCGTTAAAAAATATTGATAAGAATCTCAAGGATCGTCTGGCTGCTGTAAATTACTTTAAAAATAAACTTTCACGGATAGATAAAAATATTGAATTTCAGGCCATTCATAAAAACAGCAAGAGCACATTTAAAGATTTCTCTCTTTACATAAATCCGTCGAAAACCGGCTATAACCGTGATCAACTTCATGACCATCTTATAACAAATGGCATTATCGCAAAAAAATATTTTTATCCGCCATTGCATTTACAGAAAACTTACAATAAATTTTATGTAAATAAAAAGCAGCTTGTAAATACTAATAATGTCGCTAATAATGTCCTATCGTTACCACTTTTTTCCCACATATCTAAAAAAGAGATCGACTTAATCGTTGAAACTATCAAGACATTCTATGATACAAAAAGAATTTAAAAAGTATGTTTACAGTCCTTCCACGACTCTCCAAGAGGCAATTCATGATCTTTACCGAAAAAAAGTTGAGATTTGTCTTGTTTGTGACAAAAAGAATCACTTGCGGGGGATTTTAACTATTGGCGACATAAAACAAGCAATCTTGGACGGCTTTGACCCGGATTCTTCGGTTGCAACTATTATGAATGCTAATTTTATATCAGCCAGTGTTGACACAAACAAAGAGGAACTAATAAATCTTTCTTTTAAAAATAGGGGCTATCTCAAAGGTCACATAAAAAGAGTGCCAATTTTAAATAAAGAGGGTGTTTTAATCGGTCTTTATGTTAATGAGAAAATTAAAGACCCTGTTCTTCCCAAGTCGGTTCTTATTACAGGAGGCGCCGGCTATGTTGGGTCAATTTTGTCTCGCAAGCTCTTGAATAAGGGTTATCGGGTTACTGTTTTAGATAATTTATCATTTGGCAGTCGTGGAATAATGGATTTACAAAAAAAAAGAAATTTTAAATTAATAAAGGGCGACATAAGAAATATAGGGGAATTGATTAAAGGCATTAAGTCAGTTGATTGTGTTATACATCTTGCAGGCGTGGTGGGCGATCCTGCTTCTTCGGTTAATCCTGTTTATACAATGGAAACTAACCACTTTTCAACCAAGTCTTTAATTGAGATCTGCCGTCACTATCAGGTACCCAGGCTTGTTTTTGCATCTTCTTGTAGTGTTTATGGGGCTAGTTCCGAACTCTTGACCGAAAAGAGCAAGGTAAGGCCTTTATCTTTATATGCCAAAACAAAAGTTTCTTCCGAAAAATTTTTACTATCAAATGCAAACAGTTATTTCCATCCGGTAATTTTACGATTTGGGACCCTTTATGGGCTGTCTCCGCGGATGCGTTTTGATCTTGTAGTCAACACGATGACAGCCAGCGCTTATTTTAAAAATAAAATAATGGTCAATGGTGGGTCGCAATGGCGGCCGCTTTTACATGTTAATGATGCGGCAGAGGCTTGTGTGCTGGCAGTGGATGCGCCGTTAAAAAAAGTTTCAGGCCAGATTTTTAATGTTGGCTTTACCGGCCATAACTTTACAATATGTCAGATTGCTAAAGTAATAAATAAACTTGTTAAAAATTCAAAAATTGAAGAGGCGGATTTTGTTAAAGACAGGAGAGATTACAAAGTGTCTTTTTCTAAAATTAAAAAAATACTTGGTTTTGATAACCCGATTTCTCTTCAGAGTGGAATTAAAGAAATTCTCGCGTTTTTTAAGGCCGGTCAGTTTAAGGACTTTCGAAATCGTAGGTTTAATAATTATCTGACCCAAATCAGGAATATTTAATTAATTTTAGCAAAATACGAAGTTTCGTTGTTAAGAAGGTCTGAAGGTTTTCCTTGTTCAACAATTTGTCCGTTTTTCAGCACGAGTAAGTTATCAGCCTGCATAACCGACGAAGAGCGATGGGCGATGATTATAATAGTTGTTCGGCCTTTTAAATTTTGTATAGACTCTTGTATCAATTGTTCGGATTCATTATCAATGGAACTGGTGGCCTCATCTAAAATAAGCAACTTGGGATTGCGGGCCAACGCTCTGGCCAGAGCGATTCTTTGACGTTGACCGCCAGATAACTTAACCCCTCTTTCGCCGGCGATCGTTTTAAATTTTTCCGGAAACAACTGAACTGTCTCGTAAATATTCGCGGCTTTTGCCGCTGTGATAATGTCGGCTTGGGACATTTTATCATTATAAAAACGGATATTGTTTTCTATGGATTCATTCATAAGGAAAATATCCTGTGACACATAACCAATATTTTTACGCCAGTCGTTAATGTCTATATCTTCCAAGTCAATACCGTCAACAAAAATTTTACCATCTATAGGGCGGAATAATCTGAGGAGGAGATCGGTAATCGTTGTTTTTCCGGCGCCGGATATTCCGATAATTCCCGTAATACAGCCTTTCTTAATGGTGAAATTTAAACTTGAAAGGACGTTCCGATTTTTAACATAACCAAATACAATATTTCTGAATTCGATCTCTTTGTTAAGGGAGAAGTGTTTATCGCCGTTCCAGATCTCTCTGCTGCCAACAACATTTTTACGATAATTTAACATCGTCCCTAAGTAGGGGACAGCCTCATTAATTGAATGGATTTGATTTTGAGCCGTTTTAAAATAATTAAACATTCGTTGGATCAAATACATGATAACTGCGAATGGGGCGATGTTAAATGATGGGGAATGGTAAGTTGTAATAAACAAAAAAGCAATGACCGCAAATCCCAATGGCTCAATTAGGCTTACTGTGGATTGTTTATAAATTGCGGCGCTTAATTTAGCTCTACGAAGCCGGTCAAAATAATCCGAAGCCTTGTTAATCACTATCTTCTCAACCGCTGCCGATTTGATGGTTTTAGCGCCGGCTATACTTTCGCCCACATGGTGGTTTGATTCTTTTTGCAGTCTTGAGACTTCTTGGAATAATTTTCTGATCCCGTAAAAAATTGGTTTATAAATGAAAAAAAGAATAATGCCGATGGCCATTATCGCAAGCGTGGTTTTGGCTGAAATACTAAAGGCCACAAAAGCGTATGTTAAAAAAGTGGTGAACGTAAGTATTAATCCGGTGATTAAGCCCAATATTGAAGTTGCCTTTTCAATGTCGTACAGAATGATACTTTCTAATTGGCCGCCTTTTTGGTTGAGAATAAAACTCCACGAAGCGTGCATCGTTCGGCTAAAGAGATCTTTTCTCGCGTCTTCTTCGTAGTGGCCCGTAACTTTTGTGTTTACATATCTGGCTATAACATAAACAACCGCTTTTGCGCAAAAAAGAAGCAAAATAAAAATCAAAATAGCGGGTGGATTAAGGGGTATGTGGCTGATAGAAAAAAAATTTTGTATCGTGCGCGAAATAATATCTGTGCCGGACTGTCCGGTATTTGTCATGAGATAGAAAAGGGGAATAACGGCGGCAATACCAATACTCTCAAAAAAACCGCTTATCGTCCCCAATATTGTCATTACCAAAAATTGCTTTTTGTAATTGCGAAACGCAAAAAGCAGCAATTTGGTAGCTTTTGTGATTTTAGAGACGTTGATCGCCATATTTTTAATCGGTGTTTTGATTATAGGCTAAATCTTGTTTTAGTTCAATGTACTTGGCGGTTAGGTTAATTGAAATAGTGTCTAAAAAATGTTAGTATTTTTTAATGGTTTTTTCAGGATTGAAAGATAAATTTTTTTATTATCGTCAACATTGGTTCATTAGGAATGTTGTCACTCTCCAGACCGGAAGTTTTAGCGGGACGATTATCCAGGCTGTTGTTGGAATAGTTATTGCCCGGCTTTTACAGCCGGAGCTTTTAGGTATTTATTCGCTTGCTTTTGGATTGGCAGCTATAACTTCTTTGGTAATCGGTATGGGAATCCAGGAAGCAGTTTCAAGCATGCTGGGTAGGGCCTATGCACAAAAAGATAAGATTGAAGTGGAAAGTATTCTTGGTTTTATGTTTAAGATAACTTCAATGGCCACTTTGCTTATTTTGGTTTTTAGTTTTTTTCTGCCGAGTATCGCCAGTAAGTTATATGGTAATTCGGTTATTGGTATTTATGCGGCCATTATTGTTGTTGCAGTAGTTCTGTCGTCATTCTTTTTTACCCTTGCATATTCTGCTTTTCAAGTTACCGGCAGGATCAAGTCTCTTACGGGTTTGATAGTTACTGACCAGTCGTTGAGGTCCGGCTTGTCTTTGGTTTTGATTATTGTCGGTTTTGGAGTTTTTGGAGCGGTTAGCGGACACTTAGTTGGGGCCTTGATAATATTTATTTCTTCGGCATTATTGTTCCGGAGTTTGAGGATGAGAGATCCTGTTTTTCCAGATTTACGCCGGCTCATCGTTAATGCAAAAAACGTTAGTGTTAAAAAATATTTCGGATTTACTTTTTGGGTGGCTTTGGACAGAAATATGGGCAACTTATTCATGGCTTTGCCGGTTATTCTTACTGGTATATATGTTACCGTCTCCGAAGTTTCTTTTTTTAGATTAGCTTTCGGATATGTTAATCTTGCCTTAAGTTTGCTTGGCCCGATATCGATACTTTTAAATGTTGAATTTCCTAAATTGCAAATTGAAAATGGGGAAAAATTAGCTGAAAATTTCAAAAAAGTTTCTTTGTGTGGTCTTGGTCTGTCGGTACTGTTAACGGTTGGAGCTGTTATTGTTTCTCCGATTGCTTTCAAGATTCTTTATGGAGAAAACTTTTTGCCCAGTGTGCCCTATGTTGCTGGTTTGATTGTGTATGGTGCTTTGTATGGCATCGGAGTGGGTTTAGGTCCGATGTGGCGGACAATTAATAGCGTTAAGGTTTCTATTTTCATTAATCTTGTCGTATTGGGGGCGGGGATTCCTTTAGGGCTTTGGTTTATTAAAAACTATGGCCTTTGGGGTTCGGTAGCGATGGTAACTATCTGGTTTACAGTTTCCCATTTAATTTCTTTTACTTACCTTATGAAAAAACTAAATATTAAAAATGACTAAACGAGAGTATTTATTGATAGGTATTGCCTTGGCTGTAATGTTGTATTATTTTCTGTCGGCGACTCCGGTTATGATGGATGACGGAGTCAAATATGAAGGATTTGCTGAATCGTTGGCGTGGGGCCATTTGAACTTCAAATCGTTTTATGGTTTTCAAGGACTTTCTTTTTTTTCTGTCCCTGTTTTTTGGCTGACTCATTCCCATAACTCAATTATTATTATGTCAGCAATATTTTCTCTATTCTCTGTTCCGCTGGCCTATTTCGTCGGCAAAAAGTTTTATCAGAGTTCTCAAGCGGGCATTTATTTCCTGATTCTATTTTTGCTGATGCCTTATCCTTACTCAACCATGATGCGGGGATTTCAGGAAGCAGCGCTTTTGTTTTTTGTTCTTTTAATCATTTGGGCAAGTGCTAACGAAAAAACTTGGACTCCAATTTCTTGGGCGATAGGGGGAATTGTAAAGCCGTTTGCGTTAACTTTGTTTCCATTGTTTTTTAAAGATTTTATTCCAAGGTTCAACCTTGAATCAAGGCTGAACCTTGGTAAATTAATCTGGATTTTAGTCGCTTTTATCATTGGGGGACTATACCTTGGTGTCAGTTATTACCAAACAGGACACTTGGTTAATAATGCGGCGATAAATTCTTATCAGGGCAATTTTGATACGGGCAATCCGCCCCCTCTTGTAGAAAGCTTTACCGTCGGGATCAAGGGTTATTTAAGGGTTGGCGCTAATTTGCTTTTGCATTTCCGTAAAATAATGATATCACCGTTTGTCATTGTGATCGGTGCTTTTTCTCTGCTGTGGAATAAAAACTTAAAGTTGAGGAAGGAAATGATACTGGCGATAATACTTAACTTTTTGATTGTGGGCAGTTTAACATTTTCTTTTTCAAAATATTTACTACCTATGACAACTCTTTTTGCCCTGGCTTCAGTCGGCTATCTTTTAAAATATAAATGGTTTATGGTTTTAATCTTCATCGACTCATTCTTTGTGTTTCTGCCAATCTGGAATTACTTTGGCCATAATTATTGGTCGAATATTTATGTTTATTTAATACCATTATATTTAGGAGTGATTTTGTTTGTGTATGAGTATTTATTTCAAAAGTATAATTTTAATACCAACCCTTAACGAGAGAGAGAACTTGAAAAATCTTGTTCCGGCGATTTTTAATTTATTGCCGGATGTTTCCGTTTTGGTTGTGGATGATAATTCTTCTGACGGTACACGAGAATTAATTAAATCTATGACCGTTAATTTTAAGAAGCTGTTTCTTTTGGAAAGAGATAGTAATTTTAGTTATGGCCGTTCAAGCCTAGCGGGGTTTAGGTGGATTTTAGAAAAAAATTACAATCAAATAGTGACAATGGATGCGGATTTCTCCCATGATTATAAAGAGATACCCGCACTATTAGAAAGACTTGATAACTTTGATGTTGTAATCGGGTCTCGATATGTAAAAGGCGGGGGAGTAAAAAATTGGAATTTTTTCAGAAGAATTTTAAGTAGAGCCGCCAATCTATATGTAAAAATTATCCTAGGTCTTCCTGTGACAGATGCCACATCCGGTTTTAATGCTTACCGTGCGGATGCATTGAAAAAAATAAACTTGGATAAGATAAATTCAAGCGGATATGCTTTTTTGGTGGAATTAAAATACAGGCTTTTTAAGGTTAGCTCAAAATTTATGGAACATCCTATTGTGTTCAGTGAGCGCAGAGAGGGGCAGTCCAAGATGTCATCCAAGATAATATGGGAGTCAATCAAGCTTCCTTGGAAGCTTAAATTTCTAATCTGCCAGCTGGCGGATTAATTTCTAATTTCTATTACTCTATTAATATTGCCGCGGCAACCACGGTTGTCCATAAGCCGTCTTTGTTGCCGATGGCCGATTGAGTATAATTTGTTGTCTTGAATATCTGCTCCGAGGCCTTAAACAGTTGTTCTCTTTCATCCCAGGCGGTGTTTGGGTCAAATTCTATTCCTAGGGTGGTTGCCAGCATTTGTGCGGCCAGATCTTCTGCATAATCGCCGGCTTTTTCATCGGTTTCTCCGAACGGATGATGTTCAGATAGATAGCCATACTGGTTAAAATCCTGGGGTATGGCAACACCTATTGAGGCCGAAATTAAACGGTTGGGTTCATTAGTTGCATTGCGAGCAATGACGGCATGTACAACCGAACCTGGCGGAAGCAATTTAATTCCTTCGTCCCTGGTTACTTTTTTAACATTGGGCGGATAAATACTTGATACGGGAACTAAATTATATTGAGCAATCCCGGCGGCGCGCAAAGCAAGTTCAAATGAAGCGAGATATTCTTTGTGCGTTCCGGAACCTTTGGTAAAAAATATTTTTGTAGGCAACATATTTTTATCATAGAGCAAAAAATCTTTTTCTGAAATATTTTTTGTTGATAACTTGCGCAAAAAATAAAAAATGCCGTTTCACGGCACCAAATTATTTAAAATGATCATTTACCTTTTTTATTCTGAACATAAAATCATCTCTGGATAGCGTATGTTCTAGATAAGAAAGTGGAAAATAATACATCAAAAACCCGTTGGTTTTAAAAAGATTGTCATTCTCTTCCAACATTCTATTTAACTTTTTTATCATAACCTCCTTGCTTGTTAATTCTGCTCCCATGACATCTATTTTCCAGTGATTATCAATTTGATCTGCTACGCTTACTTTTTGTTTATCTGCTTGAATATGAGCCAATTCATGTCCTAGTATGCCGGCTAATTCTTTCGTCGAGAAATTTTTTATAACGGGTTCGGATATGACGATTGTGTTGTCTTGGTAACTCGCCCAAGCGTTGTAGCATTGCGTAATTTTTATACGGTATTTTGGTTCAGGGAAATTTATTGGCTTTATAAATAAATCTCTTGCCACCTTGATTTTGTTGGCATAAACATCTGAAACGACAACTGCTGGACCCACACAACTGTATAATTTAAGATCAACTATTATGTTTGCAAAACAGTATAAAACAATGAAGATTGCGAATAATTTTAAACGAACCATTCTTGGTCTCCCTTGGGGTGCCCGAGAGATAATATTCTTATATTACAGTTTTTTTAAATTTTGTCAAACAACTTGGTTATTTTATTTTCCCGACCTCTGGAACATGATTCGGATGGTTTTCAGTGCTATCCCTAGGTCTAAGATCAAAGATCTGTTTTTGATGTAATATAAATCATATTTTAATTTTTCAGCTGCATCGGTAATCGATGAACCATATCGGAAGTTTATTTGAGCCCAGCCGGAAAGGCCCGGTTTTATCAGATATCTTTCTTCATAGAAGGGGACTGTTTTTAATTGTTCGTTAAACTCTGGTCTTTCCGCTCTTGGTCCTATGAACGCCATCTGTCCTTTCAGGATATTCCACAATTGAGGCAATTCATCTATTCTTGCCTTGCGCATAAATCTTCCTATTTTGGTTATTCTGGGATCGTCATTTGAAGCCCAAACAGCGCCGGTATTCTTTTCAGCATCTTGATTCATTGTTCTGAATTTGATTATTTTGAAAATCTTACCCGCTTGGCCCACCCTGTTCTGCTTATAAAAGATCGGTCCCCGTGAAGTTGTTTTTATCAAGAAGATAATAAGCGGATAAAATAAAAGACTCAACACGCCGAGAATAATAGCAAACACCAAATCGCTTCCGCGTTTAACTATTTCGTACGCCCTTTTATTTCCCTCATTTAAGTTTTCCAGGAACCAAATTTGGTTGATCGCTCCCAGGGGAACCATGCCCGTCAATCGTTCATAAAAAAAAGCAAGATTCATAAAACTGACTTTCTGTTCAAGAGACTTATAAAAAATGTCTATTATTTCAGGAGCTTGATATGCTTCCGGACTTAAAACAATCGTGTCTATTTTTTCCTCGTAAATTATTTGGTTCATGTTTTTGAGTTTGTCTGAAAAAGTATCTAGCACAGATTTAATTTCGTAACCAAGTTGGGGATTCTCTTTTATAAACACATCAAGTTCAAGAGACTGATTGTTAGTTCCCACAATCAGCACAGATTTTTTGAAACCTTTTTGTAAAATGTTGTTAGAAAGAGAACGATTTGTAAATTCCAGTCCGGTGAAAATAGCCAGGAAAATCAACAAATTAGTTTTTGGCGTGATTCCATAAAGCGGAATTACATAGAAGAACAATACGGAAATTACAGCGGTTATGGTAATTGTTTGGAAAAGAGCCGAATAAAAGTGAATATTGTTTCTAAGCAATTTTGGTTCATATAGATTTGCAATATAAAAAACCAAAAGCCATAAAATAAAAATCAAAGAGAACGGATATATGTGTATCCAATATTGTCCCTGAAAATTATCCGGGTATCTGATGAAAAGGGTCAGAACCAAGGAAACGTAAAGAATTGCGGCATCCGAGAGGAAGATTAGGAATTTTTTCATAAGTTAATTATCTGACGTAAATTATACTAAATTTGCAATAAAAATCAAGAATTGATATTGTTTTTACATTATGAAAAATTCTTCACTCAAAATTGGCATTATCGGTATTGGAATGGTGGGAGAACCGATACGGAAATGGTTTGAAGAGATTAACGGTTACAAAAGAGGTAAGGATCTTTTTTGTTATGATGCTGATCCAAAAAAGGGATATTTTGACGATGTCAACAGTGCCGAGATTGTTTTTGTTGCTGTACCGACTCCGCCCAACAGCGATGGCAGTTGTAATGTCTCCATTGTTCAAAATGCTGTAGCGACCATCAAAGACGGAAAGATTGTTGTCATTAAATCTACCGTGACCCCGGGGACAGTTCAACATTTGCAAAATAAATATCCCAAAAAAAGATTTATTTTCAATCCCGAATTCTTAACCGAGTCGCAGGCCTGGGAAGATTTCTTATCCCCTGATCGACAGATAATAGGAACTACCGCTAAGTCTTCACAAGATGCAGTAGAGGTTTTGAATTTACTTCCCTGTAAAAATTTTATCCGTCCTTGGACATCGGATTATTCCAAAAAATCTGTCAATTCCACTGAAGCCGAAATGGGTAAATACGCAAGCAATGTTTTCGGATTCCTCAAAGTAATTTACGGAAATATTCTCGCAGATGTATCGCACGCTTTGACATTAAAAGATAAAACGGAAGTTAATTATGATAAAATCAAGGAACTTATTGGGGCTGACTTGAGGATCGGCCCATCTTGGTTGAACGTTGCACATGGTAATTATTGCGGAGCCGGAGGATACTGTTTTCCGAAAGATATGAATGCTTTCATTTCTTTTACGAACTCGCTTGCAAAAGACCTTGAAAAAAGAAAAACAAACAAAGATTTTGTCCAAATATTGAAAAAGGGAATTTCTGTTTTAGAATCGGCCAGAGATTATAACGTGGAACTGCTCAACTGGCAGGGTCTTACGATCGAAGACGTGTCTAAGCACAATAAAGACATTATCGTTCAGAAAAGAAAAAAAATTCGTTAGTGTTTTGCCTCACAATTGTATATAATGTATATAATGAATCTTTTAAGATCCAAGATTTTTGTGGTTGTGGCATTGACGGTGTTCTTTTTTGTTTTCTCCGGTGTGTCGGCTGCTGATACTGTCGGCCAATCCGTGATTTTCAATGTTAACTCCTCATATGATAAGTTTTCCAGAACGAATTTAAGCGCCACTCTTAGACAAATATCCGAACATGCCTATTTCTATGTGGAAGACAGTTATTGGAACAATTTAAATTCAAACGAAAAAAATTATTTGAACAGCAATTTGTCTGTTTTGGCTCAAGAATTTGACAACAATATTTATCCAAAAGAAACACAATTTTGGGGGTCTGAGCCCAATCCGGGAATAGATAACGATCCAAAGATCACGATTGTTTTGGAGGATCTTGTTTTTGGAAATGGCGGTTATTTTGATACTTCCAATGAATATCCAAAAAATATTTCCAGGAACTCAAACGAGCGGGAAATTATTTTTATAAACGTGAAAGCGGGTAATTTTGCAAAAATGTTTTTAGGCCATGAACTTCAGCATCTCATATCTTTTAATCAAAAAGAAATTTTGCGAAAAACCCAGGAAGACGTTTGGCTTAATGAATTAAGATCGGAGTATTCAGTCACCCTTCTTGGTTACAATGATAATTTTAATACTTCAAACCTAGAAAGACGGGCGAGAACTTTTTTAGATAACCCTTCTGACAGTTTGACTGAATGGCCGAATGTTTCGACTGACTATGCTCAAGTGACTCTTTTCGGGCAATATTTGCTGGAACAGTATGGCCAATCAATATTTAGAGAGACGCTCCAAAGTTCGACAGTCGGCATAGATTCAATAAACCAGTTTTTGCAAAGCCGCAGTTACCCGGAGAAGTTTTCAAATGTTTTTGAAAATTGGACTGTTGCAAATTATTTGAACGATACTGTGGAAGATAAACGATATGGTTATCAAAGAGAGGAATTAAAAAATATTCATGTGATTCCGCAACAATCATTTTTATCCTACCCTTCTCTGTATGTATTTAATTATGACCTAAAATCTTGGCAATCGGCGTGGTATAAATATAACTTTTATTCTCTGCCTTCCGATAAAGCGGTGAAAATAAGTTACAGCCCCAATTATCTGGTTAAGGTTTTGTATGCCGATAACTTGGGTCGGGTTGGGGTTTTGAATAATCTCGGATATATCACAAATCCCGGAGGACTGTCCTCTGTGGTATTAATGCCTATTAGTGAAATAGAAACCAGTAATTTTGACAACGAAGAAACTCCAAGGACAATCTCTGTGAGCATAAATTATATAGACAATGAATTAGCCAAACCTATTACAGATGGAGCGTTGATAAAAAGACCCAGAGAATCCGAAATTTATGTTGTTGAGGGTAAATATAAAAGATATCTGCGTCCGGAAATAATTAAATTATATGGCCATCTGGATGCTTCAAAGGTCATTGAGCTTGATGATAAAATATTTAATTCTTATTCTACTGCTAATTATGTAAGGAATTTTAACGACAAAAAAGTTTATGCTGTCTGGCCGGACGGCACGAAGCATTGGTTAAACATGACTGGAGACTATTTTACTCAATCGGGCCGAGATTGGGGAGCGATATTTACAATCAACGACTTAGAATTTAACAGTTATAAAACAGGAACAGACATAACCAAGTAATATGAAACTTTATGAAAATATAGAAGATGAACGCGATAGGATTCAGGCTTGTATAAATAAATTTGGCCATACTTCCGATCACAATTTGGATTGGTGGGCTTGTAGTGCAATTGACCCTGATAGTTTACCAGTTTTTGTAGAGTGGTCTGATGGCATCGGTCTTTTAGCCCATCATTCAAAAAAAGAATGGAGAATTTGGTCTGACCCGGTTTCTCCGGAAAAGGATATGGCGGAAACAATAGGGGAGTTTGCTTTGGAGATATTTAAGGATAAAAACATTGAGGCCCTATGGTGCGATGATATTTCTGACAAAATTTATCCGGAGCTTAAAAAAAATCAGAATTTAAAGTTAAATGATGTATATTATTCGCTTCAATGGCCTGTTTTGAACATGTTAAAATATGATCCCAATTTACCCGGCAGCCATTTTAAGGATATTCGAAATGCAAGAAATAAATTTTATCGTGAACATAAAGTAGAGGTAGTTAAGACTGATGAAGTAGATAAAAAATTATTGCACGCCATTGTTGACGAATGGAAAAATGTTGCCTTACAAAAACAAAAAGAAGATGTTTATGATCTAAAATATCATAAAGCAATAGACAATAATTTCAGGGGATTTTTAACGGCTCGGGTTTTGGTGGCCGGTGGCGTACCAGTAGGATTTAATGCTGGATATGAAGTTGTAAATTCTTCCGGCAGATTCGCGGGGGTTATCGGTATTAATAATTATTCCATAAACGACCTCGGTTTAATTTTATGGCTGGAAGATTTGGAGTGGATAAAAAATGCCGGTTATAAAGAGTTAGATATGCAGGGTGACGAAGATGGGGGATTAAAATTTAAAATGCAATTTAATCCCGTGATTGAAAGAAAGACCGATACGTTCTGCATTAAAAATAATAAATAGTTAATTAGTTTTGTCAAGACTTGCAATCGGTTTTTATTCTGCCAAGATGGCCTCATGAAACGGCCTGAAATTTATCTAGTAGAATCCAAAAGCCGTCAAGATTTAGCTCAAATGTTTATGCGTTTTCAGGAGTATTATGAGTCTCCTGAATTCAAGGGAAAAACCTTCTCTGTTGATGAATTTGTCCATTGGTACACTCAGAAGTATAAGGCCTTCACATACACTCGCGATTGGTATGGTTTTAATATGCCAGCCTCTGTTCTTGAGCCGTTTCGAAACGGGCAATTTGACCCCCTTACATCCAAGGAAACCAACTTGCTTAAACTGTGCGAAAAAGCCGATGCTAATTCATATATTATCGGCGTGACTCCGAATGCCGAGTATTTTAAAGAAACCGTTAAGCATGAATTTGTTCACGGAGCATTTCATGTTAATTATTTTTATCGTGATGAGGTAAAAGCATGTCTTGCAGACAACTCCGTCAAAGAAGTTTCTTTTGGATTAAAAAAGATGGGTTACCACCAAGATGTGTTTGCTGACGAGACAAATGCCTATGTGCTCATAGAGCCGGAAACTATCCAGGAATTTGTATCAGTTTCTAACACAAAGCATCTTAGGGAAGATTTGAGCAAAGTTTTTCAGAAACATTTCGGCTTTTCTATTCTTGACGCAAAAATCCACGAACTTATCAGTCGTGTTGAACATGTAACTATTTAATCTTGCTCCCCTGTGGCCACAGAACTTGGTCTAAATATCCCCAAGTTCTTAATCGGTCGCTGTCATCAGACCACGTCGCTCCGATATCGGTTCGGTAAATCATGTTTACGAGCATGATGTTTTCAATTCTGGTGTAGGCCTGTTTTCTGGCTTCTTCCATGGTGGTACCAGAACCGGTAATCACAAGATGATAACTGGCTCCTCCGGCGGTTCGCCAAACTCCATCTGTTATTTTTACGTCGCCAAGATGTACCCCTTCAAGATTAGGTTTTTTGAAAAGTATGGACAATTCTCTATATAGCTCAACTTCGGACGGGTCTTCAAACGGAAACGGCGGTACGACTATTACGACTCCGATTTGGAATCCGCGCTTTGTTCTTAGCTGATAATTTTGGTGATTGGCAATGGCATAGAAAAATTCACCCCATTCAGATAGAATTCCTTCTTGTTGGATTGATATTGTCGGATAGCCGAAACGGGAAGTAAATTCCAAAGGATATATTCCTCGCCCATTAACTATGCAGTTGATATCTATATAGCCGACATAGCCGGCTTTGCGCAGATCTTCTTCCATTTTTCCGGTTGTTTCTTTAAATAAAACATTTGGTTCGCACCAGAACATTGATGTGCCCATTTCTCCGGTTAAGGGACCTATCTCTCCTGGAAACAATCTTTTGTGTTCGAACGCGATAAGTGTTGGAGTTATAAATTTTTCTCCGTTAAAAAATGCAGATGCGCCGACTTCAACGCCGGAAACATGTTTTTGTAGTTGAAAGTGTTTGATGTTTTTTGCCAGAACTTTTTTATTTGATTCTATGGCTTCATACACATCTTTACCGTCTTCTTCTTTTCCAAGAAGAAGAAACCCTCTCCATTCGCTTGAAACTTTTCCGGATGGTTTATAGACATATCGGCCGGGGTTTTCTTTTAAAAATTCCAAAGCTTTGTCATAATCATCAAAATCCCAAGACGGCAGAGTAAGCATACCAAGTCTTTTCATTTCAGCTTGTCCAAATTCTCGGTCCATCTCCAATTTATCCGTGTAAATACTTCCTCCGATAACAGCCTTCCCTTTTTTGCGGAGTTGGTCGGCTTCTTTGCCGAATCCCGTATCATCAAAAATAATAACATCGGCCCAATCGGTTAAAGATTCCCATTCCGGAACTTTTTCTAAAATCCCGTCATACTCATCGGTTACATTTTTTATATAGCACTTAACTTCGTGGCCTTCGTTTTTAATTTTCCATGCCAAATCTCCAGAGAGGGCTTCCCATGAAACAAAAAGAAATTTATATTTTTTTATTTCAGTATGATTTCCGTTTCCGTTTGCCATTAATTTAAATTTACGCTTTAAAACAATTCTTCACAAGAAATTTTGTGCATAAGTTGATTTAAGAAATAGTTAATTGTATAATTTTTATTATGAGAATAAATATTTCAACTAAAAACATTTCTTTAGATGAGCCATTGAGGATTTTTATAGAAGAAAAAATTGGCGGATTGGATCATTTGATTGGAAATAGCGATGGACAGGCGAGAGTTGAGATAGGAAAGCCATCCGAACATCACCGTTCGGGAGATATTTTTTCCGCTGAAGTTAATTTAACCCTTGGTGGAAAATTGTTGAGAGCAACAGGTACTCATGAGGATCTACGCAACGCCATCGTTGATGTCAAAGACGAACTCCAAACACAAATAAAAAAGTTCAAAGAAAAAAGAATGGATTTGGAAAGGCAGGCCAAGGAATAAAAACATAAATTTATGAATTAAAAACCGAGTTATTACTCGGTTTTTTTAAAACGAAAACGAATGTGATCAATCACATAACCCAAAAGAAAAAATTCTAATATTATAGAAAGCCTGAACCACCAGTTAACCCAAGCCATCAAGTCGCAGGAAGCATACCATAGCCCAGGCCATAATCCGTGTAAGGTGATCATTCTATTCATATTTTCCACAAACCCTATTGGCCATAACCAAAATATAAAAACTGGAACTTGAGAATGATAGTTTCCAATATCCATATGTGGTAAGAGGCCATCATAATGTATAAAGGTACAAATTATCAAAATGATAGGCACCGAAGTAAAAATAATAGTAAAACGAAACCTCTTTCGCATGAATTACTCCAAATTTGTTAATGATCTGTTGAATACTTTAGCAGATTAAACCTTATTTGGCCAGTTCTTTATTTTTCAGTAAAACCATGCTAAAATAGCGGGACGATGGCGATATTATCTAAGATATTCGGGGACGCGAATGCCCGTTATATTAAATCACTGCAACCGATAGTTGACCGCATAAACGAACTCGAAAAGGATTACGAGAAACTTTCTGATTCTGAACTAAAAGAAAAGACCGCCGAATTCAAAAATTTGTTAACCCAAGGATGGTCCTTGGATGATATTCTGCCCGAGGCATTTGCTGCGGTAAGGGAAGCTTCAAAGCGTACTTTAGGTCAAAGGCATTTTGATGTTCAGTTGATGGGCGGGATAACGCTTCACCGAGGGAATATCGCCGAAATGAAAACCGGAGAGGGCAAAACACTGGTTGCTACTTTAGCCGTTTATTTAAATGCCTTACCGGATTCGCCATCCGCCCGTTCTGGTGGAGGCGTTCATGTTGTTACTGTTAATGACTATTTATCAAGACGAGATGCAGTTTGGATGGGCCAAATTTATAACGCTCTTGGTCTGACTACGGGTTGCATAAATCATGAGTCGAGCTATTTATATGACCCGTCCTTCGCTAAAGCTTCGGAGGGCACGGTGCTAGATGAAACACGAGACCTAACCGGGTCATTTCATGTTGTCCATGAATTTTTAAAACCCGTTACGAGAAGAGAAGCTTATTTAGCCGACATTACTTACGGCACCAACAATGAGTACGGTTTTGATTATCTCCGCGACAATATGGCGTATGAAGAGTTACAAATGGCCCAGGCTAAAGGCCACAATTTCGCAATCGTGGACGAGGTTGATTCTATTTTAATAGATGAGGCCAGAACACCTTTGATTATTTCCGCGCCGGATGAGGATTCCGGAAAATTATATGAAACATTTTCCAAAATTGTCCCGCACCTTAAAGAAAATGAGGACTACAATGTCGACGAAAAATTAAAAGCGGTTTCGATAACCGAAAGCGGAATAGAAAAAGTAGAAAAGGCGTTAGGCCTTACCAATATATATGATGAGGGTGGCACAAGACATGTTCATCACATGGAACAGGCATTGAAAGCCCAGATCTTATTTAAACGTGACCGGGATTATGTAGTTAAGAACGGAGAGGTGATAATTGTTGATGAGTTTACGGGACGCTTAATGCCCGGCCGGAGATGGTCGGAAGGCTTGCACCAGGCCGTTGAGGCTAAAGAGGGTGTAAAAATAGAAAAAGAATCCAAGACATTAGCAACTATTACTTTCCAGAACTATTTTCGTTTGTATAAAAAACTTGCCGGCATGACCGGAACCGCCCAATCATCCGCAGAGGAATTTCATAAGGTGTATAAACTAGACTCCACTGTTATTCCGACCAACAAACCGATGATAAGAAAAGATATGCCAGACAGGATTTACAAAACAGAAGCCGGAAAGTTAAGAGCAATCGTCAGAGAAATAAAAGAACTGCATGAAAAAGGCCAGCCGGTTCTTGTTGGCACGGTTTCAATTGAAAAAAATGAGATGCTTTCCTTGATGCTTGAAAAAGAAGGGATCCCTCACAATGTTTTAAATGCCAAACAACACGAGAAAGAAGCTGAAATGCATGCTCAAGCCGGCAGGCCGGGAGGGGTAACTGTAGCTACCAACATGGCCGGCAGAGGCGTAGACATTATTTTAGGTGGCAATCCACCTAACCCTGAGAATGCTCGAAGGGCTCGAGACATGGGTGGACTTCATGTTATCGGTACCGAACGCCACGAGGCAAGAAGAATAGACGATCAGTTGCGGGGACGCGCTGGAAGACAGGGCGACCCCGGCTCTTCAAGATTTTTTGTTTCGGTGGAAGATGAACTTGTCCGAGTTTTTGGAGGCGACAAATTAAAAAACCTGATGGACAGACTTGGAGTTGGCGAAGATGATGTTATTGAAAACAGATTTGTCTCAAGTGCCATTGCTCAAGCCCAGTCTCGCATCGAAGGCCACAATTTTGACATCAGAAAATATGTTTTGGAATATGATGATGTGATGAATAAGCACCGGGAGGCGGTGTATCGTCTAAGAAAGGAAGTTGTGTTATCTGAAAGCGCCAAAAAAATTGTTTTGGATTATTTGCGGACCCAGATTATGAATCTGGTAAACTTTCACACTCAAGGGCAAGATTACAAATGGAATATAGAAGAAATAGGGGAATCATTGAAAGCGTTATTGCCTGTTGACGACGAAATCAATGTTCAATTAGTTGAAGTTGCCAAAGCTGGAAATAAGGAAAAATTAACCGAATTCATTGTCAAAAAAGCCGAGGAATTATATGAAGCAAGAGAAAAAGACATGGGTGCTGAATCCGTCGGCTGGCGGATGAGGCGCTTAGAGAAGCTAGTCTTGCTTCGCACGATTGACGAACTATGGATGGACCACATTGAAGCGATGGAATATTTGCGTGATTCGGTACGCTTAAGAGCTTACGGCCAAAGAGATCCCTTGGTTGAATATAAAATAGAAGGACAAAACATGTATAACCAATTGATGGTGTCCATCGGAGCTCAAGTGGCAAATCTTATATTTAAAGTGAGTTTTGTGGAACAGCCGAAGATTGCTAAATTAGAAGAGAAGCGCCTAGATATTATCGGTGATTCAGCTGGCCATGCTCACCAGCCAGTAATCAATGAACCAACTCATCGGGAAAAAGGTCAAAACATTGGCAGGAATGACCCCTGTTGGTGCGGGTCAGGTAAAAAGTTTAAAAGGTGTCACGGGGCGTGAGACAAAGAAAAACCGCCGGGTTGGTAGTGACCTGCGAATGGTCACCTTCCCGGCGGGCCATGAGGATGGAGTCTAACCACCTCTGCACAGCATAAGTATATCATATTATGTATAGTTCTGTCAAGGGCTCGTATGGGACAGTCAATAAAGTGTAGAAGTGTCATGGGAAATAGAAATAAAAAACCAATTATAGTCGTTGTTTCCGGTGCTTTTGACCCAATTCATATTGGTCATATTAGATTGATTAAAGAAGCTAAAAAACTTGGCGACAAGCTTGTGATTATTTTAAATAATGATAATTGGCTACGAAATAAAAAAACCCATGTTTTTATGCACCAAAATGAACGCAAGGAAATACTGGAAGCCATTAAAGGGGTTGACGAGGTAGTTATTAGCAGGCATTTAGTAAATCCTAAAGACATGAGTGTTTCTGCCGAGCTTTTTAGAATTAAGCCGGACATTTTTGTTAAAGGAGGAAATTTAAAAATTAAAGATGTTCCCGAATCAGAAATGTGCAAAAAAATAGGCTGTAAAATAATTTTTCATGCGGGCCATGGTGGTAATTTCCAGTACAGTTCATGGCTTTTGGCGAACTATATCAGAAGTTTGAATAGGGTTAAACAGATTGATATAAATAAAACCGTTGCCAGAATCAGACAGGCGCTTAAAAAGTCCAAAACTCACGCATCCTTAAACACTAAACTTACATTGAGCGGGATTATTTTAAGTGTCATGAACCGTCGTCGGGCTTTCGGCTTGTTTGTTATTTTGGGCTGGCACGACAAGTGGAATAGTTTTACGGATGTTCCCGACAGCAATCAGGATATTTATAAAAAGCATCATGTTAATCTGAAGGATCTTGTTAAAGAGGGCAAGCATTATAAAGTTGAATCCACCTTGGATTTCGACGGGGCAATTTTAATTGATAAAAACGGTAAAATTCTGGATTCGGGGATTATTATTGAAGGCTTACGTCCGAAAGTTATTGCCAACAAAATCCATCCCGGCAAGTTTAAAGATCTTTCCCAGCAGTTTGGCTTTAAGGGCAAAGTTCATTCACGTCACTTATCGGCAATTACTGCTTCTTATATTTTTAAAGGGACGACCGTGTTCACGGTTTCCGAAGAGAACGACTCTTTCCACGTTTTCGAGAATGGGAGGATTGTTTACTCGTTGTAGAAACAAAAGACCCAATTTTTATTGGGTCGTCTTGATCTCTCTGCAAATTCGATTTACTTCGGAAATAATCTTTCCGCGCATTTCAGGGTCACTCTTGGAATGGCCCGAAAAAACCCAATTCATCCTGACATTATGTTTACTAAGCGCTGAATGGAGGCGATGGGCATTTATTCCTGGGCAAACCACATCATAGTAGCCATGGATGAGAGAAATGGGAATGTATCGGGGGATCCTGTGTACATTGTTCAGAATAAATTTTGGTTTAAGAAAACAGCCGTTATAAATATAATAAATCTCCAGAGTAGCTATTGCTTCAACATCTTTTCGGTTCAGTTTGGCCATTTCTTTTTTAGCTGCCTTGTCCGATGATGGCTGCAAAGAGCAATGCCTACCCTCAAACATTGTCCATTCGTAAAGGAATTTTTTCTTTCTCTCCTTTTTTCTCATTGGCAGGACATGTTTATAAAAATATGCGAGTGGATTTTTCTTTCCATCCGAAGGAAGAAGGCTGGTAAATCTTTCCCAAGCTTTTGGAAAATGTTGGGCCATCAGGCCCTTGGCGGAATAATCAATCTCACTATTTTCTCCAAGGTATATGCCTCTTGCAACAATTCCAGCCACCACGTGGGGGTAGGCAATGGCAAACATAAAAGCGAGCGTCGAACCCCAAGAACCTCCAACGACGAGAACTTTTTCAATTTGCAATTTGTCTAAAATTTTTTTCGCATCATGAACCAAATGCCAGGTTGTATTCTCTTTCAGACAACCTACTGGCCGGCTTCTGCCGCAACCTCGTTGATCAAAAAGGATAGTACGGAATTGGGGACTAAAGTATCTTCTGTCTTTTTCACTACTTCCGGCTCCGGGCCCGCCATGAAAAAATAAAACCGGAAATCCTTTTGGATTTCCACATTCTTCCCAATAAATTGAATGCTTATCGGTTACTGGTAAAAGTCCATGGGCATATGGTTTTATAGGGGGATAGAGATCTTTCACTTTCAACCTCCAAATTGGCAAATAACTTCTCTAGATTTAAACACAGTTGATTAATTAAGTCAATTAATTGACCGGTATATGTTTTTATTGTAGATTTTGTAAATCCTTAGTTCTTTAAAAGGGTAACAGATGCGGATTAAGGGGCGTATTAACATAAGCACTCCGCTCGACAATGGAATTACGTTGTATAGCATGGCTAATTCAAACCTGAATTTGTCTGCCATCGGATTTCGTAGCGGGTCTATTCATGATCCGCTCGGCCTAAGCGGCATGAATCATCTTGTGGAGCATGTGGCATCGAGAAGAGGTGTGAACCATACTGAAAGAGATGTTGAGCGAGTGATGAATCGCTTCATGGGCGGTACTCATGGACCGGAGATTAATGTTCGTTGTGATCGTTCCAGTGTGTTGTATGGCCATGGTGATTTGCGCAGGCGTGAACACATGTGGGAGTGTTTTCAAATGTATGCGGATCTGGTAAAGAGCGCCATGCTTGATGCATACGGCCTTGGTCCTCACGTCCTGAACATAAATGCCCTGAAAGTCGAGAAAGGCGCCGTCCATAATGAATATCGCTTGAGAGGAACCGATGTGGTAGAGGAACAAATGTATGATTTGGTACATTGGCATCTCTATCGGCACAACCCGGCTCGACATCGTATTGATTGCGGACGCATTGATTTGCATGGAATTAAACTTGCGCAGGTTCGTAAATTTATACGGGATTACTATACAACTGAATCAATGTTTGTTGTTTTGATAGGCCCCAAAAATAACGAGGCGGTAGAAAAAGTGCGGGGGTATTTTGGCGACCTGCCTAAATGCTCTCCTGCTTCTATTGCTTACGACCACTCTGATGATTTTCCGGTCTTGGATGGTGTCCGTTCTTTTGAACTTGTCCGGCCCGGCATCCGGCAACATCATGTTGCTATTGCTTTTCCCGTTGGAAATTATCTTTCTGCTGATTCGGAGGCATTAGATGTTTTGGCGGCGATCTGGGAACATCGTATTGAGCAGCGTTTGAGAGAGGAAAATATAAAATTTAATGCAGGAATTTATCATCCCAATACTTGGACCCCGCGCACATTTACACACGGAATGATTGCTGTTTGGTTTGCCACGGTGGGCGACAGTGAATATGTGGAACGAGCGATTGCTATGATTGTTGAAGAATGTGAAAAATTGAAGTTTGATGAATCCGCGATGCTTGATGAGGACTGCGAAGACAGGAAAGCATATTTGAAAGACAAATTCGATCAAATGTTGATTTCAGATCCTCTTGACCTTTGTGAAGCAATTACGGAAGCGACTTGCAACGGAGATCCCAAGCTGAAACGATTTATTTCTTATCAAAAACGCTTGGGCCAGATAACTCCAAAGCGTCTTCGTGAGGTGGCAGGTAAATACTTCACGACGCCGGACCGTTTTGTCAAAGTTATTGTGAGACCGCTTGTTGTACCACAAGATGTCATAGACCGGGCGAGTGATGAGGCCAAACCGTATTTGATGGCCATTAATCATGATCCGGATTTTAGTAGTAAATAGATTTTGACCTCGCCATGGCGAGGTCTTTTAATTTTCATAATTACGGGTTAGGATTAGTTACGATGACTGCAAAATTTACCAATACTCTGAAAATTTCCCGAAGCGGGCTGAAGTTATTTCTTGATTGCCCAAGATGTTTTTGGCTGGACTTATATCACAAAGTCAAAAAGCCACCCGGATATCCGTTTACCCTTTCGATAGCTGTGGACTATCTTGTTAAAAAAGAATTTGATACATACCGTGAGCAAGGAAAACTTCCGCCAGTTCTTGAAAAGCATGGAATCAAAGATGCCAAGTTGTTTAATGGCGATGAACTCTCCGAATGGAGGAACAATTTTAAAGGTATTTCTTATTTTGATGAAGACCTGAACGCTTATTTATACGGCGCCGTTGATGATGTGCTTGAATTTTCAGACGGTTCTTTGGGGGTTATTGATTATAAGTCCTCTGGCGCAAAAGAAATTATCATTTATGACGATTATCAGAAGCAGATGGATGTATATAACTACATATTAAAACAAAAAGGTTATGAAACTTATCCAGAAGCGTTTTTCGTTTTTTACAAAGTAATAAAAGAAGGGGAAACCGGTTTTTACAATTCTTTAAAATTCACAGAAGAAGTCAGGCCGGTAAAAGTTAATACGGAGTGGGTGGGACCGACTTTCGAAAATGCAGTAGAGCTTGCCCGTTCCGAGACCCCTCCCGCTTCAGGCACATCCGGTAAAAACGGCCATTGCGATCATTGTCATTTTGTGGAACTCGCTAGCCAATTCAAAATTACTCCGGACTTAAATATTTAATCGCTTAACCCTAACCCATTCTCGGGCACGGCATAAATTCTTGCTAGAATTTTGCCTCGTACTCGTTCCAGTCGAACCCCGTAAGTCCCTCTAATGGATCAGGATTGAGCTTATAAATTTAAATAAAAACGATGAAGCCCACGATGACCGTGTCGGGGCTCATCGTGGGCTATTAAAAGACGTAGACGTTCGGGTTATTAAGCCCTGTCTTTGAGTTTTCTTTTTGAAACTTCCGCCCGGCCTCAAAGGCCATCTCCATCAAGGCATATGCGGCCTTTGTTTGTTTATTCGTCTCTGGCTCAATAAGAAGAGCCTCAACAATCCGAGTCACGTCTGGACGATTTACTCGAGGAGAGTTTGAATTTTTATTATCAAGTTTCATTTAACAACTAAACAACCAGCGGAGGGAGACACCCTCATCCCAAAGAAGAACGTTCGCAGGCTACCCCGGGCCGAGATAGAGCAAAAATTCAGTAGAATTTTATGCGGTCTTCGTGGGATGAGGGTGTCTCCCTCCGTATGCATAGTTGTGCGAGCTTTTGATTTGTCAGAATCAATTTTTATATATAATATTAAAACATGAACGAACCATTACGAGCTGAACATTTTTATAAATTCTTCCAGTGTCCGCATTGGATTTGGTATGACATTTACGGAGATGCCAAGAGGAGGAAACATGTGCCTCCGCTTTTGGATATGATCTATCAGGGCAAAATGGTAGGGGCCCATATTCTCAAGAACCACAAAAAATTTGAAGAAATAAAACCGGAGCTTTTCAGGGATTTGGAAGAAGCATTTATGGCAACTCTTGAACTGATGAAACAAGGCAAGAATATCTACCATGGAGTCCTGATGTCCGAGAACTGGGTCGGCATGCCGGACCTGCTTGAAGCAAGGCCCGGTAAATCCGAATTTGGCGACTGGGAGTATGTCGTTTATGATGCCCAGAGTTCGCTTGAACTGCGAGATGAAAACAAATTCCAGCTCATTTTTTATAGTTTAATTCTGGAACGTTTGCAGGGCAAAAGACCGAAAGAGGCCTATGCCATTGACCCGCAGGGGAATGAGCGCTCTTTTTTGGTGGAGGATTTTGTGGAGCAATTTCATTTAACCCGTCTCCAGATAGAGAAAATATTGGATGGTCAAAAACCCCCTCCGTTTTTGAAATCCGGATGCAAGAGAACCCCCTGGTATTCTCTTTGCGTGGAAGAAACCAATGGCTGTAGTGACGTTTCGTTGATATACAGGTTAAGCCAAGCCGACCAAAGACGCCTTTATGATATCGGTATCACGACTGTTCAGGATATAGCAAATGCCGATGTTAATGATTTGCAGACGAAGCTTGAGGACTGGCCATTTGATAAATTAGTAAGATTCAACAATCAAGCCAAGGTGCTTATTTCCAATGAGCCGATCATAACAAGAAAGCCGGAATTTCCAGATGTAAGGCATGAAATTTATTTTGACATTGAAAGCGATCCGACGAGAGACATTGATTATCTACTTGGAATGGTGGTCAAGGATACAACAAAAAAATCAGAACCTGAATATAAATATTTCTTTGCAAAAAGCAAAGAGGAAGAACCGAAAATGTGGAAAGAGTTTCTAGATTTTCTCGTCGGGCTGGAGGATTTTGTGATTTACCATTATGCCTATTATGAAAGGCAGGTTTTTGACAGGTTGGTTCTGCGCTATGGCGCTCCGTCAGTTTTGGTAAATAAATTTAAAGAAAACACGATCGATCTTCATCTTAAGGTGGTTGAGTCGGTGGTTCTTCCTCTTTATTTTTACAGCTTGAAAGATGTCGCCAAATATTTTGGATATAAATGGAATGCGCAGGATGCGGGCGGAGCAGAATCGGTAGTCTGGTTTTCGGAATGGCTGGATGGGGGCAATAATGAAATTTTAAAAAAGATTTTAAAATACAACGAAGACGATGTCCGGGCCACACTCCTTATCAAAGAATGGCTCAGCCAGCACAAGCCGACAAAACGGAAGGAGAAATTGGACTCGGAAGAATCATGAACAATTACCAGAATAATTTAGTCAGAGACTTGGCATTTGTTATTTTCAGTGTTCTTGTGGCCATTATTCTCGCCAAAACAGGAGTTCTTCAGAATTTTATTACCTCAACTAAAGAGATGAGATTTATTGGCAGTTTTGTTGCCGGAATTTTTTTTACTTCCGTTTTTACTACTGCACCGGCAATCGTGGCATTGGGAGAAATTGCTTATGCTAACTCTATCATTTCGACAGCTCTTTTAGGGAGCGTGGGGGCGTTGGCGGGGGATCTGGTTATTTATAAGTTTGTAAGGGATAAATTATCTGAACATTTGATGGAGTTAATCAAACACCAAGGCGGTGGAAAAAGGATTAGAATGTTATTCAAACTGAAATATTTTAGATGGCTGACTTTTCTTATTGGTGGATTTATCATCGCCTCTCCTTTGCCGGACGAATTGGGGATCAGTCTTTTGGGTTTTTCAAAAATGAGGATGTCGCTTTTTGTGGTTCTTTCCTTGGTATTTAATTTTTTCGGCATTATTTTAATCGGCTTGGTTGCCAAAATCTTATGATCAATTCTGAATCTAATGACAAAATACAGAACCACCCCTTTTGGGCGTTACCGATTCAAAAGGTTGTTGAAATATTGGATACTAATACCCGAAATGGACTTTCAGAAAGCGAGGCGGAAAGAAGAATAAAATTTTTCGGGCCTAATGTAATCGAAAAACCTCGAACTTTTTCTGGTTTTTTTATTTTGTTAAATCAATTCAAAAGTCCACTGATCTTGATTTTGTTGTTTGCCGGCATTGTTACTTTATTTATTGCTCATTATCGCGATGCATTTTTTATTTTTGCGGCCGTCATTGCCAATGCCGTGCTGGGTTTTTATCAGGAGTATAAAGCCGAGAAAGCTTTAGCCGAACTTAAAACATATCTTAGGCAGCGAGCCAGAGTTATTCGCGACGGTATTGAACGTGAAATAGATGCCGCGGAGCTGGTGCCGGGAGATATCGTCCATCTTGCCCAAGGGGATCGGATTCCAGCTGACGGGCGACTTGTTTTTATTAATGATTTGCAAGTTGATGAGGCGATTCTTACCGGAGAATCTCTGCCCGTATCAAAATCAGTTGAGCCGGTAAATTCAGATGCAACTCTTGGTGATCAGTTTTCCATGGTTTTTGCGGGAACTCTTGTTACCCAAGGCATTGGCACAGCGGTAATATGCCGAACAGATTTTGTGACAGAACTTGGGAAAATTGCAACTTTGGTGGCCGAATCACAGAGAGAAGAAACTCCGCTACAAAACGCAATTGAACGATTTAGCATAAAGGCGGGAATAGTCTTAGGCATCTTTACACTCATCATTTTTGGTGTGGGCATTTCTTTGGGTTACTCGCGCGTGGACATGTTTTTGACATCCATAGCAATTGCTGTTTCAGCAGTTCCGGAAGGCCTGCCGGTAGCCATGACAGTTATTTTGGCGATAGGAGTTCAGCGAATGGCGAGGCGCAAAGGTGTTATCAGGAAGTTGATTGCAGCGGAGACACTGGGGGATACCAGTGTAATTTTAACCGATAAAACCGGAACACTGACTATGGCAAAAATGGCTCTAAGCAAAATTCTCCCGGTTGTTAACGGAGGAGAAAATAAACTCTTGGAATTAGCTCTTATTAACACTAATGTCTTGATAGAGAACCCCAATGATTCGCCGTCAGAATGGAGAACCAGTGGACGAATATTGGAAACAGCATTGGTAAGGTCGGCTGGTCTTCGGGATGTTTTTGTGGAAGAGATCAAAAAAAGAACATCAATTCTAAACTCACTTCTGTTTAATGCCTCTAATAAATTTTCCGCTTCGCTGATACATGATGGAGAAAAACATTTACTCGTATTTTTTGGTGCGCCAGATGTTTTTATCAACCGGTCAACATTAAATGACGCGGATCGGGCTGTCGCTTTAAAAGAAATCAATTCTCTTGCCGAATCCGGAGAACTTGTAGTCGGGGTGGCAATAAAAGAAGTTGAAAGAAAAGAGGACTTTACTTTTTCAAGGGACCTGGAATTAGCGAATCTTGTATTTCAAGGACTAATTACTATGCGTGATCCGGTCAGGCCGAGTGTTAAAGAAGCTGTTCGAAAGGTTGGGGAATCCGGCATCAGGGTAATAGTTATGACTGGCGATCATCGCGGTACTGCAGAAGCCGTAGCCAAAGAAGTCGGCCTCCATGTCGGCAAGGAAAGCGTTCTTGATTCTTCTGAGTTTAGATTGCTTTCAGACGCGGATCTCAAAAAGCGGCTGCCGTCTCTAAGAGTTATTTCCCGAGTGTCTCCTGCTGACAAAATGAAAATTGTGAAAGCTTATCAAGAAATGGGAGAGGTGGTAGCCATGACCGGAGATGGGGTGAATGACGCGCCTAGTATCAAACAAGCGGATATAGGAATTGCTATGGGTTCAGGAACAGAGGTAGCGCGTGATGTTGCAGACCTGGTATTGCTGGACGACAATTTCGAAACTATTGCCGCTGCCGTGGAAGAAGGCCGGCAAATTATGCATAATATCCGTAAAGTTATCGTGTATCTTCTTTCAGATACGGCTGACGAGCTTTTTTTAATCGGCGGAGCTCTTCTAACCGGTTTAGCGCTTCCGCTGAATGCGCTTCAAATTCTTTGGGTCAATTTTTTCTCGGACAGTTTTCCGGCGGTCGCATTTGCTTTTGAAAAAAATATTGACGGCTTAACTTACCGGCCTCAAAGCACAAAATCCGGCCTCTTTGATCCCACGATGAGATTTTTGATTTTATTTATCGGTTTTTCCACAAGCGCGCTTTTGTTTGTATTGTACTGGTTATTATTGCGGACTGGTTTTCCGGAAGATATCGTGAGAACATTCATTTTTGCCAGTTTCGGAAGTTATACTTTATTTTTAGCATTTTCTTTAAGAAGTTTAGAAAAAAGTATCTTCAAATATCCGGTTTTTTCAAATCATTATCTAGTCGGCGGTGTTGGTATTGGAATTATTCTTATGGCCATAGCTATCTATGTTCCATTTATGCAGTCCTTGCTTAAGACAACTTCATTGCCGCCGGTTTGGCTTCTGGGCGTCTTATTTATCGGAATATTAAATATAGTTGCGGTTGAATTTGGTAAATGGCTTTTCCGGAGAAAAAACGTCATATTTTAGCTTAATTTATCCACAGCACCTCCCCCTCTCTAAAACATGCTATACTATAGTTAGGATATTAACTAAGTTGTGTGGCTACTTAAGGCTTTAGTTTTAATCTAAGTTTTTAAGTTTCAGACAATTTTCACAAAAAAGCGTATGCAAATTTTTAAAAAAGTTGCGGGTGGTTTCTCGGTCCTCGCTCTAATATTTAGTTTGGTCGGGCCAAATGTCACACATGCGGCAACAGATCCGGGATTAGGAGCAGCGGCAAGTTTTTCCGTCTTAGCCCAAACGGCAATTACCGGAACATCTACAATATCCGGCAATGTCGGGTTGAATGGTACCGGTGCGGGTATTACTGCGTTAACAGCCGCAAATGTAGGCGGTATGATATATTCTACTGACGGTGTCGCGCCGGGCACAGCAATTTTAGCGCCAAATGTTCAGGCTGATGCAAGTACTGCATATACGACAAATATACCTGGTCAAGGAGCAACGGGCAGTATTGGTCCCGTTCTTGACGGATTAACTTTGGTTCCTGGTGTCTATGACATTGGAGCCGGACGATTAAATGGTGGCGTACTTACCCTGAACGGTCCCGGTGTTTATATTTTCAGAGCGTCCAGTGATTTGGTTTCTTCCGGTACTATTAATCTTACAAATGGGGCTCGTGCTTGTGATGTGTATTGGCGTGTTCAGACCCTGGCGACCATTAATGGTAGTTCTTTTGTTGGAACAATACTTGCTGGAACCGGTGTCCATTTCGGCGCCAATGTGACGTTGAATGGCCGCGCCTTGGCTGTCGGTGGTGATGTGACAATGCTTACTGACACGATTTCAGGACCGACATGTGCTGTGGCTCCTACACCTACACCTACACCTACACCAACGCCAACACCAACACCGACACCGACTCCAACACCGACTCCAACTCCAACACCGAGTGTGACTCCGACGCCAACACCGACTCCTACACCGAGCGCAACTTTTACACCAACACCCGTCCCGCAATTACCGGCTACAGGAGTTGGTCCCACCAGTGGAGAAAGCATTCCATGGAATTTAATAATTCCAACCGGTATTTTTATTGCCATGTTTTCGTTATATGTGGCTCGAAGAAAGAAAGTCCTTTAACTCAGGTGTTTTTAAAAATTAGCAAATAAGAGCCAGGCAAGTTTTTGTCTGGCTCTTATGGTTAGGAATTTTTTGAAAAATCTATGCAATCAAAAATCGTATCAAGGCGAAAACCATGGTTGTCTATCTTTGCGGGGTTAATCGCCCTCTCTCCGGCGTTTCTTCTTAATTTTAATCCCGGAATTTTTAACCTGTCTGTCATCAGGCAAATCTATCACGACCCGACGCCGCTTATTAAAAATACCGTAGTATTGATAACAGAAGAAAGGGCAGGCATTCCTGTTTCTGTTGTAGACAAGCCGGTACGTCTAAAAATTCCTAAAATCAACGTTAATTCTGATGTGGAATATGTTGGTCTTGCTCCAGACAGAGCAATGGATGTACCTAAAAACCGAGACAATGTCGGGTGGTTTGAACTCGGTCCACGTCCCGGAGCTGTTGGTAGTGCAGTTATTGCCGGACATTATGGTCGGCAAAATAATAAGGGGTCAGTATTTGATAATTTACACAAATTACGCAAGGGCGATAAATTATATGTTGAAGATGATAGGGGGACTATTATTTCTTTTGTGGTGCGTGAAAGCCGAAGATACGAACCGAAAGTGGATACTTCAGGCGTATTCAGTTTTAATGATGGAAAATCACACCTCAATCTCGTTACCTGCGAGGGGGTTTGGGATGAAGCAACTCAGCAATACTCTAAACGGTTGGTGGTATTTACCGACAGAGAGTAGAAACAGTCTTGCGCTCAAAATATTAATGTGTTTAAATACTTTCTGTGAAAGTTAATTACTTACTCATCGGAATAATTTTCGGGTCGCTTTTACTTTTTGTTTTTGTTTATCCGCATGGAGTGAACAAGTGGGTTTCTGTTCCTAACGTGCCGTTCCGTCTCGGTTTGGATTTGCTTGGCGGAACTCATCTTGTTTATCAAGCCGATTTGTCCAAGTCAGAGAATAAGTCAGATGCCATGCAGGGAGTTAGGGATGTAATTGAAAGAAGGGTTAATTTTTTCGGCGTTGCCGAGCCGTTGGTTCAGATAAGCGGTCAGGATAGACTGATTGTAGAACTTGCCGGCATCAGCGATGTCACTCAAGCCATCAAATTGATAGGCGAAACTCCTTTTCTGGAATTTAAAGAAACAAAAGCCGATACCCAGGCAATATTGGATGCTCAACAGAAAGGCCAGCGTTTAAATGAGGATCCGTTGCAGTCCACTGGTCTTAATGGAAAGCATTTAAAACGTGCCGCTGTTGTATTTGACCAACAGACCTATCAGTCGCAGGTAAGTTTAGAACTTAACGAGGAAGGCGCCCAACTCTTTGCTGAAATTACAAAGAAAAACTTAGGAAAAATAGTTGCGATATATTTGGACGGAGTGCCTATTTCCACACCGGTAGTTCAGTCGGAGATTAAAGACGGCAATGCGGTTATTACGGGAAAATTTACTCCGATGGAAGTTAAGCTATTAGCGACAAGATTAAATTCCGGAGCTTTGCCGGTGCCGATAACTTTAGTTTCTCAACAGACAATCGGCGCATCTTTGGGGGCCGAATCTTTGGCAAAAAGTTTGAAAGCCGGAGTTTATGGTTTGATATTGGTGGTGTTGTTCATGATTCTGTTCTACCGCTTGCCGGGCGTAGTTTCGGTAATCGCTCTCGGAGTCTATGTTTTAATTGTTTTAACTGTCTATAAACTTATTCCAGTTACTCTAACCTTGGCAGGTATCGCCGGATTTATTCTGTCGTTAGGCATGGCGGTGGATGCCAATGTTTTAATATTTGCGAGGATGAGGGAGGAGTTAAAAGCCGGGAAATCAATCCGCGCGTCGATGCACGAAGGATTTTCCAGGGCTTGGCTTTCAGTAAGAGACAGCCACGTCACCACTCTTATAGGCGCTTTTGTGCTGTACACATTTACTACCTCAATAGTAAAAGGATTTGCTTTGACTTTGGGTATTGGGGTTCTGACAAGCTTGTTTACGGCTACGGTTGTGACGAGAACCTTTTTAAACTTAGTAAGCGGATCAAAATTAGAAAACAAAAAGTGGCTGTTTTAAACATGCATAAAATATATACAATAATGTTCTGGGTTTCGATATTGCTGGCCAAATCATCAATTGTTGTTGTCTTAATTTTTGGTTTGAGACTGGGCGTTGATTTTAAGGGCGGAAGTGTTCTCGAGCTGGAATTTACAAAAGGAAGGCCGGAAATTGAAGCTGTTCAAAAATCACTTTTCGACTTTAAAGACCTGTCGTTAACACCCTTCGGGGCAAACGGCCTGATCATAAGAACAGGAGAATTGTCGGAACAGAATCACCAGATCATTCTTGGTAAATTTAAAACATCTTTTCCGTCCTCCGGCTTGGAAGAGAGAAAATTTGATTCAGTGGGGCCTTTGATCGGGAATGAATTAAAAAACAAAAGTATTATCGCAATAATCTTGGTACTGTTTGGGGTAATTGTCTACATAGCCATTGTGTTCAGGAGGTTGTCGGGGGTATTACCATTTTGGGCCATGGGTCTTTCGGCTATTGTTGCCCTTGTTCATGATGTTGTCATACCAATGGGGGTATTTGCTTTGCTGGGTCATTTTTATGGAATTGAAATAAGCGCCGTATTTGTGGCCGCAGCTCTTACTGTTTTAGGATACTCTGTTTCCGATACGGTGGTTGTATTTGACAGGGTTAGGGAGAATGTTGGACGGGATATATCGAAATTTCGACATGTCGATATGTCTTTCGGCGCGGTGGTTCATAGAAGTATAATGCAGACCCTGACCAGATCTCTTAATACTACGTTTACGACTCTGTTGTCGTTGATAGCTATTTATTTATTTGGGGGGGAGAGTATAAAATATTTTGCTTTAGCCATGATTATGGGTATTTTTCTTGGAGCATATTCTTCGATATTTGTTGCATCACCTTTGCTGGTTTGGTGGAACAGAAGAGCGCATGGTTGATTTCACATTCAATCGGCACTTGCCTTGTTGAGTAAGGTCTGGTATGGTGCAAACTAGACATGAGGTTGACTGGTTACCATAGTGATGATATTGTATGTGTAAAGTTTAATTTAAGGGAATTACTTGGAGGGAATTACCCTGCTAGTCGTATATGAGCAAAAACAATTTAAATGCAGTCACAAAGACAGTCGCAAGCTTAATCAAAAGTCTATCAACAAGGAACAAGGATATAGTTTCCAGGCGTTTTGGATTGAAGAATGGCAAGAAAGAAACCCTTGAATCTATCGGCAAAAGCTACGGTATTACCAGAGAGAGAGTAAGACAGATCGAAGAATTTACCTTGTCCCAATTAACCAAAGTAATCCCAAATCCGGAAGTGGAAAAATATGCCTCTTTGGCCAAAAATATTTTAAAAGAAAATGGCGGAGTTATGAAGGAGAAAGATCTGTTCAAGGTCTTTTCCGGCAATGATTCCGAATCGGTTCTTAACGCATCTTTAGTCTTCGTTTTGACCTTGGATAAAGATCTTGTCAGGTTTGGTGATAATGATAATTTTCATTCTTTCTGGGCCATTGACAACAGTGTTTTGAATAATTTTAAAAACATGGCCTCGTCCTGTATTAGTCTTTTAGAGAAGTCGGGTAAAGTAAGTACGGAGGAAGAATTCTATAATTTAATCAAGAAGAACGATGTTTCCGGATTAAGCGGAGATCTTAACCCAAGACATCTTGCCACACATCTTACGGTATCAAAAATCATGGGCAAAAATATTTTCAATGAAATGGGGTTGGTGTCTTGGCCAGAAGTCAAACCTAAGGGTGTTAGGGATAAAGCCTATTTGGTGCTGAAAAAAGAGAACAACCCCAAGCATTTTAACGAGATTGCTAAACTTATAAATTCGGCTGGATTTCAAGGTAAAAAAGCAAATGTTCAGACTGTTCATAATGAGTTAATAAAAGACCCGAGATTTGTGTTGGTGGGCAGAGGGATGTACGCTTTGTCTGAATGGGGCTACAAATCTGGAACAGTGAAAGACGTGCTTGTCGATTTGTTGAAAAATTCTTCAAAACCAATGCCTAAGACTGCTCTTCTGACCAAAGTAATGAATGCAAGGATGGTCAAAGAGAACACTATTCTCTTAAACCTTCAGGACTCCAAGACCTTCATCAAAAACAACGACGGAAGCTACGAATTAAAAAAGGCATAAAAACAACCCCGCGATAGCGGGGTTGTTTTTATAGCTCACACACTTTTAATTTAGCACCTACAGTAGTATAATAGATGAGTAATGGATCAATTCTCTTTTGTTTTAAATTCTCTGCAAAGCGTATTAACGCTTATCGTCGGTTATTGGTGGATATATTTGCCGGCTTTTTTGTTATTTTTATTAATGGGGGCTTACGAGTTTTATGCTAAATTACAATATATAAAAGCCATAAAATGGGTTCTGTTAGAAGTTAGAATTCCCCAAGACCCCGGTAAAAGTCCAAAGGCTACGGAACAAATATTTGCTTCCCTCCATGGCACCTTACCTCCTCCGATCAAATGGAGAGATAAATTTTTTAAGGGCAAAATGGTAGATTGGGTTTCTTTTGAAATAGTCGGCATCGGAGGAGAAATCCATTTTTATATAAGGACTCAAGAGCAGTACAAAAAACTGGTTCAATCCCAGATCTACGCTCAATATCCCGATTCAGAAATTACCGAAGTTTATGAAGATTATGTTAATTTACTGCCACCGTCTTTGCCAAATGATACTAATGATCTTTTTGGATCGGAAATGATTTTGAGCCAAGAAGATTATTATCCCATCAGGACTTATCCGGAATTTGAAGAGAAATCAAGCGGCCCCGATTATGTTAAACGAGTTGATCCTTTGGCGTCTTTGGCGGAAGTTATGTCGAGTTTAGAAGCGGGCGAATTCTTAGGGGTACAGCTTATCATTAGACCGGCCAGAGAGTCGTGGGTAAAAAAAGGCCAATCCGAAATGGATAAGTTGCAAGGCAAGAAAAACAAAGCTGGAACAAGCTTAATGTCTAATCTTGTTTTTGAAATTGATAAATTAATTCCGGGTCATCTTGAAGTTGCCAAAGAAGACAAGAAGCCGGAACAAGCCCAATTAACCTCTGGCAAGCAAGAGGCCATAAAAGCGGCTGAAAGAAAAATGTCTAAGCTTGGGTATGAATGCGGGATCAGGTTTATTTATTCAGGACTCCGAGAAAATTTTCACCGAGCCCACGTATCGGGCGTGATAGGATCTTTTAAGCAGTTTGCCTTACCAACAGTTAACAGTTTCAAGCTAAACACAGCTACGGTAACTGCTTGTAAATGGCCGTTTAAAAAACACAAAGAATATAAAAGAAAAATATTTTTATTAAACAAATATAAAAACAGATCATTGCCAAGGAGCTTCTTTATATTAAATACGGAAGAGTTGGCAACAATATACCATCTTCCGGATATCGGTGTAAAATCTCCATTATTGCCGAGAGTTGAGGCCAAGAAAGGGGAACCGCCGGTTGGGTTGCCAATATCATGATACAATGGGGGTCTTTGTACAAAGACCCCCATTGTATCCAATTGTATGCAGCAAACAGAACCAACAGAGACAGTATTTTTAGGAGAAACAACTTTTAGAAACGATAAGGTTCGTTTTGGCATAAAGCAGGATGATCGCCGAAGGCATATGTACGTCGTCGGTTCGACTGGAATGGGTAAATCCGAGTTTTTGAAGAGCATGGCCATTCAAGACATTGAAGCCGGAAGGGGTATATGTTTTATTGATCCTCACGGCGATTCGGCCGATGATTTACTGGATTATGTTCCGGAGGAAAGAATAAAAGATGTCATTTATTTTGATCCTGACGATCTGCAATATCCTATCGCATTTAATGTTATGGAGGGCATCGGATTCGATTACAGGCATTTGGTAGCCTCCGGTCTTGTGGGCGTATTTAAAAAAATATGGGGCGAGGAAGCGTGGTCCGGAAGAATGGAATATATTTTGAACAATACCATTTTGGCCCTGCTTGAATATCCAGAGTCGACCATTCTTGGAATTAACAGGTTGATGTCCAGCAAGGAATATCGGAAAAAAGTTGTTTCTAATGTCACCGATCCGATTGTCAAAGCTTTTTGGATAGATGAGTTTGCTAAATATGCAGATAAATTTGCCACCGAGGCTACGGCAGCTATTCAGAACAAGGTCGGACAATTCGCTTCAAATAATGTTATCCGAAATATTCTTGGTCAGCCTAGATCCAAGATAAATATCAGAAAAATAATTGATGAGGGTAAGATACTTGTCGTTAATGTTTCAAAGGGCAAGATAGGAGAAGATGCTTCACGATTATTGGGGGCTTTTCTTATAACCAAGATACAGCTGGCGGCAATGTCGAGAGTCGATACTCCAGAATCGGAGAGACGGGACTTCTATCTCTATGTTGATGAATTTCAGAACTTTGCAACGGAATCTTTCGCTAATATTCTTTCGGAAGCCAGGAAATATCACTTGAGTTTGGTGATGGCTCATCAATACATAAAACAAATGGAAGAACCGGTCATGGATGCGGTATTTGGAAATGTGGGTACGATTGTTGCATTCAGAGTTGGCGCTGAAGACGCCGAGTTTTTAGAAAAATGGTTCCAGCCCGATTTTATGATGAATGATATTGTAAACCTCGGTAAACGTAGCATGTACTTGAAGTTGATGATAAATGGTGTTTCGTCAAAAGGATTTTCGGCTTCAACGCTGGATAGATTTTCTAAACTGGAAGTTTCAAATCGACAAGCCATAATTGCCGCCTCAAGAGAAGCTTATAGTGTTCCAAAGAATATTGTAGAAAAAGAGATAGCTGAATGGGCCGGACCGATTATTGATGATTTTGTTCCCCAAGAAAAAAGAGGGGATTTTAGAAGAGATGACCGACCTTTCGGCCCGGTTCAGGGTAAACCTTTTGACCGACGACCCCAGAGTAGACCACTCACCTCTACTCAAGGTAGGCCTCCCATGCCCAGAAGAGATGAAAGGCCCTTCAACCAGGTTCAGGGCAGGCCTTATCCAAGAAGAGAAGAAAACAGGTCCCAACCCAAAGAGGCATCTTTGAGTGCTCTAAGTTCTGTTCCGGTGGATTTCAAGGGCCGTAAGATTCAGGAAAAACCAGGAAATCATCATAAAGAAAAAGTAGAAGTTGACACTGGCGAATTGAAGAAACTACTTGAGGAGTCGTTGAAGAAAAAAGAATAGCCGTTCGTTTTCCAGAATTGCTCACACCTGCCTGCGATTGACAGTATTTAATTATTTT
>MGJB01000005.1 GCA_001794055.1 Candidatus Yanofskybacteria bacterium RIFCSPHIGHO2_01_FULL_41_26 | reverse complement strand
AGAAAAACCGCATTAAACAATCTTGTGGATGGGCTGGGGATAAGTAAGTTTAAGGGATTAGAAATTTTGAAAAAAATCGGCCTTTCAGGAGAAGAAAGGCCTCAAAACTTGAATATTAATCAAATAAAACAGCTGTTGGAAATATTATAAAGAAGTTCCGACTATCGTCATAGTGCCAAGATTAGGAACCCGCCGACAATCATCACCCGAATGAATTAAACATTGATTGCCAGTTCCGGGAATATAATTTCCCAATAGCCAAGCGCCGATACGCTTAGTCTGAAGGAACTGATAAAGCAAAGTAGTGGGCGTAAAATGAAAAGAGGCATCACTCGGCGTGCTTAAAATAACAACATGCCCATAACTGCAGGTGCAGGGAATCACTAATAAAATCCGGCCGCCAAAAGGCAAAGTCGGCAAAACTTGCGCTGAAACCTCCGGAGCAAAGCTTAAAAATCTAAATAACCCGACCGCAACCATTATTAGAAAAAAAGAAACTAAAACGGATTTTAAATAAATTGGATTGATAAACATTTAGAAATTGAAGGTTCTTTTAAAAGTGGCTACATTGCTTGATCCATTAACATTCTCTATATAAAACATAACAGGTTGAACAACATTTTTTAAATTAGACTGAAGAACTGCCGCTTCTTCTTTAGATGCAAGATTATAATTTTCGTCATCACCTTTAGTGTGGACATCTATTTCTGCTTGGCTTAATTTAATTTCCGGCTCCTCAAATTTCCAAACAAGAGTCTTGCCATCTGAAGAAGGGAGGCCGGCAACGGAATCAAAAATATTATGAAGAGTATTATTTTCTTTTGTAAATCCTTCGCCATAAATCGTAATAATGGCGCCATCGAAACCAGATTCCGGAACAATACGATCAATTCTTGGCTTTACGGCTTTGGAAGCCGAAACCTTTAGTGAATCCAAATTTAAACCCGGCGGCGCCCCAAAAAACAACTTATTCAGCTTAGCTATGGTCCGCGGGCCGACAAAACCCGTACCGCCCAAAAGCCCCACGGGAATCAAAACATCGTTTTTATGCTTATTTTGAAATTGGATTACCGCTTTTCTGGTTAAAACACCAAAATAATCGGTTTCCTGTCCAAATGAACCGACGCCCGTCTCCGCCACTCTAGTTTCCGGATTGGAATTCAAAAATCTCTGGAGCCAACGAACATCTTCCCCTTTAATTCCAATGGCCAAATTTCTAGAAAAAACGCTGATTTCCGGACGAATCTGGGCGTTAACCACGTTAAAAAGAAAGGCTATTTCTAAAAACAGCAAAGAAAAAGCGGCAAAAACTAAGTGTGGATATCTAAAACCCTGCGTCATCTACTTTATTATAGTATAATTTATTCAATGGGGCCTGCCCCCGATTTTGGGTTATGAAAAAAATTATTGCCTTAACTCTTATCATAGGATCTCTGACTTTCGCCGGACTAATTCTTTTTAATACTCCTTCTTTACCACAACAAAAAAACCTGGCACCAATTTTAGAATCAGCCGCGAAAAATCAAACTGAACAAATCGCTACGGAAGCTAAGCCGCCAAAAAATTCCACCAATCAATTAGCCGAAACAATAGCGAAAGAGCTTTTAAAAGAAAAAAATCCCTCCGGCCTTAAACCTGTTGATCCGGAAAAAATTATCAATGAAGTTTTTAAAAACGGCATCGCGAATTTTGATGTCAGCATCATTAATCCTGATATCAAGATGGCTGATTTAAAAATCAGCTCGGATAATAGCGAAGCCGCAATCAAAAATTACGCTTTAAATTTTAAAAAAATCCTGGCTCAATACGCGCCAACCGGAAGGCCGCAAAACTACGACGCTTCATTAGAGGATTTAAAAATCCTGCTGGGTTTTTACACCAATTCCCTGCCGGAACTTTATCAAATAGACGTGCCGCCGCAACTCGCCCAACTGCACCGAGAAGGCCTGAAAGTTTTTCAAGCGGAAAAAAATGTTTTGGAAAAACTGGTGAACAGCAATAATGATCCGGTGGGCGCGATTCTCGTTATGGAAATGCTGCCGGTTCTAGATATTCAGCTCACGGAATTTATCAATGGAAAAATTAACAAACTTTAAATAAATGAGCTCGAGGTTTAAAAATAAAACAGCAAAAGTTTTAGCGCTCATTTCCTTAACCGGAATTATTACCGCGTCTTTACTGCTGCCGATTCAAAGCTTCGCGTTATTCAAACTTCTACCCGAAAGCCCGGGAGAAGCGGCAACTGGCGGCGCCATTGCCGTTGGAGCCGCAGCAGCGGGCGGCGCGGAATTTGGCGGCGGATTATTAGGAGGGGGCGCCGCAGCCGCCGCGCCAGCAGCCGCTCCTGCCGCAGGAGGCACAGCGGCGGCAGCCGGTAGTGGAGCAGTGGGAGCGGCTGGAGCGGCCGCCGGATTAGTAGTGCCAGTTTTTGACGGCGCTGTTTTGACTGCCGTAACTGCCGCTCAAATCACTGATACCTTAGTAAAAATAAGCCAATGGAGTTTTGAATCCCTTTTTAAGCAAATGCTAGCCCTACTTAAAAAGAAAATTTTAGATATGATGGTGGATCAAATAGTGATGTGGATTCAAGGAGGGGGCGAGCCAAAATTCGTCAGTGACTGGGGAGGGCTACTAAAAGACGCGGCTAATGAAGCCACTGGAAATTTCATCAATGCGGTTGGATTAACCCAACTTTGCGAACCACTCGGCGGCGGACTGGCGGGAAATCTTAAAATTGCCGTTCAAGCCAGTTTAATACCAGTTAAAAAATTCAGCGAGCGGGCAAGATGCACACTAAAAGATATAGTGACTAATGTTGAGGACTTTGCTACAGATTTCCATTCCGGCGGCTGGTTAGCTTATTCGGAATCCTGGGAACCTCAAAATAATTATTTCGGGCTAGTGATTATGGCCTCCGCCGAACTGGAAGACCAACAATCAAAAGCTTCTGGCGCCATTTGGAGCGAAGCAGTTGCCGGCGCGGGATTTTTATCAACAAAAAAATGCGCGGAGTTGAAATCACCGGGAGAGCTCAATGATGATTATGATTTAATCAGAAGGCGAAATGAATTGAACAGGCTAGTAGAAGAAGGAAAAGCAACAATTGATAATCTTTCACCTGAACTTTGCAAACGATATGAAATCACTACGCCCGGGAAAACCGTTGGGGACGCCGTGGCCAAAGCTGTTGGCGCCGACATTGACTTTTTAGTCAACGCAGAAGATTTAAGCGAATACATCGCCGCCATTTCTGATGCCCTGATTAATAGAGTTATTAAAGAAGGAGCGGCGGGTCTTTTAGGCGTAGGGGCTAAAAGCGCCCCGCGAGGCGGAGTGATATCCTCCGGGTCCGAAAATAATCCTTGCGCCCATCTTAACGGACCAGCAAGAAACGCCTGCGAACAATATGGCGGCGCAGTTGAGCAACATTCTAATTTTCTAGAAAGCGATATCCAAGGCGGGCTGGTGGAAACTCTTGATTTTGCCAATGATCCGGATAGATTCCTGAAAAATGAGCTCATCAAAACCATCGCTATGCTGGAAAATTATATCATTTCAGCCAATCAAATCTATAGCGGCATAAACGCAACGAACAAAACAGTCTGCAACGGAACGCCCAAACAAACTATTCTTCAAAATATCCAAGCCAGCATAAAGTTTGAGCAAAATAACATCACTATCTTAAAAAAATACGCGCCCAACGATAGCTGGAGCCTGGCCTTTGCCACAGAATTCAAAATGTCCCTGGACAATGAACAATCTCAAATTACCAGCCGTACTGCCGATAACTTATCCACTTTTAATCAACAACTGGTAGATTGCCGAAAATAAAGCAACATGAAATTAACAATTAAAATAATCTCCGTTGTTATTCTAACCGTTGCCATTGGAGGATTATTTATTCCAACCCGCCCGGCTCTTGGTTTGACGCCAGTAGAACAGCAAGCAGCGCTTAATAAATTATCGCCGGAGGAAAAACAAGAGATTCAAAAAGCTTTAGCGGCTGGAGGACTAAATGCGACAATAGCTAAAATTAGACTAACGGAACTAATTAAACAAGGAAAAATTACCGAAGAAGAAACAAAAGAAATAGTATCTGCAGCCGAAGGCGAAGCCGGTTGCTCTTGGTACCAAATATTTTGCCATATAAGAACAGCTGTTCAATGGACAATCTTAAACATAGGATATTTAATCGGCAGAGCCATAGCTTTTTTTATAACTCTTGCTGGATCGCTAATTACAATTCTTATAAATTCCAACGCCAATATACTCAACAACAATTATGTTCTAGAAGGATTTAAAATCAGCCTTAGCCTAGCTAATCTCGGCTTTGTTCTCGCTATTATTTTAATAGCTTTTGGAACGATTCTCAGGGTGGAAAGATATGAGTTCAAACGCACGCTTAGCAATCTGGTAATCGCGGCCTTATTAATAAATTTTAGCTTTGCCATCGCGGGCACTATCATAGATTTTACCAATGCTACCGGACAATTTTTCTTCAACGCAATTGAAGGACAAAACGCGGAAAATTTCGCCTCTAATTTTGCCAGCGCTTTAAACCTAAATAAACTCACGCCTCAACCGCTTGAAAATCCCAAAGGCTCAGTTCTAGCTTTTACCGAAACTTTTCTTAAATCAGTTATCTCGCTAATCGCCATGATCGCTTTCGCGATGATCGTGGCTATAGTTTTTTGGGGATTTGCCGCAATGCTGGCAATAAGAATGGTTTATTTGGCGATCTTGCTAATTGTCATGCCCATAGCTTGGCTATTTTGGACCATACCGGAACTATCCGGCCAATTCCAAAAATGGTGGAGTAAATTTCTCCAATGGACTTTCTTTTTCCCGGCTGCGGCCTTCTTTTTATATCTTGCCATCGTGGCCCAGCAACAACTTGGCCAAACACAAACTACCACAGCCACAACCGCGGCAGCTAATTTAGCTGGATGGGGAACAGGAGTTATTGACGGCCTGCTAACAATAGTTTTACAAGTAGCCATTATGGTTGGAGGCTTAGTAGCCGCCAATGCCATAGGAATTAGCGGGGCCAGCGGGGCATTGGCGATGGCTGGAAAAGTTAAGGGATGGGCAATGGGAGCAGTTGGAAAATACACTGGCGCCAACCTGGCTGGAAGAATGGCCGCTAAGGGTGCGGCTTCCCTTACAAACACACCGAAAAAATATGGCGCGAGATTACTTTCTAAGGTGCTAT
>MGJB01000004.1 GCA_001794055.1 Candidatus Yanofskybacteria bacterium RIFCSPHIGHO2_01_FULL_41_26 | reverse complement strand
ATCCCAATAGTCGTGCTGACGACTAACTCTTTTTCTTCTTTAGATTGTTGTGGTGGTTCTTCGGCATGGGCGGGATTGCTTCCTAATACAACTAAAGTAAGGAGGGTGACTAGCGTTTTTTTCATCAGCTTTGATAATCTGTGATTTCTTTATAAACTTTTGCCGAATTCTCAGCAACATTTATAATTTCATATTTATTCCATCAACCATGGTCTTAAACCAATGGTTAACGGAAAAATATCTGAACCCGGAAACAAGACAGAATCTCCGCAGACAATTTCTCCAAAACCGTCCTTTCCCCCATCTTCAGCTCTCCCACTTTCTCCAGGAAGAAAAAGTGCGGGAACTCCTCGCCGCACTGCAAAATGAGCCCTTCTTGAGGAAGGATTCAGATCTCTTTACGTTCTTCCAGACCGCCGATCTCAAGAATACGAAAAACAAGATTGTCCGAGAATTTTATCAGCTTCTGGCATCTGCAGAGTTTACCACATTGCTCTCTGACCTGGCGGGTGTTAAACTTCAGCCAAAGAAAGTGGATATTTCGGCTACATTGTATGCCAATACTCATCATCTTCTTCCCCATGACGACCGCTTGGAAAACCGCAGGATAGCGTTTATGTATTATCTCTCCACGTTAAAGAAGAAAGATGGCGGCGCTCTTTGTTTCTATCAGCAGAAGAAGAACCAGCCGACAACAGTCACGAAGCGTCTGCCGCCAGTGTTCAACACGTTTACCTTCTTCCTCGTTTCCCAACATTCTTTCCATCAAGTTGAAGAAGTGCGGACGGACACACCGCGTCTGGCCTTAGGCGGGTGGTTCTATGATCAATAAATTTTATCTGAAAAATGCGGGGAAAGTGAAAGCTGCGTTTTCAGAAAAAAAAGATTTTCCCCATGTATCCCTCTTTGATTTTCTCGAAAAGAATGCCTTTGCTTCTCTCCGAAAAGAGATTTTGAGCCTTTCTTTTTCCCATGAACAGAAACCAATGTTTCATAGCTATAGCTCATTGAACATCTCTCCAGCATTACAACAAAAATTATTTTCTCCGGGAGTGATCTCTTTCCTGAATACAATTATGGGCAGAAAAATAACTTTAGGCCGTGTTTATCTCTATTCTTTTTCCCAGAAAGATTATACTCTCTTGAACGATAGTTATACCGAGAAGCCCGGTGTGGATATCATCTTTGATCTCACCGTCGGATGGGATTCAGCGTGGGGAGGTACGATCACTTACGTTAATGGGACCGGTGATGCTTTAAAACTTCCTGTTAAGCCGAATTCATTGATGATTATCCGGCGGCAGAAAGATGAACAGCGGTTTGTGAAGTATGTGAATCATCTGGTCGGAAAGAGAAAGAGGGTATTTGTTATCATTAAAGTGTAATCGCCGAGAAATTGGTTCGTCAATTATGTCAATGATGGTGAATGCTCCCCTCCGGGCTCTCGTTCTTTTTCTGCAGAATGAAGATTTTTCTCATTAAAGCCGTACACGAACAACTCCACGCCAAGGCTCTTGCTCTCCATTGTTCCCAATAGATGGTATACCGATGTCTCCTCGGTCTCTTCAATTCGACGCACTGTCGTTATTCTTGATCCATCAACGGTAATCTCTTCTTTCCGGAGAGCTGATTTGCCAAAAATCAAACCCAGGTTTTCTGAGGTAATTTTTTGGGGTGAGAGCAGAAAGTGGATATCATGCGCGATTGGAACTGGCCAATGAGAACTATAACCAAAAAAATAGGCTTTTGTAGGCAGTTTCGTGTCGTGGTTGTACGTTGCGCCCAAAACAACGTGGGCTGTACTACCAAATATATCAACGCCGTCTTCTAAAGAATAATTGGAATATCGGGCAGTGAGAACAGGGAAGCTGTCGTGCGACACATCACAATTACCCAGTAACCGCATGTTTCCCTCGCGTGTTTCATCGATGATCGTCTGTAAAGATTTCTGTTGTTCACCAGATGGTCTTAATGTCGTAAGAAAAGATGGGTCGTCCAGGCGGGCGACGAAATCACCGGCAAAATCTTGTACTCGCGCCAAAGCCTCCCGATGTTTTTCTTGCGATATGGTTGTCCAGTAGTACACTTTCCTTGCGGTTTTTTGTGCTGTCCAGCGAAGTTTACGAAGAGATGACATTTTTCTTACAATTGGCAGGTGGATTTAATAATTTTTTTTACTGTCCGGTACCTGCGCAAGTAACTCGTCAAAAATTTGTTTCGGTCGTATCTTTAGAAACATTTATAAAATGATTACCTCTCCAGACGGGAAATGAAACGAAGCTCACGCCGCTGGAAGAAAAAAGGGCAGATGCGCTGGAAATGGCAGCGTAAGAAGATCAAGAAAGCCAAGCGCCGGCGTAAGATTCAAGCTTCGTAAACATTTTTGTTGTTTTTCTCTGTAGTTATTTGGTTTTTATCCTTTTTACCTCCTACTCTCATTTTTTTCTCGTCGGACTCTTCAAGAGAAACATTTATAAATAAGCCCTCTTCTCAATGAAAACACAACATGTATGCTCAAGTAATGTTGAGTGTGAATTGGTGATCCAAAAATACTTTGGATTCTTTTAAGTTGACTATAGTCTGCGACTTTACCAAATAATGCAAAGGATCGAGAAATTTAATCTCCGTTGATCCTGCGGAAGATTGCTGCTATGGGAGATCGATTAAGCCATGCAAGTCAGAGGGCTCGCAAGAGCCCAGGCGGAATGCTCAGCAACACGTCAATAATCTGACCTTAGGTCTAGGACAACCTTGGGAAACTGAGGGTAAACCCGGATAGGCAAGAAATACTGGAATGTTTTTTTGCTCAAAAGCAATGCCTAAGGATGAGTTGGCGGCTGATTAGGCTGTTGGCGGTGTAACGGACCACCAAACCTACGATCAGTACGGGCCGTGAGAGCGGTAGCCCGGAGAAGGGTACTTAGACACTGACCCTAGCCCTACGGGGTGCAGCAGGCGCGAAACCTCTACAATGTACGCAAGTGCGATAGGGGAACTCCCAGTGCTTATGCTTTGCATAGGCTTTTGCCAAGTGTAAATAACTTGGCGAATAAGTGGTGGGTAAGACGGGTGCCAGCCGCCGCGGTAACACCTGCGCCACGAGTGGGAATCGCATTTATTTGGCCTAAAGCGTTCGTAGCCGGATAAGACAGTCTTGGGTGAAATCGTTGCGCTTAACAAAACGGCGTGCTTGAGATACTACTTATCTTGGGACCGGGAGGCGTTAGGAGTATTCCTGAGGGAGCGGTAAAATATACTCACTTTGTTCGTAACTAAAAATACACAAAATGAGTATTTACAGTGCTATAATCTCAGGAGGACTACCTGTGGCGAAGGCGCCTAACGAGAACGGGTCCGACGGTGAGGAACGAAAGCTAGGGGAGCAAACCGGATTAGATTCTGGGGTTTTTGTTGATGTTGATTTTTGTTGTTTGTTCGATAAAACTGATCTGACAAAAATGAACAAGTAATCATCAAGAACGATAACCCAGTTAAAGACCCGAGTAGTCCTAGCCGTAAACGCTGTGAACTAGATGTTGCATATCCTTCGAGGATGTGCAGTGTCGGCGCGAAGGCATTAAGTTCACCGCCTGGGAAGTACGGTCGCAAGGCTGAAACTTAAAGGAATTGGCGGGAGAGCACTACAAGGGGTGCGGCGTGCGGTTTAATTCAACTCTACGCGGGACATCTCACCAGCAGCGACGGCAGAGTGAAGGTCAGATTGAATGTCTTACCTGACGAGCCGAGAGGTATTGCATGGCCGTCGTCAGCTCGTGCCGTAAGGTGTCCTCTTAAGTGAGGTAACGAGCGAGACCCATATCCATAATTGCCAGCGGGGACTTTTGTCTGACCGGGCACCTTATGGGGACTGCCTTGGAAACAAGGAGGAAGGTGTGGGCAACGGTAGGTCTGTACGGTCCGAATCTGCTGGGCTACACGCGCGCAACAATGGCAAGAACAATGGGCTGCAACACCGAAAGGTGAAGCCAAACCTCCAACTCTTGTCTTAGTTTAGATTGAGGGTTGTAACTCACCCTCATGACACCGGAATCCCTAGTAATCGGGCTTCATTATGGCCCGGTGAATATGTCCCTGCTCTTTGCACACACCGCCCGTCAAACCAACCGAGTTGGGTCTGGGTGAGATGCAGCTTTCAGTTGCATCAAATCTAGATTCGGTGAGGTGGGTTAAGTCGTCACAAGGTAGCCGTAGGGGAACCTACGGCTGGATCACCTCCTTTTTTTATTAAAATAATTTTAGATACTTTTTTATTTGTTTAGCGGATGGTAGTCTGAGATTTAAACTTCGTTGTCGTCGATGATCCTCGCGGAAGGCTGAACAAAATGAAATATAATCTATTTTTGTGACGACTTAACCCGCTGTCGGGCAAAGAGCAGGCCGTTATTCTTCAAAAAGACATTCAAAAGACATATTCACCGGGCGGAGATTGGTATTATTTAAAATAGACAACCATCAATCTAAATGTTTAAAATCTATCCCTCACTTTTTCTCCAGATGGTAAGAAGTTATGAAAATCTAGATCTCTTCCATCTCGCTTACGCTTTTGTGATCAAGTTGTATCCTCTCGTAGATCGCTTTCCCGAGGATGAACGGAAGAATATTATTTTACAAATAAAAAGAGCGGCGATCTCCATGCCTTTGAACATTGCGGAAGGAAGTTCGCGAAAGACAGACAAAGAGTTCTTGCCATTTCTGAGTTATGCTTTTGGCTCGGCAAAAGAATTAGAAGTTTCACTAAAGTTATCTGCTGACCTGAAGTTTCTGGACGGTGACATTTATCATTCTCTCAAAGAAGAATTAAACTTTTTCACCGGCAAGCTTGTCGGTCTCATGCGTTATGCAAAAATAGCCAGAAAACCATTGACTTTAGTCAATGGATGTCCTGAGCAAAGCAAGGCTTTGCTGGGACGCCAATGAAGTCTCTGCTTCATTGTGCGAATGGCATAGCATCTCTGGCTATTTTGCATCCTAAAAATGCGTAGTTAAGAAGCCGTCTCTTTTTAAACCCCGTACTTCAGTATGGGGTGAGACGGCTTCACGCATTTTTATGATTTAGACGAAGAAGTTTCTCGGAAGAACAAAGAAGTGGCCATGGCAAAAGTTTCAAGGGGAGAAAGAGTCTGGTGAGGGGAGCCGTAATAAAAAATTCAAAATACTTTTTCTTCTTTCTCATCAAAAGGGAACTCCCCAAGTTTGAATGGGGTGGAGTGTGAATCTCTTTGTGATAAAATAGATTATATCATACTCTTTCTGTGGGATGGCCATAACCAGAATGGGGCACATCATCAAATATTAAGAAAAAAGAAATAGTGGTGTAAGATTATTTTATTTTAAAACCGAAAGGACCAAAAGTATGTCCCAGGTGTACCATGACTTTTTCTCTTCCTTTTATTTTACTGTCCATAGCAACCAAATCTCGCAGTTCTTTTGTAACTTTTTCAATATTGTCTGCTGTCCAACCAACTCTACCAACTTCTTTGTGAAGTTTTTCAAAATAAGCTAAAACCGCTCTGTGAAATTCTCTTTCAGTTATTTCCATAAACATCAACCTCCAATAAATGATCCTAAACATGCCCACTAAATAAACCTGTCGCCTGAAGAACCACAAAAAATCTTAAATTCTTACACGAGGAGCAATATCGGCAGTGTTAGTAAATGACTGGTAGAAAG
>MGJB01000003.1 GCA_001794055.1 Candidatus Yanofskybacteria bacterium RIFCSPHIGHO2_01_FULL_41_26 | reverse complement strand
AAAGTTCTCAACAATATCCAAAAGCCGTGACGGTTCGCAGGTGCCCTTAATGACCGTTTCTAAACTTACTTTTCCAACTTCTTTCTCATCTTTAATTTTCTTCCATTCGTTGAAATGCTCGTATGCTCCGGTAAGCGTGCCGACTTTGCTTTCAATGCCGTTAGAAATGATGATAAAGGCGTTATACCAAAAAAGTTGGGGGATGGTGTCTTTATAATCCCGGATGTTCTGGCCGTAAGCGTTGCGGAGGTTTTTATGTGATGCTTTGAGTTCTACCAGCATCAACGGCAAGCCGTTTACGAAACCAATCAAATCCGGCCGGCGCGTGTGCAATTCGCCGGTAATCCAAAGCTGGGAGACAAGCATAAAATGGTTTTCTTTCGGATTCTCAAAATCAATGATTTTTACGGTTTCTGTCCGTTGCTCGCCCTTTTCATTTTCGGTCTCAACTTTTACACCGTCTCGAATAAGCTGCCAAATTTCATGATTGGCATTAACCATACTCATGGCCGAGCGATCTTTGATAATCTCATCAATCGCAAGGTTTAATGCTTCAGTGGACACATCGGGGTTGAGCTTCACAAGAGCGATTTTGAGATAACTCATAAGCACAACTTCGCCCGGATTCTCCCGTCCGAATTCCGCATCTGTTTCGCCAGAATAGGCATTGGCAAAATTCTCCGCGCCCCAAAGCTCGCCAAAAATCTTTATGGCAGTTTGCTCTATTAATTTATCTTCAGAAAATTCGTTCATAAAGATTACTTTACTCCCTTAAACTGTTCCCTTGTCTGATAGATAATTTCTCGCGCGCTTGATCCACCGTCTGTATATAAAATGGTTTTCTTTCGGATTCTCAAAATCAATGATTTTTACGGTTTCTGTCCGTTGCTCGCCCTTTTCATTTTCGGTCTCAACTTTTACACCGTCTCGAATAAGCTGCCAAATTTCATGATTGGCATTAACCATACTCATGGCCGAGCGATCTTTGATAATCTCATCAATCGCAAGGTTTAATGCTTCAGTGGACACATCGGGGTTGAGCTTCACAAGAGCGATTTTGAGATAACTCATAAGCACAACTTCGCCCGGATTCTCCCGTCCGAATTCCGCATCTGTTTCGCCAGAATAGGCATTGGCAAAATTCTCCGCGCCCCAAAGCTCGCCAAAAATCTTTATGGCAGTTTGCTCTATTAATTTATCTTCAGAAAATTCGTTCATAAAGATTACTTTACTCCCTTAAACTGTTCCCTTGTCTGATAGATAATTTCTCGCGCGCTTGATCCACCGTCTGTATATAATGATTTCCAATCGTAATCTCTCAAATTATTCTTCTTTTTCCATGCTACATAATCTTCATAGGAAAGTGGTTTTTGTGGCGGTTTGCCACCTAAACTTATTAGAGGAGTTTCTGGTTCTATTGTCTTAATATAGGCAATCGCATCATCTTTATTGTAAAAGCTATCAATTCGGTATAAAGGATATCGATTATAATTTCTATATGTCACAACGCACCAAATATATTCTTCTGGGGCCGAATCGTGATAAATAGTTGTTGCGATAAGCCCTTCTGATTCGGGATCTACTTTGCCCTTGCACAAATACAAGACGAAAAGCCTATCGTCAAAATATTCATGCCCCTGAAATTTAATTGTTTTTGATTGGTTCATATTACTTATGTTTAACAGCCACAAATCGAATGAAAGAGGCCGACATGCTAATTATCATTTCTACCTCATCCCGATCAATATTTTTCTTGCTACCATGCTTGATTTCGTCCATTAAGTTTTTTAGATTTTTGAAAATCTCTTTCTGGTGACCATTGAGCCCAAGTCTTTTATGTTCTATTTTATCTGTGGCATGTTTAAAACTCTTGTTTTTATCATTCAGGACTATTTTCACTATCTCGTCACAGGAGGCGTGCATATCTTCCACGACATCTTTAAATTGTGAATCCGTTTTTGCATTTGCAAAAGTTTTCAACCCAGCCTCAAAATCACCAAGCACAGATTTAAATTTTTCGGTATCGAGAACCCCAAGAGTATCCATTATTTCTTTATCTAGCCGCTTGGATGTTGATGGCAAGATTTGCGGCGGTTTTGTTTTATAAATTTTTATTTTGTGTCTGAGTATGGGAAAATCATTAAAGTATTTCTCAATTTCTATAATAAGTTGGTTAAACTCGTAAGCAGTAATTTTATGAGCAAAAGTTATATTTAAAAATACCTGAAGACGAAGCAGATATTCTTCAAAAGTTCCGCTAAACTCATCATAAAATTCTTTTTCGATAAACCATTGAAATCCATATTCTGAATTATCATAATCATCAAAATCAATAAATAACTGTCGGCAAATCTCCTTGAAAATTTGTCTCTGGACTTCATAAAGATCGTTTGGTTCTTTATACATTGAGGGCCGAACAATCGGCTGAAGGTTTTCCAGTAGCGCATTCTTAAGATGTGCTTGAAAACCGTCCTGAACTTTTTCTAGATTGATCTGGAGACCAAAGCGTGAATACAAATTTTGATTCAGATTTTCGCTCATACTCTTATCTCTCCGCTTACTAATTTCGGTAAAAGCAAATCTCGCGCTTTACACAGGTTTTGATTCTCAATAAAAAGTGAATCAATTAAATCGAAGTTGGTTTTTATGATATGTTGAAAACTTTTTAACAGGTTTTCTTCTGGTAAAAGGACATTAACAAAATTCAGGCTCTCAATGGTGATTTGAGGTTGTGCTGACCCTGAAATTGCAGAATCTACATTGGCTTCTTTCAGTGCAAAATAAATTGTTTCAAAACTCACATGCCCGTATTCTTCTTTTTGCCTAACAACAAAAGAATTGTTCGTAACAAAGCCAAGACCGCGAGTTCTCCAAACTGTCCCACTACCATTTCCTCTGCATGTGATAAGAGCAACTTTTCCGTTTGAGTTTTGTTCATCATAAAATCCAATTACACCACCAGCTCCATAAACCGGATACTTACCCGCATCTTCAATCTTGGATGTAGGAAGATTTTTTCCGTACTTCACATCAAATACATCCTTAATCTTCTTCACTTCCCATCCCTCCGGGATTTTGCCGAATTCGGTTTTGCTATCAATCATTTTTATCCCAGTAGCAGAACTTCGTTCGCTACGGGACTTCGCTTTTTCGTGGCCGGGAAAGCGAAAATACACAAACCACTCCTTATAAATCGCCTGCGCGATTTCTTCCAAAATCTTAATCCGCTTCGTGTTGTTCTCAATAAGATCGTCGTAGGCGGAAAGAACATCGGCGATTTTTTTTTGTTGCGACAGAGAAGGCGCCAGTACTTGCACATTATCTACTACCCCCTTGTCGGCTCGTTGCCGGCCGGAAGCACCGACCATACTTTTTACTGCCGGATCGCGAATAGTATCTGTGCGTGAAAGATAATAAACAAAATCAGAATCAGACACTCCATCTTTGCCCCTGAATACAAAAAACTCCGTTGAGCCAAAACCAACGCCGTCTTCTAAATCTTCTACTCTCGCGATTTTCCCATTTTCTAAACATGGCGTGATACGGGCAAAAATAGTATCTCCGTTAGCAAATTTTGATCCGCCGCCAGAAAAACTCTTATGCCTTACTTCAAACGGAAACTTATGCTGGCCATCAAGAACTTCCATCGGAATAAACGGATACTCTTTCCCGCGTTCAAGTTTTACAGACGGAGATGTGTTCGCAAAATCTTTAAATTTCATTTTCTGCCAATTTTTCGGTTGTGATTGTGTTTTTGGCATATTATTTTTCTTCCCCGGTTTCCAAAAGCCGCGCGACTTTATGACCGCATTTTTTACATTTGCCGTGAAGAATCGTGTCGCCGCTCGACTCAATGATGATACCTTCCTCGTATTCAACCATCGCGGTCGGCCCGCATTCGGCGCAATACACATTATCAAGAACCAAGGCGAGATTTTCCGCCCCGATTTTCTTCGCCAATTCTTCTTTTGTGATTTTTCTACTTGTTTTTGTCATACTTTTGATTTATCCCCAGCCCCTTGTATGCCAACCGCTCGGTATGCTATAGTACAAGTGGTGCTTGGAGAGTTCGCTCTGTCACGGCTATCCAAGCTGTAACCAGGCACCGCTAAAGGACGCCGCTTTGCGGTGTTTTTTAGTTCAATCATGTTCCGGATCGCCGCTATGTAATACCCGCCGACTATTTATGGAATCAATTTTCCAGTACGGAATAATACTCCAAAAGAACTTCTGGCCGCCATCAATCTGTTTAACAATGACTTTCGCTCGCGTATTTTCTAAAACCGCGATAAATTCGTAAAAAGAAACTGGCTTGAGAATTGTGTCGGTGTGGCTATGAATACGAATTCGCTCAAAATGTTTTGTATGCCAAATTCCCTGCACGGTACGCGATAAAGAAAGTATTTGCGGCGCGAGAGACAAGAGCTTCAACCGAGCATACTGCTCGGAATGTGAGCGTGCGACTTTATCGGATTTGAATTTCAAATGCTTCAGTCCCTCCACGTTGAAACTTATCTTTTCGCCGAAATAAGGGCAGCGAATCTCGCCGATGGAGGTATAAAACGTTTCGGCATCAGTCCGCACCTTCTCAAAATCTTGTTCGTCTTTGAAATTAAACTTGCCCATATCAATAATTAAATTTCTTCAAATTCTCCTGCCTACGCTGAAGCTTCGGCAGGCAGGCAAAAATCTTCTTCTCCAGATCGTGGGCTTCATTGGTCAGGCCTTTTAATTCGCTGTGAAGTTTTTTAACTTTTTCTCCGAAATTTCCATCGTCTTCGCCGCCGTTATCGGTAACACCAACATAACGGCCAGGATTCAGTGAATAACCGGCTTTCTTTACTTCATCTATTGTCGCTACCTTGCAAAGTCCTTTTACATCTTTATACTTTTTTCCATTCTCACTTCGGTAGCTTCTCACAATGCCAGCGATTTGCTCTATCTGCTCATCGGTCCAATCGCGATGCGCGCGGTCTACTTGCCGATAAGTATTGCGGGCGTCAATAAAGAGAACTTTGTTTTTGCGGCTTGCCCCGTTAGAACTCGCGGAGTTTCTAATGGGGTCGGTTTTCTTTTTACCCCTATCTAAAAACCAGAGTGTTACCGGAAGCGTCACATTATAAAACATGTTCGGGCCCACGGCGACAATCACATCCACCATGCCGTCTTCTATCATTTTCTGGCGAATTTCCTTTTCACTATGGCCAGCGTCGCTTGCCGAGTTTGCCATAACAAATCCTGCCCGCCCTTTGTCATTCAAAGAATTTAAAAAGATTTGAATCCAGAGATAATTGCCGTTGTCCGCTCTCGGAATCCCGTATGAAAATCGCGGATCGTCTTTGATGCGCTCTTTATCAATGCCCTTTACATTGAACGGAGGATTGGCCATCGTGAAATCAAATTTCCCGATACTCTTATGGCGATCCTCGTAGTAGGTATTTCCTTCGCGGATATCCCCGGAAAGGCCATGAATTGCGAGATTCATTTTTGCGATGCGAACGGTCTGGTCTGTTTTCTCTTGGCCGTAGATTGATATTTCACGGGCAGCTCTAACTGGTATTCCGTTTTCCCTCCTTCGCTGAAGCTTCGGCGGGCAGGCAAGATGCCGTTTTACGAACTCATGCGACTGCACAAACATGCCGCCGGAACCGCAGGCCGGATCGTAAATCCTTCCTTGATACGGCTCAATGATTTCTACAATGAGTTTTACGATACTTGTCGGCGTAAAAAATTCGCCTCCGCGCGAGCCGTCCGCAAGCGCAAACTTCCCAAGGAAGTATTCGTAGATTCTTCCAAAAGCATCACCCTCAATGTCGTCGGGAATTTGATTAAAGTTTTTGAGAAGCGCGATTATGGATCTGTTGTCAAGTTTTTGAAATGTCTTCGGAAGAATGCCGGCAAGTTCTTTGTTTTCCGCCTCGATCTCTTTCATCGCGTCATTCACGGCTCTGCCCATATCTGTTCCTTCCGGCAGTTCTATAAGATAAGAGAAGCGAGCTTTTTCCGGAACGAACAGTACGCCGCGAGCGTGGTAATCGGCAGATGATACCGGCCGCTCGCGAGAAACCGAGGCCCCACCATGACTTTTGGTTTTTGCTTTTCGCTCTTCGGCCACCTCTTTTTCTGTTTTGTTGTGCTTAACACCCGCGAACTTCAGAAAAATCAAACCCAAAACCGGCTCGGCGAATTCATTGAGCCGCAACGGCGAATTGGCGCGCATATGATCCGCCGCCTCCCACAATCTGTTTTCTAAATCTTTAATGTTGGTGCTCATAGCAACTTTTCTTCTTTAAAACTAAAAACGCTGTTTGTTGCGATAATTACATGATCCAAAAGCTCAACGCCCATCATCTTGCCGGCCTCCGTCAACCTTTTTGTAATCTCCAGATCGTCTTCTGACGGTTTCGGATCACCGGATGGGTGGTTATGCGCAACCATGATGCCGGCGGCTGAATGTTTAAGGGCCGGTTCAAAAACTTCCCGGGGGTGGACTAAGTTGGCATTCAAAGTTCCCATTGAAATCGTTTCTTTATGCACCAGCTGGTTTCTGGCGTTGAGGTACAGAGCAATAAAGTGTTCTTTTTTGTTATGACGCAGTTCGGTCAATTGAGCCACGACATCTTTGGGGGTAATG
>MGJB01000002.1 GCA_001794055.1 Candidatus Yanofskybacteria bacterium RIFCSPHIGHO2_01_FULL_41_26 | reverse complement strand
CCGAGAGCATTCCAAACTGCCAAAGAACCTGAAAACAAATCGGCTCGAATCATATTTTGGAAGGGCAAAAGAAATTTTTTAATCAATTTTTTCCAAGAAGCGGCTAAACGCCGCTTCTTGATATTTAAGCTAATAATTAGTATAGTGCAGGCCAGTACGGACGTTCCTTGAGAGGAGGACAGACGAGTATGAAGAACACGCTTCTTGGTTTCCTGGCTGGTGCAGTGTTGGTTCTCATCGCGGCGAGGTTCGGCGTTGTCCCCGGAGTTCCGAACGAATCGGACATTCGGGCGATCTCGCGCGGGCAGTTGATGGCGGCTGACGCACGCGCCGTCATCTTCAAAGACAGCATCTCTCCCCACGTGAAGCCCGAGGGTTGGGCCGCTGCTCACAAGACGTGTGACAACATCGTCGACGAAGGTGATCTCGCCTTCCGATGCTTCGTGGTCCAGAGGAGTGTCTTTGACCGTCCTCCTGGCTACAAATATCGTATCTTCAACGAGGATGTTCTCATCGTGTACACCTTCCGTAATGTCGAGGATGCAAAGCGGTTGGCAAGCTCCGACGACAACCCAACCGACTTCTCGATACGGAAAGACATCTACGTCCTCGCGCGTCGATTCGGTTCCAGTGAGGGCTAGTTGAGCTGGCGACCTCATGTTCCACCAACGGCCACCGACTTTCGAAAGGGAGCGGTGGCCCTTTCTTTTTCATAATTCAAAGAGCGAGAATTTGCCGCCAAAGCCAGTGAATTTTTCAATAATTTTAAATTGAAAAATTCACTGAATTGAGTTATACTTAACTCAATTAAAAACTTGAAATTGTTAATGCTCTCGGCTTCAGAATTCATTTTGCCCGCCCATTCCGAGTCCCGCGAAGCGGGACGAGGGCAGAATTCCGTTCGAGCTATTTCAAGAATACACCGCCAATGTCTAGAACTGTTGATTTAAGAAAAAAAATCCGGCAAAAAGAAACACTCTCCACTGCTGAGAAAGTGCCTTTGGTTAAACAAGAGATGAGAGAAAAGATACAACCGGCAACAGCCGAAATTAGTCTACTCCCCGAAAAAACTGATCGGTTTGAATGGGAAGCACCATCGTTTTATTACAACCCCCAGAAAAAATATCTTGCCTGGATTATAATTGCGTTATTAGCCGGAGCAGGTGCCATAATTTTTTATCGCATGGATGCTTTGACCGCTATTTTTTTAATTCTTTCTTCTGTGGTAATGGCTCTTTATGTCAATAAAAAACCGATGGCATCTAAGGTCGTAGTCAATCAAGCGGGCGTAATGATAGATAACCATGCTTATTTTTATAAGGAACTAAAATCTTTTTGGCTGGATTATAATCCAAACGGCCCGAAAGAGTTAAGCCTGGAAGCCAGAAAATGGTATATGCCGTATGTTAAGATTTCCATTGAAAACCAAAATCCGGTGAAACTCCGATCTTTGATGGTAAAATTCATCGCAGAAAAAGAACATGAGAAATCTTTGGTAGATTTAATCAGCAGAAAAATGGGATTATAAAAAAACATATTGTCCCCGTAGCTCAGCTGGATAGAGCGTAGGGTTGCGGACCCTAAGGCCGGGTGTTCAAATCACCCCGGGGACACATCGTTGATTAAGGCGGATTTTTATCCGCTTTTAAATTTAATCCGCAAATGTTAAAATATGGGCGAAATGGACTTAAACCTTTCCGTCGAACAACTTAGGAATGTGGGTTCAAGAAATCTCCCTCGCTTGGCCAAACTCGGCATAAAGACCGTAAGAGACCTCTTGTGGCATTTTCCTGCACGCTATGAAGATTACAGCAAGGTCGTAACAATTTCCGAAATCGAGCCCGGCCAAAAAGTGAACATCCAAGGAGAAGTTTTAAAGATGAGTAGCCGGATGATATTCCCAAAACGAATGTCTATAACAAATGCTTTGGTTAGCGACGAAACCGGAGCTGTAAAAGTGGTTTGGTTCAATCAACCCTTTATTGCCAACAGTTTAAGGGAAGGAGCCTTAGTGAGTTTGGCCGGAAAAGCCAATCTTGATAAACATGGCCTATACCTTTCCAGTCCGACTTACGAAAAGATAAACGCCGATGAGTATCCTTTTATTCCTCCAGCTGGCGGACTAACCCACACCGGAAGATTGATTCCGGTCTATCCCGAAACAGAGGGAGTTACCTCAAAGTATCTCCGATTTCTAATCAAGCCAATTTTAAAAAACTTAAAAATTCTAGACCCACTCCCCGAACAAATTATTAAAAAATATAAGCTCCCCTCTTTGGAGGAGGCGATTGCCAAGATTCATTATCCAACAAATGACACAGAGGCCAATATTGCTAAAGAACGATTGGCTTTTGACGATCTGCTACTTTTTCAACTCAAAGCTCTTTTGGAAAGAAGAAAATTAAATCAACTGAAATCGGTAAGGGTAGGATTTGATCAAAACTTAATCCAAAATTTTATCTCCGAGTTGCCTTTTGAATTGACTCGCGATCAAAAAGTCGCAGCCTGGGAAATATTAAAAGACATCGGTAAATCATATCCGATGAATCGTCTCATGGAAGGAGATGTCGGTTCTGGCAAAACTGTGGTTGCATTAATAGCCGCTATCCAAACAGCCAAAGCCGGCTACCAGACCGTATTTATGGCCCCAACTGAAGTTCTCGCCAACCAGCACATGGAAACAATCAGAAAACTCATATCTCACACCGACATTGAGGTCGCACTTCTAACCGGTTCTATCGCCTGGAGCACCTGCAGTTTACAGAGTTCCCAGGGCGGGCTAAAGCACCGCCCCGAGAGCCCACTCCGAGCCGGCAAAAAATCAAATATCAAAAAACGCATTGCCTCAGGTCAAGCCAAGATTATCATAGGCACCCATGCTTTGATACAAAAAGATGTAGAATTTAAAAATCTTGCCTTGGTGGTCTTAGATGAACAACACAGATTCGGAGTGGCCCAACGAGCAGCATTGGTTAAGAACAAAGAGATTGTGCCGCATTTATTGTCCATGACTGCCACTCCCATTCCCCGTACTCTTGCCTTGACTATATATGGCGATCTGGATATTTCCCTAATTAAAGAAAAACCAAAAAACCGCCAGAAAATAATTACTAAAGTAATCTCGCCTCTGCAAAGAAAATCTGCCTACAACTTTATTCGAGAAGAAGTAAATTCAGGCCGGCAGGTTTTTGTCATCTGTCCACGGATAGAACTGGCCGATCCGATCAAAGAAATAAAAGGCAAAAACAAGCAATCCAAAATGAATATCCTCTGGTCCGAAGCAAAGGCCGTTGAAGTTGAATATAAAAAATTATCGGAAGAGGTGTTTCCGGACCTTAAGGTAGCAATGCTCCACGGCAAAATGAAACCAAAAGAAAAAAATGAAATAATGGACAAATTTAAAAACAAGAAGTATGGAATTCTAGTCTCGACTTCAGTTGTTGAAGTCGGAGTAGATATTCAGAATGCCACAATTATGATGGTAGAGAATTCCGAAAGATTCGGTCTGGCCCAGTTACACCAATTCCGAGGCCGGGTTGGACGAGGAGAACACCAATCTTATTGTTTGTTGTTCAGTTTAACATCCGACAAAAAAATCAATCAAAGGTTAAAAGCTCTGGTTGAATGCGATGACGGATTTTTGCTTGCCGAAAAAGATATGGCCATCCGCGGTCCCGGAGAATTTTTCGGCGTTAAGCAATCCGGCCTTCCCGACCTCGCCATGGCCTCGTTGGCCAACGTAGAACTAATCAAAAAAGCCCGGCTTGAGGCAAGGTTTTTACTGAAAGATGATTCGTCATTAACAAACTACCCTCTTCTCAAAGACAAATTAGAAAAATTCCAGCGTCTTACTCATTTTGAATAACTAACTTATTTCAATAACACCCCACAACCCCTGTGAATATGGATGGGGATGGCAGTTGGCAATAGAGATTCAAACCGGCTTAACAAAAATCCGGCACTTAGCCGAATTAATTCCTGATTTATTTTTCCATCTTCAAATAGGCTGCGGCATAATTTACAACAACCAGCTCCCATCCAGCTTTGCCTAATTCATTCAGGATTGTTTCTGTTCTGGTCTGATCTAACAGGGCAATCGTTACCATCTTGTATTCCCACTTTTTGTTAGTCATCTTGCCACCTTTAAATAATCAGAATAACCAAGCCGTATCATAAACAATAGCAAGACTGACGTCAAGTTACCTTGCCCTAATCTTCGGGGTTACCCAAAACCCCATATACTTGCCGAGCATCAGGCGAGTTTGAGCTTCCAATGCCGGTATGGAACCGAGAAATATTGTCGTTGCGGGAAATAATACCCACTGAACCAGCATCCAGAAATATTTAAATTTGCCGTATTTAAGAGGCCGAGGCGGAAGAAGAATAATAGATAAAATAGCCGAAGAAACCAAGCCGAGCATCGAAAGAGTCATGATTATTCTAGTCAAATAAGGCAAATTAAAAGAAAGAACTGTTCTGTTAAATTCCTGACCGCCCAGCAAGACCGGCAGCCAGCCTAAAACAAAAATAAGCAGGGCATTCGTTGCCCAGGAGTGATTTCCTTCAATGACCATGAACCCATAATACAATTTTTTAGAGAAAGAAATGGCTTTATTTCTCATAAAACCAAACATGAAATAAGGTATGTTCTCGGCCCCATATGCCCAGCGCCTTTGTTGTTTGTAAACATTCTTCAGTGTTTGAAAATTTGTTGAAGCAACATTGGCATCCATTGATACCGGATAAAATAACGGCACAACCTTGTAATCGCCGTCATACCTTAAAAAACACTGCCAAAATATCCGAGAATCCTCTGAAACCATATTTTTTTGCCAAAATCCGACATCTACCAATGCCTGCCATGGCATTGAGTGGGATGAAAATGTCGTGGCCGTTTCGGCTTTCTCCTGTTTCACGGTATGCCAGAATGTCGCCGCAAAAGCAACTACTCTTGCAAATGACGGAGCTTCCCAAATGTTATTAACATACAAAGGAATCGGCTGATAAGAAGAACGTAGCGGGTTAGGCGTAGTAAGAAAAGTGTGCATCAAAATTCCAAAATATTCGGGAAAAACGACAGTATCAATATCAAGATTAGAAACAAGAATATGATCATATGGAATCCGACGGACATCAACAATAGAATCCCTGACCATCTTTGCGGCATAAGCAGTATTTGAACCCTTGCCAGGAATCTCATCAGGAAGGTTGGCCGGATGCATTACTGATACAAAATCTAAAAAAACATTTTTATAATTTTTTTCAACTTCACGGACAACCGACTCAGTCTCTTTGCCCCCCCTTTCTTCCCAACAAATAACTACCACCATCTTTGATTTTGGATAATTTGTTTTTAAAAGACCTTCTATCGTGGAAGCAACGACAGAATAATCTTCTTTATACAAAGGCAGAAAAACAAAGTGGTAAATATCCTGCCACGATTTGATAGTCGATAGTCGATAGTCGATAGTCGATAGTCTGTTTAATTTTTCAATCCAGTTTAAGGTCAGATTCTTTTTCAGTTTGTTGTACGAAACTCGCAGGTGCAAAGACAAATACACAGTTTTAATGAGCCAATAAACATCGAAGGCAATTATAAATATCGCCATCCAAAACGGGACCAAAAAAGACAACAAGGCCACCAAAAACAACGTAAGCCAAGCCAAAAAACCAGGCATTACTTCCAGAAGGCGGAATAAGTGCCGGTCTTTGTCGTCGATTAAATCAGTAGCCCGGCCGACATGGAGGTAGTTGAACATAATCTTTAAAAAGTATACGCCAAAAATCACTTTTTTACAAAAAACCGGCTTTTTAAGCCGGGTCCCGTGGAAATGCATTTTCCAAAACTTCATCTATTGACTCCACAAAATGAAATATTAGTTTGTCCTTTACGGCCTCAGGCACGTCGTGAAGATTTCTCTCATTATCCTTTGGCATAATAATTGATTCTATGCCCGCTCCTTCAGCGGCCACTATCTTTTCTCTAATCCCGCCAACCGCTAAAACTCTGCCTTTTAAATCTATCTCCCCCGTCATTGCTAAATTAAATTTTATAGGCTTATTCGTTATTTCAGATTCTAAAGCACTTACTATGGTTATCCCAGCAGAAGGTCCATCTTTAGGAACAGCACCGTTTGGTATGTGCAAATGGATAGCAAGCTCCGATAACTTTTCAGACAACTCTGGGTGCCTATTTCTTACTAGAGTTAAGGCAACTTCATCAGATTCTTCCATAACTTTGCCCTGCATTCCGGTTCGAGCAAAAACTTTCTTGCCCTGTAGTCTGGGGTAGGTTTCTACTTGAACGTAAAGAATGTCTCCGCCGACAGGAGTCCAGGCAAGGCCTATTGCCTCTCCCACTTTCGTAGGCCTGACTCTGTCCTTGGTAAACTTGGGTGGTCCGAGATACTCATGGACTTTTTGTTCAGTCACATTAAATTTAGTAACCGGCTCTTCCTCGTTTTTTGATTTGAGATATGCTCGACAAATCTTTTTTAAAATTTTTGCAAGAGCTCTTTCAATGTTTCTGACTCCGGCTTCATTTGTATAGCTCCTGATGATTTTGGAGATCAGGCCCTCTTCCCATGCAACTTCGACGTTATTTTGAATAAGACCTAAGTCTTTCATCAAACGAGGGATTAGGTGCCTCTTGGCAATTTCCACCTTCTCAACTTCTAAATATCCTGGCAAACGAGTAACATCCATCCTGTCTCTAAGAGCGGGATGGATCGTATGTTCCTGATTTGCCGTAGCGATAAACATAACCCTTGAAAGGTCGAATCCACAAGCTACAAAATGGTCCTTGAATGTACCGTTCTGTTCGGGATCCAAAACTTCAAGCATCGCTGCGGATGGGTCTCCGCTGGTGGACATTTGTCCCAATTTATCAATCTCGTCAATAACAAACAATGGATTTTTAACTCCGCATCGCTTCATCAGCTTCAGTATCTCTCCGGGTTCAGCACCAACATAAGTAATGCCGTGGCCCCTGATCTGGGCTTCATCTCTAACACCACCTAAAGACATCCTGATATATTTTCTGTTCAATGCCCTAGCTATTGATTTGGCAAGAGAAGTCTTCCCTGTTCCGGGAGGACCGACAAGGCAAATAATGGATCCCCTACTACCGGGGTTAAGCAATTTGGGAGCGACTTGGTCGCAAATTGAATCCTTTTCACAAACAAGGCCAAAGTGATCTTCGTCGAGAATCTGTGCCACTTTAGAGATATTGCCTTCTTGAACCGTTTCTTCTTTCCAGGGAAGACCAAGAATAAAGTCTACGCGCCGCATATACTTGGGCCATTCGTAATTATTCCCTTGCGGACTTCCTAAGGACTTCAGCTTCTCAAGATCCTCCATTATCACATCGCCAGCATCTTCGTTCATGTGATCCCTAATTAATTTGAATTGTTCCCATCTCTTTTTTATGTCGACATGAATGCCTTTGACAAAATCATCTTCGTCGTTTTTATTTGCATCACCTCGGGGATCTACTTCGGTTTTTCTTGCTCTTCTAATAAGCTTGCCATCTTTTGACATATTCTCTTTTTGAATTTCTAGAAGCTTTAATCTTTTCTTAATAGTTTTAATGCAAAGCTCAATTCTTTCCGGCAAACTCATGCTTTCAAGAATAGGCTGTTTATCTTCTTGGAGTAAATCCGGAACCGCATGCAGTGTTGACCAGATAAAATTATCAACCGCATCTTTATTTCCCCAGTCAGTATTTTCAAAATTATCCAACAGAAGATCCAGAAGCCTCTTGTCAAAAAGATAAGATCCTTCCGCTCTGATCACAAAAGACCTCAGAAGATCTCTAATTTTTATCATATCAGCCAAAACATGTTGATTAGATTTTACAAAATAATCATCGTGATTCTCGTCTTCTATCTTCTTGAGGCTAACCATCCAAAGACCTCCGCCCTTTTCTCCAACCCTTATGAATTTAGTAATCTCGGCCCTTAAAAGACCCCCCAAAACAATGGCCCGATCATCATTGTATGGTCGTGTTTCAGCAACTACGCCAACTTTATAAAATCTGTCCGGCGGATCTTTTATCTGAGGATCAGACATTACAGCAAAAACATAAGGGGCTTGCCCGGCCTTAACTGCTGTCAAAATCTTACTGGAAGATTCATGATCGTCTAAACGAATATAAGACCAAGTCCCTGGCATTACCATTATGCTCGGACCAAGATTTATCAAGACGTGCTGTACAGGAAGCACGATTTGATGTTTTGGATGCACTTTTCTTTGTTTCCCTAATTGGTAAAGAACTTGTCAATAGTATACATATTATTTAAGAAAAATCAACATGGTGGGATTGACTTTAAGCCCCCTTATACTAATATGGGTAAATCTAGAACTTTTAAAACTACTCGCCAAGGAGACATCGATGTCAGAAGAAAAAAAGAACGGCTTTAACAGCATTATTAAAGAAGATGCCGAGCGAAAAAGAGCGAAAAAGAAACTCCATAGAGAAATAACATTTCGTGAATATTTAGCCTTAGTGGCGGAAGATCCGGCCATTGCTCAACTATCTGCTTCGAGATTGTGGGAAATAATTCAAAACGCCGAAGTAGTTCAACTTCCCGAAGAAGAACAGTGGATGGGGGTTTCTACTGGATATAATCTTTTCCGTAAAGAACTTTACGGGGTAGATAAACCCATATCTGAAGCGGTTGAACATATTAAAGTCGGAGCAACTCGAGGCTCCACAGGAAAGTACCTTCTGATCCTTGTCGGTCCTCCTGGAGCAGGAAAATCAACTTGGGTAAGAATTCTGGGCAAAGCGTTGGAAAACTATAACAAGCGTCCGGTATTTTTTATCAAAGGATGTCCAAAACACGAGGAACCGCTTCATCTTCTTCCCCGTTATATGAGGGACCAAGCAGCAACAAAAAAAGAACATTGTACAGAATGCAAAGCGGATCCAGATCCCAAACATCTACATATAGGAGTCCAAATAGAAGGCGACCTTTGCCCTGTTTGCCGAGATCTTTTAGAAACAAAGTACAGTGATCCGGACGGAACTGTTCGTTGGCATGAAGTTCCGGTAGAGACTTTTACTTTCTCGATTCAGGGTAGACGCGGCATTGGTTCATTTGAACCATCAAACGAAATAACTTCCGATACTACAGCGTTAAGCGGCCGGGAAAACATCGGCATAACTTCAAATCCTGCATACGGTCACAATCATCCCAGAGCTTTTGAGATAGGCGGGGAAATTCCGGCTGGAGAAAGAGGTTTCGTTGAAGGACGAGAGGTTACTTCAAGCGATCCTAAGGTTTTGAGAGTTTTTTTCAGTGTAGCCGAAGAAAAACAATTAAAAATTGAAGGCTCTTATTTCCCTCATCTTTCTGTCGATACCGTAATAATCGGCCACACCAACCTAACTGCTTTTAAGGAGTTTGCTACAAATAAAAAATATGAAGGGCTCCATGACCGATTTATCGTAGTACCTTTTCACTATCCTCTGCGAATAAGAGACGAGGTAAGACTCTATAAAAAGCTTATCGAAAGAGAAAGTGATTTTGTCCGATTAAAAGGACATCACATCGCTCCGGGAGCGTTAGAACTTGCGGCGTTATTTGCCATTTTGACACGACTTACGCCTTCGCAGATGGGAATTGATTCATTAACAAAAGCTAAGGTCTATAATGGCGACCGAGCCTTAACAGAACTTAGGGATAAAGATAAAAAACCAATCGATATAAGGGAGCTTATTGAAGAGGGCCGCACATCACCGGACATTGCCAAAATAGAAGGTATGTTCGGGGTCAGTTCGAGAACCGTTCTGGCCGCTTTAAACAGCGCTCTTGCCAAAGAATCAGATACTGACAACGGATGTTTAACCCCCCTTAAGACCTTGACGGCTCTAAGAGAAATTTTTGAACATCGAATGGGTGTCACTCCGGAAGAAGTAAGCCGCTACAAGGAACTACTTTCCTCAAGCGAGGGTGGCACTGTTGTTGCTGAATATAAAGAATTTACAGTTAGCGCTGTTGAGAAGGCGTTTCTCAAATCTCACGATGATTTGGCTCGCCAAATGTTCGACGATTATGTAAGAGAGGCAAGATTTTACAGAGAACAGAAAAGAAAATTTGTCAGAGGCCGAACTGATGTTGTCCGTGATACGTTGACGGGAAGACCCAAGACACCAAATGTAAAATTTCTACGAGAGATTGAGGAGTTTATACCAATTTCCGAATCTGAAGCTGATAATTTTAGAGGAGAAATACTGGAAGCAGGAAGTTTGGCCTATGATTCATATCCTCCATTATCTCGGGCTGTCGACAAAAAACTTCTTTCTGACTCGAAAGACATGTTAAAAACAGTATTGGCTATTCATAAGCCCAAAGACGAAGAATCAAAGAAACGGGCTAGTGATCTTTTCTCGGAACTCACCGGTCCCGGAGGGTTCTGTAAAACTTGCGCCAAAGAGATCATCGAAAAAGCCGATGAATTCTTAAATGAGTAACCCCGCCCTTGAAAAGGACAGTACTCCCTTAATCGGGAGTTTTTTATTTGCCCCTTTTCAAGAGCGGAGTTTGTTGTTATTCTTTCTCCAGAAATTTAAAAATTTACAGAGGTGATTTTGTGCCTATCATAGTATCGGAACCCGTTACAGAGCGCGGTCGTAAAGATGCCCGCCGGCACCGTGAAAAACAAAGAGAAGCTATAATCAAAAAGCTTCCTGAAATTATTGCCGACGAGTCGATAATCACCCAAAAAAAAGGCAGAGTGATAAAGATCCCGATTAGAAACATTGACTTGCCTCATTTTCGTCCAAAAACAGGAAATGAATCCGAAGGAATCGGCCAAGGAGATGGTCAGCCCGGAGATGTCATTGGCCATAAACCAGCTCAAGGTCAGCCGGGAGAACCCGGAGAAGAACCCGGAGAAGATTATATAGAAACAGAAGTGGAAATTGAAGAAATTATTGAACTGATGCTTGAAGATCTTGGTCTTCCGCAATTGGAAGAAAAGGAAGTAAAAGAATTAATTGTAGAGTTGGGGTACAAGATAGGCGGAATCGTAAAATCCGGCCCTTGGCCTCTACTTGACAGAAGGGCTACTGCCCAAGAAGGGATGAGAAGGTTTTGGATCTTTTTAGAAACGCTCAAAGCGGAGACCGGATCTGACGAATTTATATGCTTTAGCGCCCTTAAACAAGCCGGTGGATTACTGGAAAAAGCCATTGAAATTATTAAACAAAACCAGTTGACCTCAAAAGAATCTACCATAATTCCATTCCCTGTTTTTGAGGCTGACGATTTGAGATACCGGGAAATTCAGCAAGACACGGAGAACCAGTCCAACGCAGTTATTATTGCCATGATGGATGTTTCCGGTTCAATGGGCTATATGAAAAAATATTTAGCCCGAGCAATGCTTTTTTGGTTGGTGGCATTTTTGAGAAAATTATACAGAAACGTTGAAGTTAGGTTCATAATCCACCATTCCACAGCTAAATTAGTGGGCGAAGAGGATTTTTTTAGAACCGGGGAAAGTGGAGGAACTAATTGCCATACAGCATATGAACTGGCAAGCAGCTTGATTGATACGGAATACCCAACCAATCGTTGGAACGTTTATGTATGGCACTTTTCCGACGGTGAAGACTTTGACCCCGAAAGAACCATTGAAGAGTTGGGAAAACTTATTGATAAAGGAGTGAACATGATTGGCTACGGGGAAGTTCAACCGGATGCTGATCCGGATTGGTTTAAGAACAAAAGATCCGGACTCTGGCAGAAATTTAAAAACTACTTTACCTTGAAAGAAACACAAGATAATGGTTTGGGAATAGCCGAAGGCGATAAAGACTTGCCCCTTCTGTGTGTACGCCTCATGGAGCGAGAACATATTTTACCAGCCCTGAAAGCATTCTTGAGAAAAGACAGGTGGACCCAATGAAGAAGCAAGGAGTTGAACGTTTAATTCAAATCGAAAAGAGAATAAAAGAAATAGCAGAAGAATCAGGCCTCTTAACCACCGAAATTACATTCGAAATAACTACAGCCCAGAGAGTGCTTGAGGGAATGTCTTACGGATTTCCAGTTAACTTTTCTCATTGGACATTCGGCAGGGATTACGAAAAACACCGTACTATTTATGAACACACGGGAGCAGGCATACCTTATGAGCAAGTTTGGAATTTTGACAAACCAAAAGCCTTTTTAGTGGAAACAAACCCATTTGCTTTAAATGTTCTTGTCATCGCCCACGTTTATGGCCATGTTGATTTCTTTTTGGCAAACAGATATTTAAAACATGGGCGTTCCTTCTCCAACGTTGCTGAAGAAGCTAGAAACGCCTCCAAGCGCTTTAAAGAATACGAAGCACGTCATGGACAACAGGAAGTAGAGAAAGTAATTGATGCAGGAATGTCGATTCAATGGCACCAGGATCCTGATCCATTCTTTGAAGAACAGGATGAAGAAACTGTCAGAGAAAGGTTAATAGCTTTTGAAAGAGCAAAACTTGAAAGATTTGAAGACGTAAAATCAAAATTCAAAAAATCAGAAACCCAACAAGAAATTGAGCAAATAGAAAAAAGGCTGGAAAGATTATCAACAAAAACTCCGCCCGAACCAACCTATGATATCCTTAATTATTTAATCAAAAAGTCGCCTAAACCTCTTAAGCCCTGGATGATTGATGTCTTGACGGTAATAAGAAATCAAGCCAGAAGTTTGGCGCCAAACAGAAAAACAAAAGGACTCGATGAGGGTTGGGCTACTTATTGGCACGTCAGGATAATGAGACGACTTTTTGAAGAAGGCGTTATCACCCCTGAAGAACATGGGGTATTCAATGATTTTCATTCAGGGGTAACCCGAGAAAACAAAGCCGGCTTTAACTGGTATCGAATTTATCTTTCCTTGTTTGAGAACATCAAAGAAAGATGGGACAAGGGCCAATTCGGTAGAGAGTATGAGGAAGAAAAAAATGCTTTTAAGCACTCTAGGTGGGACACGGCCGCTGGACTGGGAAATCAAAAAATATTCCAAGTTCGTTCTTTTTATAGCGATCGAATGGCTGTAGAAGAATTTTTCACTGACGAATTCATCAGGGAACAGCAATTATATATCTGGGCAGGATTACCGACAGCAAATGGGGATATTGTTTATGTGATTGTCGAAGATAATCCGGATGTAATAAGAGAAATCCTAAAAAATCAGTTCACTTATTACGGAGTGCCGCTTATCAGAGTTGAAAACGGAAACTATAACAGCCAGAATCATCTTTTGCTTAGACATGTCTGGAATGGATATGAGCTTGACCCCAAATATATGAACGCCACTTTAGAAAAAATTAACCACCTGTGGGGAAAGAAGGTATTTTTAGAAACCAGGGTTGATGACAAAGATCTACTAGCAATGTTCGATAGTGAAAGAAAGAAAAAATAAGCGCCTTTAAGGGCGCTTTTAATTAGATCAATACAAACGAGAATAGAGAATCGGTCAAATTAAGAACCCCCTCTTTGGAACGGGTATCCAAATCAAGCAAACGCCCATAAACCTTCCTCAATTCTTCTAGGCTGAATCTATCCGCGCTTTGGTATGATTTTTTAGCAACAAACGGGTGAAGGCGAACTCTTTTGGTTATATCGCTTAAAGACATGCCTCTAGCCGACAAATCCTTAACGGCTAATAGATTTCTAAATCCGTAAACAATCATGGTCAAAAGATAATATGGATCCCGGCCGTTTTGTATCTCTTTAAACAAAATCTCGTAAGCTTTCAGTTTGTTCTTCCCAGCAATGGCATCGACAAAATCAAAAATATTCAGGTCGATTTTTTTGAAACCAAGAAGCGCCACATCCTTTTTTGTTATAGTGGTCTGGCCACTATAATTACTTAATTTTTCTATCTCATTAATCAAAGCCCAGCTGTCATTTCCCCTGGTAATAACCAATTCTTTTATTGCATCGGGCTCTATCAAGCAATTTCTTGAAACAAACTCCCCCCTTATCCATTTGACCAGCTTTTCTCCTTCAAGATACTCGATATTTTTTACCATGCTGTCTTTTCCGGCCAATAAATTAAAAAGTGTTTTGTTTTTAGCCAGTTCTTTTTCGTCTTGATTCTCAACAAACAAAAGGACTGTGTCTTTTTCTTTCAAGAGGTTTTGGGCCTTGATCAGATTCCCCATCCGATCCGAGCCGGCTTTATTGAAAAAGGAATTTTTGATAACTATCAATTTTATCTCGCCAAACAAAGAACCGCTCTTAACAGCATCTTCGGCTTTTGCAATTTCGTCTATGTTTGATAAATCAAATTTAAAAAAAATACCATCCGAATGCTTTTTTCGGTAATTATCCAAAACAATGCGGCTATTTTGTTTCAGCCGGTAGCTGTCCGGCCCATATAAAAAAATAATCATCGCGTCAAAATTTCCACCCATATTTTTCCGGGGACAAACTGAATTTCCTTTCCCGAACCATCGTAAAAATATAATTTACTGTCCAGTTGAGAAACATTCTTTTCCCACTTACTGTTTATAATGCTGCCGTTTTGATAAATTTGAGCCGTTCCACTGCCAGAAACATTAACGCTTATATACTGTTCCTTCAAGAATTTGGAGGTTGTGTTCATCACCGCAACGACACTGGCCTTAACCATCTGGCCGTTATTTTTATCTATCTCGCCGCTGCCATTCCTGAACCGGCTGTATAAATTAGTTTCGAGATCATAAGTCCAAACAACAGCATGAGTTCCCGGATAATTTATACTGACCTGACCAGTTAAGTTAGACAGGTTTTTCTTTGACTCTTCTTTTTGATGAGGATATCCGGAAAAATTACTCTGAAAATCATACCTAAGATCTTGAGCTTTTTTTGTAAGAAGATCAAAATTAGTAAATCCGTTGTGGGGAGGACGAATTCCCGATTTTCTATAAAACGTTTCCCCTTCATATTTTAAAGCATCTATATTATCAACAATTCGACCGTCCAGTTTTTCAAGAGCATCGTGTTCTCCGCCCCAATGAGCGTATATCGCCTTAAAACCCGCTGCCAGTGGAATAAAGTCGCTTCTGGCTGATCTTACCGATCCAATTTCTTTCGGTTTTTCGCACTGAAAGATAGCCAGAAATCTGGTAATCCCCGTCGGATCAACAGGCATCTCAAAAACCAAGTCGGCCTGGCTTATTCCGGAAAGAGGCCTAGCTTCAGGATCAGATGCCAACATTATGGCAATAGACCGCACATCGGCGCCAGAACAATCAAGTCCCGTAATTGAGCTTTTTGACATCTCGTCTTTGTTTATAATGCCTATGCTGTTGCTAATAACTATCTCCTTGTTCCACCAGATAACAAATATAACGACAAAAACGAACATGACCGCTCCGGTGATTATCAATATTTTGTTTAAGTTAAGATTTAAAAATTTAAAATTCATTAAAAACTAGAAATTATTTTAATATCTGGTGTTTGGAACAAAAATGGGCGGAACGGCCGCCAAGTTTCAACCGTTCCATAATACCGCTATCTCTTTTTTTGCACTTTTTTCCGATTAATTGATAAGCATTTTGGATGTCTTGAAACTTACCTTTTTCTCCGGATGGAATTCTGTAATCATCTATGCTTGACCCCTGATATTTAATTGCCTTTTTAAGTATTTTTGCAATCCCATTAAAAATTTTCCTCAAATCTGATGTATTTAAATTTTCTACCCTTGAAAGAGGATGAAATCCGGAGTCCCACAATATCTCATCAGCATATATATTGCCTATTCCAGCAATGAAGGTCGGATCCATTAGAATCTGTTTTATTCTTCCCCTTTTTCTGTGTTTAGAAGTTGAACTTCTAAACAATTCTTTAAACTGTTCAAAGTTTATCTCCAGAGGTTCCGGGCCTAAATCTCTTATTTCTTTCAGATCTTTGACCTTGTCGTCATCCACCAAAATCACTTTTCCAAAACGCCTTAAATCGGACAATGCCAACTGATACCCGTTATTCAGCATCAGCATGAAACGGATGTAACCATTCTGCTTGTCGTCTTTCAAAGGACCGGAAACGATACTTTCCCACTTTCCACTTGCCACTTTCCACTTGCCATAGAGCAGATGGCCGGATATTTTTTGGTGTATGAAAATCGTCTTTTTTCCCTCTATGTCCACCACAATATATTTTGCTCGACGTCTTACGCTTAATATTTTTTTATTTTTAATCTGCTTTTTAAAACTAATAAGCCCACCTGCCTGTTTCAGGGTTTTAGGCCGGTCAGTCCAGGCATCGGTTATCTTAAGTCCAACTACTTTTTTGGAAAGATAATTGACTATAGTTTGTACTTCCGGCAATTCTGGCATATTAGTCTAATTATTAACAAAAAAACTGGCCTTTTACCAGTTCTAATGGATTGTAGTGTTTTTTGGTATTAATACGTTTACATCTGCCTCAATTTTAGGATCACCCGAATCATCTATTTTAAATCTTACTTCCCAATTTACATATAAACCCACATTCTCGATCTCTGCCTTTAAACGATTAAACTCGACTATTTCTACCTCGTTTAAGACGGGGTCTCTTAACCAAGTAGTTTCAATTATTTCCTTCATTCTTAAAGCAGCGATTTCCACTCTGTTTACATCCGGTTCAAGTTCTGAAAGTGCCATTTTGGACTCCTATGTTATCTCTTCCATCTCTGCCCAATTTATACCATACTTCGCATCAACGATCAAGGGCACATCAAATTTGTGGATATTTTCCATTATGTTTCTTATTCTTGAAGCCCAATCCCTAATTAGATCTTCTTTCACCTCAAACAAGAGTTCATCATGAACTTGTAATAACAGTTTTACGTTTTTTTCTGTTTTTTCCTTATGAATTAATTCATGAATCTCGATCATGGATAGTTTCAAAAGATCGGCCTCTGTCCCTTGAATGGGCATATTAATCGCCATTCTTTCGGCTTGGTTTACAAGTTGAGGTATGCCAGAAAAGACTTCCGGCAATTGTCTACGCCTCCCGAAAATTGTTGTTACATAACCATCTCGGCGGACTTTATCTCTCATTTCTTGCATATAGCGAGCTATTCCGGAAAATTCATGAAGATATCTATCGATAAATTCTTTGGCCTTAGCTCTATCAACTCCTGAAGCTCTCTGAAAACCAATAATTCCCATGCCATACAAAATTCCGAAATTTAAAACTTTTGCCTGCCTTCGCATGCCAGTAGTAACCTCCGAGGCCTGAACGCCAAATATTTCAGCAGCGGTCCGGGTATGAATATCCTCTCCTCTTTTGAAAGCCTCGCTCATTTTTTTATCTTTGGAAATATGAGCTGCGATGCGAAGTTCAAGTTGTGAATAGTCAAAAGAAACTAATTTATATCCAGGCGACGCAATAAAAACCTTCCTAAATTCCTGGCCAATATCGGTACGAATCGGAATATTTTGAAGATTTGGCTCCTCGCTTGAAAGACGGCCTGTAGTAGTGCCTGTTTGATTAAAAGTCGTACAAATACGTCCATGTTTATTGACCAGGTTCGGAAATGGGTCAATATACGTTGTTTTCAGTTTTTGAAGTTCTCTATATTTCAGTATCAAGTCTATTATAGGATGTACTCCTGATAATTTTTCTAATTCCGGCGCTGCCGTAGAAATAGCTCCTTTGCTGGTTTTCTTAAGCTTTCCTGTTATCTTCAAATGCTCAAACAATATAGCCGACATTTGCTGGGGCGAGTTGACATTAAATTCCTTACCGGCTAATTCATATATATTTTTTTCAAGCTTGGTCAGCTCTTTGGTTGTTGTCTTTTCAAGTCGAGCAATAGCCGAAGAATCAATTTTAATTCCGCTTAATTCCATCTCAGCCAATACTATCGAAAGTGGCAGTTCTATCTTTTCCAAAACCCACAAAGAATCGATGTGTTTTAGCTTAGCAACAAGTTTATTTTTCAATTCGAGAACAACACAAGGACTTCTTTTTGGGTTAATATCCATGTTTTGCTTAAATTCAATGAAATAAACATTGTGCAGGGAGTAGTCTCTAAGATCTGAATTAAGAAGATAAGCGGCAATTTTGGAATCAAAACTTATTCCCTCAACATGAATCCCTTTGCCAAGAAAATATTTAGAAATCATTTTAAAATCGTGGCCCACTTTACTTATTTTTGGATTCTCCAACACATCCTTGAGGTTTAACCTCAAGGATGTGTTCTTTGATAAACATTCAAATGAAACTGAAACACACTCTTTTGGGTCAACGGCAAAATAAATACTGTTGCCGGATACATCCAGGGCAAATTCTTTTTGATTTTTTAATTTAAACAGCAGGTCCGCTATTTCTTTGTCAGTTTTTAATTCATTTGTCCCTGACCCGGTTTTTGGCGGAGGCAAAAAAGACGTCTGCTCCTGGACAACAGAACCATCAACTTCCGAAACACGCTTAAGTAAACTATAAAAGCCCATGCTCTGAAAAAGATGAGAAATTTCGTCTTTCTTCATTGTTTTTCGCCATTCGGCATTTTCTAACTTAAAATCAATGTTCACATTTTTAATGATAGTTGCGAGTTTCTTGGAAAAAAAGGCCATGTCTTTGTTTTCAATCAATTTCTGAACCAACTTTTCTGAAACATCTTTGTTTTTGTTGTTTGCTGGTTTTTCTATTTCTTTATACAAATTATTAAGATTGCCAAATTTTTTTATCAAAACAGATGCGGTCTTCTCCCCCACTCCAGGAACCCCGGGAATATTATCGGATGGATCTCCTTTCAACCCTTTATAATCAACCAGCTGTTCCGGCTCAATGCCGTAGCGTTTTCTGACCTCGTCTTCATTGTATAAAACTGTGTCTGTTACCCCTTTTCTAAGCGTTAAAACCACCACTTTGTCGCCTTCAACAAGTTGAAGCGTGTCCATGTCTCCAGTAGCAATAATGGTTTGCAGGCCTTTAACTTTTTTGGTTTTCTCACAAATTGAACCGATAACATCATCGGCTTCAAATCCTGGTTTTTCAAAAACTGGTATTCCAAAAGCCGCAAGAACTTCTTTTACTAAAGGCACCTGTTCATGCAATCCCTCAGGGGCTTTTTCGCGATGCGCTTTGTAATCGGCAAATTCCTCATGGCGGAATGTCGGACCAGCCAAATCAAAAGTGGCCACGATGTAATCAGGTTTTATGTCTTTGATAGCTTTAATCAATACCGCCGTAAAACCATAAACAGCATTGGTTAAAAGGCCTGTCGGTGAAGCCAATGTTTGAGGCAATGCGTGAAATGCTCTGTGAACTAATGCGTGGCCGTCTATCAAAATTAATTTTTTAGTCATTAGTAATTAATAATTTTCTGGTTTTTTTATCGATATGGTCAATGTGAATCGTAACGTGTTTTTTGGGAAGAATCTCCTTCGCCCTCTCTGCCCATTCTATTAAAATAATATCGTGCGACTCTGAAAAAATTTCTTTCAATTCTAGAATTTTTAAATCTTTATGGTCCCCTATTCTATAACAATCCAAGTGATAGAGATTAGATGTTCCGCCCGGAACCTTATATTTTTTCATTAAAACAAAAGTCGGACTTTTTATTTTTGATTTTATGCCAAGAGCTTTAGCAAATCCCTGTATAAAAGTTGTCTTGCCAGCTCCTAACTCCCCTTCTAATGCTACCACCGCACCCTTTTTGGTTTTGATAATTTTGTGAGCTAAATCAGCAGCAATTTTCTGGGTTTCTTTTGGACTGTGAGAATTAAAAATCATGACTAATATTAGCTTTTTTTATTGTTTTTTTCAATTAGAAAACCGCATTTGCGATGGCCACGTGATGTGGTTGCAAATGCGGTTAGACTTGAGTCTTCTATCTTACAGCCGCGGAAACGATGTCCCAGCCATTGAGATTGTCATTTCCGCGGATCTGGGCCGCTTCCCGATTTAAACCACCGGAGCGGTTCGGGATCAGCAAAATGGCCTTGTAGCCGCCATTCCGGGGCGCATCGACCTGGATACTCCTGCCAGACTCGATACGAGCGACAAATTGCTCGCCGTCCCAGAGTTCGGCACGCTTGGACGTTCGGTTTGAAACTCGCCAATCCCCCGCGGTTGATGGTTGGTTCGAAACGGACACTTGTCGATTCGGCCTCGTACCGATATCGTTCTTATTGCTGTTGCCACGGTGTGTTAGAAGCCCCACAATCGCGCCACCAGCCGCACCGATTGCTGTGCCCCGAGTATTTCCCGAGACACCAAAACCAATTGCCGCTCCGATTGCTGCTCCAGTGATACTCGCCTCTCGGCGACTCATTGGACGCATGTTGTGATCATACATCGGATAGAAACCGCGCGCAGTGTTGACACCGTATGCAGCTCCGTTCCAAACAAGATCGTCGGACAGGGAACGTATCTCCGACCGCCGGAGTTGGTGAGTGAGACCTCTCACCATGCCGAGATTATCGGCGGTAAGCATACCCACCTGATCACCATTGACCAGATAATACCAACCCTCCGTTGTCTGAGGAATGTATCCCCATCGAATAGCCTGGGCGTTTACCGGAACGGCCGTCGTCAGAACTGCCAAAATGAAGATCGCTAACATTTTTCTCATGCTGTCCTCCCTGCCCTTTTGGGCAGAATCTGAATTTCAAAGAATACCTTTATTATATCAGAAAAACACACAAATGTAAAGGGCTATGTAGACTTCGAACAAATACTCCACACGGAACTTCCCTCTTTCGGTCAATAAAAGCTTTATTTAAAGTAGATAATTCTAAACATCAATATTCTTGAAATGCCTTATTTTGGCCACTTCTTGAGGTTCGTCTAATCCTACGGAAATCACGTCTATTTGCCATTCTTGTTCAATACTAAAATGTTTTTCAGCAAGATAAGTTCTCGCAGTTCTAGCTACTTTAATTATTTTAGAAGTAGTGGCTCTTAATTCCGGCTCAAAACCGGCAATTATTTTCCTGTTAGCCTTGACCTCCACAAAAACTAAAATCCCCTCTTTTGAAGCAACAATATCTATCTCGCCCCATGGTTTTCTATAATTTAAATCGAGTATCTTGTACCCTTTCTTTTCTAAATATCGAGCTGCTAAATTTTCTGCCAAAAAACCCAGTTCAAATGTACTCATCCAAGAAAAATACCACCGAATTATTGTGTTGACAACCAAATTGACTTTTTGACTCAAAAAGTGATAAACTCAATAGGAAATTCTCGCAAGAGGATTTTTGCTTTATTTGGCCAAAAACGTGTAAATGAGCCGAGTTTAACTAATTAAAAAACTATTAGTAAGTTGCTCCAAAACTTAAAAACTCTTTCGATAAAATTCGGAAGGGAAGGGTCATTTTGGCCTAAATTTAAAAGCTTTACAACAAGCCGTTTATTCAATTTTTATGGAACATTAACACTTGTTTTTTTGGTCTTGATATTTAAAGGAGCATCCAGCGAAGGACAAACAAACCTGTTTAGTAATCTTATTAGAAATTACATAGAGGAAACTTCAGCATCAATAATTAATATCACTCAATCCCAAAATCAATTAGCTTACATTAATAGTTTAACCGCCTTAAGTAGCCAAAATCTTGGCCAAGGAGGGGAAGAATCCAATAATCTTGACCCCTCAACAATCCAAGAAAACTCTGTAATAGCCAGCAACCCAACCATAACCGACTATATAGAAATTGGATTTAAACGCAATCAGATAGTCGAATACACGGTCCAGACCGGAGATTTGTTGTCTTTTGTTGCTTCCGACTATGGTGTAAGTGTTGATTCTATTATCTGGGCTAATAATTTAGCAAATGCAAACAGCATAAAACCTGACCAAGTCTTGAGAATTCCTCCAGTTTCCGGAGTTATTCACAAAGTTAAAAATGGTGAAACAGTGACTTCAATCGCTAAGAAGTATGGGATTCCTTCAGACAAAATATTAGCATTCAATGACCTCAAGGAAGGCCAGCCTTTGGAAATAAATGAGGAATTGATTGTTCCGGATGGACAGATAAAGTCTCTTATTATAACAAAACCAGGAGCACAGTCGGCAATTGCTAAGAGGTTTTCATACCTTCCTAACTTGGGCGACTATTTTATGATCCCGACTCAAGGAAGAATAAGCCAAGGACTCCACGGAAGAAACGGTGCTGACTTGGCCAATTCTTGCGGAACCCCTATTTATGCAGCAGCCGACGGCAACACAATAACAGCTGATGCTGTTGGATATAACGGCGGATTTGGTAAATTCATTAAATTAAACCATCCTAACGCCACAGAAACTCTCTACGCCCATCTAAGCAAAATAGTCATTCTCTCCGGACAAACCGTCGCCAAGGGCCAATTAATAGGCATCATGGGCTCAACAGGCCGCTCTACGGGCTGCCACCTTCACTTTGAAGTCCACGGAGCAAGAAATCCCCTCCTTAAATACTAAAAACCACCGAAATCGGTGGTTTTTAAAAGTTCCGCGCGGAACTTTCGTTCCGCCCAGCACTTTATTTCAATAGCACCCCGCAACCTCTACGCGTACGGAGGGAGGGGGTGAATACCCAGCCCAGCCAAGCGAGCCAGCCGAACGGCACCGTCACGGCGAACAACATCGTCAACCGTGGGAACATCATGATGAAGATAAGGAACCAAATTCCGTGAACTTGCCAGAAATCCATCTCGTCCTCCTGTTCAGTACTTCTTCAGAATAAACTAATTATACCACAACTTAAATAAAATTGCAAGGCCAAAAAACCGGCCTTTTGAGCCGATTTATTGGCTTTGAGCGAAACCCCATCCCCATTTGAGGCCGTTTGGTTTCGCCAGGCAACACAATACTAAAATTAACCGATAATTTGCTTATACAATAAATTTTAGCCGGAAAATCCGCCAGCAGGCGGAGGAACGGTTGCTGAAATTTATTAAGCAAATTGAAGGTTAATTTTAGTATTTGTCTGACGAAGATCCGGAGGACGTAACCAACAGGCCAGTAAATGGGGGGGTGGGGTTGAGCGATACCTATGCCAACTCGTTCAACATCTTCTCATTCATGCGAAGATTTACCGCTTCAGCCACATGTTGCTCTTTGATTGACTCCGAACCGTCTAAATCGGCAATGGTGCGGGCCAATTTCTTGGTTTTGTGATACGCCCTTAATGACTGATTTTTAAAATTAATGGCTTGTTTAAGCAGATTTTCTGCTCCTGAATCCAAAACACAATATTTATCTATATTTTTGTAATCAATCTCGGAATTGGCCAAAAGGCCGGTATTCTTGAATCTGGCCAACTGAACCTCCTTGGCTTTATTTATTTGACCCTTTATTTCGCCTACTTTTATCCCCGAAGCCTTGCTTAGGGGCGAATCGACAGAGCCAATTGTTTCGCGCGGAACGTTTATTTGAATATCTATTCTATCCAGCAACGGCCCGGACACTTTCTTTCTGTAATTTAAAACCTGAATAGGGGAGCAGTAACAGACCCCCTTCTCTTCACCAAAATTACCACAAGGACAGGCATTCATTGCCGCTACTAAAGTGAAGTTAGCCGGTAAAATAACCGAGCTTGAGGCCCTAGAAACAGAGATAGTGCCTTCTTCCAGTGGTTGTCGCAAACTTTCCAAAACATTTCTTGGAAATTCAGGAAGCTCGTCCAGAAATAAAACACCTCGATGGGCTAAACTTATTTCTCCCGGTTTTGGCCAAGTACCTCCGCCAACCATTGCCGGAGCAGATGTTGTGTGATGCGGACTTCTAAATGGCCGTTTGAAAGACAGGGGAGAGTTCTTAATGAGTCCGACCGAACTATATATCTTAGCCACTTCAATCGCTTCTTCAAAAGACATTTTAGGTAACAGTTCGGCTAATGCCTTAGCCAAAAGTGTCTTGCCAGAACCTGGGGGGCCCGACATCAGAATGTTATGAGCTCCGGCCGCTGCAACAATCAAAGCTCTTTTTGCTGTTTCTTGGCCTTTTATAGACATTAGCAAGTCCTCATCTTTTTCTTCCGACAAATTAGAAGTTTTGAGATATTTGGCAGATAGGGGTCGTGTATTATTAAGATGATCAAACACTTCCTTTACATTCTTGGCTCCGACAACATTTAGGCCTTGAACTATTTGAGCTTCAGCAAGATTAGAATAGGGGACTACCAGCTCTTTAAAACCCAGCTTTTTCGCCAAAATCGCCGTGGCCAAGATGCCATTGGTGTGCTTTAGGGAACCGTCTAAAGAAAGCTCCCCGATAAACAATTTTTGAGAAGAATCGAACTGGACTTGCTTAGTTTCCATCAGATAACCGACGGCAATGGGTAAATCATAAGAAGGTCCTTCTTTTTTGAGGTCGGCTGGAGCCAAATTTATGATAATTTTCCTGTGTTTTGAGTTGGGGGCGGCTAAAGAGCTGTTTTTGATAGCCGAGGCAATCCTATCCTTAGATTCTTGGACTGCCTTGTCAGGAAGACCAACAATATTAAAAGCATGAATACCGGGAGTTGAGTCAACTTCTACCTCTATGAGCTGGGCATCTATACCGTTGATTGCTGAAGAAAAAAGCCGTATGGACAAAAAAGCGCATCGCCCCTCCTGCGATAGTTAGTATGATGTTTAATATAATAACTATTCTGTTTTAAAAAGCAAAGCTCAACCCTAACCCATTCTCGGGCACGGCATAAACTCTTGCTAAAATTTTGCCTCGTACTCGTTCTGCCGAACTCCATAAGTCCCTCTAATGGATTAGGGTTTCGCTTTTAAAATTTACTAATTTTGTAAAAAGCCTCTCCCTCCGCCGGTTGTTTGGGTAAACAGGTGACGATTGGCAACAAAGATTCAAACTTCCATTGATAAAGTAAGATCAACGGCTTATCTAAAAACAAAAAGCCCCAAAGCGAGATGGGGCAAATAAACTTGATTGTTATGCTAAAAATGATTTACACAAAGCAAGAATCACAATAATTAACTGAAGAAAACCGTAAGAAATGATTGCAGAAATTGTAAACGGACCAAAAACATAATCACTGCCATCCCATACTGAAATGACGCTGTTTCTTTGTAGTGACTGCATTTTTATCGCGCGATGAAAACTTACGAGGAATCCAACAATCGGCACGAACTCGACTCTCATTTCCTACCTCCCACCCTCTTGCTCTTGGCACGAAAGTTACATAACTATAATACTTTCAATCTTTTTGTCAAGTCAAACCGGCCTTGTGAGCGACCGAGCGAGAAAGTGGTAAGCTCTTGAGGTGTCTGACCTCAACTAGAATCTAAACTCTACCTGAGACAACTTTTGCAAAATAAAACCGGCCCTTTGAGCCAAAATCAGTGAAAGTTTGAACCTCTATGGCCAGTTGTCATCTGACAACTATGCAACCGGCGGAGGGTGTGTGCTTTTTTAAAATTAGTAATATTTTAAAAAAGTGCACCCCGCAGTCATGCATAGAGGTTGTGTCACCTATTCAGAATTAAACAAAAAATCAAAAAAGGCGCAGAACGCTCCTAAAAAATATGTAGTGTGAGCTCTGCGCCTCCTGTCCTCTTGCGAGGAAAAATGCCAATGATCCACTTGTGTGTCAGACCACCAGCCAAAGATCTAAACTAATTATATAAAGTCGATGGTGACATTGCAATAGCAAAACTGTGGATAAGGTGACACCATGGTGACATGGTGATAATGTCACCATGTCACCATGAAAAATTGGCTTTAAATAAGTAAAATGATTCAATAACCACTTGCTTGGACAAGTGGTTATTGGTGACATTGCTTGATAGTGACAACAGGTTATACACAATGTGTCACCCCATTAAAAGCCTAGGAGTTTATCTATTGTTGCGTACATAGCTTCTCTTGAACCGGCTATAACCAAATATGATTTGCCATTAGGAGCAGCGACAACCGCATAATCTATGCTTTTGTCTGAATATGCAAAATTTTGATATCTTATACTGACCCCTCGATAAAAATTATCAGAAAAAGCTTGGCTCGTCTGCCTCTTTAATTCAAGTAAAAATATTTCTCTTAAATTATTCGGCATATCTGTTTCCCATTCTTTCAACAGTTGAGAAACTGCGATGGAGTCTGTTGCTTCATTAATAAGTACCAAGCGTTTTTCAACTATGGAATCGGTTCTAATCAGGCCTTTTTGGTCAAATATTTCCTTCTGACCATAAACAAATATTCCACGATCTTCTCCTAATAAGCCTTTCAGGCTACCCGGGTAAACCAATTTGAAATCATCAAACAACTGAGCAATCGTTCGCAATGTGTTGTTTTCACTAAAATAAAGAAACTTGAATTGCCCTCCGCTAATCGGTTGCTCATTAATATCTTCAAAAAAAGAACTTGGAGTGCATTCAGAGGTACAGACCGTTTGGTTTTCTAAATTTGCAAAAATATCGCTCAAAACAGGAGTCGGAGTTGTCATAGCTGTCGGAACAGGAGTGGGTAATTCAACTATAAAATCAGAGGCCGGCAATCTTAAAACAAAGAACCAATACGAAAATCCCGCCACTATGGCCGCGGCGCCAATTCCGATAAAAAGCATATTTCTGTTGCCGCCTTTTTGGCCTTCTTGAGGAATATAAATTTGAGGTTTCGGCTCTACTTTCGGAATTGCGGGCGGCTTAGAAACATCTTTTGATTGAGCTATGGGCCCGGTTTTTTGTGTTTCACCAAGATTTACGCTTGGAACTTTTAATTGTGGACTCGGTATCACTGGTTTAGTTGGAGAAGGTGTCACCGGAGCAGGAACAACCTGTTCAACCTTTCTTGGAACGTCGATTCCCGTCGGTTTTTGGCCTTGTTTAAGTCTGGAAATATCTTCATTCATCGTTCTTATGGATGACTGATATTCTTTGACCCCTGGAGTCGGAAGGGGGACAGCAGGAGTAGGCATGGTTGGAGTTGGGGCTGTTGGAGCTGGTTTTGGCTGAATTGCCTGTTTGTCGGTAGGCATGGGTTTGTCAAACTGTCGAGGAGGAGCATTAAACTGGGGTCGAGGCATTTCCGATGGTTTTGGTTGGAAAGGAGTAATCGGAGGAGGAGGAGAAGGAAAAGCCGGCCTCGGCGCTTGAGGCGCAGGAGAAGGCGAAGGGGGCACTGGACTTGTAGGACTCTTGCTTAATTCCCTGACCAAATCATTTATATCCATATTTTTTGTAGTGTTATTATCGTCTGCCATAGAGATAGTTGAAAGTTCGTAAAGTTATAAAGTTCTTAAAGTTAACTTTATAAACATGATGAACTCGATAAACTTTTAACTATTTTATTTTAACACAATCAGGAAATAAGTTGTAAACATTTAAAAATAAAAGCCCCGAGACAGGGGAGCCAGCAGTTCGTCAGGTGACGACCACTAGACCTTTCTGTATCGAAGCTACAACTGACCACCAAACAACACACAGGGCAAAAATCCAATCATGGCCACCATTGCCCAAAATAACGCAATGCTCAAATTAGTTGATAATTTTCTTAGATAATAAATCTTAGCCAGAAAATCCTGAGCTTGTCGAAGGAGAAACGGATGCTAAGATTTATTAAGCAAATTGAGATCTAATTTGAGCATTTGTCCGATCTCGGAGAAGCGTGCTTTGGCCGCCTTTCGAATCTCTGTAGGAGACCGAAGGCGCAAGCAATAGGTCGAAAATGGGGAGGGGGCGGAGCGTTATCTTCTAGGGGGCTTCATCGTCAAACTTATCTTCCCCATATCGTCAACGGCCTTGACCCAAACATGAACCTTCTGGCCCATTTTCAGAACATCAGTCACTTTATTTACTCTTTGTGTACTGATTTCTGATATGTGGACCATCCCGTCTTTACCAGGTATTATTTCTACGAAAGCCCCGAAATCTCTGATGCTTACCACCGTACCATCAAATTCGTCTCCAGGTTGTGGTTCATATGTAACTTCTTGAATCAGGGCCAACGCCTTTTTCATCCCTTCAGGAGTTAGAGAAGTCACAAACACCGAGCCGTCATCTTCAATATCAATTTCAGCCCCGGTTTTTTCAATAATTTCATTTATTATCTTGCCTCCCGGACCGATAAGAGCTCCGATCTTGGCAGGATTAATTTTAATCGTTTCTACTCGGGGAGCATGCGGAGATAATTCCGGCCGAGGAGTGCTGATTGCCTTTTCCATAGCCGCTAAGATTTCCAAGCGAGCTTTTTTGGCCTGAATCAACGTTTTTTCAACTATCTCAACAGTAATTCCCTCAACTTTTACATCCATTTGCATTCCAGTTACGCCATCTTTGGTTCCGGCAACTTTCAAATCCATGTCGCCGTGATGGTCTTCTGGACCTTGAATATCGGTAAGAATTTTATACTTCTCACCCTTCTCGTCCAACATCAAACCCATAGCAATGCCAGCAGCGGAGGATTTGATAGGAACTCCGCCATCCATCAAAGCCAAAGTAGAACCACAGACCGAAGCCATAGACGATGATCCGTTTGAAGAGAGGATTTCTGAAACAACACGAATGGTGTATGGGAATTTGTCCTTAGCGGGAATAATTGGTTCAAGCGATCTTTCAGCCAAAGCTCCATGGCCAATTTCACGGCGGCCGCCTCCGCCCATTCGGCCGACTTCTCCGACACTGAAAGGAGGAAAAACATAATGGTGCATAAAACGCTTTTTGGTAAGATCTATTTCCATCGTCTCTATCCACTGTTCAAGTCCAGGAGCTGCTAAAGTCAAAATAGAAAGCGCTTGAGTGGTGCCGCGATTAAATAGTCCTGTTCCGTGGGAATGGGGAAGAATGCCGACCTCGGCGTTCAACGGTCTTAATTCATCGGTCTTTCTGCCATCGGGTCTTTTTTCTCCGCCAGCCGGCGGATCAATAATATTTCTGTGGACGATACGGTCTATTTCTTCTTCATAGACAGATCCAGCCTCGTCAATTTTTTTACTTAATTCAGGATACTCTTTATACTGTTCTTTGATATAAATCATCAAGTCGTCTTTGATCTGACCCAATCCTTCGTAAAATTCAGTTTTATTCTTACCGGGAGCATAAAGAGCTTTCTCTAATTTTGTATCAGCAAAATTTCTAACCGCCAATACCAATGCCTCGTCGTGAGTAAACACCGATAGTTCTTTTTTCTTGGAAGCAAACTCTTTAGCAATTTTATTCTGCAATTTAATTAAACTCTGAAATTCTTTAAAGCCAGCAGCGATAGCTTCGGTTACATCTTTCTCAGGAACTATTTTGGCACCAGCTTCTATCATGTTTATTTTATTGGCTGTTCCCGCAACAATAATGTCAAAATCGCTTTCAGTTCTTTCCTTATAAGTTGGGTTGAAAACAAGCTTGCCTCCAATCCTGCCGACCCTTACCCCGGCAATGGGTCCGTCAAAAGGAATATCCGAAGTCATAAGTGCCAGCGAAGCGCCAAAAAGTGCAGGCATGTCAGGGTCGTTAACTCCGTCGAAAGAAAGCACGGTTGCAACAACCTGAATTTCATTTCTGATGTTGTGATTAAAACGAGGGCGAATTGAACGGTCAATTACTCGACCGGTCAAAATGGCCTCGTCCGAAGGACGGGTTTCGCGTTTTATCCATTTCGAACCTTTTATCTTTCCAGCGGCATAATATTTTTCTTCGTAATCAACCGAGAGGGGCATATAGTCAACCTGTTTCTGGTGAGCCGACATAGTGGCGTTAACAAGCACCGTCGTTTCGCCATACTGAATCCGGCAAGAACCATTGGCTTGTCCACCAAGACGACCAAATTCAACCATTAATGGCTTCCCGGCAAACTCTTCTTTATAAGTTTTTATGTCCATGACTAAATACCAACAAAAGAGTAAAAAACAATTCTGGCCAAAAGATATTTCGACATGTCGACCCGCCTGCCGGACAGGCAGGTATTTCGATATTTCCTTTGGCCAATATTGCAAGCCCCATTAGTATTGGTTTTTGATGCCTTTGCTGGTTGTTAATTAACTCTATGGTGAACGTACCACAACTCTTTTAAAAAATCCAGCCTTCCGCTGGATTTTTATTTGAGCAATATCTTTTCTTTCAATTCTTCTAAATCTGTAAAATTATTGGCGACATCTATTAACTTTGAACTGGTGCTTCTTTTAAATCCGGCCACTTCAACAATTGTCCCGTTGAACTTAAGAAATTCAACCAACGGCTCATAGTCGCCATCTCCCGAAACGAGTACTACAACGTCAACGAGCTTGGAAAGAGTAACGGCATCAATCGCAATTGCCACATCCCAGTCGCCCTTTTTCATGCCTCCCGGAAACACTTGAAGGTCCTTGCTTTTCAATTCATAACCGGCTTTTTCCAAAGCATCAAAAAATGCTTTTTCTTCTTTCGTGTCAGACTTGATGACATAAGCAATGGCCCTGACCAATTGTCTATTGGCAGTCGCCAACTTTAAAAGTTCACGGAAATTGACCCGCGATTTGTAGAGATTTTTAGCCGAATGATACATGTTTGAAACGTCAACAAAAACACCGATTCGGTGGTTCTTTCTTTGGGGTACAGTAATTTTATGAGACATAAAATCTTTACCTACAGGCAAGACCTGTAGATTACTTATCTAAACCGAGTTTTTTAACAACTGAAGCATGTCTTTTGGGGGCTTCTCTTTTGAGATAATCCAAAAGTCGTTTTCTCTTGGAAACCATTTTTAACAACCCGAGGCGAGATGAGTTATCTTTGCCATGTTTTTTGAGATGCTTGGCAAGTTGTTCAATTTCCTCAGTAAACAAAGCAATTTGCGCCTCGGCAGAACCCGTATCCTTATCATGGATCTTAACTTTTTCTATAACTTTTAATTTTTCTTTTGGGGTCAACATGTTCCAATATTACTTTGACATATTAGCACAAATATAATTTACCTGCAAATCAACTTACATTTTGCGACACAAAGATTTATAATCAAGACAATGGACCTGAAAGACCTAAAAATTCAGTATCTTGAGCATCTGGAAATAGAGAAGAACCGTTCGCCAAAAACTATGGAAAATTATGGCCGATATTTGGATAGATTTTTGCAATTTGCTAAAGTTTCCGGCCCGTCAGGCATCACCGAAGACCTGATAAGGCAGTATCGGCTTTATTTAAACCGCCTCAAAGACAGTGAGGGTAATCCGCTCAAGAAAGTCACCCAAAACTATCACATCATCGCCTTGAGAAGTTTCTTAAAGTATTTAGCGAAAAGAGATATTAAATCCGTCTCTGCCGAAAAAGTTGAGCTGGGAAAACAAGAAGAGAGAGAGGTTACATTTCTCGAAACGGATGAATTGGAACGACTTCTTAAGTCCCCAAAAGGAGACAGCTTGGATGTCTTAAGAGACAGGGCAATTCTTGGCACCTTGTTCAGCACCGGTATGCGCGTATCAGAGCTTTGCTCGTTGGATAGAGATAAAATAGACACGACACGAGGAGAACTAAGCATTCGGGGAAAGGGAAGCAAGATTAGAGTGGTATTTTTATCTGATGAAGCTAAGGGGAATATAAATAAATATCTAGATAAAAGATCGGATATAGATGAGGCATTGTTTATCCGAATTCCTAAAACCAACATATTTTCCAAAAATTCTAACTTACGGCTCACCCCCCGCAGTATCCAGAGAATCGTAGAAAAACACGCCACCAAAGCCGGAATTGTCGGAAAAAATGTATCGCCCCATACACTTCGCCACAGCTACGCCACTGATCTCTTGCGCAACGGCGCCGACATTCGTTCCGTTCAATCAATGCTAGGCCACTCTTCGGTTACAACGACTCAAATCTATACTCATGTAACAGATAAACAATTGAGGGAAATACATAAAAAATTTCACAATAAAAACCGATGAAATCATCGGTCTTTCGAAAAAATTGATGTTGACTTTTTTACCACACATATTCCCGGCTGCATTTGAACCATGGAATCATTAGATTCGGGGGGTAATAGTGTTCTGGCCGGCAAAAACTTATATTTCAGTCCGCAAGTATTGCAATGAAAATCTTCGTAAGCATTTTGGATAAGCTCGCCCAACTTACAAACAATGCACAATGTGCCAGTATTTTTAAACATTATTTTTCCCCTTCATCTAAGTACTGAATTCATTGTATCAAAAAAGGCCAGCGGGTCAACGTAGACGTCGCTTGAGCCATCTTTGGTTCTTACTTTAACGAAAAAGTGCAAATGCGGACCTCCTTTTTTGGCATTACCAGTATCGCCAGACATTGCAATAATTTCGTTTTTATTGACCATTTGGCCAACTCTCGATACGGAAAATCCGGACAGGTGCATATATCCAGAAAATATCCCCGAACCATGGTCTATAATCACCATATTACCTTCGATAGAATAGTTTTTTGCTATCAGCGCAACCTTGCCTGAATTTACTGCTTTAACCGGCCTTTTGTGTTTTCCCGTGCCGGGATCAAGAGTGATCAGATCAACTCCATTGTGTCCTTTTCCGAACGGACTAGACTCTTCTCCTATTGTTCTGTTTCGGTCAATCACCAGTTTATCCATTGGGTTTATAAATTCTCTGTCAAAATACTTCTCAAAGTAATCGCCTTTATCAAAAGCCGCACGGATAACTTTACGCTCTTGCTCCCATTTTCCAGTAGGAATAAACGGCGATCTTTTCCTCGTATAAAAACTTCTCTCGACAATTTTCAATATTTCCTGATCGTTGTTAAGTTGGAGCCCACGGCCATACTCAATAAGAATGGCGACGTATTCACCTGGTTTGGTGCTGACATCCACACCGACAAAAACCTCGCCGTATTTATTCGGCAAATACTGGTTGCCAAAAAGAGATATCGCCGGATTAAATACCGCCGGACTCTGCCATTGCGGAGCAATTTTGATAATCAAAACACCGCCTTGTTCAACTTTTGATTCTAACGCTCTAAAACTTTGAGCTTGAGCGCCAGCCAGGGGCTGGAACAAGAAAAAAAAGACAGTTGTCGCCAATCGGATGCAATTGCGCATTGTTAAAGTCCTTTAAAACTTTTGTCCTAAAATAGCATAATTAACTAATTCCGCATCATCCCCATGTGGATATCCTACATAACCAATGCATTTTTTATTTGGTATACTTACTTTAATAAATTAAAGTTCAATCTATTGGCCAATAAAACGACCAATGATTAGAAAAATATAAAGTGAAAAAAATATGGTGGTTCGTGTTGGTCGTGATACTAGTAATCGGAGCATGGTGGGCATACTCAAACAAGACTAGTTTACCGGGTTATGAAACTCAAAATCCGGCAAGTTCAAGTCCAAGCCCTACCGCGAAAACAGTAGCTAAGCCAGCGGTTAAGAAAATCACTGCCCCCGTTGCTGCCAAAAGCTATTCCGATGCTGTCAAAGAATACGAAGGCAGAAGAATACAATTTGATGATCGTTGCCAAGTAACTCCTCAAAACCCTACTTATAAAAACGGGACTGTTGTTATGTTAGATAACCGATCGGCAAGCATAAGAACAGTGGTGGTCGGCGGAATAAAATATGATCTGGGTGCTTACGATTATAAAATAGTTACTCTATCAAGCTCAAGCTTGCCTAAAGAATTAGTCGTGACTTGTGGCTCTTCGGGAAACGTCGGAAAAATTTTGCTTCAGGCTACAATTTTACAGTAGTAATAAATTCTAATTAAAAACCTGTTGATTAAGACAGGTTTAGCGCGACCAATTTTTACCACAGTCATCGCACCAGTAAGCAGTAAAATCATGTTCCTGCTGTGATTTTTGATTCGGATGCTCACATTTTTTCCGTAATTGATTTAATTCATTATCTATTTCAATAACCACACTTTCCGCTTTCTTTTTACGAACCTCGATTTCTTTCCGAAGTCTAATAATTTCATTCTGGGGATTTTCAATAGATTGTTTGAATTCTCGACATCTACAAGCATTACAATTCGTCCCCACTATCAGATTTTCCGATAGCCCCATATCATTATGATATTTTCTTGGATGACCACATTCGCAAACTAATTCCTGGTCATAGTAACTAAACACAGGATGTGATATCTCACTCATTTACAACTCCTTTAGACTTTAATTTACTGACAAGAAAATATCACAAAGAATTCTAGACCGCAATACTGTTCCAACAAATAATCCACATTTAATGTGGATTATTTTTCATGTTGCGGGGGTGGGATTCGAACCCACGACCTTCAGGTTCTGGCTGTTTGCTGCCATTACTGACAGTGTCGGACTATCCCATCATCCCTCCCCAGTTTGGGAAAACTGGGGAGGGATGCTTCCATTATAGTCTCTGAACGTCTCTTTTGTTTATCAAAAGATTTCGCTGCTGATTGCCCTACGTCTTTTGCAAGACAATCGGGTTTCCGGCAATTTCGAAAGTTTTTCCATACCACATTTCTATGATAGGTCACAATTTCTTATGAGCCTGACGAGCTGCCGCTGCTCTACCCCGCGATCAACCAACAATTAGCCTATCATTTTTTAGAAAAATTACAACTTGTAGCCGAATCCCACCCTCACAACAGATTTCCCAGAAGTAGGACTTGGTTGGCATCTTACCAAAAACAATCAGAAGTGGCTGTTTTTGGTTGCTCTTGCAAGAATATTAAAGTCGTGATATAATATCGCTACAGTTCTCAAGGCGCCTACTGCCTCAAGTGGGAAGGAGTCAACTGTGAAAACACTGTTCAAGGTTTTCGTGACGAAAGACATTTCGGAACACCTCACCTTCGAGGAGGCCTTCAAGGCCTTCTTCGCTGAAGTGCGGACGATGGTCGCCCCTCTATTTCCCCGGTGCTCGGGACTTCGCCATCGACGCCGGCTTGCTCGTGCACATCAACGACAAGGCATCCATCGCTGAACCGACACCGACAATCCCGCTTCACGAAGTTCTCACCACCTACATCAGATCCGGTCTCACTGAACTCCAAGGACTGATGGAGATGGACGCGAAGCTCTAAGCCCACTCACAAGGTGGGCTTCATCATTTTTATACCGAAGCAAAAACATAAATCTCTTTGATATTCAAAAGTAATTGTTGCCAACTGCGTCCGAGCTCTGCAACAACTACTTGCTTTATACTAAAACATGTGTTACCATATTTGACAGTTAAAGTTCGTTCAAAAAGGAGAGGAAATTGAAGAATACCCCTGTTCTCACCGTAACACTTCTCACTTCATTGATATTTGCTTCTGGATGTGCGGACAAAACAAAACGCATAGAAGGAGAAGTCGTCAAGGTTTCAGGTACTCTACCCTCATTGGTTGAATCGTCGGGTGCCTTATTCGGAAATGAGTCAGTTAGGCTAGCTGAACCCTCTCTGGTATACATGGTCAGAGTGAACAACGATATATACACACTAGACATCAGAGAGGGTTATAAAATTTCTAGAATTATTCTTGTCCCACGAATTTGCGTAGGAACAAAAATCAGTTTCGTGGTTAGGGATGTAAAAGATAAGAGCAATAAAGAGTTTGACCCCAATCGTCTAGCAGGCTCTAATTCCGCAGATGATATTGGAGTTCCTGCTCCTTGTCTTCAGTAATCTTTTCGCCGACTTAGTCGGCTTTTTATTTGTCTAAATAATATCTAAATACCTGCTCAACGACCTTCTTACAAGTTTTAACATCTTCGTTTCCCCGCAACATTCATAAACAAAAACACCCCATTTCAGGGATGTTTTTGTTTATAGTCTCTCGAGAGCTTCGAGGTTTTTTTCTGGTAAACAAAGCATGAGAATACCGACAACAATTCCTCCGACGGCTGTAACTATATGATTGCCGCCAAAAATCCAGCTATCTATCATGTCTAATAAAATCCATACGCCCCGCCAGATGAGGATAATTCCGATTGCCACTGAAATGCTCTTTGTGAAATATCTGTCCTTGACACCTCAATTTTTTAGTTGTATTATCTGACCAGTCCCTTGAATTAAAAAGGTTTTTATGAATGCCCGAAAGATTTTTAAAAATTGTTTAATTTTTAACCTCTTTAATCCCGAAGAAGCAATGGATTTGGTAAAAAAGGAATACCGCACACTTCGAGTAATGATATTTTCAATTATGCCAGATGGGTGCTTTCTTAAAATGTGGAACACTCTGGATTTGCGGATGGTTTTCATGCTTAGCCCTGAAATGATAGAGGCCAAGAGAGTGAGTCAAAAAGATATTTGTGCTCTGTGTTCGGCAGAAAGATGCCCGTCCAATGATGTGGCCCATAAAAATCTCCGTATCATCAAGGTTAAATTGCTCGGTAGTGTTTATAATAAATAGTGCGGCGTGTAGCCGCGTTTTTATTGTTAAAGATGTGTTTTTAATGTATAGTAAGAATAAATATTTTGCTCCGCCGGCGTAGTTCAATGGTAGAACGAAGGACTCATAAGCCTTAGACGATGGTCCGATTCCATCCGCCGGCACCAAAATTATGACCAAAAGTTTTAGACATCAATTCCATCAGTTTGATTCCGGACTCCGGCTGATTTCGATTCCTATGGAAGGCACTCGAACCGTGACGGTTTTGGTTTTGGTCGGGACCGGTTCAAAATATGAAACCAAAGAAATAAATGGCATCTCTCATTTTCTTGAGCACATGATGTTCAAGGGTACCGCCAAACGGCCCGGCAAAATGGATATCGCCAGAGAGCTTGATGCCATCGGCGCTGAATATAACGCTTTCACAGGAAAAGAATATACCGGATACTACGCTAAAGCCAGTATGGAAAAATTGGATACGGTAATGGATGTAGTGTTTGATATCTTCTTGAACTCAAAATTGGCCCAAGAAGATATCGATACCGAAAGGGGAGTGATTGTTGAGGAGTTGAATATGTACCGTGATATGCCTCAACGCTATATCGGTGATCTATTTGAAAAACTTCTCTATGGCGACCAGCCAGCCGGTTGGGATATCGGTGGAGAAAAAGAAACCGTCATGTCCCTGAAAAGAGAGCAGTTTGTAAATTATTTTAACACCCATTATGTTGCCAAAAACACAATTATCGCTGTCGCCGGCAATATTGATCCGGAAATTGTTAAAAATAAAGCCGGAGAATATTTTGCCACCATAAGAGACGGCCACTTAGTGACCAAGCTGCCAGTTTTGGAAAAACAATCTGAACCGGGACTTCTTGTTCATTATAAAAAAACAGATCAAACCCATTTTCATCTCGGGTTTCGTTCCTGTAATATGTTTGACGATCGCAAATATGCCTTGGGAATTTTGGGAACTGTTTTGGGCGGAGGCATGAGCTCGAGATTATTTGAAGAAGTTCGCGACAAGCGGGGTCTGGCTTATTACGTCGGCGCCGGCAACGACACTGCTACCGATACGGGTTATTTTATGGTTAAAGCGGGGGTAAACAATGAAAAGGTGCATGAAGCAATCAGGGTAATAGTGGACGAAATAAAAAAGATTAAAGATGGAGGAATCACGGCCGAGGAGCTTCAGCGTGCCAAAGACAATATTTCCGGTTCGACGGCTCTCGGTCTTGAGCATTCTGATTCTGTCGCCAACGCCTATGCTGGACCTATCCTTTTTGAAAACAAGGTTTTGACCCCGGAGGAAGAACTCGCTAAAATAAAGACGGTAACCTTAGAAGAAGTTCATCAAGTTGCCAAAGATGTTTTTGAAAATAATAAACTTAATTTTGCGGTAATAGGGCCCTTTGAAGACGAGGAACCTTTTAAAAAAATTTTAAGACTTTAAAATATGCCTGACCATATACACGTAGAAATAAATACAAGTACAATCGTAAAGACTGTTTTGGTCATATTGTTTTTTGTGTTTCTCTATGTTCTGAAAGATGTTTTGATCATTTTTCTTTTCGCCATTATAATTGCATCAGCGATTTCGCCTTTTGCTAATTGGCTGGATGAGAAAAAATTTCCACGCCTTTTCGGAGTCCTTCTTTTATTTTTGGTAGTTCTTGCGTTGGTTGTCGGGGTTTTGTCGCTTATTATACCCTACGTTTCTCAAGAGATAAGCCAATTAGTTACAATTTTGCCCCAGTTTGTCGCAAAAGTTTCTGTTTCCTTGGAAAAAGTTCAACAAGGTTCGCCCCAATACCTTGATTTCATAAGCGAGATTGAAAACATATTACAAGGTTTTTCTGATTATCTTCAGCAATCATCCCAATCAATACTCGGTTTGATAATTGATATTTTTGGAGGCGTAATGTCAGCTATCGCTATTTTGATAATCTCATTTTATCTGTCGGTTACCAAAAACGGGATTGAGAATTTTCTGGGCTCTATCGTTCCGGAAAAATATGAGGGTTATGCGTTGAACCTTTGGAAAAGAGCAGAACTTAAAGTTGGTCTTTGGCTTCAGGGGCAGTTACTTCTGGGGTTGATAATGGGTTTGTTGGTCTACGTCGGTCTCTCGTTTATGGGTATTAAGTTTGCTCTTGTGCTTGGTGTTCTTGCCGCTGTACTTGAAATTGTTCCGATGGTCGGTCCAGTTTTGGCTGCTATTCCGGCCATATTTCTTGCTTTTCTTCTGTCACCAGCGCTGGGTTTGTGGGTGATAGTCTTTTATATTGTAGTCCAGCAGCTTGAAAATCATCTTTTAGTTCCCGTAGTACTTGGCAAGACAATTGGTTTAAATCCCGTGGTTGTTATTATTGCCCTTTTAGTCGGTCAACAGCTTGCCGGGATTCCAGGAATGATACTCTCAGTTCCAATAGCCACTATAATAGTAGAGATGATGGACGACTTTGCCAAACACAAGGACTCCCGCCGTCAAAGTTCTTAATATGCTTTCCATTGTTGCAACTCCAATTGGAAATCTCGAAGACATTACTTTGAGAGCAATTAATGTTTTAAGCAATGCCGATCTTGTTCTTGCTGAAGACACAAGGGTTACCAAAGTTTTGCTCGACAGATATAATATAAAAAAAGAGATTTTGAGTTACCATCAATATAGTGGATTTAAAAAGATAGACCACATTATTGAACTACTAAAAAGAGGCAAAAACTTAGCTCTTGTCACCGACGCCGGAACTCCCGGAATAAATGACCCTGGAAATTATTTGGTCAGTGAAGCATTGAGAGCAGTTCCTAATTTGAAAATTGTGCCGATACCCGGGCCGAATGCGGCGATTGCGGCATTAAGTATCAGCGGATTTCCTAAGGACTCTTTCGTATTTCTCGGTTTCCCACCTCACAAAAAAGGCCGTCAAACATTTTTCAAAAAAATTTCAGAAATTGACAGCATTATTGTGTTTTATGAATCCAAGCATAGAATTTTAAAAGCATTGGAAAATTTGGAAAAATTTTCTAAGATTGGTGATAAACAAATGGTAATTGCCAGAGAGTTAACAAAACAGTTCGAGACAATTTATCGGGGGACATTGGCAGAAATAAAACCCCGCCTAACCGATAAAAATCTTTTAGGAGAATTTGTGGTGGTAATAAACAAAAAATGAAAAATAAATTTTATATTTCAACAGCAATCCCGTATGTAAATGCTGACCCACACATTGGCTTTACTATGGAATTGATTCAAGCCGATGTAATTGCTCGATATCAACGCTTAATGGGTGATGCTGTTTTTTTCATGACCGGAACTGATGAAAATGCCTTAAAAAATGTTCAAGCTGCTGAAAGGACCAATGTTCCTGTTAGGGAATTTATAGATAAACATGCACAAAAGTTTATTGATCTTACTAAAGTAATAAATCTCTCCAATGATGATTTTATTCGGACAACAGAAGAGCGACACATAAGAGGAGCTCAAAAACTTTGGCAGGCCTGTATGGGCAGAGGAGATATTTACAAGAAAAGTTACAAAGGTTTGTATTGTATCGGTTGTGAGGAATTTAAAACCGAGAAAGATTTAGTTGACGAAAAGTGTCCCGAACATGGTATTAAACCGGAAATTGTGGAGGAAGAAAATTATTTTTTCAGATTAAGTAAATACGAAAAAGATCTTTTAAGATTAATTGAATCTGGTGAATTGACCATTATTCCCGAAGCCAAAAGAAACGAAACCCTACAGTTTATTAAACAAGGATTGAAAGATTTTAGTATATCAAGAAGCAAAACTCGTGCAAAAAATTGGGGGATCCCAGTACCAGGGGACGATGAACAGATTCAATATGTTTGGTTTGATGCTCTAACCTGTTATGTCAACGCTCTTGGGTATGCAGATGATACGCAAAAATTTCAGGATTATTGGCAGAATGGATATGTAACTCATCTGTTTGGCAAAGGTGTTAATCGCTTCCATACAATATATTGGCCGGCAATGCTTACGTCAGCCGGTCTTGTGTTACCAAGAAAGGTTTTTGTGCATGGATATGTGAATATTGATGGCGAGAAGATATCTAAATCTTTGGGTAATACCATAGACCCCTTTAATGTTATAGAAAAATACGGTGCTGAAGTGGTCAGATATTTCCTGTTGCGGGAAATTCCATCAGGAGACGATGGTGACTTTTCATATAAAAAATTGGGGGAAAGATATAATGGTGATTTGGCAAATGGATTGGGGAATTTGGTTCAGAGAGTGGCAACATTGATTGAGAATAGTCTTGATGGTGAGTTAATCTATGATAAAGACAAAATCACAAACGATGAATTAATAACTCAAGCAAAATATCAAGATTCAATAGAAGAATTCAGATTGCATGATGCGTTGGGAGAAATTTGGAAGTTAATTTCCAAAGCAAATCAATATGTGGATGATAGAAAACCGTGGGTAGAAACAAAAGAAAATCCAAGCAATTTTTTAGAAACCATGACTAATTTAATTGATAGTATGCACGACATTGCTTGGTTGCTTCAGCCATTCATGCCAGAAACTGCCGATAAAATTGCAAAAATATTCGGAGACGACTTGTCAAACAAAGAAATTCCCGAAAATTACAAGTTTAAAGTGAAGAAGGAAGAAGGACTATTTCCAAGATTAAAATGATTTTTGATTCTCATTGCCATCCGCAGATGGCTCAATATGACAAAGACCGCGAGGAAGTCATTAACCGAGCCTTGGAAGAGGATGTTTTTGTGATTTGTGTAGGGACGGATTTGGAAACCTCAAAACAAGCGATTGAATTGACTCAAAAACATGAAGGCATGTGGGCTTCAGTTGGATTGCATCCGAATGATAATTTAAATGAAAAGTTTGAACCAGAAAAATATCGAGAATTATTGCAGCAGAACAAGGTGGTTGCATTCGGAGAAATAGGTTTGGATTATTACCGGACCAAAAAATCCGAAGACCAGAAATTTCAGAAAAAAAGATTTATCCAACAATTAGAATTATCAAAAGAAATGAAAGTGTCCTTGATTTTGCATTGTCGCGACTCTAAGGCCGGCAGCAGTGGGCGAGCTTATCCGGACATGATCGAGATATTGAAAAATGGCAACTATGTCGCTAACGGAGGAGTCATTCATTCATATACCGGTTCCTTGGAAGAGGCTAAACAGTTTCTTGATCTTGGACTGTATGTTGGATTTAATGGAATTGTGACATTCGCTCGTCAGTATGACGAGATAGTTCGTGATGTTCCTTTAGAAAGAATGCTTCTTGAAACTGATGCTCCATATTTAACCCCCGAACCACATAGAGGCAAAAGAAACGAACCGGCATATGTAATTGAAGTGGCAAAAAAGGTTGCCGAACTGAAAAACGAGTCCTACGAAAAAGTAATTGAACAAACGACAAAAAACTGTCAGAATTTGTTTAAGTTGAATGCCTAAATACAATCCCGAAAAAATTGAAAAAAAATGGCAGAGATATTGGGAAGCCAAGAAGTTTTATCATACAAAAGAAGGAAAAAACAATTATATGTTGCTTACGGAGTTTGCCTATCCTTCCGGCAATCTCCATATCGGCCACTGGCTGGCATTTTCGGTGCCCGATATTTTGGCCCGCTATTTGAAAATGACCGGACATAATGTTTTGTATCCGACCGGATTTGATGCTTTCGGCCTGCCGGCGGAGAACGCGGCCATTCAGAGGAACATTAATCCTCGCGACTGGACGGAAGATAATATCAAGCAAATGACCAAGCAATTAAAGAACACAGGGGCTATGTTTGATTGGTCCCGGGCAGTTTCAACTATTGATCCCGCATACTATAAGTGGACGCAGTGGATTTTTTTAAAAATGTACGAAAAAGGATTGGCATACAGAGAAAAGACTTTCGTAAACTGGTGTCCGAAAGATAAAACAGTGTTGGCCAATGAACAGGTCAAAGACGGTCATTGTGACCGATGCGGAACAGAAGTTGAACAAAAAGAACTCTTCCAATGGATGTTTAAGATCACGGATTATGCCGATAGGTTGCTTGACGACTTGGATAAAGTTGATTATCCGGAAACAGTCAGGGTTGCCCAAAGAAACTGGATAGGCCGTTCCGAGGGGGCGCTTTTGAAATTTCCAATTTTCAATTCTAAATTTTCAAAAGGGGGCCAGGAATATATAGAAGTGTTCACTACCCGCGCCGATACTTTATTTGGTGCGACATATCTTGTTCTTGCTCCCGAGCATCCGATGGTAACAAAACTTACCAAAGATGAAAACTTGGATACCATAAATAAGTATCTGGAAGAGGTAAAAAATAAAACAGAGATTGAGCGTTTATATATTGATAAATCCAAAACAGGTGTGAATACGGGCGGGTATGTTGTTAATCCGATTAATAACGAAAAGATTCCTGTCTGGGTTGCCGATTATGTTATCGGTTGGTATGGAACAGGAGCAGTGATGGCTGTTCCGGCACATGATGAGAGGGATTGGGACTTTGCCAAGAAATTTGATTTGTCTATTGAAAAGGTTGTTGCAATGGCACAACCAGAAGGAACGGAAGACGGCGCATATGAAGACGAGGGAGATTTAATTAATTCCGGAGAATTTGAAGGCGTGTTTTCTAAAGAAGCCCGGAAAAAAATTGTAGATAAATTAAAGGAGAAGGGCTTGGCCGATTTTAAAAAGAATTACAAATTGCATGACTGGGTTTTGTCCCGCCAGAGATACTGGGGCGTACCGATACCGATGATTCACTGCGACAAGTGCGGCTATCAGCCAGTTCCGGAAAAAGATTTGCCAGTTGAGCTTCCTGTGCTTGAGGATTTTAAACCCACCGACGACGGCCGTTCTCCTTTAGCAAAAGCAGAAGGTTGGACAATGGCTAAATGTTCCAAATGTGGACAGGATGCCGAAAGAGAAACCGATACCATGGATACTTTTGTTGATTCATCCTGGTATTTCCTGCGTTATGCCGACCCTATTAATCAAAAAGAGTTTGCCGATAAGAAAAAACTGCGGGCATGGCTGCCGGTACCGCTGTATATCGGTGGAGCGGAGCATAATACCATGCATCTTTTATATTCAAGGTTTATTACTAAAGCCCTGCACGATTTGGGCTATTTGGATTTTGACGAGCCGTATTTGACTCGTAGAAATCACGGAGTAATTCTCGGTCCTGATAACCAGAAAATGTCTAAATCGCGGGGTAATGTTGTAGATCCGGACATTGAGGTTAAAAAATTCGGCGCTGATACAATAAGAATGTATCTGTCGTTTATGGGGCCATATGACCAAGGCGGACCGTGGAATACCGATGGAATTCAAGGAGTCTTCAGATTTTTAAACAGGATTTGGAATTTTATAGATAAACCGACAGAACCCAAGGTATCTGACAAAGAGGTTGATAAAATATTGAATAAAGCCACGAAAGAAATAGGGGGCGACATCAGGGATTTGAAATTCAATACCGGAGTGAGCGGATTGATGAAACTCCTCAATGCTTTAGAAGACAAGTGGCTAACAAAAAAACAGTTTGGAACATTTCTCAAACTTCTTGCGCCTTTTGCACCACACATCACCGAAGAGCTTTGGCAGACCGTTTTGAAAAATAAAAAATCTATTCACCTTGAAGCCTGGCCTCAATACGATGAAGCGTTACTAATAGATGGCCCAGTTGATTTAGTTATCCAGGTAAATGGAACAAAACGAGACGTACTGAAAATTACAAAAGGATTATCGGAGGAAGAGGTAAAAAGAATCGTTTTGGGCAACGAAAATATCAAAAAATATCTTGTTGGAAAAGATATAAAGAAATTTATTTACGTCAAAAATCGATTGACAAATATCGTGATTTAGAGTAAGATATTAATAATAAAGCCTGTTTGATGGGCTTGGTCGAAAGATAATAATTTACTGGAAAATCGGCTATTGTTGAATATATTTGAACTATAGTTGAAAGACCAGTTTATGAAAAATGGCTAAAGATCGAGATCAGGAATTTGTTACGTTTATTATAAAAGAAATCGTCAACAATCCCGATGCTGTAAAGGTAGACAGGACTGTTGATGAACTCGGTGTCTTGCTTACAGTCAAAGTAGCTCCCGAAGATATGGGATTGCTTATCGGAAGAAGCGGTTCAACCGCAAAGGCCGTCAGAACTTTGGCAAGAATTGTTGGGATGAGAAACAACGCCAGAGTTAACCTCAAGATTGAGGAACCGGAAGGTGGCAGAGTTGCACCAGTCGGAAAGACAAAGAATGTTGATGACGTTATGGGGGAATTGGGTAATTTATAAATCCCAACCAAAAACCGCCTTTTCGGCGGTTTTTGGTTGCAACATTTCAGAAATACAATGGGGGTCTTTGTATCACAAAGACCCCCATTGTATTGGCACACGCCCTCCGCCAAAGTCCGTTTTGGTGACAGGTGATATTTAGCAAGAGAAGATCAAACAAAAAACTAATATCTTGAAGCGAATGACGAGATGAGGATTATGATCAGAAAAATGATGGGGCGGAGCGAGATTGCTTTTTAATTCCTATTTTTATGGTATAATATTAAATTCATGAAATTCGATATCATCACAATTTTTCCGGACTTATTTAAAGGATTCGTCAGCGAGTCGCTTTTGGCGCGGGCGCAGAAGAAAAAACTGATAAAAATAAATTTACATAATTTAAGAAAATGGACTGATGATAATCATAAGACCGTAGACGGTCGGCCATATGGTGGGGGAGCGGGGATGGTTTTAAAAATTGAACCCATCTGGAAAGCGGTTCAATTTTTAAAGCGAAAAGCGAAAAGCGTAAAACGTAAAACGAGGACAATCCTACTATCAGCTAAGGGGGAAACATTTACCCAAAATGATGTTCGAAGATTAGCCAAATATGACCAGATAATTTTTATCTGTGGGCGCTATGAGGGAGTAGATGAAAGAGTTGCCAAACATGTTGCCGATGAAGAAATATCCATTGGAAATTATGTTTTATTTGGCGGAGAAGTTCCTACGATGGTAATAATTGAAACCATTTTAAGATTGATTCCGGGAGTGGTTGCCAAAGAAGAATCTATAAAAAATGAAAGCTTCTCTGTTTCTGTAAACAGTAAACTGAAAACTGTAAACTCTTATAGAGAGCACCCTCATTATACTCGTCCTAAAGTGTTTATGTTGGGCGGAAAAAAGCTGAAAGTACCCCCAGTTTTGCTTTCCGGGAACCATAAAAGCATAGAAGAGTGGAGGACCAAAAAATCTAGATAGTTGATACGTTTGATATTGACACGGCATAAGTTATCGTGTATATTATAAAATAGATTGAAAGCAGGAGGAGGTTTAGATGTTCAGAGACAGGGTGGCAAAATCTCTTGAAAAGACCCTTAAGTTAGTCTTTGTGACACTCATGGTGTCACCGATTAAAGCTCTTTTACTGATGCTGGTATGGAATATATTTCTGCCAGAACTATTGCCACAATTATTTAACTTTCGACAGATTAGCTATTATGAATCATGGCTAATGACTCTTCTTCTTTCGGCAATTCTGTTTTAGTTCCATTTTCTCGCCTACGGGCGAGTTTTTGTTTTTATTAAGCGCAGCCCTGTTGATTTTATTTCAGAATAATTTGAATCTCTATGGTCAATCACCGCCTAACACTAAAGCAACCGGCGGAGGGAGCATGCTTTTATGAAATCAGTAGTATTTCAGAAAAGTATGCTCCGCAGCATGCATAGAGGTTGTGTGAACTATTGAAATAAGGTGATGATTGACATTAAAATTGATTTGGAATAATATGGGTATTAATATGTAGTGACAATTAAAACCGAATACGAATTGTATAACCACGATTGGTTCCACTGGGGCTAATCGTGGTTATATTATTCCTTCAAGTGGAGGAGTAGAATAACCTGAACTTTCCCAATTTTGTACAGTTTAACCAGTGAATTCTTAGGTCTAAATTATTTTATAATTTAGTATCTATTTTTTAAGAGAGTTTGATTCTGGCTCAGGATGAACGCTGGCGGCACGGATAAGTCATGCAAGTCGAGTGGCGCAGAGTAGCAATACTTTGACACCACGGCGAACGAGTTAGTAACATCTTGGTACGTACTCCGAAGTCGGATATAACTCGCCGAAAGGCGAATTAATTTCCGATAGTCTCGTAAGGGTAAAGAAGCAATTCGCTTCGGAAGCGGCCTAGATCCTATCAGCTTGTTGGCGGGGTAATGGCCCACCAAGGCTATGACGGGTAGGGGGTGTGAGAGCACGACCCTCAACGATGGAACTGAGATTAAATAAAAGTAGTCTCCTAAGAAAGTAATTTCTTAGTAAAATCTAGCTTATAATGGTGAAACCTTCTGTTGATAAATATTGTATCCGTAAATTTACGGGCATGATATTATTACCATATATGGAGACAACGCCATGGGAAGTTAATAGTAAATATGTATCTGATGGGTATATTGCCGGCTTTTTAGATGGAGATGGTTCTATTAGCGCACATGTTGAAAAGTTGCCTGGTAGAAGAAGATTTCCTTTTCGCGTAAGATTAAAAATAAATTTTACGCAACACGTGAGACATAAGAACATGATGTTTCTTCTCAAGAAAGCATTAGGCAATATTGGCAATGTCAGAGAAACAAGAACTCATAACTTGTCTGAATTAGTAATTCAGAAACGATCGGATTTAAAAATAACGCTTGAGCGATTACTACCCCATCTGCTTTTAAAGCAGAGGCAGGCAAGAATCGCTTTGGGTATTATTGACATATTCAATCAAGCCAAAGTAAATATTAGAAGTTCTTTGTCTGATAAAGAC
>MGJB01000001.1 GCA_001794055.1 Candidatus Yanofskybacteria bacterium RIFCSPHIGHO2_01_FULL_41_26 | reverse complement strand
AACTTGGCCGCTTGTCACTGGTTATAAAACAAGAATTTTGGAATAAAGGCTATGCCCAAAAAGTTTTGCCAATGCTGGTTGATCAAGCATTCAAAAAACTTGGACTGCATAAGGTCTATCTCATACATTGGCAAGAAAATAAAAAAGCAGAGCACTTATATACCAAACTTGGTTTTCAGAAAGAAGGCGTTCTTAAAGATGAGTATTTTTGGCAAAACAAATATCACAATATGGTTAGGATGGCGATAATAAATTCTAAAAGTTGACAACGGTTAATAATTGCTATATAATTTGATAGTCGTTATTTAAAATAAAGGAGCATTCGTGACCAAAAGAACAAGAATTGCTATTAATGGCTTCGGCCGGATTGGGAGAACATTTTTTAGGGTGGCCCACAATAGCCAGGATATTGAAATTGTTGCGATAAACGACCTAAGTCCTTTGTCAATTTTGTTTCACGCACTTAAGCGCGACAGTGTTTACCGGAGATTCCCCGGTAGCCTGCTGTATAACCCCGATCGCAATGAGATAGTTTGTCCGGACCAACAGGTCAAACTGTTCAGTGAACGTGATCCTGGCAAATTGCCGTGGAGAGAACTGGGCATTGACATCGTGGTAGATGCCAGCGGTATCTTCGATACTATCGCCAAACTAACGCCACATCTCAATGCTGGCGCCAAGCGTGTCGTTCTGACCGCCCCGGCAAAAGATGATATGCCCACAGCCACCCCGAATGTTGGAGAAGAAAATCTGCTGAAAGGGCCCATCACTTCTAATTCGTCATGCACAACAAATTGCGCCAATCCAGTAGTGACGGTACTGTCACGCTATCGCTTGATTACTGAATTGCTAATAAGCACCACCCATGCCTATACCGCAAGCCAAAGCTTGGTTGACGGACTGGGCAATGAGAAAGATGCTAATCGCGGACGGGCAGCAGCATTGAACATGATACCCTCCACAACCGGCGCCGCCAGAGAGATTGGCAGATTTACACCAGAACTATCTGGAGGAAGAAGTGACGGCTTGTCGGTCAGAGTTCCCGTACCGGCCGGGTCATTGCTTGACTTGACCTTTTTGTCTCCAATAGAAATAAGCAGGGAATCTATCAATCAGGTGCTAATGGCCGCTGCCAAGGAGAATGAGTGGGAGGGAATCCTAGACGTGAGTACAGAACCCCTTGTATCGGGCGACATCATCGGGGTCAGTTACGGATCAACAGTTGACCTTTCACTCACTCGTACGACCGGGCATCTTGCAAAAGTCATGGCCTGGTACGACAATGAATGGGGCTATTGCTCGATGCTGTTAAAGCACATACAGACTGTAGCCAAACTTCTTTAGAAATAGATCAGGCCCCACATTTATAGGGCCTTATTTTTTATAAAAACCCGAGCTGTTGCTCGGGTTAACTTGTTCTACGTTTAAGAATCTCTTCTATGATTTGGCTAGTTGAAGAATACTGCACTATATCCGGAATTATAATCACCTTTGCCTTCTCGCGACCAAGTACTTCTTCCTTTTTGAACTCGTCGTTTTTAAAGATCATCGCCGGAGATAATAAGTTAACGGCTTGTTCAAAATCTTTTACACTGCCCAAAATAAAGGCAGCTCCAACACAGGACAAATCACTGACAATAGACACTCTTTGATGTTCTGGCACTAAGGGACGATTTGGCCCCTTGCGGCTTCTCACGAGATCATCAGAATCAACTCCCACAACCAAGATATCGCAATGTCGCCTGCAGCGCTTCAAATAGACTAAGTGCAGATGATGAAAAAGATCATAACTGCCTGATGTAAGACCGACAGTTTTGCCTTGAATTGCCCGATTTGCCAGATCAACATCGCCTTCATTCTTGAGATCAAAGATCATTTGAACCTCACAGTCCATACTTCGCCCTTCCTAATGTACAAGACTCTATCATCCCAGTTAGCCAAGGTGATATCAGTCGTAATATACTTATCAGAAACTTTACTTACAACACCGGATGTCGAAACAAAAATTATTAATTCTCCATCGTCAACGATTGTTGCACCCACGCCTTTTGGAAGCAAGGCAACATTTAAGTCAGGACTATCAACCAGAGTTTTTGAAGCTTGGTAACTTGTGTAGTCACAGCTCATCACAAGTTCTATCTTGTGATATTCACCATTCTTATCGGCAGCAACAATAACGATGTATCTATTACCGGCTTTGGCAGAAACTGTTTTCAAACCGTCAAGTTCCCGGATTCTAACTTGAGTACATGCTTTATCTGAAAATGGAATGATCACATACATGGCGCCCATGGCATCTTGGATACCGACACCGTCAAACCATTTAGTTGAGTTAACCATCGCTCCCCAAGTTTGCCCAACAGCGATTATTGCCTTGCCCATAACTTTAAAGAAAATTTCTGTCAGACCCCCGTCAGTTACAACAAACAGTCTATTCTCGGATCTGAAGATATGGTGACTCTTAACTGCCAATGTCAGCAATTCAGACTGCAACGATGACTCATTTACATAGGTATAGACAACTTGGCCTCGAATCCAGTCGGCAATGAGCCATCCGCCGTCTACTTTTACCACTTCTCCGTCCGTTGAATTTAATTGTCCAATAACTCGCTTCAATCTTAGCTCAACCAACTCACCTGATTTCAGAAGAACAACACCGCATGGCCAAATATGTACCGCCTCATCGCCGGTTTTAGAATATATTTTATCGAACACCAACGAACCACTAGCAGTGATTATCTTCACAACTCGCGTTACAGCGGCCTTTGCAACTCCGGTATCAAATGAGATTGGAGGAATCGTACGTTTGCCTGTTTGAAATGTTTCTTCATACCAATCACGCAGGGCATTAGGTATACAATTGAAATCCCTGACTGCACGGTTCAACCTCACCCCATTTGAAAAAACCGAGGCATTTGCTTTCATTCGCGCTTCTAAATTGGTAAAACCATCAAGAGTGCCTTTATATGGATGAGTGCCTGTAAAAATCTGGAAAGTTACCACTCCCCAAGAAAACCAATCGCTTAACTGATTAAATCCTTTTGTGTGCCAGTCACGGATTGATGGTACAATTGCCACCATTGGAGGCATTTTACCGATAACCCATGAATCTACATCAATTATTCTCGGCTCCGGCTTGTCATGTCCTTTCAAGTAAGCAAGCCAATTGAACTCATTTGGATCAACTAGGATAGCGCCATGATCATGGGCAAATCGGATTATATCTCTCATCCGATCAGCAAGCTTAACCGCATCGCGGTCGGCAAAACCTTCCCGAGTTCTAAAATCATTTGTAAAAACTCTGGACAAAGGCTCGCCTTCTGCAAATGGCATATAGAACCCGATAGGTTTACCGGAAGAGAATACCAAGCCCTGAGGAACAGAAATATATGGGTGAACAAGTGTAGATAGTTTGTTTATTTTTCCAGAAATATTGTCACGCGCCATCTTTTCAGGATCATTGTAAATTTTAATCGCCATTCCACTTATTTTATATACGGTTCCCTCCCCACCACTGGCATGATAATCGTTTTGCCTCAAGGTAAGTGGACCTTTACCTTCAAGTGTTACTTGAGTATTGCCTCTGGTTCCAGCCATTATACCTCCTCGGGTATTTCATGATCTATCCTGATCACAGCATAAGAAATATCATCGAGCGGTCCCTTTTTACCCTCGGCCTTAGAGTTTTTGATAAACCGGATCATCCGTCTTTTGGCAAATTCACCCTCAACATTCTTGAATGCCAGCAATTGAAGGACTGCATCCTTCCAATGGACTCCCTCAACTTGCATTACACCGTCGGTAAACACAGCTAGGAAAGATAGCTCCACAGCTTCATCGCCGGATATTTTTTGAGTGATACCTTTAATGGCCTCGCCCAAACTTATACTTTGCGGGTTTATCTGTATGTCTCCGAGAGCATTATGATGGTGGTATTCGACTTGAAGAGGGCTAAGGTTGGGATCATTTCCATGGACCTTAATAAAACTACTATAGTTATCGGCAGCATAAGCAGGATACAACGGAGTGTTGTTGTCCCACCGATATGCGGCAAGCGTAATAGACCCATCTCTGTATACCTTTGCTATCACTCCATCGCCCTGAATACCTACTAATCCGCCGGTAGGAGTAAGACAGACATAAAGGCATGTTGCGAGCATATCTGGAAGTTGAAGATTAAATGCTTCGCATGATTTTAAGATTGCATAATTATGCTGCTCGGTAACAAGCTGACCCAATTTATTAATTGAGGTGTTAGTAGCTTTCAACCACCGCTGAAGAGCGCTTACTGTTGACAGGGCAATAATTCTTGCACCTACATCAGTATGACGTCCGGTTGAACAACCGTCAGAAACTATGGCAAAAGCTCCTTCATCAATTACCCCAGAAAAAGAATAATCCTGGCACGGTTTGCCTGAACCTAAATGCATCTGTCCGATATGGAAGTAATCGTCAACACAGAAACGCTGTCCCATCTATGAACCTCCTTTCAAGGTGGCAATGGAAATAAAAAAAAGGAGACCGCAAGCGTCTCCCATAGAAATTCTTCATATCGTGGCCGAGATGTTTTGACTCGGTCCACCGGTTCCCAGGGCCTGGGATTGGCTTGAAACAGATTTTGACACGAATGCAGCAAGTTTTGCGAGCTTGCGCGGCGTAGCATCGCCAGCATCAATGTATTGGGTTAAGCCTGCATCCTTCTGGAATTGAGATAGCCATCGGGAATAAGAACTGCCATTAATTCCGATCAGCACCGAAATCATTGATTCCAGAATTTCGCCGGAAACTGACTTCTTGGCTTCATCTGCAACCATCTGGGCAGTTGCCACAGAGGCATTCTCTCCACCATCGGTAATAATAAAGACGATACCATTGCAGGAGAAATCCTGATCATCTAACTTTTTGCCATAAACATTCTGCGATCCAATAGCTGAATAACAGGCGTCGTAGAGAGGTGTTGATCCTCCAGGCTTAATCGTCGGATAACTTACGGTATCAATTTCACCCAAAGGCTTAAAGCCATGAATCTCATTGACGCCGTTTTTATACTGCGTACCGAAGGTAATAACCCTAATAAGCAGATTATCTGATCGTGGCGATTTCTTGCAAGATTCCACGGCGGTAACAAGCATTTCTCGCAACTGGTCAGAAAAACCTTGAACTGATCCAGTTTCATCAACAGCGACAGTGACTAAGGTATATTCCGCAGCTCCAAGCCGTTCAACACGAGCAGCTGAAAAAGTGAACGAACCGCCAATCTTGTGGCTTTGCATTGATTCATCGAGTCTTGGCATTGTGTCCTCCTTACCTCAAAAACTCAGTTGAAGTAGTAAGCGTCATACCCTCAACAGACATCTCTTTTAGGAATTGGTCAGCAATGGCTGGAAAATCTGGAGTTCCGGGAGCTGGCGCTACTGGCGACATACAATCAGTAAGAAGATGAAACTTTTTCAAATGCTCTTTGCCAATATTTTGGACAACTTGTTTGAGAGTCGTCAAAACACAATGACTTGATGCCTCACCGGCAAAACCAATGATATCGGCATCCTGCATAACACCAAGAAAAGCTGTATTGAGCTGGGTGCTCGGATCAGATGAGTCCGGAACTTCAGCCATTAACGCTCCATAATGTTCAGTATATGGATTAGTACCCTTAACTACATAGTCAACATTTGCATACTGGGTACGTTCCCATCGCAAAAAAGATTCTGCTAAGTCGGCTTGAACATTGTGACCCCAAGTTCCGATCAAGCAATGTTCCGGCCAGACAATAAGCAAGTAATTGCCACTGGTCTCAAGAGCACGAGCATAATCAAGCATTCTCTGGCGCAAATTTGGATTGCGTGGAGTCCAAATGCGATTAGAAATATCGTTCGAAGTAATTAGCGTAAATGGATTGGGCGATTTTCCATTTTCATCACGCCACATACCAGCATGGGCGACATCGATAACTCGATGCGAATCAAGAGTCGCATGAATATCTTCAAGCTTCGGTCCGATACGATCAACCATTTTGGCTAAGCGCTTCATGTCCGAAACTGCACCTTTCACAGGTAGAGTCGAAGTAAGCGCTTTGCCACCTTCTAACTTAACTGAATATGGCGTACCGTCGTCATTGCCCATAAAGTCATTTTGTCCGTCAATAACAACCAAATGGACTTTCAGGTTCTTTCCCATGGCCTTTGCTCCTTTCATTGTTAAAAAGCTGGCCTTTGTTATAGTACACTATCCTTCGGTTGTGTCAACCTCAGTGACTTAGTGTACTATCTACACTATATTAGTCCATCAGTATTAATTGTCAAGCCCTTGCATAGTTGATAACTTTTGATATAGTGTCTTAAGAACACTAACAACTCAAGGAAAACAAAGTGAAAGCAATCTACTATTATGACGAGCCGCCTGATTCATACACTAAATCCATCTTTTTAACTGGTCCCTCTCCTCGCACGCCTGATGTACAATCATGGCGGCCAGAGGCATTAAGAATCTTAGAAGCTAAAGGATTTAATGGAGTCGTTTTTGTCCCAGAACCAAAACCAGGGGATAATTCACAATATGAGTGGTCAAAATCTCCCCAGTGGGAGCACAAGATGCTGGATATGGCCGATATCGTTCTATTCTGGGTTCCGAGAGATATTTCTGCATTGCCTAATGGCGAGTCAAAACTTCCTGGTTTTACAACTAACGTGGAATTCGGACACTGGGTCAATTCGGGCAAGGCAGTGTTGGGACATCCGCCAAGTGCGCCTCATACCGGTTATCTAAGATTCATGGCTGATAAATTCCATGTACCAACCATGTTTACTCTGGAAGATACGATCAATAAAGCCATAGAACTAATCGGTAACGGAGCATTTCGGTCCGGCGGAGAAAGAGAGATACCGTTACAGCTTTGGGAAACCCATACTTTCCAAGCTTGGTACAAATCCCAGATACATGCCGGAAATAGACTTGATGGAGCAAAAGTAAAATGGATTTTCAAAGTAGGACAGAATAAAGATAAGATATTTTACTGGGTCATCCATCCGAATATCTATATAGCTTCCGAAAAAAGAAATAAGACCAACGAAGTCGTAATATCGAGATTCGACATTTCTGCTGTGGTGCTTTATAAGCGCCAACAAGATATTTTGAATTCAGATTTAGTTCTTATAAAAGAATTCCGAAGTCCAGCAAGGACAGATGACGGATTCATATGGGAAGCACCAGGCGGCTCGTCCTATTCCAGTGTTGACCCGCTTCAAGTTATTGTCGATGAAACTTTTGAAGAAGTCGGATTAAAAATAGAACGGCCCCGCTTTAAGAAAGTCGGGTCAAGGCAAATGGCTGGAACAATGTCAGCCCATCATGGAGTGCTTTATGCCGTAGAATTAACAGACAAAGAACTTGAATGGCTAAAAAGTCAAAAAGACATTCCCCATGGTGCTGATTATCCTGATAATCCAACCGGGGAAAGAGCATATACCAAAGTTGTTAAATTAAAAGATGTACTGCAAAATAATCTGACTGATTGGAGTAACCTTGGAATGATACTTTCGGTTCTCTTACAAGAAAGAGGCAATAGATAAAAACTGCAACAAGGCCGATCTGTGATCGGCCTTTATTTGACTAAAATTACGAAATACGTTAGAATATTGTCAAGTTCGTTACCAACAAAACTAAGGAGTTCTAATGACCTACCAGCTATCTGCTCCGGATGAACATGTTGTCAGATCATTCTTTGATACTGATTTTTACAAGTTTACGATGGGTGACTTCATTTTCAGTAACCCAAACTATGCGAATGCCACAGTCATATTCCGTCTTAAGTGCCGAACAAAGAACGTGAAACTCGGAAGAGTTATTCCTCTTAAAGTTCTAGAGATGGAACTGGATCATGCAATGCAGTTAAAACCTACGAACTCGGAAATATATTATCTCCGAGGCATGGATGTATATGGAGATCGGATGCTTTCTGAACCATATCTCCAATTCCTCAAAACAATAGAACTTCCACCCTACAAACTGAATGTAACGACCGATGGAGATCTTGAACTTGAATTCACTGGTCCCTGGAAATCGGTTACTTACTGGGAGATTTTTGCCCTTGAGATAGTCAATGAACTGTACTTTCGCTACTTGATCAAAAGACACCTGACATCTCCCTCTGAACGAGCAAGATATTTGATGACGGGTCTAAGCCGATTTTTGGATAAGGTTAAGATTTTTAAACAATACCCGAACCTTACATACAGCGATTTCGGTACCAGACGAAGGGCATCGGCTCGACATCAAGAAGAGTTGGTTGAAATAGCGGCTAATGAATTGCCAAATCAATTTAAGGGTACCTCAAATGTTTATCTGGCCAATAAACTTAACCTCATGCCTATTGGAACTTCGGCTCATGAACTTTCTATGGTCGCGGCCGGCCTTGCCGATATCACCTCGAATGGCGACAGAGATGCTATCAGAGCATCACAGCATGAAGTGACAGACGGATGGTGGAAAAAATTCGGCTTTGGGCTCTCGATCGCCCTTACCGACACTTATGGAACTAGGTCCGTATTTGAAACAGCTCCTTCAGAATTAGCAACAGACTGGAAGGGCACTCGCCATGATTCGGGAGACCCGCTAAGATATGCGGAAAAGACGCTTCAATGGTACAAGCGATATGGAGTTAATCCACAAGATAAAATGATAGTGTTTAGCGATGGCCGTACTGTTCCAACAATGATACAGGCATTAAATTATTGTAGAGGCAAAATCAAGTCAACAGAAGGCTGGGGTACAAACAAAACCAATGATTTTGAACCCAGACCGGACATCGGATTAATCCCATTATCACTGGTTGTAAAACCATCATCTGTTAACGGCCGAGGTCTAGTAAAGTTAAGCGATAATATCGCCAAAGCCATGGGTACGCCGGAAGACATCGAAAGATATAAAAAATATTTTGATTATGATGAAACCTACTTCGAACCTTGCACATACTAACATAACGGGCGGACTTCCGCCCTTTTTTATTACTGAAATTTATTTTAATATCAGATCATGAATAAACAGATAGCACTTTATGGCGGAACGTTTAGTCCTCCCCATCTAGGCCATGCCTCGGTCATTGAGGCATTATTGCGTTTATTCCCTTGTGATGAGGTATGGGTAATGCCATCAGCTGACAGACACGATAAAACGGTTACTGCTTCCGGAGAACATCGGGTAAAAATGCTCGAGATAATGATAGCTGAATTATTCCTTAAACCAAAAATGCCGATACTTATTTCCGATTTTGAGCTCAGGTTGAGTAAGCCAACAGTAACTTATGAAACGTTAAAACTATTGAAAGAAAAATATCCCAACCATGATTTTCATTTTGTTATCGGCTTGGAAAACTTAGGAGTTATTGAAACAAGGTGGATAAATGGCAAAAAATTATTCCGAGAAGCTGATTTTATTGCTATAAAAAATCCGTTGGTACCATTGCCCAATAAACTGCCCCCTCACATTACCATAATAGATGATGTCGTTTGGTCGGATATTTCAAGCACTTTTATCCGTAAACTCATCGCCCAAGGATATTCCGGCCTTCCCTATCTTACAAAAGGAGTAGCTGAATATATAAAAGATATTATAAATAGCAATTTTAAAAAGTAGGCCAATAAATATACACGGAGAGGTTGCTGACAGATCGATCCAAAACATAAAACCGCCTTTTGGCGGTTTTATGTTTTGGATACTGCACTCAGCAGGTATGCATTGTAACGGCGTAGTAAGTTGAACCTATCGAGGCTCTTAGGTCTACCTCGATACTTCCAACCTTGGCTGCCGGGCAGGGACTCGAACCCCGATACCAAGGACCAAAACCTTGTGTCCTACCATTAGACGACCCGGCAATTGTGCTATTTTATCATTATTCTACAATAAAATTTCTAAATTTTCAATTCGTTTGCTATACTACCCTTATGACTAATTTATCTTGGAAAGAAGTCGATAAAATAACCGCAGAACTGATTAATAAAATCAAAACTAGCGGTTTTAAGCCAGACTATCTTGTGGGTATTACCGTAGGCGGTCTCATCCCGCTTGGCATGCTGGCCAAAAGCATGGACATGAATACCGTAGTTACGGTTTCCGCAAATTCATACAAGGGCCAGAAACGTGGAAATCTTAATATTGCATACCTGCCAAGCATAGACCTGACCGGCAAGAAAGTCCTGCTCATAGACGAGATAGCCGGAAGCGGAGAAACTTTAAGACAAATATCACAAATACTTCTCAAACAATATAAGGTCAGTGAGCTTAAAACGGCCGTCTTTGTGATAAGCAAAGACGAATGTAAATTTCTGCCCGATTTTCATATCGTGGAAACGACAGAATGGGTGGTTTTTCCCTGGGAAAAGCGCAAACCGACGAAATAAAATTTTTTAATTAAAACTCTCTACGGTTGCAACAATTCCAATACAGCCAATTCGAGTGGTAATTGAACTACCGGCGAGGTTTTGATTTCATTCCGGGCCAAGGTAAAAATATTTATCATTTTTATAAGTTTAACTCCATCAACTTGCCAATTTTGAACCGGCTCTTCTCCTACTGTCGTTAAAACAGCCGGATTTATCTTCAACATCATTACTTTTCTGATATATTCAATAAAATCTTTAGTAAAATGCTCCAAGTCTACTCCTGAATCGTGGATTCTTTGAATAAACTTGAGGGCTGAAACTTTATCATTGGCAACAAGATAGCCCATGAATTCGGGGTAATATTTGAAAGGAACCAAGCCGAGGGCGTCATTAACGTCGTCAACTGTTATTTTGTCTTGATGGGAACGGAATTTGGAAAGAGAAACCTCGGCATCACGAAGCGCGCCGTCAGAAGAAACAGCAATCGCCTTCAAACCTTCATCTTCCACATTGATTTTTTCCGATTTGGCTACTTCTTTAAGTTTTATAAAAATCTGGCCCGGGGTCAGACGCCTGAAATCAAATCTCTGAACACGCGAGAGCACTGTCGGAAGAATTTTATGCGGTTCTGTGGTGGCTAAAACAAAAATAACATGGCTTGGTGGTTCTTCAAGAGTTTTAAGCAGAGCGTTGAAGGCCGACTTGGAAAGCATGTGCACTTCGTCAATGATAAAAATTTTATATCCACCACTTGGGGCGGCAACAGTTGTTGAATCGGTCAACTCGCGAATATTCTCAACACCAGTTTGGGATGCAGCATCTACTTCAATCAAGTCAAGAAGATTTCCTTGATTGACACCAAGACATGAATCACATTCGTTGCACGGTTCTCCGTTTTTTATTTTCTTGCAATTTAAAGCTTTGGCAAAAATTCTTGCAAGAGTCGTTTTGCCCGTCCCCCTTGGGCCGGTAAACAAATAAGCGTGACCTATCCGGCCAGTCGATAAAGCACCCTTGAGGGTCTTAACCACATGCTCCTGCCCAACCACTTGAGCAAACGTCTGGGGTCGATATTTTCTGTACAACATAATTATACTCTATACCAAAAATTCAAAAAATAAAAACCCGTAAAACAGGTGCAACGAAGATTCTACGAAGCGTCTATTTTTTGAACACCGCCGTCTTAACTCCGATAAAACTTACAATCAATGCAACTGCCGAACCGGCAATTCCTCCAAAATTAGCCCACTGATCATTTGTCAGTCCGAATAAAGGATCCATTAAATTAACCAGCCCCGAAGCAATACCTGTGTTTATTAAGCCCGCTATTATGTAAACACTAAAAAATTTACCCAATTCCCCGTCAATATTTTGCTTGTCTGATTCTCTGCATGAAACTGAAAATACCCAAAATTTATTCCAAAAATAACCATGACCGGTTGCAATAATAAAAGCTATCGCAATAAATACAGAATACCCTATTCCCTTATTAAAACCTGAAAGATGTATCAGGATATTTAAAATACTAAAATAAATCGCTGCGTTAGTAAAACCGACGGCTGCAAACTTTCCGAATTGGTTAAAAAAAGCCAGCCACCTTCCAAGAAAATATCCGAGATTCACGCCCAAAATCCACAAAACCGGCACAATCAATAAAAACCACGCAAAAGAATAGTTGCCAAACTTAGCAACCTCTAAGTATTCAAAAATCCTCCACGCTGAAAAACCCGTAATTAAACCGGTTGTGACACTGAAATAAAAATCTTTTTTGGAAAACTTACCCAAGGCCATATTTCAGACGGGATATTTCTTTTAATTTTCCGGCAAGTTCCTGATTGCTAGATGGGGGAGGATCGATTTTTATATTAAATGGCCTAGCTGTTTGATTATTTATCAGCAATTTAACATAGCAATTAAAGTTATCGATATTTAATAGATCTTGCGGACTAAAAACCGGTTCAAATTGATTTTTTAAGAATTCAGCATCATCGGCACCAACCCTGAATACGGCCATTGAACCAACATTTCCAAATACGGCATCTTTAATTTTATCAACCAACTGTTTGATGAATTGATTTGCAATTATAAGATTCAGCCGATATTTGCGTGCTTCAGCCAAAATAGTAGAAATACTATCCGTCGTGAAATTTTGAAACTCATCAATATACAAATAGAAATCCGGCCGCTGCTCTTCCGGCGCATTGACACGAGACAAAGCAGCAATCAAAATCTTGCCCACCATAACCATGCCCAATAAATTGGCATTGATGTCGCCTATTCTGCCTTTTGAAAGATTAACTAACAAAATTTTCTTTTGATCCATCAGTTCTCTGAAGTTGAAAGCGCTTTTCTTTTGGGACAAGATCGGCCTCAAAAACTCATTGGCTATAAAACCGTTGATCTTGGAGGTAATATATGGGGCCATATTGGCAAGAGCCGCTTCGCCTCCGGCCTTTTCGGCTTCTAACTCCCAGAAATTTTTAACAATCGGGTTTGTTTCTCTGGATAATTTATCGCGCCTATACGCATCGTCTGTCAAAACACGGGGAATATTAACCAACGTCGGAACTTCATTGGCAGCGTCATCCATCAAAAGAAGCATCGCATTCCTGAAATATTGATCAAACATCGGTCCCATTGTTTCGGCTAAGAATAATTTCTGGAAAATACCTAAGATTTCGTTGACAATAAAAGTTTTCTGTTCGGGAAAATTGGAATCAAATTCTAGCATATTCAAACCCAATGGCTTTGCCACATCGGCCGGATCAAACACCACAACATCATCCATCCTCTCGGACGGAATTGACCCCAGTATTCTTTCAACAGCAGTACCATGAGGATCGATGAAAGCCACTCCGTCACCGTTTAATATATCCTGATAAATCATATTTTCCATCAAGGTTGATTTACCGGTTCCGGTTTGTCCAAGAAGATAAAAATGCCTTCTGCGATCGCTTTTAGTCATTTTGATCTGGCTTTCTATTCCTCTGAAAATATTCTTGCCCAGCACAATTCCTTCCTGGGGCAAATTCGGCGGAGGCTCCGAAGGTTTTGATTTAAGAAATTTAATTCTGGGCGCAAGCGTCGTGCCTAGCGGGAAATGAAACAGGCTAGTTGCCTCCTCACTCGACAAAAGAGTTGATTGATGATTGTCAAAAAGACGAAAAGAAAAATTAAATAATAATTTATCTAGAGATCTTCCGGTTAACTTTGAAAGATGAAGGCTGTTCATTTCATTTGCTGAAAATTGGACAAAAGCGCCGGATAAATCATTCAACAATTGCTGGGCGCGGCCTTCATTGTCGGCAGAAACGACTAGTCTTATATTAGCGTCAAACAACGGTTTAGAAGCTTTGGATTGAATGGCTTTGACCATCTCCTCCTCAAAAGGTGTTACGGGTTTAGGCGAATCTTTTGGCGGCTCGCCGGCTTTGGGTTTTTTGGGCGGATGCTTGGCCAAAGATAACGCTTTGGAAAAATTAAATCCCGATTGCATTTCTTTAGCAGTTTTCTGGGCTAATTTTCTCAAATTATCTTGATGTGTAGGCCTCAAAAGTATCTGTATTGCCGCTCCTTCGCCTTCTTTTTGAATTTTAGAAAGAGCGGTAGCAAGTTCCCCCAAAGGATCAGCTTGAAGAGATTGATAAGTTTTAAAAGGTAAAATTGGATTGCTTTTCAACTTAAAATATCCAGCCAGAGAAACCCCCTCCGGATTGAATATGTTGTAATCTTTAATCCTCTCAACTTGGGCGGTCGGAAAAAATCCATTGACTTGCTTTTCAAAAATCTGCTCATAGCTTCGAGGCACAGCCATGTAAAAATGTATCTCCTCGCCGATGTGATGCACTCCCATTTCCAGAGAAATATACGGTTCGCCATATATAAATTTGTTCCAACCCTTAGCGTGGATGTTGATAAAAGAAGAATAAAGCTGTTCCATTACCGAGATTAATTCTTTTTCGGATCGAGGATTTTGGCCGAAACTCGCTGAAGGGCTTTCACGAGGCACTGAGATCAAAAATAAAGACATGTTCAAAGCCCTGGCAAGACTACCTTTAGTTCTGGCCGAACCCAGCAAAACTAACCCGGCAATAAATATTATCGCCAAAACCCCAAGATAAATTGTGAGAATAAAAATTGACAATCTATTTTACTGATTCAAGTTTTTTCCTCTCTAAAAGCGCATCATATAACTGATCTACCAATACATCGTGAAAGGCGTCGATCAAAGCGGGGTTGTCTGACTTTATAGCTTGTTTAATGCCCTGATCCAAACTATTCTGAAAAACCAAATTAACCAATTCTTGAATCTTGTCTTTGAGTTCTGCTGGAATAGAGCCTGTATCGTCGGTCTGAGTTTGCGGTGCCGGTTTGGGAATATATGCGGGAGCATTTTGTTGAATCTTCTCGCCGACAACCTCTCTCAATATTTCCTTATCGGGAGGAGATTCTTTTTGTTCCGGCTGTTGCTCCAAATTAGCCTTCTTTTCCTGAAGCTGTTTTTCCAGTTGGGCTATTTCCTGTTCAATTGTCACTCCTGCTTCTGACATATGTATTTATTGTAACATAAAAACAAAAACTAATATTCCACAAGTTGCGCTCAACCCTAACCCATTCTCGGGCACGGCATAAATTCCTGACTGGAATTTTGCCTCGTACTCGTTCCGCCGAACTCCGTAAGTCCCTCTAACGGATTAGGGTTTCGCTTTGGCTTAATTAATTAAGAGCCCCCAGTCCACATACCCACAGGGAGAACTTGCGCAGGCATTTCGGCTTGGTTCTTCGAAATGCCGAGCATGTAGATAGTGATTTGTCGCTGGAACAAATCAACTATCGGTCGAGTCGGGGGTATGTGGCTGGGGGCGAATCTGGACAAATATTAAAAAACCGCCTCCAGAGGAGCGGAACCAAGATTTCTGGTTCCGCCCTCCGGGGCGATTGTACCCTTCGACGAGCTCAGGGCAAGCGCGATGTCGGCCTTCAGCGGTCCGGTCCGCAGGGACCGACGATCCGCTGGTCCTCGACGCGGCCGTTGTACTCGACGACAATCCCATTCCAGGAATAGTCGCCGTATTTGAAGCCCTCGAGTGTCGGGTCGGCTTCGGCCACCATGCGCAAACGCATGTGGCCAGCCGGGAGATTCCTATTGTTCGTCACGACCCGGAAGATCGGACGGCCGCGGCCGTCCAGCGCCGGCGTCAGCTGATTTCGGCGCGAGCGATCCGCTCCGCCGAAATGCCACTCCGTCGCCAGCGAACCGTCCGCCAGCTTGCACGACCGAAAGTCGGCGACCTGATAGGCCTGATAAACAACGAGGTCGGTCGGACCCTGCGGGAGGGCCGACGCGCGGTCGCCGCCGAAGCCCACGAGAATCGCCAGGATGGCTAGGCACAGAACCGCGATGAGAGCGCCGACGCCGACAATGCGTGGATTCATTTTTCTACCTTTCGTTGTGCCCCTTTTCAGGAGCTTGGTTGACAAGGGTCTATCTCACATTCATTCCGTTGTGTAAGTCAAGTATAGCATACTTGCCACCACTTTGTCAATACCCTCAAAAAACAGCCATTTTGGCTGTTTTTTGAGGGTATTTAATTTGATGAGGTTAAACCTCGGGTTTGAGTTCTTGAGGTTTAACCTCAATTGAGTTAGGTTTTGAGTTTTTCAACCCATTTATCGGTCACTTCTCCGGCAATCCTTTTCTGGTCTTCAACTACTCCCTGCCAGTTTTTCTCCTGATCTTTGAGAAACATATCTATATCAAAAGCAACCGTTTCAAGTTCTTCTTTCTCTCTTTCCAGAGCATCCTGCAGTCGAAATAACAAATTCTCGGGAATTTCTTCCATTTTTTCCAAAAGACGATTTTTTATTTCGTCATCCAGAGGCGACTGGGCAAGCAATTCCCCTATTGTGTCCGCTAATTGTTGTTGTGCTTCATTCATGTTTATAACTTGCCGGTCGCTCTGCCATCTGTCTACGGCAGATTAAGGCAGTATGCTCTTGACCAACTTCTTCGTTAAAATCTCCGCTTCTCCTTCAACATAGTTTACTATGTTTCAGTCGAATACTCGATTTTTCCTCGAATTTGGCCAAGCCAGCTACGTTCTAAATTAATACAAAGTTAATAAATTAATATCCAAGAACTTTCAATACTTCAGGGGGTATGTTGATCGGTAATCCTTCAGGTAAAACTCTTGAGCTTCTAAGACCCTCAACGGCTTGATTGACCCATTCCTGCTCATACATACTATTGAAATCCAAAACCTTTTGACTAAGCTCTTGCAAAGTAGAATTATCCAAGTTGAGATGCTGCGGACCGTTTTGGGCCATTTCCTTTAAGGTCGTCCAAACGTTCTCGTGCATCTTTTGAGTAAGCGCCTGTTCAACAGCGCCAGCGCCGCCTTTTACGGCACCCGCGGCCTTCTCGGCAGCTGCTAATTTTGCCAGCGCCGCCTGTTCTATTTTCATAACCAGGTATTTAACTCCGATAAAACCGAGCGCTGCCTCTGCCGCACCCCAGACATATCTCCATTGCCAGTTCTCGTCAAGATTTTTTCTCATAACACCCGCAAATTTAACTACGTCTTCTTTTATGGCTCCGTTGCGGACTTTATGTAATTCTTTTCTTAAGTCTGATTCAAATTTAACTCTGACTTCTTCAGTGAACACGTCTTGGCCCGCCTCACCCCGATATTTTTTTGCTTTTTCCTGAAGATCCTCCCATGCCGATTGGATTATATAATTTTCCTGCTCGGCATTTTCCCTTGCTTTCTTCTCAAAAATATCCCTTGATGCTTCAAAAAATTCCGGAGCTGAAATGTCCAAGTTTTTTGCCTTAAGCTCGTTAACTATTTCCCAAGCGGTTGTTTCTGCTTCTTCCGGTTCAAGATTTATCTCATGTTGAATATTGCTTGCAAGAGCCCTAACGTCATTTTCAACTTCTTTTGTTTTGATTCTTAATCTTTCCGCCTGATGAAATTCCCAAATGCCGAAATTCCAGACACCTTTTCCGCGTTCTTTAAGCCAACCCCACTTGCTTGGTTTCTTGGGTTCTTTTTCGGATTGTTGAGGCACCGCTTCTGGTTGTGTTAATGGTTGAGATCTCAATCCAAGAGGAGACATTCTTGATTCAACGCTTTCTGAACCTCCGCTTATACGATTGGTCCCCAAAATAGCATCTTTTGTCTTTTCAAAAGCATCTCTGGCTCTTTGCATAAATCCTTTTGGCGCCGGCCGGTCTGGGTTTGTTTCGGCTTCCTGCCTTTCAAAAAGTTCAGCTTTTTTAGATTCCCAGTATGCGGTTTCTAATGGACGGGCAGTATCTTGAGAATATTTCAACATCCTATTCACTTCAGCCATTGTTGTGCCTCTATCAGGACTCTCTACAGCAATCAAACTATTAAAAACATGGCCTTCTCCTATTAAAACTTCATCGGGAACCGCTGCTTCAGTTTTGGCTTCTGTGGATTTATCCAAAGAAGACAATGCAATCTCAACTTTAGTAAGGCTTGTTAGCTCCGAAATTTTTTGACTGTCATTCTCGTTTAAATTACCAAATGAAACGAGAAATAATTCTCTGCGCTTGTCATATTCTTCTTTAACTGATTTATAATCTTCAACCTCGGTATCCGACATTTCCTCTACTTTCCTGCCCTTTCGCAGTTGGCCCAATGCATAATGAGAAGACAAAACATCCCTCTTGGCTTTGAGAGTATCAAAATATAGTTCGTCTCTGCTTTTTTCGGCGATTATTGGTTTTTCGACTTGAAGCATACTTTCCATGATTTTGAATATAACACCCCCCCCCGACAAAATCAATCTCCGGTTTGTTGATAAAACTTTACTTCTTTTCTGTTAGAATATAAAAGTATGCAAAAAACAAAAAAACAAGAGCTTGTTATCTTTTTAATTATCGTCGGAGTTGCTTCTTTTTTCCGTCTTTATATGATGGTGCCCATCGCAACGATGGGCACCATCTTTCCGCCACTCATTGGAGTCCTCACCATTATCGGGCTTTATCTGTTAGTTAAAGAACTATTTGAGTGGCGCTTAGCAGCTATTGCAAGCTACCTTGCAGCAATTTCTTTCTGGCATGTTAGTTTTTCACGAATGGAAGATAGCGCAATAATAATTCCATTTGTACTTGTTTATACTTTCTATTTTCTTTGGAAGGGTTTAAAACACAATCATCGGCCTGATTTTGCTATGGCCGGTATTTTTGGCGGATTAGGATTTTATACTAACACCTCTTTCTACACGACGCCGATTGTTGTCATGTTATTATTCTTAAATTATTGGTGGTATCTGAAAAAAGATTTTAACCACGCTAAATACGAATACGCCAAAAACAAGTTGCTTCAAGGTTTCGTCTTGCTTGCTTTGACGGCTTTTGCGGTTGCTTTGCCTGCCATGATATCTTTTTGGCAACAAACCGCCCCTATGTCCAGTGTAGGGGTAAATATATCTGTCACAAGCTTGGTAAAAACCTTAGGAATGTTTAACTTCTCGGATTCCCCACTTTTACCTTGGCCAATAGGTATATTCTTTATTGTCGGTTTTATTAATGAGCTTATACACTGGTTAAGGCGCAAGCATGGCCACTTTTCAACCATCCACACTCTCTTGTTTGCATGGTTCTTAATCGTGCTTATACCCGGATTTTTATCTGCCACAGCCCACAATACACTGATAACTATTGGTGTTCTGCCTGTGGTAATGATTTTCACCGCCCGGGGAATCTGGTGGTTCTTTGATAAATTAAGTTCGTGGTATTCAATGCGTGATGCTCATTCAGTTCACGAAGCCCCTGTAATAACTGCATTGGTCATGATCGTTTTCTTGTTTTCTATCGGATTTATGGAATACTGGAGATATTTCAAATAACGGAATGAAAATCAAATTAACAGCATTCCTAATAATTGCTTCGGCTACCATCTTGGCAATTACAAGTGGTTGGAATGACTCGCCTGTTGTTGATGAAATTCCCCACATCGGCGCCGGTTATTCATATGTCGTCCAGCATAGCTATCAGTTCAATCCGGAGCACCCGCCACTGGCTAAAGATCTGGCCGGATTGGCTTTGCTGCCTTTCAATCTAAACCAAAGCGCCTTTTCTCAAAAATATCCCACTAACTGGCCAACTGACGTGAACGGTCAATGGAATTTCGGCCGAGCCCTGATCTTCCAAACAGGCAACGATGCCATCACTTTGGTTCGCGCGGCCAAACTGCCGATGTTGTTATTCTTTATTATTTCGGCATGGATAATTTTTGTCTGGACCAAAAAATTATTCGGTGACAAAGCTGCGCTTCTGGCGATATTCTTATTTTCTTTTACTCCTACCGTTATTGCCCATTCCCGGCTAGTTACCACTGACATCGCTCTCCTCGCCGGCATTATAGCGACACTGTATTTTTTTGAACGCTATTTTGAAAATCAATCTGCCGGCTGGCGGAACAAAAACTTTTGGTTGGCTGCGATTGTTTTCGGTCTCGGTCAACTAACCAAGTTTTCAGCATTCTTATTGATTCCCCTGCTCGTCTTTCTGGCTGTCATATGGGCATACGCCAATCAGCACAAATTATCGGGAATGATCAGCATGGCCTGGAAGGCAGTTCTGATAATTATTGTTGGTTTTGCATTCATTGTCGGTCCGATATTTCAATTGCATCTTTTAAATTACAGCGGAGAAAAACAAAAAGCGGATGCAGCTGTTATTTTAGGTTCTTACGGTAATCGGCTTTTTGCCGATCCTGTTATATGGGCATCGGATAAACCCTTACTTCGTCCATTTGCTCAATACAGTCTTGGGGTGTTGATGATTTTTCAAAGAAATGTCGGCGGCAATCAAACCTACTTTTTGGGCAACGTTTATCAAACAGCAGTAAAATCATATTTTCCAGTTATTTATGCCCTGAAAGAACCAATTCCATTTTTAATACTCTTTATCATCGCGACAATCGCATTTTTTATAAATGCCCGCACCAAAGAACGGCGCCTGAAAAACTGGCTGCGAATCCATTTCGCAGAAACAGCCATCTTCTCCTGGGCGCTTTTTTATTGGATTATCAGTATCAACGCCAATTTAAATATTGGGATCAGACATCTAATCCCAGTCTATGGTGGTACAGCCATTCTTGTTGCGGGTCAACTATCCGTTCTTTATGAACGCGTTAAGGCAAAGAGGGTATATCTGGTCTTCGTAAGCACTCTGTGTGCCTGGTTATTGGCCGAAACAATCATAATCTTTCCTTATTACTTGACTTATTTTAATCAAATAGCCGGCGGACCAACCGGCGGTTACAGATATGTTGTTGATTCAAACCTTGACTGGGGCCAAGACTTAAAGCGTCTGGCTGATTGGGTTGATAGAAATGATATTAAAAAAATTAGTCTTGATTATTTCGGCTGGGCTGATCAATCATATTATTTGGGTAATAAATTTTATTGGATGACAAGCGAAAAATACAAAACTAAAGACCAATTCATGTCAGATAATCCGACCGGCGGATATATCGCTGTATCGGCAACGTTCTATCAACAGTCCCTCGCCACTGACAAAAATTACGGCTGGCTTACCAACTATCAACCAATTAAAGTTATCGGCAATTCCATCTTCGTCTGGAAAATTAATCCTTAATTATTAAACTTTGCTTTACCTAGAATTTCAGCGCCACCTCATCCCACGAAGACCGCATAAAATTCTACTGAATTTTTGCTCTATCTCGGCCCAGGGTAGCCTCCGAACGTTCTTCTTTGGGATGAAGGTGTCGCTTCAACAAAAAGGCCAGAGAAACCCCTCTCCATTTGCAGACCGTTTACCTCCGAAGATAACACGATGCTCAAAAATGGGGAGGGTTGAGCATAATTTTAAATAAAAAAGCGCCTCGTCAGGGGAAACCCTGACGAGGCGGTCGTTCGGTTATTGTGGCTTACAGGTTCTTCGGACCTGTGCCACCCCACGACGGCGACGACGGCGGTGCATGCATGCTACCTCGCACGGTGAGTCGAGACGGGGGGAGGCGATGCGCCTCCCCCGAGTGGTTGAAAATCCCGCGCACCAGCGCCTGGCTGGAAACAACGCGAGACCCGGAGTTATCCACCATTCTCCGGCCAGGTTTGCGGTGTGGCTGTTGAACTGCCGGGGCTTCCCCGCCGGCTCCACTCCCGCACTCGACAGAGGAACAACGTCGCGGATCACTGGCGATCGGAGCACCCTCCGAACCCTCCGCGCAACGTAGCCTCTGTCGATTCTTTGGCTCCACTAACAGAGCCCGAAAAAAACCAGCAAATTACTAACAACTTGAGAACTACTTAAATTAATACTCCACAAATGTTTACATCCTTTAAGGCCAAATATATCTTACTTGAATGCCTAGATTTCGAGGTATTTGCTGGCTTTTTTCGAGCCCAGTTAAGGACCCGATATGTAAAGAACTTATTGTCTATCCATTATAGCAAATTGAAACTCAATTGTCAACAACCTCCACCTCCGGCTCTAACTCTATTCCAAATCTATCTTTTACCGATCTTTTAATCTCCTCCGAAAAATGGATTACTTCTTCCGCTGTTCCATTTCCGTAATTAACCAAAACTAGGGAGTGCTTATCGGACACTCCAACATTTCCCAGTTGTTTCCCTTTCCAACCACATTTTTCTATAAGCTGTCCGGCTAAAAGTTTTACCCAACCACTACCCATATCGTACCCTTTTAAATCAGAGTGTTTAGAAATTAGAAATTGATAACCGGACATTTCTATAATTGGATTTTTAAAAAACGAACCCGCATTTCCGACTTCAGATGGGTAGGGCAATTTTTTCTTTCTAATATTAATAACCGCCTGTCTAACACCAACTATCGACGGGGTAACATTTTCAAAAAATTTAACAAGGTCTGGATATTTAATATTTGGTTCAAGATTTTTCAATAGTTTAAGATCCACTTTCAAAATAACTAAATCATCGCGGTTTTTAAAAACACTATCTCTATACCCAAAATGACAATCTTTGTTAAAAAAAGTCTTAATTCCTCCAGACTTTGCATCAAATACTTCAACACCCAACAAGACATCTTTTAACTCCACACCATAAGCGCCGATGTTCTGACAAACTGCGCCCCCGGCCGTGCCAGGTATCAACGACAAATTTTCTATACCGCCCAAATTTCTTTCAACCGCTTTTTCAACCACATCATCCCAACTTTCCCCAGCTCCGGCAATCAAGATTGAATAATCTTTATCATCTTTGAATTTCAACCCTTTAATCTCCATTTTTATAACCAACCCGCTAAACCCTTTGCCAGAAAATAAAATATTGCTTCCTCCGCCTAAGATGAAGAACCGCAGATTGTTTTCTTTTGAAAATTTTAACGCTTCGCGAAATTCAATAATATTCCCGACCTCGCAAAAATATCTCGCCGGCCCACCAATTTTAAAAGTCGTATACGGCGCCAAAATCACATTTTCCTTAATAATCATTTATAATAAACCCTCCCATCAATTCTTAAGTCAATGTATTGTGGATGGAAATCAAGATCACCCTTTTTGTCATTCATGAATATCTTCAAGGTAGCTAGCTGATTTTGAACATCAGAGTCCGTAGTAAAAGCAATATAGTAATCAGCAGTATAAACACGAAATTCGTTAAATGAGCCTGCTGGTATTACTATATTTTTTATTTCTCCGGGCATTTTTTTTGCAATTTCCATTATTGGCCTAAAAAAGTCGCCATCTATTTTTTTGCTCTCGTTTTGTCTGTCGTCCTCTATTGTCAGAAATATGAAGCCGGATGATTTGGCTGGCTGGCCCCAAAGAACTTTCTCCTCATCAAAATAATAGCAATCATTTTTGAAACACCACACACCAACTGGTTTTCTTTCCAAAAAATTTAATACCAAACCATGAAGAAGTTTCCTTTGGACATTCACCGATTTAAAAACTGGGTATTCCGAGGCAAATTCTTTTTCAAAATCACCAACCCCCACAAAAAAGAGATTGTTTCTTCGAGGCAAATATGAGAGTAGATTTTGACTCAAATTTCCTTCTATTTTTGTCCGAAACACATCTGAACTTACAGTATCTAAACCGTTAAAACTCACCTCCCTGACATCAAACATCCTCGAAAAGAACAAAAGATAAATTATTCCAGCCACAACGGCAACCGTCCCAAGCACTACTATAACAATCTTCAAAACAAAAGCCCGGCGATGCCGACGCATCGCCTCATCTTTATGATTTAAACTTTTTATATTAACCGGCCTCATAAACACATTATATCTATAAAAACTCAAACAGAAAACCGCCTTTCGACGGTTTTCTGCATTCCGTATCCTTAACCCTTTAGTTAAGGTTTAATTTTATTTAATAATCCAGACAGGTGAAGAAATATCCCACCCAACCAGATCGTTCCCGAACTGTCTTTTTAATGCATCCATAACCGGATCCATGTATTCTTTATTCTGACCGGCTGCCGGTACCTTATCAGAATTGTCATAGGTAAATCCTATGCCATACTGATCTTTTGAACATTGCCTAATATATACCTGAAGATACTTTGGGTTTTCTATGGCCTTTTTAGCAACTTCCACCAATTGCTCTAAAGAAACTTTGTCGCTAAATTTCCACAAACCCATAATATAGTTTTTCTTGTATTGATCATTTGCTTCGTGATCCGACCAATCTGCTATATTTTTCTGCATGAAATGAAAGAAAAGGAATGGAAAGGAACGGAGTATCTATATAATACCACAAAACCTCCTAAAAAGCAACTGTAACTTAGGTGATAAGTATCTATTTTATCTCTTTAATTCCGCCCATAAACTTGCGAAGAACCTTGGGAACTTCAATGGTTCCTTTTTTAGTTTGATAGTTTTCCATAATGGCAATAAGGGTTCTGCCAATAGCTAAAGCGGTGGCATCATTCATATGCACAAACTCCGAACCTCCGGCTCTTTTTACTTTAGTTCCAAGTCGCCTCGCTTGATAATCCGTCATTAAATCAGCTGTATGCGTCTCTCTGTATCTATCCTGACCGGGCATCCACATTTCCAAATCTATCTGTCTGGCATCGGGTCCACCCATGTCTCCAGTGCATATCGCCACCACCTGATAAGGTATATTCAGCGACTGAACTAAGTATTCCTGCATGCCCACAAATAAATCCTGTTCTTTAATTGAATCTTCCGGCAAACAAAATGATTCCATTTCTAACTTATCAAACTGGTGAACTCTTAGTATGCCTTTCATGTCTTTGCCGTAAGAACCGGCTTCTCTTCTGAAAGCAGTAGAGTAGCCGATATATCTAATGGGCAAATCTTTCTCGTTAAATGTTTCATCCATATGCATAGCTCCAAGAGTATGTTCAGCACTGCCAACAAGATATATATCATCAGCCGGCATATAATATCTTTCTTCTTTCGGTTCCAAACGAGCCATTTTCTGCATAGAATCAGGTCTTATTAATACCGGTGGTATAACAGGTATAAATGGATTAGTTTTTAAATCTAAGTTATTATTTTTAATTATTTTTTTGATAAGCTTCTCATCCACAAAGACAGACATGGCATATTGAATTAAAGTAAATTGCATTAAAGCCAATCCTCTTTTTAAATAGGTAAATCTTGCTCCTGAAACTTTTGATGCTCTTTCGTTATCGATCAAGTCCAATGCCTCACCAATCTCCCAATGCTCCTTCGGTTTAAAATCAAATTTTCTTACCTTTCCCCATTTTCTTAAAACCTTATTCGCAGATTCATCTTTTCCTATCGGCGTATCGTCAGTGGGTATATTCGGAACTACCATCATCAATCGTTCATATTCTTCCTCAACAGATTTCAATTCATTTTCTATCAATTTGATTTTTTCTTTTAAAGCTTTTAACTCTTCCAAGTCAACCGGTGATTGTGGCCCCTTGGAACGTTTGTTCTGTTCCGCTTTCAAAATCTCTGACTCACTCAGCAAGTGCCGGCGCCTCTCATCGGCAGCCAATAGTTTGTCCAAGTCCAAATTGGCCTTCTTGTTTTTGATGGCTTCCCTGATTTTGTCTATATTATTTCTGATAAATTTTATGTCTAACATGTTTAGTCCCTAGGTTTCATTAAGGGGAAAATTTGAGTTTCTCTGATTGGCTTGCCCATCAAGAAACTGAACAATCTCTCGCTAAAACCGTGGCCGGCTGTAGGAGGCATGCCGTATTCCAACGCCTCAACAAAGTCCTTGTCCATAGGCTGAGCTTCTGCATCTCCTGCTTCTCTCATTTTTTCTTGAGTTTCAAAGCGTTCTCTTTGATCTATCGGGTCATTAAGTTCGCTATATCCTTGACCTACTTCTGAACCGGCAATAATAAAATGAAAGCGTTCTGTGGTGTTTGGATTTTCCGGAGTTGTTTTTGATAAAGGTGAAACTATTTTGGGCTCATTAATCAAAATGGCCGGCCCGCCGATATTTTTCCGGCAATACTTCCACAGAGAATCAATTAAACGTGCCCTATTTTCAGCTTTATTATATTCAACCTTAAGTTCTTCCAATTTCTTCTTTATTTCCTTATCACTCGCTTCCCAAATATTAATTCCTGTTTGTTTTTTAACTTCTTCTGAGTAATCAATTAGAGGCCATTGGCTTCCAAGATCAATGTTAAAATTGTTTATTTTAAACTTAAGTGTTCCAAATGTTTTTTCAGCAGCGTAACGATAACAGTCCTGCAAAAATTTATACATATCTTTATAGTTTGCATAGGCCCAGTAAGCTTCGCATTGAGTATAGTCCTGCAAATGCTCAGTAGACATGCCCTCGTTGCGAAAAATTCTTCCTATTTCAAAAGTTTTATTAAAACCGGCAACCATTAGTCTTTTTTGCCAAAGCTCGCCTGCTGAAATACGTAGGTACACATCAATATCCAATGCGTTGTGATGAGTCTTAAAAGGCGTCGCGTCTGCTCCACCTACAGTAGTTTCTAAAACCGGGGTTTCAACTTCTAAAAAACCTCTTTCAACATGAAACTCTCTGACCGCATTCCAAAATAAAGCTTTCTTTTCAACAACTTCTCTTAATTCGGGATTAAAAATAAAATCCAGATATCTTTTTCTTAGTCTTTCTTCAACATCCTGTAAACCATGCCATTTTTCCGGCAAAGGCAGGAGAGCCTTAGTGAGTAGTAAGTAGTGAGTAGTGAGTAGGGTTTTTTCTTCCTGTTTTGTTTTAAACAAAGTTCCTTTTGCCTCAATAAAGTCCCCAATATCTATAAGCTCACTGAATTGTTTAAATTTATCACTGCCGACAACATCTTCTTTTATGAAACACTGGATTTTTCCAGAGCCATCATTGATATCAAAAAAAACAGAACCTCCATGTTCGCGCCTTGCCATTATTCTTCCGGCTAAAGTAATTTCTTTTCGCTCCTTCCATTCATCGTAATTCTCAATAGCTTCTTTAATATAATTAGTCCGGCTTGAAATAGCCGGATAGGGATCAATACCGGACTTCCTTAATTCTTCAACTTTTTTAATTTTTATACTACGTATTTCATCTAAAGCCATAGATAAATGATAGCAAAAATAAATAAAAAATCCACTTTCTGAATAGTTGACACAACCTCCACGCATACGGAGGGAGACGCCTTCATCCCACGAAGACCGCATAAAATTCTACTGAATTTTTGCTCTATCTCGGCCCGGGGTAGCCTCCGAACGTTCTTCTTTGGGATAAAGGTGTCTCCCTCCGCTAGTTGAGTCGATATTAAATGGTGATTGGAAATATATGTTCAAACTAAATAATAAAATCAACGGCTCACAGGTGTGAATCGTTGAAATTGGCACAAAAGGCCGATTTTTATTTGGGTTGACAAAGTGGTCAAAAGTATGCTATAATGTAAATTACGTTCACTGACAATCCGGTCAGTCCGTAAACCCCGCTAAACGCGGGGGACGAAGGAGACAGCCACATGGCACTGAAATACACGGTCACATCGACCAGAGAGAACAGCAAGGGTGGCAAGCAGATCACGGTGACGATCGGCGAGGGGAGCAACAAGCGCTCCCACACCCGCCACCTCCACCGTCAGGGCGGCGCCCTGATCGGCCTGAACATCGACGAGCGGGCCATCCCGCTCAACGAACGGTACGAGCAAGAGCTCGCCGAGGCCAAGAGCAAGCTCGCCAGTGCCGAGGCGGCGCTCGACGGCCTCAAGAAGAAGCTCGAGGTCATCGAAGGTGTCGAACCGCATGATGCGGTCGAAACCCTCGGAGTCGACGCGGCCAAAGCAATGATCAAAGCGATGATTGAGATCATCATGGTCGAGGTCACCACAGCCGAAGAGCACTTCATCGACGCCAAGGCGAAGCTGGACATCGTCCGACGGGACCTCCCGCTGATGATGGAGTTCCACGGCCCCGGCCTGACCCTCTAGGCCAACGTCAACGAACCAGCTGTGGATAACCGACTTCGCAAGTCGGTTATCCACAGGCAAACGAAAAGAGACGCCAAAAGGCCCCGCAACGGGGCCTATTTTTCATGCTTATTAATTTATATCATAGCGAACGCTTTATTCCAAAGAAGAACGTTCGCAGGTGGGTAGTCGAGAGAGAGCAAAAACCCAACAGGGTTTTATGCGGTCTGATTTGGGATGAGGCGTTCGCGACTAATTCACCTCGACTATTTTATATTCAACTATTCCTTTCGGGGTTCTTGCTTCAACTTTGTCCCCTTTTTTGTGTCCTAGAAATGCCTGACCTAACGGAGATTCATTTGAAATAAACCCTTTGGCCGGATCGGATTCAGCGGCGCCGACAATTACGAAAGAGCGAACTCCGGTGTTAGACTCTACTTTAATACTTGAGCCAACACCAATAGTTCCGCTAGTGTTATTTCCGGTTATAATTACAGCATTTTCAAGAGTGTTTCTTATGTCTTCCATTCTGCCTTCATTCAACGCTTGAGCTTCTTTTGCCGAATCATATTCCGCGTTTTCGGACAGATCGCCCAATTCCTTGGCTTCTTTGATGCGCTGGGCTATTTCCGGACGCAAAACATTAAGTCGTTCTTCCAGTTCTTTTTTTAATTTTTCTAATCCTTCTTTACTAAAATATTGATTATCCATAGCTTTAATTAAAATTTAATTAGAAAAGTATACTACAACTTACGATTTAATTCAAGGCTTCTGTTGATACTCCCCAAAATACCATTTTAACACATTATGGGCGGCGCGTATGGCCAAACCTTGGTTTGACACCGAACCTTCTATAAGAACCGTAATATTGAGTTCGGGGTTATCAAAAGGAGCAAACGCGGTAAACAAAGAATTAATACTTTTGCCCTTTACCACTTCGGCCGTACCAGTTTTTGCTCCGGCTTTAACCGGCAAATCTTTCAATATTCCGGCCGTTCCAGAAATTACAGTTTCTTCCATATAGCTTTTCATTTCCTGTATAATATTATCTTCGAAAGGCAGTTTCGCCAGCGCCTGCTGTTTGAATATTTCCATATCGTTATTGTTTTCATCAACAACCTTTTGGGCAATCATCGGCTTATAAATAGTTCCTCCGTTGGCTATGGCCGAAATGTAAGAATTGAGCCACAAAGGAGTCACTAAAAGATCCCCTTGGCCGATAGATATGTTGTAGGTGTCTCCCTGATACCAATTCTCGCCTCTTGTTTTGAGCTTCCAGTCAGGGGTGGGGACAAAACCGCTCTCCTCTCCGGGAATATCTATCCCCAATTTTGAGTTGGCCATTACAGCCATTAGATATTTATCTATTTTTTCAGCACCAAGGCCGAGAATGTTGCCTCCGTCAGCCGGCGGACCTCCTCCTACGGTAAAGAAGAAAATATTGCACGATTGGGCAATAGACTTTTTTAAATTGAAAAGGCCATAATCCTGTCTCCAGTTTTTGAAAATATAGGGAGAATTTTTATCAAAAGGATTAGGGACGGTCAAACTTATGCAGTCCTTGATTGTGTCCTGTGGAGTAACTATCCCTTCCTGAAGAGCAGTCATTCCTATAAACGGCTTGATAGTTGAACCTGGATTATACAATCCGCCGATAACCCTGTTGAACAGAGGCTTGGTTTTGCTTTCAAAAAGATTTTTGAACTGACTGTCAGATAGACCTTTCACAAAAAGATTATTGTCAAAAGATGGAAAACTAACCATCGCCAAAACGGCGCCGTTTTGAGGATTTTGAATTATCGCCGCGCCACGAGACAAGCCTGCTGAAACCAAAATTTCACGAAGTTCATTATACAACTTCTTCTGTAAATCATGGTCAATATTCAAAACCAGATTCTTTCCTTGAACCGGATCTGTGTTTAAATCATTTTTCTGATCTTTCCCAAATTGAGGATCCTCGATAGTTTTACCGTTGGAACTGAAAAAAATCCTACCATGATCTCCTCTCAAAACCTCTTCATACCAAGCTTCTGCCCCCAAGCGGCCTATCATATCGGTGGAATAATAATACTCATCTTTAAAATCATCCTGATTAACTTTTCCGATATAACCAATGATCTGTGAAAACTCCTGTCCGCTTACATAATATCGCTTGACATTTGGAACCACATAGTAACCATCAGGATCAAGGTATTTGATAGCCAGAACCTGATCTTTGTTTAGATTGGTTGCTGCAAAAAAATTAGAATTTGCCCTAATCCCTTCAGAAATAAAAATTCTAAACTCTTCTGGTTTAATCTTTAAAACTTCGGCTACCTTGTCTCTATTGACATCTGATGGATTCGCTTTAACCTCTCTTGAGAAAACAAGCAAGTCAAAACTTGGTAAATTTTTGACCAACTGTTTTCCAAACCGATCCATTATAACTCCCCTGGGCGGTGGAATGGGGAAATTAACAGACTTATTTTGTAAGGCAAGATCTGCATAAGAATCGTGATCAGCAATTCCTATTTTAAAAGTAAAGGTCATGGCTACAGCAAGCAAAATCAAAGCAACCATAAAAGTAAACCTAAAAACATCGGCCGAAATTGGCGTTTCAATATCAGAATATTCGCTGCCCGAATCTAAAAGTGTCTCTTCCGGAGAAACCCAATCTTCATTTACGGATACTCTGTAGTCTTTAAACATTTTAAATTATCTTACTTACCAGAATTGAGGCCTCCCAAAAAATAATAAACATTATTACCCCCGTAATAATGACGGAGGCCTTGCTTCTGATATTAAAAAAGGTATTTAATAAAAAGAATACTCCTGTCGATACCAACAAAGACGATATCAATATCCCGAACCTTAACCCCCAATAAAACTCCGCTGTTCCGGAAAATACCACGCCCAGAATCAGGCCCTGAAAATCGACTTTGCGTTGCAAAATCATGATTACAATAAACATTACCGTCAAAAAACTCTCTCTAAAACCAAAAAGTCCTGGAAAGATTGCGCCATCAAAAAACATGACCACCAAAAATAAAACAATGATCAACCAAATTTTCATTTTTTATTTAATTTGTAAAATCAACACCTTGCCTAATTTTACATCTTTAACAGCAGGTCGGATGCGTATCTTCTTAAACATCTGGTTCGAATTATCTTCAATGTGGTCCACGAAACCAATAATCAGTGCCGGAGGGAAAAAATCATTACCAGTTGATATTATTATGTCTTTCTCTTGTATTTCATCGCTTTGAACAATAAAATCAAGATACATGCCTTCATTTAAGGAACCCCTGGCAATACCGACCGTTTTTGAATTCAATACTTTGGATGTAATTTTAAATTCGGGATCGGACACAAAAAGGACTCTCGAAAAATTTTTCATGACTATCTGTATTTTTCCCACCAAAACTCCTTCGGTCGTCACTATAATATCTCCTTCAGAAATGCCATCTTGAGATCCTTTATTAAGAAGGACATTATATCCAGTTGGAGCCAGATTAAAATTGAAAATACCCCCATAAACAACTGGATACTTTAATTTCCGGGTGATTCGGGCCGCTTGTCTTAAAAACTCATTTTCCTCTTCTAAATTGTCTATTTTCGCTCGTAAATTAACGATTAATTCTTCGTCTTCTTTTAATCTGTCATTCTCATCCGCAAGACGGTTGAAATTTTTTATTTTTCCTACCAATCCACCAAAATTTTCCGCTTTGATAAACAGATAACTACCCATGTTTATTAAAGTTTTCGGATAAAAAATAAATCCATCTTTAATGATATGTTTGTTAAAAAAAATAGCACCAATAACAGCTATCAATAAAATAGCACCGGATTTTATCGGTGACTTTTTCATTAATTAAAAATAGTCGTCTTTTTGGGTGGCAACCAGAACATTTTTTAGTTGGTCGACATTTTCAAGCACAAAACCGCAACCCCTCGCAACAGCGGTTAAGGGATCATCCACTATTTTTACAAACAACTTCGTTTCATGAGCTATTATTTTATCCAAACCCTTCAAAAGTGCCCCGCCTCCGGCAAGAAATATAAATCTATTTATCAAGTCAGCTGTTAATTCAGGAGGGGTTTCCTCGATCGTATTTTTAACGGCGAGAACAATACTTTTTACGGAACGCTGCATCGCTTCCCTAACCTCTTCCGAGGTTATAGATATTTCTTTAGGTAAGCCAGAGACCAAATCTCTGCCCCTCACAAAGCCGTCTTCCTCATCTTTTTCAGAAGGATGAGCCGAACCCAATGTTAATTTCAAGTTTTCTGCCGTAGATTCTCCAACCAAAAGATTTCTTTCTTCTCGTAAATATCTAACAATGTCTTCATTGAGCTTGTCTCCGGCAACCCGCAAAGAACGGGAAGCTATAACACCGCCCATAGAAATGACGGCTACCTCGGTCGTGCCGCCACCCATGTCAACTATCACATTGGCTACCGCTTCGTGAACAGGCAGACGAGCTCCAATAGCTGCTGCCATCGGCTCTTCAATAAGATAAACTTCTCTCGCGCCGGCGTTGTAAGTAGCATCTTCAACGGCCCTTTTTTCCACTTCCGTCACTCCCGAAGGAATTCCCACAACCACTCTTGGCCGAGGCAATAAAACAAAACCCTCTCGATGAACTTTATCTATAAAATACTTGAGCATCTGTTCAGTCACTTCAAAGTCGGAAACAACCCCATTGATCAAGGGTCGAGAAACTGTAATATATCCCGGCGTCCGGCCAACCATTGTTCTGGCTTCTTTGCCAATAGCAAGTATTTTGCCGGTTTTTTGGTTCACTGCCACAATTGACGGTTCATTGATTACAATTCCTTTTCCTCGAACATAAACCAGGGTATTTGCCGTACCCAGATCAATTCCAATGTCTTTTGACCAAAAACCAAACAGCTTGTTGAACATTGGTTAAAACATATCAGAATTAATATAAACAATCAAAAACAAAAATCGTAGTAGAAATCTTAAGGAGGCATGAGCTCTATAAAGATTGAGAAATATCGGACAACTTAACGAGTTTGAAATCTTTTTCGTTGCGGAGCTTGAGTTCAACGCTCTCTTTTTCAAGAGTTTTTTTGCTAACGACAATTCTAATTGGACAGCCGATAAGATCGGCATCGGCAAATTTTTCTCCCGCGGTTTTGTCTTCCCGGTCATCGTATAGAACCTCAGCGCCGGAATTTGCCAAATCGTCATAAACTTTATCCGCCTTTTTGTTTTGTTCCAAAGAGATCAAATGAACCTTATAGGGCGCAATGTTTTCCGGCCAGATAATTCCTTCCTCATCACAAGACACTTCAACAACCGTTCCCATCAGTCTTCCCGGACCAATACCATATGAAGCCATAATAACAGGTCTTAAGTTACCGTCGGCGTCTGTATATGTAAGGCCGAGGGGTTCAGAAAATTTTGTTCCCAATTTAAAAATATTTCCAACTTCAATCGATGATCTTTCCGTAAGGTTACTCTTGTTCCACTTCAAATCGGCCAATACATCTTCGTTGTAAACTTCTTTATTAACTGCCCTGTTTTCCTTTTCATTTACGTAAATAGTATCCTCTCCGATATCCGCAACCACTTGAAATTCATCAGAATATTTGGAAAACAAACCACCGGAAGCAAATGTCCGAACGGCGCTTACACCGACCCTTTCAAAAATACGCGAGTATGCGTCGGCAACTTTCTCATAATATTCGTCCAAATCATTTTGGTCGGCATGAAAACTATAAAGATCTTTCATCAGGAATTCCCGCCCTCTCAATAAGCCAGATTTAGCGCGAGCTTCATTTCTAAATTTAGTCTGAATTTGATAAACCGCCTTTGGAAGATCTTTGTACGAACTAATAAAGTGGCGAGCTGTCGCAGCAATCGGTTCCTCGTGGGTAAAACCGAGTCCCTGGTCTTTATTAAAATTATCTTTAAATTGATACATCACCTCTTTGGCAGAATCCCAACGTCCTGTTGCCTGCCAAATTTCTTTATTCTGGAAAACAGACATATTTAATTCTTGTCCGCCAACCACATCCATTTCTTCACGAATAATATTATTAATTTTATTAAGCACCCTCAAGCCAAAAGGCAGATATTCATACACGCCGGCCATAACTTTTGAAACAAATCCGCCCCGAATTAAAAGCCGGGCATTTTTTGCCGTCTCATCGCTTGGCGCCTCCCGAAGTGTTTTGGTAAATAATTTAGATAGCTTCATTGTTTAGAAATTAGAAATTATGATTTTTCAAAAAAATCGGATTATGTCTTTAGTGGTCACATACACCATCAATGCAACAAGAAACGCGAAGCCGATGGCATTTACCAATTGTTCGGCTTTTTTGTTCATTGGCGAACCTTTGAGCTTCTCTACAATTATAAGCAAAGCCCTGCCTCCGTCCAAGGCTGGAAATGGAATAATGTTCAGTACCGCCAAATTGATGGATATCATCGCCGTAAACTGCATCAGGTAATTTATCCCCATTCTTGCGGCTTGACCAGTAAGAGTAGCTATGCCGACAGGGCCCGAAACGTCGGCAATTAATTTACCTTTTAACAAAAGCATTTTGAAAAGCATAAAATACCCGATAACGGTATTCATCGTAAGGATAACCGCATCATATACACCTCTCCAGACCGCTTCATACCACGGATAAGAAACGACCCCCGTGAGAGCCAAAGAAACCCCCAATGCGCCCTGTCCAGCCGGAGGATTCACTCTTGGCACAATTTCTTTTTCTAATATTTCTCTATTTCTTTGAACAACCACGATCAAGGTTTTTCCAGCATTTTCATTTATAAAAGCTTGGACATCTTCCGCGCTAGAAACCGCTTTGAAAAAACCGTTTAATTTAAAACCTGTGACCTCATCAAGAAGCTTGATGTCCGCCTTATCCGCCGGACTATCTTTAGAAACTTCAATTATTTGAACTTGCTTGTCTTTAGCAATTGTCGCTGTCTTATCATCAATTAATCCTATTCTTAACCCAAAAAAATTGGTAACCATCAAAAGAACAACTGCCAAAAAGAAATTCATCGTCACTCCGGCGATAATTACTTTGAGCCGCAAACCAGTCGGTTTGGAAGAAAAACTTCTTGGATTATTTGCTTCTTCTCCTCCTTCGCCTAAAATTTTCACAAATCCGCCGAAGGGAATTGCGTTCACGGAGTATAGTGTTTCACCCTTTCTGATGCCCCAAATCCGAGGCGGGAAACCAAAACCGAATTCTTCCACTTTCATTCCGGCTCTTTTGGCAAAAATAAAATGCCCAAACTCGTGGATAAAAACCAGCACCCCCAGAACTATAATAAAGATTACTGCAGTTATCATGTGTCTCTATATTATAACTAAAATCTGAAAATTCAAAGTTAAAAGCGAAGCCGCTGCCATTTTCTCACGGCTTCCTCTTGGACTATTTCTAGAAATTCTTCCTAATTTATCTGACCGCCCGAAGCAACTCCTGTCGAACCATGCGGCCCTTTGGGCCGTTTTCGACATCCTCGGGTCGGTACCCAGAGAAATACGTTGTATATTTAACTCGCTCGGACAAAATGATTTTCAATCATTTTGCTCCTCACTCATAATTATAGCGTCAGAGCTCCTGAAATAGTTGCCAAACGTGCAGTTTGCGAGAAAATAACAGTGGCCTTCGCTTACAATTTTAAAGAGACATCTTCACTGTTTCTTGGCTCAAGTTTGATATTTTCTGGCAAATCTTGAAAATGCACTTCAAAAGTCCGAACGGGTTTGAGCTTCTTGTTTGATCTCCACTCCATCGGACTAAGTTTAGTAAAATCTTCTTTTTTAAAAACATAAACATAGCCCACAACATCTTTGGCCTGTTCCAATATCTTGAGAGTGGTTTCAAAAAATGGTTTATGTCCATCAGAGCCAAAAGAACTGTAATGCTTTCCGTCATTGGATTTTATCTTGTTACTTATAATAGCCCTGAATATTGCAATTTCTGCAAATGGTGTTGCAACTACTGACGGCTCTCCGTGTGCAACCATTTCTTTTTTGTCTTTATTCCAAACCTTTGCCTGGCGTGGTTCTAATTCTTGTATCAACTCCGTTGAACCGTGAAAAACATAAAGCCCTTCTTTCTCAAGATTCATTAAAGTTTCCTTGCCTCGTTCTATTTTACTTAGACTTTCAATACTCATTAATATGATTTAATGATTTTAAAGCGAAGGCCTTAGTCATTTTAGAACCTATTGGTTTCGAGGGTAACACAATGCTTAAATTAATTGATAATTTGCTTAATCAACAAATTTTAGCCGGAAAATCCCCTTAGGGAGGAACGGATGCTAAAATTTGTTAAGCAAATTGAGATTAATTTAAGCATTTGTCCGAAGAAAGTCAACGGTGAGAAAATGATTCAGGCCTTCGCTTTTTACGACATCAATTCCTGTTCTTTTTTCTTGGTCATATTGTCAAAGATACGATTGAGGTCGTTTATGATTTTTTGAAGTTCTTCTTTGGCTTTAAACAAATCATCTTCCCGGGCCTTCTTTTCTTTGACTTCAGCCTGGACTTTCTTTAATACATCTTCCCGAATTTGTCTGACTCTTACCTTCCCCCATTCAATTTTCTGATGAAGTAATTTGATAAATTCCAGCCGGCGTTCTTCCGTTAATGGCGGAATATTCAACCTAATGCCGGTGGCGTCATCAATAGGGTTTAAACCCAAGGAACTTTCTTTAATGCTTTTTACAATATTAGGAATAGCCTGTTTGTCCCACGGTTGGATGAGAAGTGTCCGCGGTTCAGGAATATTAATAGTTGCTAATTCTCTAATCCTGAACTTGGAGTCCATATAATCCACGACAATATCTTCAACCATGGAAACATGGGCCCGGCCGGTTCTTATTCCAGCTATCTCATTTTTGACATGCTCAACAGCGACATCAAACTCCTTTTTTTTCTGGCTTATGTGGTCTTTATACATAAAAAAATATTAGCATATAATTTTTCTCTAAACAACGTCTCCGCATCCATCGCCAACCTCTCTTCTATCACAACTCCGCAATGCGAACAAAATGGGGTCTCATTTCATAAATATGCGAGAGCGCTTCGCTATTTCGCATATTTACTCATTCGACCCCTGTTTTGTTTAGCCCATTGCTACGTGGAGTGATATCAGAGAGATTGGCGATGATTGCTTTATGTCGAGCGAATACCCCATCCCACCTGATTCATCGTCCTGGATAAGTTTGCTTAAAAGATGAGAAGGTGGGGTGGGGTGTTCGCGATAAATAAAAACCCCTTATTCAAGGGGTCTTATTTCTGCCACAGAGTTTAATTAATGACCTTTTCAAATCAGCCCTAATCGTTGTTCGGCAAGCTTTCAAATATTTCTGCAGGGCATTATCATAAGAGTTCTCACTAGGCCTGACGGGCCTGACATATTCAAGTAGCCCAGCAATACCCATTGATATCAATATAATCGCGAAGAAAATCATCATGAAAAATCCTCCGATAAAAAGACCTGCCTAAAATAATAGAGCAAATTATCGAAAAAGTAAAGGCAAGCAGATTTATCTTTCAAACTAAACTTCCAGCCATATCCCTATCTGAATCACTCCTCGCAGCGATACGGTAACATAAAGAAGCTGACGGATAGGAAATTACCATTATAGCGAAGCGCTCATGGTAATTTCCGTACATCCGTCAGCTCTTTTGTCGTATCGCGGAGATGTGATGAAGAGAGGGATTGGATGGGAGCGAGTTTTGGAACAGGCTGAAAATGTGCCCACCCCGAGCGAGTTAAAGATTGATAAGGAAATTTTCGAGGGCTAGGCGGTGGTTGAATTGAGGCCGAGAGAGAAGGGAATTTAGTTTGAGGAGATTTTTTAAAACTTTATGGTTCGGATTTTCCCGCGACCGAATAGTATGAATCAAGCCGATGACAAGATTTTGGTAATTTTTATCGGCAAATAGCTTTTCGGCATATTGCATACGTTCGGTTATTCCTTGCCTCGCTATACTTATAAACTCGGCTACGGCTTTGGCCGTTTCTTTGTTAATGGTTTTTTCTTCGGGAGGCAAAAATTGCACTTTCTCGCATCGAGATAGAACTGTCGGAAGAATTAATTTGGGTTGAGAACTAACCAAAATAATTACCGTGAACAGCGACGGCTCTTCCAATATTTTCAAAAAGGCATTGGCAGCTTCAGGAACCAATCGGTCAGCATCGTTTATAACTACAAACTTGTACGGGCCACGGTAGGATTTCAAAGATAAGTAGGATTTAAGATTCCTGACATCTTCAATGTATATTTTAGTTTCATCATCCTCCAAACGAGGAGTAAGCAATTTAAAATCCGGGTCGCCTTCTGGCTCCCGTTGATTTATAAAACTAAATAAATCATAAGCAAATAACTTCTTACCGATACCGTCAGGTCCGCAAAAAATATAAGCGTGCGATAAATTGCCGTTTTTAATGGCATCTAGAAAATACTTTTTATTTTTATCAAAACCGATCGTCTTCCAGTTCATAAAATAATATTAGCATTAGCTCTGCGATGTCAATAATACTAAGGCAATTTTTTCCGCTGCGTCAGGCATAGCAAGAGTTTTTAAATTTTGGCTTACAGTATTATATTTTTCAGGCTGAAGCAAAGAATTTATCTGGTTGATTAGAATGTGGGGCGTAAGATTTTCCTCTTCGATCATTGATGCTCCGAATTTTGAAAATTCAAGAGCATTGGTAATTTGCTCACCGCGACTAGCATTAGTGGAAAGAGGTATCAAAATAGCCGGTTTGCCGAGTGCAGCAATCTCAAAAAGCGAACCGGCTCCGGCGCGAGAAACAATTACATCCGACACGGCATAGGCCATCGCCAGTTCTTTCTCGCTGAAAAATGGATAGAGTTTATAATTCATTTTCACAGTATCGGAATATTCACCTTGGCCTTCTTTTATAATTTTATCCTCTTCCGCTTTAACCGCCTTGTGTTGAGATTCCCCGCATTGGTGGATGACCTGAAATTCCTTTGTCATTAAAACAATAGATTCCAAAACGATTTGGTTAATTCTTTGCGCGCCTTGGCTGCCCCCCAAAACCAAAACTGTTTTGAGGTTCGGGTTTAAACCGAAACTTTGGATACCAGTCGATTTGTCACCTGAAACCAATTCTTTCCGGACAGGATTTCCCGTTAAAACTGTCTTGCCGGTTTTAAAATATTTATCACTAGATGCGAAAGAAATAAAAACGGTCTTTGCCAATCTGCCTAAAATCCTATTGGCAAGACCAGGGATTGAATCCGATTCGTGAACAAACAAAGGAATGAAATAAAGCTTCGCCACAAATGCGCCAGACAAAGACGCATATCCGCCTTTGGCAAAGACCACATCAGGCATAAACCAAAATATATGCCAAAGAGCCTGAAAAAATCCTATCAGAACTTTAAAAATATCTAGAACATTTAAAAGACTGAAATATCTTCTTAGTTTGCCGGCTAATATCGATTGAAAATTTAATCCCGCATCCGTTGCCGCTTTTGCTATAAATTTACCTTCTCCCAAAATCATCAACTCTAAAGAAATTCCATTTTGTTCGGATTTTTCTTTCAAAGCATTGGCAACAGCAACCAGCGGAAAAACATGCCCCCCGCTGCCACCCCCGAGAAGTAAGATTCTATAATTCGCCACATAGTAATTTTACCTTAATAACAATTATTTTCCAAACAAAAGACCACCGAAGTGGTCTCAATGAACAAGAGTTGAAGATGTAATTGTCGGATTAATTCTCCAACCGATAATTTTGACAGAAAGCGTTGTGACGGTGCAATGTTCCTTCAACCAGAACTCCATGCACCAGCCAACCGCGATACGGTTCATCCAAAGCGTAGAACCGCCTGCCGTGGCGCCTGTCAGCTTGCATTCGGTCGGCTGGGTGAACCAGCCGCCTTTAACACGGACTTTGCCTGTCGTTGGCTCAAGAACAATAATGTCATACTCTGTCTCATCTTCGGTAATAACCACAAGGGCGTGGTTAAACCCAAGGTCTTTCAAGCACATAACCCCATCCGCCCCTTCAGCAACCCTGGTAATTCCATCCAGCGTAAAAGCTTTGACTTCGCTCATGGCTTACCTTTCTTTTCTGTTAAGACAGCCTATCAATAAGATACATCTAAAATTAGGATGTGTCAAGTTATAGATCTACTTCAACAATCTTCTGCCTTGAAATATGACCCGAGACTATCCTGACATTTGGAGTGTGAAAATATTCTGAAAGCTCTCTGACAATAGCTCTATTCGCCCGCCCCCCGACCGGAGGATCTTTAACGGATACAGTATAATAATTTTTCTTTGCCTCGCCTAAACCTCCCGGCGAAGGCGGGTCAACTTTGTTTTCACTGGAATTAGGTTTGGCTTTAATAAATATTCTCAACAGATCCATTTTTAGAATTAAAATGAAGATTTTTTGTCTCGCTACTGCCGGAAAGGCTTGTTTCAGGAGGAATAGTCACAGAAAAATTTCCGGGATTTTCAAGATCAAAAACCAGTTTCATTGACCTTCCTCTAGGTAATTTTAATCTTTTTTTATCTGGAAAAACTTCTCCCAAAAAAGATTTTTTATAAACTGGCGCAGGAGAAGCCCCGGCATGAGTTACTTCACCATGAGTTATTGCAACAAAAACAGGTATTTTACCATTCAACCTACTGCTAGTTTTTTTAATTTTTTCAGCTAACAATGTTTGGTTAATTGACGCAAAATAACTTAAAAACTTTTTAAAACGCTTTCCTTGGGGTTGCTCTTCGCCCTCTTCTTCAATATCCCAATAATCATTCTGCGGTTGATCTTGAAATTTTATTTCGTTATTGTCTCCTGTCACTGGCGACATGTCTCCGCCACTTCTTAACATTTCTACTAAAACAGGGCTTTCTTGGTAAATTTCAATGCCTCTCTGTCGAAATTCATCATCTAATATTCTCATGCTTGATTGAGCTCTTGCTCGAGGACTGGATAAAAATACAACTATATCAGTTTTGGGATTTATCTCTTGGATTATTCTTAGGGCCGTATCCCTTAATTCATCTTCGCCTTCAGGGGTTATGTCGTGAATACCGGGGTTCCACTTGCCAAACTTTTTTACACTTTCACGTTCTTTATATTCGGTGAGCCCATGGCGAACAATGAATACTTTTAAAAACCTAACCGCCTCAAATTTTTCTGGAGTTGTAAGTTTTTCAAACTCTTTTTTTGAATTCATTTCCGACATGGTTAAAGTCGCTATATTATATCAGAATTGAAAACCCAAACCATTGAACATGTTTATAATATCATCTCTCCTCTGCTTAAGAGCTTGTTTGAGATATGACGATTCTCCTCCAGCTTCGATAGCCTTTTTATAAGTTTCTATGGCTTCGTTGGTTTTTTTATAATCCGATGACCCGGGGTGCATTCTTTTTAATTCTCCTGTTAAATCTTCAACAATTCCTTCCAGAAAAAGGATGGACCTTCTACCGTCAGGATATCCCGCTTGTTCAATAACGGAATCAATAAAATCATAATCAAAAGAAAAACAGAATTTCTTGAAAAGTTCTGAAAATCTTTCTCTGTTTTTAACTTTTATAACCCCATCTTTGACTTCAATTAAATTGTCGTATGCCTCATTGACTGGTTCACCAATAAACTGAGGATTAGCCAGTATTTCCGCCAGTTGAGACACATCAAAGTATCTCGGAAAACCTTTGTGCCCCCCCCCTGGCCCTGGAAAACAAACTGGCACCGTTATCAATGAAGGCAACACGATGCTCCCCCCAACGCGAATTAAACATTAAATTCCAAGGAGTACGGTCATACTGGCCCAATAAAGCATCGACCAACAAAGCGGACTGAATCTTTTCGCTGTTTTGAAACTCGACGGGAAGATGAAGCCCCATTAATTTGTAGTCTGCCAAAAATTCCATCTTTAATTTAAGCTGACCGTTTATTGTCACAAGTTCTGTGTCTGGAACCACCAAATCGGCCTGCCGTAGAAATCTCTGGCCAACAAAATCCGCTCTTAACGTATGCTCGGGACCGCCTTTGATGAGAAACCTTTCTTTATCTTCATTTTTATCTTCCCACAACTCCATGGGGTGGGTTCCGATAGATTCTCCTCTGTAGTCCTGAACAAATCTCAGGCCACTTAGAGGATCTTTTTTGTTATATTCGATTCTTTTATCCGGATTAAGTTTTGGCGCAAAATTCCTTAAAGATACATGCTCTACAATCCAATAGCCAAGCTGGTCAGCAGAAGAATTAAATGTACCTTTTGGTCTTAGTTTTCCCCTTTCGTCCATTTCCAGTTGAGCCGGACTTTCCATGTTTTGGGGCCGATGATCCTCTATCACCCCCACAGTCCTCATTTGTTCGTCTCTCGATCGTCTTTTTCTAGACAGTTCTGTTCGGGTTCGTTCCGAGCTTGATAACAAAGTTATTTTCCGGTCTATTTCTTGTGAAGACAGGCTTATACCCTGGTCTTGGGATAGAAAATCTATCGCCAATTCCGGTATAGAACCCCGAAAACCTGTATCGACAAAAGTAAAATCAAGAGATATTCCATTCTGTTTCAAGTAGTCCGTAATTGTGTCTCTTGACTCCAGATCCTTCATGTTTCTGGTTATAACCACATACTTAACCTCTTTGTCTCCGATGCCAAATCCCGAAGCTTTCAATGCCGTAAAGAAAAATCTTCCATCTCGGCCAAAAACAACTATTCTTGACGGATCGGTATCTTCCAATTTATCGATGGCTTCCCAGTAAATAGGCATATCTTTTTCGTCAACAACTTTATATAATTCCAGTCCCTTTTTGTATCTTCCGACGATTTCAATTATTCTGGCAAAAGACGGTCCCCCTATAGGAAGATTGTTAGGACCAAACGCTATTAATGACAGATTGCTGGTTAAATCATTTGCCATTAACCACCTAACTTTTTCTGCTAAAAGAACTCTAAAATCGGGGATTTCTCTGGTTTTTGTGTGCCAAGCATGATACATCAGGAAAGATTCAGCGTTTTGAGGAAGTTCTGGAAAAGAAAAATTAGAATCATTTTTTATATAATATTCAATCAAAGCTAATTCATCCAAAAGAAACATTTTAAAAATTTCTGAAATTTTGCTTTTACTTTGATCAATAAACTGTTTTATAATTCCTAAGCGGAGTAGCGCTTCTTCTCTGTTATTTTCCAAAACGGCCAAACACAAGACTTCACCTGCCCCAAGAGAAACAATTTCGAATATTTCTTTCTGATTGGATTGTTCCGGTTTTTCTACCGTTGCAGTTAAAAGTTTTTCTTCAATCCTACCAGACAATAAGTTTAGACTGGGATCCAAATTATTATTATCGCCCATATTTTCCACAGTACCACGCAAAGCCATTAAATAATTTGCTCCGTCTACAATAACACTGTTGGGAACCACCGGCCTAAATCTTCTGTAAAAATTAAAGGGTTTACCTTGTTCCCAAAGTCTGGATTGAAAATCCAATGTGTCATTGGTCTTTTGAAATTCCGACGGTCGTGAAACTGAAAGTTCTTCATTTGATGGTGTTGATGTTTTATCGAGATAATTTGGAGGCCAATCATTATGGGGGATGTCCGATTTGTATGAACTTGTAATTTGGCTCGGAAACTTTAGACCCAAAAGAGAGATTTTATTTTTTTCAAACCAGCCCTTAAAAGTCACGTCTTGTTCGGCAAGAGATTGAAGCACTTTTTCACATGCTTCTTTGCCTAAAATAGCTAATAGCGTAAAAGCGGCATGATATAAGTCGAACTGAAGATGCGCTTGTCTTTTATACCCAGGTAATAATATGTGGTTAACATATCGTATAATTGTTTCTACGGCCTCAGGATTACCTTTTTCCCTAAGAAAATCTAGAATTAAGTAAGCACTACTGCCATCAAGACAATTATATATTGCCGGATGATCCAATAATCGATCAAAGAATTCTACGGCATCTTCATGGCTAATAAACTTATAGGTATTAATAGAGGAAAAGATTTCGTTTGCGTTATTAGATAAGCTAAGTTTTTTTTCAATTTCACTCTGTAATTCTTTTTTTTCTAAAACAATGTTCTGCAACTTTTCATCGTCCAATTCCAAATCTTTCTCTAGATTTGGTTGTTCTGGTTTAAAAATCATCTTCCAGATTTTATTTTTGCTCTCCATAACCATGATTAATGCCTTATTTTAGCATTTTTAACATCTCTTGCCAATTATGAGCATTAATAACGTCTTTCTTTTCGGCCCAACCGCGACGAGCTTGGGCAATACCATAACGAAGAAATTTTAAGTGTTCAATAGAATGAGCATCAGTATCTATTGCAAGTTTAACGCCCATATTTACCGCTTTGCGAATATATTCGTCTTTCAGATCCAGTCTGTCAGGAAAAGCATCAATTTCCATGACAGTTTTAGTTTTCTTTGCGGTTTTTAAAAGCTCATCCATGTCTACTTTATAGGCCTCGCGTTTCTGAATGAGCCTTCCGGTCGGATGGAAAATTATGTCTACATTCTGATTTTCCATCGCCCTTTTGATGCGCGCGGTCATATCTTTCTCAGACATATTAAATTTAGAATGGACAGCGGCACCCACAACATCCAATTTTGCCAAAGTTTCGTCGTTTATATCCAGAGTGCCATCTGGCATTATGTTTACTTCGGCGCCTTTAAGAATCTTGAAACCTGAACCATGAAACGTAGAACTTGAATTTATTTTATCAATCGCGGCCATTTGTTTGATAAGCCGTTTTTCATCACTTCCTCCGGTCATGGCGAGAAATTTGGTATGATCGGTAATGAGGATATAGTCGTGGCCGAGTTCTTTGGCAGCTTTGGCCATTGTTTCAATAGAATCCTTGCCATCAGTCCAGTCTGTCTGAATTTGCAGATCGCCTTTTACATCACCGTAGCCGACAAGGTGGGGCAAACCACCAGGTTTACCCTGAGCTTGTCGAAGGGCCGCTTCTATCTCACCGGTATTGTTGCGGATTTCAGGCGGTATCCAAGCCATGCCGAGTTTTTTATAAATTTCTTCTTCGGTTTTTGAAACAAGTAAGATTTTTCCATTCCACAGTCCATAGTCATTCAACATCCAGCCCTTCTTCTCGGCAAGAGTTCGTAGGGCAATATTGTGCTGTTTATCGCCTGTCCAACCGATAAGAGCAGCGCCTGTTGCTTGGGGATCCATAACCCAAATATCAGCATCCGTCTCTATGCTTAAACGAACCAAGGCCTTATGCTTTCCTTTGGAATGAACACTTTGCACTTCAGGAAATCTGATAAATTTTTCAACCACCTCGGAGGGCTTGGTAGAAAAAGCAATAAAATCCAGATCACCGACGGTTTCCGCCATCCGACGTAAAGAACCGCCAAATTCAGCCGACTCAACTTCGGGCAAAGCCAGGATGCATTCAAGTATTTTTTCAGCTGTCGGCATTATTTCGCCTAAAAGACAATGCCCATGTTCTTTTTTCAAAAAGCCGATGCTTTTTAAAATGTTGTCCTCGGTTTTTTTACCGAATCCGGCTTTTACAAGCTTGCCTCTGGTTGCAGCTTTTTCCAACTGATCTCTTGTTTTAATTTTTAGTTTTTTATAAAGACGCAAAATAGTCTTGGGTCCAATGCCTTCAACAGATACCAAGTCCTCAATGTCTACCGGAACCGCTTTTTTGAGTTTATCGTATTCTTTGACACGTCTAGTCTTGATATATTCCTCTATTTTCTTGCCAATAGACGAACCGACACCTGAAATATCTTCAAGCGCTTTAAAACCGCCATGTTTATAAATACCCCTGACATCTTCAGTTAATGATTCAACAGATCCGGCGGCTTTTTCATACATGCGAGGCTTGAACTCCACACCTTTCATTTCAAGCAAAATAGCCATCTCATATAAAATTTTTGAGATTTCTTTATTCATGTACAATATACAATGGGGGTCTTTGCTTGCAAAGACCCCCATTGTATTATTTTATTTGGCACCGTCAGGCAAAGGTCTTACAGTACCTTGAGAGACTTTTCCTTTTAAATCTCGGAAAATTTTAATTTGCTGGATTGCGCCAAAAACAGCAAGCATGCCCCCCAAAAGAAATACAAATCGAAAACCAAATTTTTCCGCTAAAAATCCCCCGAGAGCCGCTGATGTCGCCGCACCTATTCCAATAGCAATTGAGTCCAGAGACCACTCCACATTCTCCTGCATTTTGTCAACATGTCTGGTAAAAATGGCATACCAAGGAGGAATGGCAAAAGATGCTCCGATACCGTAAAGCGCTTGAATCATATAGACATGACTCGTTTTGGTAGCAAATAAATACAAAAAAGGCACCAATGCAATAAGAAAGGTGCCAAAAACCATTGAATAAAAGTCGTCATATTCGCCATGATTTTTATCCAAATACTTGGCTATCGGAATTTGGAGGCCAGACTTGAATATTTGAAAAATAGCGGCAGCAAAACCGACGACCGCCAAAGTCCCTCCGTCAATTTGTTTAGTAACAAATATCGCAAATACCGGCGCGAAAACAGAAAAACCGGCATTAATAAAAAAATCGGATACAACTAGAGTTCTTACAACATGACTTATTTTCATACTGGGTCAGATAATTAATCCATTTTATCATTTTAGAAGCTAAAGAATAGACCGAGTCCGAGGAACGACGAAGATATAGATTGTTCTATATTGAGGAGGAGAGACGAAAGAATCGGTCTTGTTATTTAGCTTCCCTCTTAGGGCGGGCTGATTTTAGACCAAATCCTTCGTTACTCGGACTCGCAGTAGAATAATCTACAGCTTCATCCTCGCGTCTCGGATTTGGCTAAAATCCGCTCCGCTAAACTGATAAAATGGATTAATTATCTGACTTATAAATGCGGAAATCCAAATCCTGAATTGTCATCGTCGCCGATAGGCAACAGGTCAGCGGTAAGTTTGTGGAGAACGTCACGAACGACTGAAGCGGGATTAATTTGTCCCGATTCGCCTTGCAAATTAGAAACACTCGATTGTTCAGGCAATCGAGACCAGAGCTTGGCGGCCAATCCCGCAACATGAGGAGAGGCCATAGATGTTCCGGACAAAATAGCATAACCGCCGTCTTTCCAAGTTGATTCTACATTAACACCCGGAGCGGCAAACTCAATATCTTGTTCTTCTGTGTTATAGGGTTTTGTAGTTGAATTAAGCCCCCGCGAACTCCAGTCCGGAATCTGAATATCTATATTAACAGCTCCCACAGCAATAACACTTGCATCAGCTCCAGGATAATCAATACTCCTAAAATAAGGTCCGTCATTGCCGGCGGCGGCAACAATCAAAACTTTCTTGGAAACGGCATAATCAGAGGCATCGGTTATTAATGGGCTGGGATTATCGGAACCCAAACTCATGTTTACGATATTAGCTCCGCCATCGGCAGCCGTTCTTAAAGCAACAGCAACATCGTCAGCCCAGCAAGTACCATTATTAGAACAAACTTTGTAAGCAAACAGGTTGGCTTCCGGAGCCACGCCATATATGCCAAGCCCGTCCGAACCCCCGTCTGCGACAATTATTCCGGCAACATGAGTTCCATGGCCATTATTGTCATCGCATTTTCCGTCAACAATCCCGACTGGGCCTGAAAAATCTTTACACTCTTTAATTCTATTTTCAAGATCGGGGTGGATTTTTAAAACTCCCGTATCCAATATGGCAACAATAACCCCCGAACCGCCCGATGATTTTGAAAGCAGTGGATTGTTGTAAACCGCCTTAACCCCCCAAGGAACTTGTTCGGCCGGTTTAATTCTTTTTGCCTGAATTTTTCCGCTTGTTATTGGCGCTTGAGACAAATCTGGCAAAACATTTAACTTCTTGACTGGTTCAACTTCTATGCCAAAAATCTTCGCAACGCGAAGATGAAAATCGGAAAGATCGGCAGTAAATCCGTTATCAAAATTGTGCCTAACACCAAATGATTTTTTCCACCAACCGGAGGTGGATTTAACGAAATAACGGGTATCGTCGGTAGCGGCTCGGGAAATATTAGCTGTGAATAAAAGGATCAAAATTATGACTAAATATGCGGTCTTTTTGATTGTAATCATGTAGGATTAATTGTACCAAATCCACCTCAACATGGCAATCCACAGGCCAGAGCTCCGCCCCATCACTTTTCTGCCACGGTTCCTCGTCTCCGGGGAACAGATTCGGTATAATTAAATTGATTTAAAGCCAAAATACGTTGTATATCTGCCCCACTCGGACAAAATTTAAGTAAAGCTTACATTTGTCTTCGTTTGCAGCTATAACAAGATAACCCTCACTTGCCTCCTCGCTACGCCAGCCTATTGCTTGACTATCGCAGACAGGCTGGCGGCTCGGCGCTCGACCTATTATTTTGGAAATCAATCCGCCTCCGCCAGTTGGCGGATGGCGGATCAATCAACCTAACCTGTTTCCTCACCTCGTCAAAGTGTCATAAAAGCGATGAGGCTGCGCTTACCAAAACCCCGGTTGACAATAAGTCTAATAGAGTAGTACTTTTTTATAGCTCTTCGATATTTCAACCACAGGAAAAACCATGAAATGCAGGCGTAGTGAAAACTGGAGAGTGTGGGTTGAAAAGAATCGTCCAGAGTGGTTACAAAAGTGATGTATACCGCCCAATAGGCGGCTTTTGTTTTTTAAATATCTTAGCGAAAGCAGTCTTTAAAACAAGCAAAGCCCGCTTATTTAAGACCTTTTGGTTTCGAGGGTAACATAATACTCAAATTAATTGATAATCTGCTTATTCAATAAATCTTAGCCGGAAAATCCCCGCCAGCTGGCGGGGAGGAACGGATGCTTAAATTTGTTAAGCAAATTGAAGGTTAGTTTAAGCATTTGTCCGTCAAGGAGAAGGTTTTAGGGCTGTGCTTTAGCCAGCCCTGGAATCGCCTCCAGGAGATCCGGAGGCCGTAATCCAACAGGCCGAGAATGGGGGCGGGTTGAGCGACTATTCCTTGTCTGACAAGAACTTATCAATCCCATCTTTGAGTTTGTCGCTGAATTCCTTGAGTTTATCTTTCAAAAGAAGGGATTTTGTAAAAGCACTGCCAAACATGAGTTTTAAAATGTAAACCAAGGCCACGGCACCGCCCAAGAAAAGTATCAAATAAGTAATGTTCACAAGGGAGTCAATGAAAAATTTGTAGCTTTGGCCAAAGAAATAGCCAATAAATAAAGTTGCCAAAACCCAGCCAATTGAACCGATAAAATTATACAGAGAAAATTTCTTAAGGTCGTACTTCAGAGATCCGGCCATTATAAGCGTGGCAATCGTGAGAGAGAAAGTAAATTTTGTAAAAATAATTGCCCGACCGCTATATTTTCCAAAATATTCTTCTACTTTCTCTACTATTTTTCGACTCTTGGGCTTCCCTCTTCCCCATTTATCAATCGGCTTTGCTCCGGCAAAATAACCGATAAAATACCACAGATACCCGTTAAGAACATAACCGACAGTAAATATCAGGAAAATTGGAATAAGCTTGATCGTTCCAGTCGAAACTAAGAAACCGCCAAGAACCATGCTGTTTAGACCTTCAAAGATAGAACCCAAAAACAGAAGCAGGTATTTATACTCAACAATGGTTGGGAAACTTGATTCAAATAAATGAATTACATTTTCCATGCTCAGAGTGGAGGACTTTTTAAAATCTGAAAATCTTTAATCAGGGTATCCTTAGTTGTATTATTATATATCGCCACGGCGGGGTGGTATAGAGGGATAATTTTGATTTCACCATAATTAGTTGTGGCTTTAAAACTCTTACCATGCATCTGGCTTATGGACTTTAACTGATTTTCCAGTCCAAACTTCCTCATAATATAGTCCATTGAGAATCGACCAAGAGTGGCTATGACGGAGGGCTGGATTATCTCTATCTGTCTGTCTAAAAAAGGTCCGTAGGCATTAATTTCATCGGGCAACGGATCTCTGTTAAAAGGCGGCCTGTCTTTGACGATATTGGTTATATAAACATCTTTTCTGTCTATATCCGCGGAAACAAGCAGTTCGTCTAATATCTTCCCGGCCGCTCCGCAAAACGGTTTTCCGGTTGCGGCTTCGTTCCGACCGGGAGCTTCACCGATGAACATTATCCTGGCATGGTGGCTCCCCTCGCCGATAACTGGAAAAACCTTGTTTTTAATTCTTTCCTGGTAAAGCGGGGATTCCTTGAGGCCAATGACTTCGTCTTTGATTTGTCTTAGAAGTTCGGTGCGATCAGACATAAACTTTATTCTAATTTAAATTAAAAAAGGGAGCAAATGCTCCGCTTGAAAAAATTGGGGGCGGCTCATCGCCGCCCCTTCGTGCCGATTTCTAGGCTATCGCTTGACGAATCAGTCGCTCGAGCAGAACGCTCGGGCGAACCGCCGCCCGCGACTTTTTGAACCAACGGTACTTGTTGACCCGTTGGTTCGTGCCGCCACCCGTTCCCCGGATGGCCTTCGTCTTGGTGCCCTCCCGACGAGCATGCCGGGTACCCAACGACTTTCTCAACATCCGACGATTGATGCTCATCACAACCCCACTTTCAGCTTGTTTTTCACTCCGGCTTTCTCGCTGGAGCTGGCCGACGGCTTACCAGTCCCCGCGACGGCTTCGCCACGGCGGACCATGAATTCCGCCGCACGTTTGGCATGCTTCTTGCGAAGCCGCTTACGACGGCGATGATCGCCACGCTCGCCGGGTACCGGCGGGCACTGACTGGGGCTGTGCATACGACCCTGGACAATGAAGTGATCCCCTCTGAAGGGGCACGGAACCTGCATCGTTGCCTCCTTGACCGCTCTATGCGGTCGGTTCTGACTGTTGTTTAATCATTATATCATCTTTGCGATTAATAGTCAAGAGCATAACTGTTAACCAAAAAATAAACCTCCCCTGCTGAAGCGTCAACAAAAAATGGTCAAAAAGTCCCATAAATAAAACCGAGAGAAAGATAAGAAGAAACGAATAGTTATAAAGATTTTTCATGCGTGTCCGCAATACAAAATCTTTGATCAAAAACAACAGAAACATGAGGAAAGCAGAGATGCCCAAAATTCCCGTTTCCGAATAAACCAAGAGGTAGATATTGTGCACCGGTTGATAAAGATTACGCGGTAAATTGGGATCTTTGACCATAAGCCAATTGACAAAGTTACCCGAACCGACACCAAACCAGTTCAAGGAACTCAAAGATTCCTTATTGTAAAAAATCCTCATTTGAACCGCCTCTTCTTTGGAAGAAATCATAACCCGACTGACCGTCTCGGACCAATAAATCAAAAAGAGAGATGTAGCAACAACAACCGTTACTACGGACAGTAAAGCTAACTTCTTATTCCAGTATTCTTTCTTAAATTTTAAATGCACTAAAATGATTCTAACTAGAAAATTTATAAACAAAAGAAATACTGCTACCCGGGCAAAAGTAAAAAAGAAAGCCAAAATAATTAATCCATACATAAGCAAGAAAAACTTGCTTATGTTTTTATAAATCCAGAGATAATAAAAAGCAAAAATTGCCAAAAATAAATATCCGGCCAAAACATTAGGGTGGGGCGTCGTTCCATAGGTGCGGATTATCTTTTCTCCCGCCATATTATAAAAAGAAGCAATGCCGGTCAGATTGGGACTAATAACACTTTCCCCCAACAATCCTAAACCTAAACTTGATTGTTTAAAAAACTGCAGAATAGCAATTATCGCCTGAAATAATCCTCCGTAAATCAAAACAATCATTGACCTTATCAAGCCGAACTTATAAACCGCATAACTTTTGATATAGAAATAAAAGACAACAAATTCTACGAGTTTCAAAACACTATAGGTGCTTAGAATATAGCTGGAAGAGTTTTTAATCGAAATAGCTGAGACGACAATCAAGACAAACAAAAAGTAATCATGTCTCTTAACAAACCTGTGGATAACCGACTTGCGAAGTCGGTTATCCACAGGTGGCTCTATCTTCGGATTAATTAAGTCAAAAATCCAGAATCCGAAAAGAATGAGTAATAAAATATCCGTACCGTAGATAGATATCGACTGCCACTCATTAAAATTCCAATTTTGATGCCACAAAATCTTCCGCGTCTGAAACGGAATTGCAAAAAGCAGAAAATAAAATAAAAATTGTTCGAATTTTCTCACAAACACCATGAGATGATTATATCATTAGCTCACCCCATGCCAAATTTGGTCACGGTTCCTCATTTCGTCATACGCTTCAGTATGATTGGTATGTATTTACCAAAATAACAGGTAACCCACGCTTGCCTCCTCGCGAGATGCTCGGCGCTCGACCTATTATTTTGGAATACATATTCAATCAACCCCAGCTCCCTCCTCGATTCGTCAATGTGACAAATTTAGCATGGGGCTTCGCTTTGTTTTTAAACCATGACCAATCATTGCAAATACATTAAATGTGTGGTATAATTTATAATCTTTGAAAATTTCGGGGGTGAGAGATGAACGCACTGGTTTGGGCAGGCAGTATTCTTGCTCTTCTGACTTACTTCCCATTGTGGAAGCAGATAAGGAGTGGCAAGGCGAAACAGAACCTCCTCACGTGGGCATTGTGGGGTACGCTCGACGCAGTTATTGCCGCCACAATCATTGTTCAGAAGGGTAATTTTCTTTTACCGATGGTATATACCATCGGAAGCATGTTGACCGTGTACTTCATTTTGAAGACCGGCAATAGGGCGGTATGGACATGGTTTGAAACAATGGTCGTCTTGCTGACGATTGCAAGCATGATGATCTGGTATTTCTCCGGCGGAAAGGCCGCCGCCGTTGCAAGCACAATGGCGATGTGCATCGCCGGAATCCCACAACTTGTCGATGCGTGGAAGAAACCCCAAGACATGCCCTTCCTTGCTTATATCAGCTACTCCATTGCCAACTGTCTTTCAACGGCGGGCGGGAAAAGCTGGGCAATCAAGGAGCGGTTCTATCCCGCAGGAGCCACAGTTTTAAGCTTCTTGATTGCCGCATTTGCCGCACGTAAGTATTTTCTGGAGCCGACATCGGTTAAACTAGTCGACAAGAGTTCTTCAACAGGTTTTGAACTGCACTGAATGTGCAAGGAGAAGACATGAACACGAAGAAGACAAAGAAGTCCTGGTTTCGGTGGATACTTGCGAAGCTTCGCCGGCATAATCCCCGCACCTTGACGGGTTGCCGTCCCAAACAGCAACCCGTCAAGAAGTTCTGATAGAGTCGTACCCCACACAACAGAAAGCCCCGCGCTTTGTCAGGCGGGGCTCTTTTATTTGGAATAAGGATAATCAACGGCTCACACACATGAGTCGTTGAAATGTTAAACAAAAGGCCTTGCCTAATTTTCTCACTTATGACGAACAAGGAAACCTACAAGATTAAAAAAGAGCAAGGCCTTGTTGTATTTTTCAGACCCGCAACAGGCGGGCTTGGTGTTCTGAGGGAGTAGGTAAAGATAAGTCATTCAAGGTTCAGGCTTTCCGTCGTAGCAATTTACCATTATACACAAAGCATAAGACGACTAAAGAACCCGCCGTCGTGAGGACAAGTGGAGATTGCCGCTGGAGCAATCGTAACGGGCTGAAAAATGCAATAAGGCCGAGTGATTATTTAATAAACAATGCATACACAACCCCTGCTCCGAACATAAAAATAAGGAGGTAATAAATAAATTTGGGGAGTTCCAGGCTATATTCAGGAACCCGGTCCCCTTTTGATTTTGATCTGACATAAACAAATGTTAAAACAATTCCTTCAAGCCCGATGGCAACCGAACCGGCCAAACTTATAATTTCAATAAAAGTTCGCAGACCGCCTAAAAATAGAACGAGGGGCGGAGCAACAACTAAAATCCAGGCCCATCTCCTTGAAATATTATAATCTAAATGAAACATGTCCAAAAAAGCCGAACCCAGCATCAGAAAAGAAGTACTAACGGCCAAAATACCAAAGAGCGAACCAAGAAATATAATTTTGCCTCCCAAAAATTCATACAACCCCGATATGGCATCGGGCGTGGTCACACTTCCGGATATGCCAAGAACCGTAAAAGCAAAAAGCAAATAAAGCGCCCCGGTTAAAAGAACGGCTAAAAAGATAGAGCTTTTTAATTCAGTTTCTCGGTTTTTTAAAATATTCCTTTGTATGGGAATTGCCGAAAATCCGGCAAAAGCGAACAATAAAACCCCGTAAGGCAAGAACCAGAATTCCGGCTGAATTTCGGTAAAATTGGATAAGTTTATCTTATTAAAGCCAAGACTGAAAATCAGTATAACCACCCCTGTAAACAAAACCACTAAAAGCAACTCGACCCAGGATATCCTTTTGATTCCCAACAAAACCAGCACCGAAAGAACGACAAAAAACACCAAGCTGTATGAAGCCGGTGAAGCATAAAAAACAGAAGAAAAAATATTGTTGAGAAAATCTCCGGCAATAACTACATACGCAAGCAAGGCAGAATATAAACTCAAGGCCACAGAAAAAAATATCACCCTTTTAAACCAAGGTCCGAGATATTTATCAGTATAACCGGTTATTTGATGCTCTTCGTTAGTTCTCAAAACCACTTCGCCATACATTAGATCCAAAAGAAGCATAATAAAACCGATAAATACTAAAAATAAAAAACCAACCCAAAAACCAGCTTTGGAAAAAACAAAAGGAATTCCAAAAACCCCCACTCCTACCATTGTTCCCACCAGAACAGCAACAGAGTAGAGGAAATTCCTATTTTTCAGTATATTCAGGTCCAGGATTTTCACTTTGTTTGAGTTCTCTATATATCCCCCTCCCTTTGTAACGAAGTTCCCGGGTCAGATATTTTTCTATTAGCCAAAGACCAGCCAATACGACATAAGCAATAACAGTAGTAGCCACCGCTTCCTGGTAAAATCCGAACCCGCTGGCAATACCGATAGCAGCGACGACCCACAAACTGGCTGCGGTAGTTGTACCCTCGATCTTATTATCGTCTCGACGCAGAATCGTTCCAGCACCGATAAAACCGATACCAACAACGATATTAGCAATGATGTGATAATCCAAGCCCATTTGCCCATTCACAGAAGGAAAAAGAAAAAATAGCCGTTCAGTTATCACGGTCAGCAAAGCAGCGCCCATAGCCACAAGAACATGGGTCCTCAAGCCAGCCACTTTTCCGGAGCGCTCCCTTTCAAATCCCACAACTCCGCCAAGCAAAGCTGCAACCAATAACCTTGTTATCATCGTCCAGTCCAAATATGCTAAAAATTGAGTCATAAAATAATAATAGTCGAATATAAATTAACAAGCAAGCACTCCACTTACAAATAAAAAGACCGCCTATTTTAGGCGGCGACCGGGATCTCATCTAACGGCACAGAAACACGATTGGGAGGAGGCGCATTTATCGGCATCTTTGGAACATTAAGTCCGGCACGATGGCAATCAGACAAGTGCAACTCAAGTACAAAAAACTCTATATTTTGTCCACAAGAACACGGGGTACAACAAAGCCTCATGTGCCCGCCTTTTTGATTGTGAAAAGGACACGCATGAACACACATTTTTGACTACCTTCACTTTCAAAAAGAACACGAGATTGACTATACACTACTTCAAGGCAACTTGCAAGACCTCATCCATGGTTTTGACAAATACAAATTTGAGGTCTTTTTTGACTTCTTTAGGAACATCCTCTAGGTCTTTCTTGTTATCATTGGGAGCGACAATGATTTTTATTCCAGCACGATGAGCGGCAAGAACCTTTTCTTTAAGTCCGCCTATTTCAAGAACTTTCCCGCGCAAAGTAACTTCGCCCGTCATGGCAACTTCTTTTCTAACCGGTTTTCCCAAAAATAATGACACCAACGCCGTGGTCATAGCCGTTCCGGCGGAAGGACCGTCTTTTTTTATCGCTCCCGAAGGAACATGAATATGAATATCGTCTTTAGTGAAATCCTCTTTAATGCCTTTCTTTGCGGCAAACGTTCTGGCATAGCTTAAACCGGCCTGAGCAGACTCTTTCATTACTGAACCCAACTGGCCGGTTAAAATAAGTTTTCCCCGGCCGGGCATTTTGGAAACCTCAATAAAAAACACTTCGCCGCCAACCGGAGTCCAACCAAGACCAGTCACAACTCCGATTTCGTCTTTGGTTTCCGCCAGTTGATGGGTATATTTAACCGGACCCAGATATTTATGGATGTCTTTTTTGTTTATAACAATCTGTTTGCTTGAATGAGACTCAACTAATTTTCGAGTTATTTTCCTGATAACCGAAGCCAATTGCCTCTCTAACTCTCTGACTCCGGCCTCACGGGTATGGTTTCTTATAATATCCTCAAGCGCTGAATCAGTAAAAACCAAAACTTTTTTCTTTAAACCATGGTCTTTAAACAACTTCGGTAAAAGAAAATTTTTGGCAATATGGAATTTTTCATCCTCCGAATATCCTGGAAATTCTATAATTTCAAGACGATCTCTCAAGGCCGGTGGAATCGTATCCAAAACATTAGCAGTCGTGATAAACATGACATCGGAAAGATCGTAAGGCACTTCTAAATAATGATCGGAGAAAGAATGATTCTGCTGGGGATCCAATGCTTCCAGAAGAGCCGAGGACGGATCGCCACGGAAATCCATGCCAATCTTGTCTATTTCATCCAGCATAAACACCGGATTTCTAACTTTAGAATTATGAATTCCCTGAATAATTCTTCCCGGCATAGCCCCGACGTAGGTTCGGCGATGGCCCCTAATTTCCGCTTCGTCCCTCAACCCGCCGAGAGAAACCCGGATAAATTTACGACCTAAAGCCCTGGCGATAGACTGGCCGATAGATGTTTTCCCGGTACCGGGAGGTCCGACAAGACACAGTATCGGCCCTTTCAATTTGCCGACTTGTTTTTGCACAGCAAGGTATTCCAGAATTCTTTCTTTAACTTTATTGAGTCCGTAGTGGTCTTCATTTAGTATTTTTTCCGCTTCTTTCAGATCTATTTTTTCTTTGGTCTTTTTTGACCAGGGCAACTCAGTAAGCAAATCAAGATAAGTTCTCAAATATGAAACCTCCGGATTGAAAGGCGGCATTTTGCCGAGACGATTTAATTCCTTAACGGCTTTTTCTTCAATGCTCTTTGGCATTCCTGCCGAAATGATCTTAGATTTCAACGTATCCACTTCATCTTTTTCATCTTCCACGCCCAACTCCTTTTCAATGCTTTTCAATTGCTCTCTCAAAAAAAGCTCTTTTTGCATTTTGCCGATTTGTTTTTTGGTTTCTTTGGTAACAGTCTTCTCCGCCTCCATTATCTCCATCTCGCGGACAAGAAAAACATTCATCTCCCTCAAAGAATCTATCGCACTTTCTAATTCAAGTATGCTTTGCTGATCTTCTATCCCTAGATTTAAATTAATCGTCATCAGACTTAATATCTGCTCGGTGTCTTTAAGTTGAAGCATCATATAAATAATTTCCGGCAATATAGTCGGAAAGGTGCGCGCTTCCGAAATGGTTCTAAATTGCTCTATTGCCCGCCTCAAAAACGCCTTTTCCTCAAGGTTGTTTCTCGTGATCAAATTAAACGGTTCGGTCTTAACTTTAAAGAATGGTTCTTCGCTCAAAAAATCAGTTATTCGCGCCCTGACTAACCCTTCCACGTCAACCTTAGAAGATCCGTCAGGCAGTTTAAAAACAGAAACTATTCTGCCGATAGTGCCCACCGTAAAGATGTCTTTTCGGCCAATATTATCTTCGATGTTTTTTTGAGTAACAAAAAACACAAGACGTTCATGAGCCAAAGCATCTTCAAGGGCGACAACTGATTTGGGTCTTTGGACTATAAGCGGAATAACCACTTTTGGAAACAAGACGGTATTCTTGAGAGCTATAAGCGGAAGTTGTTCCGGTATTATTATATTGTTAGCTTTAAAATCAGCCATAAAAACTTGCTCGTTCGCATTGCTCGGCCTATTACTTACGGCCGGACGCAATGCTCTGACCAACTTCTTCGTTAAAAGCTCCGGTCCTCCTTCGTCATAGCTATCTATGACTCAGTTCGATCCTCGCTTTTGCCTTGAATTTGGCCAAACGAGCGGCGTTTTAGTTTAAGAGATTATACTTTGTATAATTTGTTCACTCGGATAAAGCATAAGCAAGCTTACGCTTTACTCCTCGCTCTCAATTATAACATAAACTTATCCAAAATCAATAGTAGAACTCTTCCCGCGGAGGGGCGTTTTTCACTATTTCAAAAGCCTCTTCAGCGGTGTCAACAATTGTATATAAATTCAAATCCTCTTTGTCAACGGCATGCATCTTACCAAAAATTTCTTCATGAAGCCATGAGTGTATCGGGCTCCAAAATTCTTTGCCAACCAATACAACCGGTATTTTATCTGAAATCTTTTTGGTCTGAATCAACGTCAAAATTTCAAAAACTTCATCAAGCGTGCCAAGTCCTCCCGGGAAAAAAACATAGGCCCTGGCAGCATAGGAAAGCATTAATTTTCGAACGAAAAAATAATGAAAGCCGGTGCTTTTCCTTACATAGGGATTGATTCTTTGTTCCGTCGCCAACTGAATATTGATCCCGACAGATTCTCCGTTGCCCTCAATTGCTCCCCTGTTTCCTGCTTCCATAATCCCGGGACCGCCACCGGTAACAACTGAAAAACCCTCTTTTACAAACATGGTTCCCAATTTTCTTGCTTCCTCATACCATTTGTTGCCTTCCTTAAAACGAGCCGAACCGAAAAAAGTAACTGTTTTTTTAAAATCAGCCAAAAACTGCCAGCCCTCAATGAGTTCCGACATGATCCTCAAGACCCTCCAATGAAGAGAAGCCCTGAAATCTCCTTTTTCTGGCTCCCCAACTTGTGGAAGCTTAGAAGCCGGTAAATTCATTTTGCCTTTTTCATTGGTCATATATTTTTATAATAACTAATTTTAATGGTTCACACAACCTGTCACTCGGCCTTATCCCAAATCAGACCACATAAAACTCTGCTGAGTTTTTGTTCTATCTCGGCCCGTCGGCCTCCGAACGTTCTTCTTTGAGACAAGGCCTCGCTCTCCAATTTTTTAAACTTTAAATAAATAAAAGGCCCAGCGAGATGCGGGGTTGCCGGCAAATGCCGGGCTTAGTTTGAATTACTTTTTCGGCGGAACTTTCTTGCCAAGCTCCTGAAGTTCCTTGGGAGTCAAGTTCTTCATTCGCTCCAGAACGGTTTTGGCATCCTCTGTCGCTTCTTCTTGAGATCGATGTTCGGTCGCAGAAGATTCGACTTTTCCCTGCAAAACGCTTTTGGAAAGCGGGAGGGACAAATTATCAAACTCCGACATCGGGACCACGTCCTTGTCTGATGCGTAGAACCCGATCTTGACCTTGTCTCCCGGCCTGGTCACGATGAGCTTGCTTGAAAGGCCGGGACCGGCCGTGAACAGATGCGGAACGTTTTCCAGATAGAGATAGTACGTCGTCCCTGCCTGGAGCGTCTCGCTGCTGGCACGAGCTACGACGCCTTCAATATGCTGAATATCCCTCTTGGCTTCAATGGCCACTCTCTGGTCACGCTCCGAAAGCATTTTCTCGTAAGCGCGCTGGGATTCGTGTGCGTTGGTCCCGACGGCAAACAATTGGAAGTCGTTGATGGGAACCATCGCTACACCCTGGAACGCGTGCTGACTGTTAAGGAGCGGCACAACGGCAGTCGGCAAGCCTAATACGTTGTACAACGAGACCGTTTCAAATTGGGTGCTATCAAGCACCCAATTTTGCTATCTGTAAAGGATTACATTCTCAATTAACATGTTAAATTGGGTATTATGACTAAAAAAAGAACCCAAAATGCCCAGTCTGCGGCAGTAATAAAACAATTAAGAAAGGAAGTAGAAAAGGATTAAAAAGATTTTTCTGTAAGAAACAAAAGCATTCTTTTTCAATAGACCACAGAGTAAAACCAATCTTTTGGATACCGCATATTGACGGAGTTCCATTCAGAAAACTGGCTGACCAGTATAGCACATCTCCAGCCAGAGTTTTTAGACAAGTAGAAGACGAAATGAATAAGTTGCCAGAAAATACTTGGCTATCAAGAGAATACTGTAATCGGTGGTCAGGTAGATTAGTTGTTGATGGGAAATATGTAAAAGTTAAGGGCTATGATAAGAAAATACCTTTTATCTACGGCATTGATTATCTAAGCCACGATATACCAGTCGGTGTTTTAGCTCCCAGTGAAAATGAATGGGCTTTCAATAAATTCTTTAATTTGCTTCATACTGTCCGCTATCCTCTTCAGATTGTGATAGCCGATGACATCCGGTGCTTTAAAACCAGCTCTAAAACAGATTTATCCGACAGTTCCGATACAATTATGCCATAACCATTACTTTGAGATTTTAAGACAAATGCTCAGAATTAGAACCGAGGAAAAATATCATGATTTCTTCTACGAGTTAAAGGGGGCTTTTAATGCTCAGTTTAGACAGCAATGCCCTAATACGACCAATATCATTGAGAGCTACAATTCTCACCTACAAGCCAGATTAAAAAGCGTTAAAGGCTTCCAGGGTTTCCACTCGGCTGAAAGATGGCTAAATGCTTGGATGATAAGGAGAAGAACCAAATCTTTTACTGATTGTGAGGAGCCATTCAAACATCTTAATGGGAAATGCCCATTAGAAGTTGCCTTGAAAAAAGATGTTGAGTTTCCAGAGATTTTGGGGATAAAAAGAAAAGCCCAATAGGGCTTTGGGGGACATGCGTCTAAAACTTTTTTTAGAAGTTGGTAAGAAAAAATGCGAGATCATCTCGCATTGTATTGGGTTAAAACTTTGGTGCCTCTCTATACTTTGACAGGTCTAAACCTTTTTCACCTGCTATTGCTTTACAATGACCACATTCTTTGTAGTGATTTTGAAGACTATCTAATTCATCAGGGGTAAGTTTTTTCCGTCCGTCTTCATATCTAAATATAAATTTCCCCTGGAAAGCCTCGCAGTCAATCTTAATTGGCATTTGATTCTCTTTTTGAATGAACTCTACGCTTTACCAGCAGAATATTTCCGAATAAGGTTACAAGAAAAGGAATGTATAAACCAAGAAAGACAGAAAACATTATCGTGGATGCCTTTAAATTCCAACCCCCAACAACAAGAGATAGTGCAATGGCAGAGGGTACACCTACAAAATAAAAACAAAGGTAAAACAGCGACTCCATTAGATTAAGAAAAGAATCGCAAGCGTTAACTATTTTTTGAAAGCATGCCGTTAGCATTTTCTGGTCTCCTTTGAACAAACTAAAACCGTGCCTTATGATAGCACGGCTTTAATTATATGTCAATTTTTGCGAAAATTTGCCAAAAGATTAAAGAGAAGATTTTAAGATAAGAAAAAGAGAAGAAAAGCACCCAGAATGAAACGGACACCGACAATTGAATTGCCTTGCCGCGATAGATGGCATTCTCGTATGTGCCCATCCGCATGTGAGCCGGGTCTTTGGGCTGAATGTCTTGCGTCCAAAACCGCTCCTCGACTTCTCCGAGCATTGACGCATAGTCGTTCGATCGAAACATTTCAGAAGTGCCAATACTAATGAAGACGTAGGATACCATGCCGATTACTGGAAAAACCCAAGCCCACGGAAAAGAATTGCTTTCTTTTCTCCAAGAGTTTGTGTTGATTGACGCAAAAGTCGCCGCAACCAACCACCAAATCAGTGTCACGAAACCAACCACTCCGAAAAGCGGATAGGCCGTCGAAATGGTTAAACCGTAGAACAGCCACCAATTGGAAAAGAATGCCACGACACACTGCCCGATAGCAGTAGCCGGCTTCCTAGCCAACATGAGTGGAAAAGCACCGACAACCGCACTGATCAATGCCGCAAATAGATACATCTGTTGTCTTCTCCTTTTGTTGTTTACGAACTGACTACCGGCCAAGACATTAACATGGCTTTATTGTAAAGTCAAGCAAAGTTTAAGACAAAACAAAAACCGGCTTTTTGGGCCGTTAACATGCTCATGAAATATCTAGAGATTTATCTTGCCTCGATTACATCCAATCTGATTTCTGTTTTACTAACTCGATCGTCTATGTGTCTGTAGTCGTTCTTTAATGTTTTAACATCGTCGCGTATTCCATCCTGGTTTTCCAAAATTAAACCCAGCTTATCATCAATACTTTCAAGAAGTGTGCCAACTTCTGTTTCGCTGAATATTTTGACAGCTTCAGGATCGAGTTGTTTAGGTTTAAAAGTCATAGATAAATAATATCAGCCACATAAAACTTGTCAACAATTCCAAAATTTTTATGCTATTTTAAAAAATTAAAAGCTTCCCAAGCCCACATACTCCCAGGGAGAACTTGCGCAGGCCCCGAAGCTTGGTGCTTGGTGAGGGGCTGAGCATGAAGACAGCCGAGGCTCGCAGGAAGCCGAGGACTATCGGTCGAGTCGGGGGTATGTGGCTGGGGAAGAGAGACTCGGACTTTTAAGAATCAAAAAAAGAGGGGTGGGACACCATTGCCCCCTTCCCCTCCACGACGACACCGGCTAGCTACCGACGACCGAGCTGACCTGCGCGACGAGAGCCGCCAGATCGCTCGCACGAGCGTCGGCAAGCCTTGCTCGAGCCTCGAGACTGATGTTCCTGGCCTCCAAATCTCGAATTTCGTCCAGATTGTCCTCAATCTGGGCGAAGGTTCTTGTCGAATTGGCTGCCGCAGAGACCCTCGCCTCTGCAGCTTCCTCAACCACCGTGAACGGATGGCCGAGAAAACTGATGGTCGCCACGACGGCCTTCAGGACATCGCTGGATGCCCGTCCAAGACCGTGGGCCTCGAACGCTTCCAGCCCGAACGGTTTGATTTCGGCAGCGTTTGACCGCCGAACCAAACTGCCGACAATCACGCCGAGGACCCCCACGAGTCCCATCAAAATCCATGTCCCCATTGGTCTTTCTCCTTCAGAAGCTTTATTAACGGGTTTCGTCTGGCGCTTCTGTATCCAGACAAAACCTGAACTCGTATTTACATTATACACTTATCAAACAATAATGTCAAATCACCCTATCTTTTATGGCTGTTTAATCGCGAACGCCTCATCCCAAATCAGACCGCATAAAACCCTGCTGGGTTTTTGCTCTATCTCGGCCCGGGGTAGCCTCCGAACGTTCTTCTTTGGAATAAGGCGTTCGCTTACGATATTTAAGGTCTCAGCCACATACTTAAAACTAAAAAGCGAAACCCTAACCCATTAGAGGGACTTACGGAGTTCGACTGGAACGAGTACGAGGCAAAATTCTAGCAAGAATTTATGCCGTGCCCGAGAATGGGTTAGGGTTGAGCTTTTGAAACTGAGGACTATCGGTCGAGTCGGGGGGTATGTGGCTGGGGAGCAAGTCTGAAAAATGATCAGGCAGGAGCGAGAAGCTACAATTCAAAACTCTCCCCTTGCGAGGGTACAACGGCGTCAATATTCAAATCTGTTTTGACCTTTTCGGCCAAAATTATAGATGAATCCTCTTCTCCTTGAACCACAAAAACTTTTTTGAGTTTACCGTCTGATCCGGCGCTTTCTATCCATTTAAGTAGCATGGCCTGGTCGGCATGGGCTGAATAACCGCCGATTGCCCGTATCTGGCAATTCACGGCAATTTTCTCGCCAAATATTTTGACTTCTTTTTCGCCGTCCAAGATTCGGCGCCCCAATGAACCCATAACCTGATAGCCCACAAACAAAATAGCCGAATTGGGATCGGGCAAATATCTCATTTCGTGATGTAAAATTCTTCCCCCCATGGACATTCCCGAACCGGCAATTATTATTTTGGGCCCCTTCACGTTATTGATGGCTTTTGATTCATCAACTGTGCGAGTGAACGTCAGGCCCGGGAAATTAAATATGTCATCGCCCGATTCAATGACATGGTGGGCGGTTTTATTGAAATAGTTCGGATACTTCCGGTAAACCTCGGTAAGGTGGGTGGCTAAAGGCGAATCGACATAGATTGGAACGCGAGGTATCTGGTTATGATTTATAAGCTGATTCAGTTCGTATAAAAGTTCCTGCGTTCTTTCCATGGCAAATGAAGGCATCATCAGGGTTCCCCCTTTAACCATGGTTTCTTTAATGACATTCTCCAGCATTATTTTTCTGGACGCGCGATCTTCGTGAATTCTTGAACCGTAAGCTGATTCTACCACTATGTAATCGGCATCTTTGGGAAAAAATGGCGGCTGAAGCAAAGGAGTCGGTGGATTGCCAAGGTCCCCGGTGAAATAAATCTTCCCTGAATTTTGAATTAGGCTCGGAAATTGTATTTCTACAATTGACGAACCCAATATGTGGCCTGCGTCATGCAGAATGGCCTTCATTCCACCATCGAGATCTATTGGAACTTCATAATTAAAACCTTCAGCTAACTCCATGACTCCGTCCAAATCTTTTAATTCAAATAAGGGTTCCCTGCCCTCTCTCTTGGCTTCTTCGGTTATTATTTTTAAGTTATCAGGCAAAGCCTTCCTGATCATATCTAAAGTCGGTTTGGAAGCATAAACTTTTCCAGTAAAACCCTCCCTGAACAATTTTGGAAGACGGCCGATGTGATCGGTATGGCTATGAGTTATGAATACAAATTTTATTTGTGCCGGATTGTAGGCAAATTTTTCATAATTCATGTCTTCCGAATATTTGGAGCCTTGATTCAAACCGCAATCCACTAAAATTTTAACGTCCCCCGCATCAAGCAAATAATTTGCTCCTGTAACTGTTTTTGCTCCTCCGTAGAAAGTTATTTTCATAAAAATATCGCTACTAAATACCCAATTATAGCCATCGTCGCAATCGGAGGTAATGCCGCCATCGCTTTTCTCTCTTTTTGATTCACAAAAATAAGATGGGTAATAAACAATCCGGCTAAAGAAAATACCGCCACGATTATCGCACTGTCAAGGGAATATCCGGCCACTGAACTTGCTAGAACAACAGGCAAACCGATATCGCCCGAACCTAGAATCATAAACTGACCTCCGGCTGCGACTTGATTTTGAGCTTCCCGCTTGTGAAAGAAAAATCCGTTCATTTGTGAAGGAATTATAAATCCGAAAATCGCGCCCGATTCTATCATGTTTTTAGCCATGCTTACCATATGTTTCGTAACATAGACGGCGATAATATCGTAAAAAGACAACGCCACCATTACTATAATTGCCGTTCCGGGGGAAATAGCCAAGCCCAATAAAGACCCGATACCGGCTATTGCCAAAATTATCCCGACATTGTGGACGAGAACATTCTTAATCAAAACAAAAATGGCTACGATAAAAATAGTAACCCAAAAATCCCAAGGCAAACTTGATAACGTACCCGCGACCACACTAGTGCCGGAAAAAACGATCAAAACCAAAAATAGTTTAAAAGAAAAACTGGCCACTTTTTGATATTTTGAAAAAAATATAAAAAATATCGCTAAAATCGCCAAAAAAACAGCATCTTCCCAGCCAAATTTTATCTTTGGAACTACTGTCGATGCAGTTGAATTAACAATCTGGTAAGCTGAAAAAATACCCACCAGCAGCGTCGTGCCGAATAATATAAATTCTTTTATATAGAGGTCTATTTTAAATTTCATGTTATTTGAACCATGGTTTAGCAGGATATTGCTGAATTATGTACCTATATCCCTTGTCTTTTGGAATCTCGACCTGATTTTCTAAAATCCAGTTGTTTATCAAATCTCTTTCCGTAGAAGAGATGGTTCTGACTTGAGTGCTTTGAGAATCCAAAACAATCGAGTCAGATTCAAAATTCTTCAGAGCTATAAACATCAAACCAACAAAAAAAAGTCCGAGCAAAGAGATGTAAAATGCGCCAAGACGTGATTCAATTTGCAATGTTAACAGGTTTCTACTCATCGGATTGTTTTTACAGTGAGCCTACCGGACTATTATAGTTCCGGTTTCTTTTATATTCCTGTCGCCGTGATAATCAAAGATACCCTTTGCCGCAAAAGTAAAAGAAAAGTAGCTCCCCTGGGGAATATCACCTATACTGTCAAAACCAACCAAACTGCTATCCGGACCGGAAATTATTCTTATCGGAAAGATGCTTTCGTTTTTGAACCTTACCGTATCGCCGGCATGAATCCTTAAATTGGTCGGACTAAACACGCCGCTTTTATACGAGACCGTATATATTCTTGAGGGTTTGATTTCGGTAGGAAGGGTTTCGGTAGGCGTCGGCAATCCGACATTGGGATTTTGAATTCTGCCCAGCATGCTTACAGCAAGGCCAAAAAGGACAAGGGTTAAGACAATGAGCATCCAAAAAAGTCCCGGACCGTTGATAGCCGGCAGTTTTTTTTCTTTCTTCTTTGCAACAACAAGTTGTGGTTCAAAATCTGTCATACATCTAATTTAATCTTAACAATTAAAAAACTTCCGATCAAGGAAGTTGGCGTCGAATCTTGGAAACTTTTGCCTTTATCCTCTGCCAATCGGCAGATTCACCAAAACAAATATTAAACGCCCTGAGTCGATTCTCGTCAGCAGGAGATTTTTCAAAAAATTCCGCTAAATGGCCGTTGTCAAAAAGATAATTCGTATCCGCCATGTGAGAGCCGAAAATTATAAAAAGCATCATGTATTTCAAAAGTCTTTGAGCTTGCCTGATGTCTTGGCCTCCAAAAGCGATAATCCACTTTTCCTGCAGATATTCAACCCCAAAAATCCTGTTAATCTGGACATCTAATCCTGTGTCTTTTTTCAACCGGCAGACATTAATCCATTGCCGGCTAATTTTTTCCTCATTGGTGTTAAATATTTCTTCGTAAATTTCTTCGACTCTTTCCCAAACTTCCCAAATGGTCATATTCAGAAAAAGAGCATGGTAAGCTCTATGGGATTTTAGTTTATATGGAAAAAGGTTAAACTCGTTAGTTTCTCCACCTCGGCTGGAAGGTATTAGATGATGTAGATTAAAGTTTCGGAGTTGATCGCTATAGAGCCTGTGGAGTTCAGCCTTACCTCTTCCTCTGGGAAGTGCCAAATGGAACCTTTGTGTCAATGAGCTATTAGGGAAATAATATACCGGTTTATTTAAATTGGCAAGCAATTAAAAAAGCAGGCGATGCCTGCACAATATCACTTCAAAACCGGTTTCTTGAAGCCGTTTGCTTCAACGATTACAAGTCTTTTGGAATCGATATTGATGTAATCATCAAAAGCCACTCTTGGAAATTGATACAAGAGGAGGCGTTCATGATTGTTAACATTCCTCTCAACTCCGACATAAACGTTTTGTCCGGCCACATATACAGAGGCCACTTTGTAGTACTTACCAGGAGACAGGGCCGACCCTTTCCTTGGCAGACCGCTCGGAAATTCCTCTGGCACACCCACAAAAGTAACCAAAAAAACAAGGACCAGACCAAAAGATAGGGGAAGGAAACCAAAATTTTCTTTATTGACCAACAATGCGATACCGATAGCAAACACGGTCATTCCAAGCAACCAAACAACGATTACAAATGTCATTACCGACCTCCTTGTTGTCGAAGAACTTCTCGGACAATTTCCTTGTCGGACCAGGGAATTTTCTTTCCCCCGGCCACGGCCATAGAAATCTCCGAGCCTTTTCCTGTGATAACAACAGTATCACCTCGACCGACTTTTGTCAAGGCAGTTCTGATGGCTTCTTTTCGGTCCAGGACTTTATGAACTTTTAAACTTTTTAACTTTGAACTCGATGAAATTCCAGAAAAAATTTCTTCGATGATTTTTTCTGGAATTTCATCATATGGGTCTTCATCGGTCAAAATTATTTCATCGCAATACTCACTGGCAATTCTTCCAAATTCCGGCCTTTTCCATTTGTCTCTTCCTCCTCCGGCGGCGCCAAGCACACAAATAAGCCGATGGCCAGCATCAAGGTCGGACCTAGTAAGTTCATCTTTCAAGGTTTTATAAACAACTTCAAGCGAATCGGGAGTATGGGCATAATCCACTACCACCCTAAATGGTTCTTTCTGCAAGAATTCCATCCTTCCCGGGATACTTTTTATTTCCCCGAGGACCGTCCTTGTGTTTGGAAGGTCTATTCCGTACATAGCGGCAGTAGATAGAGCCGCCAGACAATTTAAAACATTGAACTTGCCTCCGAAATTGATATTAAATTTAATTCCATAAACATCAAACGAGGCCCCATCCGATTTCAAATCCAAATTTTGAGCTCTCATATCCCCGCTTTCTGTTCCATAAAATATTGTGTGCTTTGAAGAAAATTTTGAAAACAACTCGATATTTTTGTCATCAGCATTCAAAACGTGAATATTCTTTGTCTTGGAAAATAGTTCCTGTTTGGCTTTGTAATAATTCTCAAAAGAGCCGTGGCTTTCAAGATGCTCTTTGTGCAAATTGGTAAAAACCGCACAATCAAAATTAATTCCCAAATGCCGCTTCTGTTTGATACCTTCGGAAGTTACCTCCAGCACCACATACTTACATCCGGCTTTTTTGGCTTCATAAAAAAATTTCTGCAACTTGAACCGCCCCGGCATTGTCATTTTCAGATTATTTGGCCACTCTTTATCCTTTATTTTAAAACCAAGCGAGCCGATTGCCGCAATCGGCTCGCCAACTCCTTCAAAAATTTTAGAAATCAAATAAACAGTTGTCGATTTGCCTTTAGTGCCAGTCACGCCTATGACTTTCAGAGATTTTGACGGATTGCCGTAAACAATACTTCCCAAATGCGCTAATCCGGCATGATAACACGGCGCAAAAAAATTAAATACCGATTTAGGTATTAATCTCTTGATGCGATATAAAGTTTTATCTAACAAAGATTCTCGAAACATGGTTGATTATTTACTGAATCCTAAAACACTTTTCTTGCGACTTTATATGTAAAGTACCAAAATCGCGAGACAGGCAGATCAAACGAACCGGAATATTCGACTTCTCTGCCGCCCCAACCAAGTTTAAATCTCGTCACTCCCGGCCAACGTTGAGAATCTATGCCCCAAAGGTCGTAAAACTTACATCCTGAAGCTTGAAGCGTTTTTATGTTTTCCCAATGGAGCGCATATGGAGCCATCATGCTTCGGGCATCATAGTCAGATGCACCGTGAAGATAGTAGCAGATATCGCCATAAGTCATCATTAACGCTCCGGCTACGGCTTTATCTTGATGGTATGCCAATACTAAATCCACCCTCATTTCACCTTGCTGAAAGTATTCGACTAATTTTTTATAATATTCCTTAGAATGACTTCCGAATCTGTCCCGTTTGGTAGTCTTTTTTAATAGTTTCCAAAAAGTATCCAAGTCTTTACCTGCCTCGCCGGCAGACAGGCTGTCTTTTACAACAACACCGTACTTCTCGGCCACTTTTATATTGTAACGAGTTTTGTGATGCATTTCGGCAAGCAGTTCTTCTTCGGATTTTTGAAGATCTAAAACAACTGTCTTGTGCGGCTGGATCTCTTTGACTGACCTTTTGATCCGCCAGCTGGTGGATAAATTGTGTATCGCTTCCGGCACCTTATCGTCTAGCGGTTCAATCTTAATAAAAATTGATTTTTGATCTTTGGCTAAATTTTTAAGATAAGCAACAAACTTGGCGACTTCATTATTTATGGTGCCGGTAATGACATTAAAATTTATTTCCGGCCCATGCGGAATATATAAATAATTTTTTCCGAAAGGCAAATCATGCTGAATTATATTTGCTTTAATTTTTCCATCATCAAACCGCCAGGTTTTCCGTCCAATGTATTTCTGAAAATCTAACCACTCCTGCGTTTGTAAAAAAGATTTTATCATTTTATCGGCGATTTTTTCCCAGTAATTTAAGCGCTTCTCTTACTCTTTGTTCCAGCGTCTTGCCCTTGGCATCTTCTTTGAGGGCATCTTTGGCTTGGCTAAGAGTATAACCAAGCGCTACCAGTGCTTCCATGGCTTCTCCTTCTTGACCCAAATCCATTCCTTTCATGTCCCCAATCTCAAGATAATCAACCCTGTTTTGTAATTCCATTATCAGCCTTTGCGCGGTTTTGGGCCCCAGACCGGATATTTTTTTCAAATAATCAGGGTCATTGTTCACTACTGCCGCTTTCAAGTGTTTCGGTTCCACCGAAGACATTATATTTAAAGCGTTTTTGGGACCTATTCCTGATACAGAAATAAGGAGGTGAAACAGTTCCAAGTCTTCTCTTTTTTCAAAACCATAAATGTCAAAAACTCCTTCCCGCATATTCAATTGAGAATGGGTAAAAAATTTTACAATGGGGGTCTTTGTATTGACAGGTGGGTTGATTTTTGATAAACTATTTAGCAATTTAGGGACTATATTTACCTTATACCCTATACCGCCCGTATTCAAAATAACGTATTTATCGCCAGTATATTCAATTTTCCCCTCTAAGTACGAGATCATCGGTTTAAGAATAGCATTGAAAATAGAAATAAAAAAGGCCCATCATTATTTATAATGTTCAAACTTTCATCTAAATTCGAGCCCACCGGGGATCAGCCCGAAGCAATAGAAAAATTAGCTAAGGGTTTAAAAACCGGCAAAAAGCATCAGGTGCTTTTGGGTGTCACCGGCTCGGGTAAAACGTTTACGATGGCCAAGATTATCGAGCATTATAAAAAACCGACCTTAATCATTTCTCACAACAAAACTCTCGCCGCTCAGTTGTATAAAGAATTCAAAGAATTTTTTCCCAAAAACGCCGTTCATTATTTCGTCAGCTATTATGATTATTATCAACCGGAAGCGTATATTCCCCATACCGATACTTACATAGAGAAGGATTCCAAAATAAATCAAGAGATAGACCGCTTGCGCCATGCCGCCACTCAAGCTCTCATCAGCCGAGATGATGTAATAATTGTTGCTTCCGTTTCGTGCATCTACAACCTCGGCTCACCGGATGATTATAAAAACTTGGGTCTCCAGATATTTGAGAATAAAAAAATGAATTCGTCTGAATTGGTGCGGGGACTTTTGCGGCTCCAGTATGTTCCGGATATAGAATTAAAAAGAGGCTGTTTCAGAAAAACAACCAACGAAATTGAGGTAGTCGCTCCAAGCGCCCAAGAAGTTATTAAAATAAAGTTTAAAAACGACCGAATTGAAAAAATTATGCAGGCCACCATTTCTGATCCCGAAGAATTGGAAATGAAAGATTTAAAATATGAAAAAATAGTTGAAACTACCATCTTTCCTGCCAAATACTGGATAACCTCAGGCGATAAAATTGGATTAGCCATAGAAAACATAAAAAGCGAACTCCAGAAACATGTTAAACACTTGAAAAAAGAAAAAAAGTTTGAGGAAGCTGTCCGGCTTCAAGAAAAAACCAGGCAAGATATTGAAATGATGCGTCAAACAGGATACTGCCACGGAATAGAAAACTACTCCCGCCATCTTGATTTCAGAAAAACCGGCGAGCCGCCCTATTCACTTCTGGATTTCTTTTCTTCCAAAGGAGAATTTCTGACAATAATTGATGAGTCGCACGTCACAGTTCCCCAGCTTCGTTCAATGTTCACCGGCGATCATTCACGAAAATCTACTTTGGTTGAATACGGTTTCAGATTGCCTTCAGCCATAGATAATCGTCCGCTAAAATTTCCGGAATTCCAGAAAAGAATTCAGAAAACCATATACACTTCAGCCACACCGGCCAAATACGAAATGGAACAAGCTGGCAAAGACGGAATAGCCGAACAACTCATCAGGCCAACCGGCCTTTTGGACCCGACAATAGAAATAAGGCCAACAGAAGGACAAATTCCTCATTTAGTAGAAAACATCAAAGCAAGAATTAAAAACCATGAAAGAGTAATCGTCACAACTCTTACCAAACGAATGGCCGAAGACCTGTCTGAACATTTAGCCGAACAGGAAATTAAAGTCAATTATCTTCACTCCGAAATAAAAACATTGGACAGATTAAAAATAATAAAAGACCTCCGTCTCGGCAATTACGATGTTCTGGTTGGCGTAAACCTTTTGAGAGAAGGATTGGATTTGCCTGAAGTTTCTTTAATAGCAATATTGGATGCTGATAAAGAAGGTTTTTTGAGAAACACAACCACACTTATCCAAACCATGGGCCGCGCAGCCCGTAATGAGAACGGCCACGTAATTATGTACGCTGATAAAATAACCAAGTCTATTGATTTTGCGATCAAAGAAACTCTGAGACGTCGAAAAAAACAAGAAAAATATAACAAAGAAAACGGCATAACACCGCAAACAATCATTAAAGAAATAGGCAATTTTGACTTGCCGATCAGCCAGAAAGAAATTCAAAAATACGGTGAAGGTAACAATGAGATAATCTTCTTCACCAACGGCTCAAGACAGAATGCCATGAAACAGCTTCAGAAACTGATGGATAAAGCCATCCGAAAAATGGATTACGAAACAGCGTTGGGACTAAAGGAACAGATTAGAAAATTAAAGGGTGAAGTTATCTAAAGAAATAAGTCCCAGACCACGAAGACCGCATAAAACCCTGCTGGGTTTTTGCTCTCTCTCGGCTACCCGCCTGCGAACGTTCTTCTTTGGCCTGGAACTTATTTCTTTATATTTGTACAACAAAAAAACGGGATTATTTCCCGCTTAAAGGATGAAAGATAAACCAGAAAAAATTAACAGGGGAATGGCGACATACTTTTTAATTTTCCACGATTTCCCATTAAACAGGTAAAGAACCCAGAAAATCCAGAGAGGAAAATTGAACCAAAAACTATTCAGGATTTCAACCATTTCTTCCTCTTTCCTTCAGAAGACCTATTGCGCAATATACACAAACGTAGTAATATAAACAAGCTTTAGAATAATACAAAAACATGCCTATTACTAAATCAGCAAAGAAAGCTTTGCGCCAAAACAAAACAAGGAAGATCCGAAATACCAGAAAAACCGTCGCTTACAAAGCGTCTGTTAAAGATTTTCGAAAACTAGTTGCGGCAGGTAAAAAAGATGAAGCCAAAAAAATGCTTTCCAGAGTTTATCAGACATTAGATAAAGCTGCCAAAACCGGTGTCATTAAGAAAAATAAAGCTTCCCGTCTCAAATCCAACACGACCCATCTCCTACAGAAAACCGCCTAATGGCGGTTTTCTGGCACGCTCCTCCCAGCCACATACCCCCGACTCGACCGATAGTCCTCGGCTTCCTGCGAGCCTCGGCCATCTCCATGCTCGGCATTTCAAAGAACCAAGCCCCCACACTCATGCATGAGTGTGGGGGCAAGCCGAAATGCCTGCGCAAGTTCTCCCTGAGGGTATGCGGGCTGGTTGCTTAAAATAATTTAAGCGAAACCTAGCCCATTTCAGACCGTTTGGTTTCGAGGGTAACATAATGCTTAAATTGATTGATAATTCAGTTCATTCAACAAATTTGAGTCGGAACTTGCGACGGGGTAACCAAATTTGTTAACTGAATTGAGATTAACTTAAGCATTTGTCCGAAGAAGACCGGAGGCGCAATCCAATAGGTCGGAAATGGGTGAGGGTTTTGCTATTAATTTTTTGTAAACAAAAGCCGCCTCTTGGGCGACGTTATTTATGCTCGGGAATCAGTCTTGTTCCAGCAGTCTCCGCAAAGCTGGCCACATCCCTCAACATAGTAATCACGAAAATCAATGTGGGTACTTTTAGGATACGGCGTTTCTTTTCCACACATCACGCATTTATCTTTTGGATCGTCTTCTTGTGAGCTTTTGCTAAACTTAAGAACGGCCAACTGAACAGTTGAGGGAAGAATCATGTTCATCTCCAAAAAGAACTCCAGACGCATTATACATTACGCCTCCAAAAAATCAAATTAATCTTTAGCAACATTAAACACAATTCCCATCCCCAACAACAGAACCACAAGAGCGGTGCCACCATAACTGATAAACGGCAGAGGAATACCTGTTAAAGGAACAAGTCCCGATATGGCGGCTATATTTACAAATGCTTGTGACATAATCCAAATATTAATCCCCATGACAAGAAGAGTTCCGAACTTATCAGACGCATTTTTGGCTATACCAACCAGAAAAAAACACAGGGTTCCAAATAATCCAACCGTAAGCGCCGAGCCCACCAATCCCAATTCTTCAGCAATAATAGCAAAAATCGAGTCTCCTATCACTTCCGGTAAAAATCCTCCTTGCTTTTGGGAACTGTTATTATAACCAACGCCAAACAATCCTCCTGAACCGATTGATATTAAAGATTGATTTATTTGATATGAAATTCCCCTCGGATCAACAGACGGATCCCAAAAAGCTTTTAAACGATCAAAACGGTAAGGTTCAACAACGATTATCGCCGATAAGCCCAGAAATAAGACCAACAAAATTCCCGCAAACTGTTTATAGCTTGGACCAGCTAAAAAATAAACTCCTAAAGAAATAAGCGAGACCACTATCAGTGTGCCGATATCCGGTTGAAGAAATAAAAGCAAAGCCACGAAAGACAGAACTATCAAAAATGGCAACACGCCATAAGACCATCTCTTTGTCCTTTCATCCCTGTTTCCAAACCATGCCGCCAAATATATTATCAAGGAGAGTTTTAGTATTTCAGCTGGCTGGAAAGAGAAAACACCCAGATTTATCCACCGAGTCGCACCCTTGAGACCATGACCAAAATTAGGCATAAATATCATTATCATCAACGCCAACGAACCGATTAAAACAAATAATGATGTCTTTTTCCAAAACTTGTAATTTATCAGAGAAAAGACAAACATTCCGATAAAACCGGGTATTACTCCGTACAATAACTGGTGCGTAAGATAATAATAAGAGGAACCGAATTTCTTCTGACCATCCACGATTCCCGCCGAAGATAAAACAACAAGGCCAAAAACGACTAATATCAAAATTATTGAGAGAAGTTTCCTGTTCACAATTAAATTATAATACAGTTTTTAATTTTGATAAATAAAAAGCCCTATAAAGGGCTCACTCCTGAAAACTTTGAAGATCTATAAGTTTTTTGTATATTCCATTCTTAGCTATTAATTCTTCGTGTTTGCCGACTTCAGCAATTCCCCCATCATGCATCACAACTATTTTATCGGCCTTTTTAATTGTGCTTAAACGGTGGGCAATAATAAGAGTGGTTCTGCTTTTAATTAAAACCTCTAAGGCCTGCTGAACATACATTTCTGATTCAGAATCAAGAGCTGAAGTTGCCTCGTCCAAAATCAGAATTTTAGGATCCCTAAGAAGAGCTCTGGCAATTGCCACCCTTTGTTTCTGGCCAGCTGACAACTTTATTCCTCTCTCGCCGACAATTTGGTTATATCCATCGACAAATCTTTTTCCGGTAATAAAATCGTGGGCGTAAGATGCTTTTGCTGCATCTTCTATAGCCGTTTCATCTGAAATTCTGTCAACATTTCCATAGGCTATGTTCAGTTTAATTGTGTCATTAAGCAAAGAAAGATCTTGAGGCACTATGGCAATTTGCGATCTAAGAGAACCTCTTTTCCAATTTCTTATATCAATACCGCCTATAGTAATGGTCCCTGCCGTTGGTTCATAGTAACGAGAAATTAAATCAATAAGAGTCGTTTTGCCAACTCCGCTTTCACCAACTATTGCAACCGTTTCACCTGCCCCAATAACAAGATTAACATTTTTAAAGATTTCGTCCCCAGATTCGCCATATCCAAAAGTTACGTTGGAAAATTCAATATCTCCGACAACCAGTGTGTCATTTCCAGTTTCATAATCCTCTTCATTTTCCTTCAAAAATTTGGCCACTCTTTCTTCGATCACTAATGTTTCTAGAATAAATCTCCAATTGTAAGCTAAGCGACTAAAGGGTGTATAAGCAAGCTGGATATAACCCAGAAAAGAAAACAGGCCACCAGCATCAACCGTTCCCCATCTCAACATCAAAGCTCCTAATGCAATTGTGATAACAGCACCGCCTCCAAATATAAAATGCTCATAAGCCTGTATCTTGTTTCTTAAATCTTGAGCTTCTTTTTCCCTTGAGTAGCATTTGTCAAAGTTGCTCCTAATTCTTTTTATTTCAAACTCTTCATTGGTATTTGCCTTAACAGCTTTTACATTACCAACCACATCCCACATATGACCCCACGCTTCTTCCCATATCTTTTTATTTTCTCTGTGAAGAGCAACGATCTTTTTGTTACTAGATGTCATGGCAAATGTATATAGAACCACAGTCACAAGAACCAAAACCCCCAATAACCACTGAATCAAAAACATCAACGCAAAAGAAAAAATCAAGCTCAAAAAATGAGGAATAAGAGAAAACAAAACATCCCGAACCATTCTTCCCAAAGAATCCGCTCCCCGCTCAACTCTCTGAACAGTCTTGCCTAATCGTTGTTCAGACAAATATGACATCGGAAGCCGTATCAAATGAGACAAGGAATCCATAAAAAGATTGTAGTCAATATTCCAAGAAGCATAGACCCCTTGTCTGTCAGAATATCTAGTCGTCCAGTTGCGTATCTGATCAACCGTCAACCACATTAATACGAACAAGAGTATATACTCAACCGAAGAGATATTGTCTCCGGCCATTCTGATAATTTTTCCATACACAAGAGGAACAAATGCGCCTAAAATCGAGCCAAAAACAGTTATTGCAAACACCTTCTTAACCTGTTTTTCTTCCGACCGAATACGCTCAATCATCAACCTAATCCCCGGATTTTTAATTTGTTTCAGAAGTTTTTCAATCATCCAGACCCTCCTTATAAAAGAACAGTAATTAAATACCCTAACACATGGATAATACTTAGTCAAGTTAAACTCGCCTATTGCAAATTGGCCCTTGACATTTATAAGTTAAACTATATACTACAAAAAGGAGTCTCGGCAGTTCTCTAACAACAAAAGACGAAAAGGAAGACGCATGCAGAACATTATCAACTTTTCATTAACTACCATTCTTCATTTCATTATTTGGTTAATATTTTCTATGCGCGGACTTCATGTTAAGAGAAAACCAAAGTATGCCAAAGAGTTTGCCATAGTCGCTCTCTTGTGTTTACCTTTAAACATAAACGGTAATGTGTTTACTGTTCTTGGAAACGCATCAAGTTCAAATAATATATATTCCATTTTTTCACTCTATCAAAAAGCGGATCAAGACGCTTTTAGCTTATTGGGTGGAATATACCAAGAAGCCGGTTATGACGCTACAACTTTTTTAGGTTTTGAAGTATACCAAAAAGCCGGTCATGACAATGTTTTGGTGATAGGATTGTCCGGATATCAGAAGGCTGAAAATAAAAACCTGCTAGGTATTGGCATCTCTGTTTTTCAGAATTCAAAGAAAGAAAGCGGATCCATTATGGGACTCATCGGCTATCAAAAATCCAACGATATAGCTCTCGCCTTGTGTTGTTTTGTCGGAAAACAAGATTCGGGCCAACAATCGGGTCTGGCAATGGGTTTGATCGGTTATCAAAATTCCAAAAAATATTCTAGTACTGTGTTTAGTATGGCTCTATATCAAAGAGCGGGGGGAAAAGATAGTGCATTTGCGATGTGGTCGTCAATTAAAGACGAAGACAAATCGGAAAAGTAATATATATCAGGAGCCAAAGGCTCCTTTTGTTTTATCTGAACAACGGCGGGATTTTTGAGTCAACAAGAAATATAATAAGTCCGATTATGGCACCAATAGCATTTATCATCCAAAAGCGCATCGTGATTTGTGTTTCCGGCCAACCAAGAGCTTCAAAAGTGTGGTGGATTGGAGTTGAGGGAAATATTTTCTTTTTTCTTATTTTCTTAGAAAGAGTTTGGAGAATTACAGAAAAAGATTCAATCAAGGGAATAATAGCTATTAACGGCAACAACAACGCCGTATCTGTGAGCAAGGCCACAACTGCAGCGGTAAAACCCAAGGACATTACTCCTGTATCGCCCATAAAAAATCTGGCCGGATAGATGTTAAACCAAAGAAAACCAACCAAAGCTCCCATTATAGCCGCCAAAAAAGTAACCATATCTATCCTTCCTTGGTCAAAAGCTATAGCCGCCAAAGCGCCAAACATTGTCAGAAAAACTCCCCCAGAAAGACCGTCCAAGCCATCGGTTTCATTCATCGAAAAAGCTGTGGCGACAGTTATGATCATAAAATAAATTACATATAGCCACCCAACCTGAACATCCCCGTAGAAAGGAATGTTAATCGATGTTATGTCTAACTTAAAATAGAACCACCACGCCCCAATCGACGCAACAACAAAATACAATATGAGCCGCTTCTTAAGTTTAAATCCCCCCTTTTTAAAAACCCCGAGAACGTCATCAACCATGCCCATAACCCCGGCCAAAACCAGAAGCCCTAAAGGTAATAAGGTTTGTTTTCGGGAAAGAAAATCAATACTGGACCAAAATCCACCGAATAAGCGGGCTAAAAACCAAAACAGCATAGCCAAAAAAGCAACCGTTAACCATATTGGCATTCCTCCCATGGTTGGTGTTCCCTCTTTTTTTTTGTGAAGAGCGTTAAAAATTGGGGTTTCTCCCCAAAATGTATCCTTGTCTCTCTCTACTGATTTGCCCGGTTTGAAATAAGTAAGGAGAATTTTTGTCCAAAAATGGGTAATGATTAAATTAACAAAAAAAGCCAAGGTAGCTACCCCAAATATTTTTACTATATTTAAAATAGAGAAGATTTCAGAGTTTATTCCCATCTGTATGCTGACTTGGCCCAATCAATTAACTTTTTGGTGTCCCCAAAACGATCCTGTGACCCAAGCACGATGCTAATAAGTTTATCATTTTTATCGGGAATATCTACCACCAATATCATGCAGCCTAATGCCCCATCTGTATTGCCAGTTTTACCGCCAAAAATATCGGGTATAACTCCCAAAAGCTGATCCGTACTCTCTACATTATGCTCGATTTTGCCGTCGGTTGATTTTATGATAACGCTCTTTTCGGTTAAAATTTGCCAAATAACATCGTATTTAAGAGAGTACTTGACCAATTTTATCAGATCTTCCGAAGTGGAGTAAGCATCATCATTTAAACCGGCCGAGTCAAGAAAATTGGAGTCATTCATATTTAACAATCGGGCCTTCTCATTCATTTTATCTACAAAATTAATTCCCTTGACACTTGTATAATATGCCAAAGTATAAGCGGCATCATTGGATGACTCTATCAGCATCAATTTCAAAAGATTTTCAACAGTTATTTCTTCGCCCAAATAAAGACTCTGCTTTTCGGTATCAACCTTAAGAGTTTCTTTCGGAACCGTAACCACGTCTTTGGGATTAAGATTTTCGATAACAATCACCGCGCTCATGATTTTGGTTAAAGAAGCAATGGGCAGCTTGGCCCTTGAATTTTTATCAAAAAGAATTCTTCCGGATCTGGTGTCATAGATCAACCCTGACTTGGCATCAAGTACAGGTTTTTCTCCGCCAGCTGGCGGATTAGGATTATAGATCGGAAAATAGCTAGGTTCTGAAATTGGCAGAAGATACGCTTCGGTACTGTTGAAAGCGGGTTCGGCGTTGGCAAGATTATTTTTTGGGGATGAGTCCATAACAAAAAAAACACTCACAACAACTAAACCGGCCAACATAAACGCTAATATATATAGTTTTGATTGCATTATCTATTTTTCTATCTTTAAGTGCAATTCTTTTAACTGCTTGCTTTCCAATTCAGAAGGGGCGCTCATCACAGATGTTCTTCCGGAACTTGTCTGGGGGAACGCCTGAACCTCGCGGAGATAGACTTCGCCCAACAAAACCATCAGATTACGCTCGATTCCATGGGCAATTCCTCCGTGAGGAGGCGCGCCATATTTAAAAGCAGCCAGCATATGGCCAAACTGCTTATCAATTGCCTTCTCGGAATAGCCCATTATCTTGAAAACAGCATGCAGCATTTCCGGCTTATTCGCTCGGATACTTCCCCCGCCAACCTCAAGACCGTTGCAAACAAGATCATATTGGGTGGTTAAGATGTCCCCGACCCTTTCTCCTTTCAATAACCAGTCAACGTGCTCCGGTTTGGCATGAGAAAAAGGGTTGTGTGTAAATGTCCATCTGCCTTCGTCGTCTTTTTCAAAAAATGGAAAATCCCTAACCCAAGCATATGTAAGAATCCCGTTTAATCTGTCTTCCTCTGTTCGCAAATCAAATTTATCAGCACCAAATTTTTCCATTACTTCTTGATAGGTAAAAACGGGAAATGGTTTTTGTTTTATTTTATAGCCCATTCCTTCCACCACCACAGTTATCATTTCTTCGTCTAAAGCCATGATATCTTTCTGCTCAACAAAACTCATTTCAAGATCAACTTGAGTATGTTCAAATCCACGATCTGCCCGCAAGTCTTCATCTCTAAAACATTTCGCAATCTGGAAATACTTTTCAAAACCAGCCACCATTAAAAGCTGTTTGTATTGTTGAGGGCTTTGTGGAAGAGCAAAAAACCTTCCCGGATTGAATCGCGATGGCACTACAAAATCACGCGACCCTTCAGGAGTTGGAGCAGATAATACTGGTGTTTCTATTTCCAAAAATCCTTTTTTAAACAAGAACTGCCTAATTTGGTCAACAAATTCTGATCGCATTTTAATATTTTTCTGAAGCCGCTCTCGTCTTAAATCTAAATACCTGTATTTAAGACGAATTTCTTCGTCAATTTCTTCTCCGGAAGTATCCAGTGGGAAAGGTGGGGTCTCGGATTTATTTAAAACTTCAATTTCTTCTGGCTCAACCTCAACCTTACCAGTGTCTATATCGGCATTTACCATTTTTTCAGGACGAATCTTGACCTTGCCTTTAATACGCAAAACCCATTCCGAACGAAGTTCCGAGGCAATTGCATAATCTTTACTTGAGGGCGTAAAAACAACCTGAACAATTCCCGAACGGTCGCGAAGATCTATAAAAATAATTTTGCCGTGATCGCGTCTTGTCGCAACCCAGCCAAAAATTTCAACGGACTGTCCAACCAAATCTTTCACATTTAAAACAAGAGTTCGTTCCATTTATTTAGTCTAACATTTTTCATATTCTTAGAAAAGTTTTGATAAATTAACCCAGATTTGCGAAAATGGAGGCAAAAACCAAAGACCGATTTCGATTACAATTAAAACTATGATGACTGTCTCCAAAAAAGCGTTTCTTTTCTCGGCAAGAAATTCTATCATCATTTTAGAAATATCGGAAAGATAATCGATTTTTTTATCAAGAATATCAAATCTAATCTTTAAATCATACTCCGAACTCATTCGATTATACAGCGTCTCGAGATCGGGCGATTCCCAGATTGATTCCGGCTTATCAAACAAGGCCAAATGAACAACGGTTGTTTGTTTTACTGAAAAAACTTTGCCAATCTGTTTTAATAATTTTTTTTCGGAAAAAAGAGCTTTCCCTTTTGTTTTTAAATTATCCACGACCATTTCAAACTCTGACAGATTTTTTTCAATGTCATTTTCGTATCTTTCAAGAGCAACCGATTGAGACAAAGCGTATGATATTATTTTAATTTTTTCTACATTCAAATCGGCAGAATAAACTTTTTCAAAAGTTACCTTTTCCGCGCCTCCGCCAATCAGAACTTTAGTATCTTCATCATATGAGTAGTGCTCTTTTTTGCTTCTGACACATGCTCGTATTTCGTTAATAAATTGCTGGCGCAAACGAGCAGAAACATTCCAAAAAGTGACTGTCCCAAACTTGGTCATGACAGCATACTGATCCTTGAGAAGCTTCACAACCAAAGGAACATCTCTATTCAAATATGAATATTTCTTAACCTCCTCCTGAACGTTCTTCAAATCAATAGACTCGCCAATATATATGGTTTCTACCTGATATTTGACATATTTTGGCTTTGTGTGTTTTGTTGCCATCTAAATCAAAGATAGCATCCAAAAAAGCTTTAATCAAACAGAGGAAAAGGTCCAATGACAATTTCCCACCTACGCCCTTTGGGCTACGGCGGGCAAGCAAGTTTTTCTTTGGCGGCATTAGGATTTACTGAAATTCTACCTAATTTCAGTCTCGGCGGCAAATTCTTTGTTCTTTTAAATTATTAAAAAGAGAAAGCCCACCATTCCTTTTAGGTGGGCTCGTTGAGGAGACGTCCGCGAGATCATGGCGACTACTCGTAGCAGATCGTGAACTCTCTGACGCCCCCGCTATATGAGGGGACGGTGGAGATAGCCACGACTCGCGCGTTCTGGTGAGCGTCCCTCCATGCTTGGAGAGAACGAATCCCGTGAACGGCCAGCTCGGGCTTTCGCGACGATCTATCGCTTCGGTTGATTCGCTCGAATTTCTGTTGTGAATTGTTGCCCGAAACGAAGTACACGACGTAGCCGCTGACACCCTCACGATAAGCGAGAACGCCGGAGAAGGAGATGACCTTCTTGCCGGGGTTCGCTCGAAGCCACTGATTTAGTGTCGTGATGTCGTCCACGGATTCTCTGTTCTGGGTGTAGACCTCCGTGGAAACATACGCGAAGTCCTTCATCTCGCTGACAGACTTGGGTTCGTTGCTGCTGTCGCCACAACCAGCCAATCCGACGAGAACAACAGCCATGAGCACGGAAGTGCCAATGAGTCTTTTCACGGTATTCCTCCTTTCAAGGAACGGGTTTGATTCCATCTAAGCACCGTGCCTAGATTTCACTCAAAGATAGCATATCAGACCATAAAAGTCAATACTGCGCAAGGTATATTCAAACAAAAAAAACAGCCAACTCAGGCCATTTTTCACTCTTAAATCCCATGATTAAAATTTTTCTTTTCTGCTTCTACAAAATATGGTTCGAGCCGACCTGCGCCTTGCCGAAGTCTTCGGCAAGGCGAGTGTTTTTAATGGTCCTTTTGCGGTAACGTGGTGCGCCCGGTTGGAGTCGGACCAACGACCATCTCCTTAAAAGGGAGCTGCTCTACCAACTGAGCTACGGGCGCAATGTTTATATTATATTCTAAAATAATATACCATCAAAAACCGGCTCTCGCAACAAAAAGTCCCCTTTCAGGGATCAGTTTGCCGGTTTTTTGTTTGTTTGCTTCATGTGAAGTTCTTTTTTATAATCCCATGAATCAGCTCAGAATTTTTATATATTATATTTCTGTCGCCAATAATGCAAACTCTGATGGCCACATAGTCGTCGGCTTCCAGTTTCATTGCTTCAAAATATTCCGGGTTGGTTTTTTTTAAAGAAAATATGTCGCCATCGTCATGATAAAGTATGTCTTCTGGCACAAAACGCCAAGGGGTAGTCATCGGAACAACAACTATCTTGTATGGCTCGATCTTTATGGCTTTACCGATCAAATTTTCAAGTTTCTCAAGTTCGCTGAAAGATGAGTATTTGGTAAATTTTTCAAAAAACAATTTATCTTCCCCGATAACTTTAATTTTTTTGCCGCTTATTCTTTCTTTTGACTGACGATTTTGAAGACGAACAACCAACCCTGTTTTGGGAAGATTTCTGGTCTTATACGATTGATAAAGAAATTGCAGAACGGGATTTTTGTGTAAATAAATATGGGCCAATAATTCTTGGTCGTTCATCAGCCATAATTTTCCGGCATTTATTTTGCCAAGTTTGATCCAGATTGCAATCATTTTTTCCAGAAAACGCTGGCTTATTTGAGAAGATTTATGCAAATAAAATTCCTTATACATATACATGTATAGGCGCTGTGTTTGTTTTGCGGCTTCAAGTGATTTTTTGTCTATCACCAAATGACCGTCAATAAAACTCAAATAATCAAATATGCTTTTTGTGTCCGGTCTCTGGCCAAATCCGGTATGATAAACATCCCTTTCAAGATAATCCAGCTTATCCATGCCAAGATTTTTATCCATAACTATTCTATAAAAATTATTTTTGCGTCCAAATAAAGATTTGATAAATTTCAGATCTCCGCCTGACTCTTTAATTTCTTTATCCAACCGGCCGATAATTTTAAAACCATTTTTATCGTGATCTACCGGCGTAAGTTCTTCAATGACATGAGAAAAAGGGCCATGTCCGATATCGTGAAGCAATCCGAAAAGAGAAATATTTTTAGCTTGATATTTGGTAAGAAAACCTTCTCGGACCAACCGTTCGCAAAAAAGGGATGTTTTACCATAGACCCCAAGAGCATGTTCAAAACGATTATGGGAAGCGCCAGGAAAAACACCCAAGTTTGCCCCGAGCTGTAAAATATGTAAAAGCCGTTGGAAAAGCGGGTGATGAACTATCGGCATGATATCTCTGATATCTATACTTTCCGACGGCGGTATCCTGATAAATTTTTTGTAGTATCTGTTCGGCACGATACCGATACCCTATCATATTTTTAAAAATCACAAAATAGTCGCTCAACCCCTCCCCATTTCCGACCTATTGCCTGCGCCTTCGGTCTCCTTCGGACAAATACTCAAATTGGGTCTCAATTTGCTTAATAAATCTTAGCATCCGTTCCTCCTTCGACAAGCTCAGGATTTTCCGGCTAAGATTTATTATTTAAGCAAATTATCAACTAATTTGAGTATTGTGTTACCCTCGGAGGCAAACGGTCTTTAAATGGGGAGGGGCTGCACTTACTAAATATAAGTTTTTAGACAAAACAAAACCGCCTCTCATGAGAGGCGGTGATAATTATTTTTCTAAGAATCTTCCGTCTGCAGTTTTTTCACATTTATCCCAAGGATATACTCTGCCGTTCATAGCAATGTAAACCCCTTTATCCAGAACGTTGAGGGCACCGAATGCAACACCGATATTAAACTCGGCATCGGATTCACGAAATCGGTGTGGTTGTGAAGCTCCTGTTAAGACGATGACTTTGTCAGGCATATCGCTTAATACCCTTGCCGTATCAATCATTGTATCTGTTCCGTGGGTAATAAGAATTTTATCAGCCACCGAACCTTGGCAAGCTCTTTTAATCAACTCCCTATCAATTTCGTCCATCTCCAAACTATCTTTCGCAAGTAAACGCTCTATACTGTATTCTAGGTTTAGCTTAATTATACTTTCACTTATCTCTGTAATGGCTTGTTTCCCGAATGAAAAGTTGAGGGTTCCTCTTTCTTCGCTGTATATTTTGTCTATTGTCCCACCGGCCGTAAAAACTTTTATTTTCATGGTTGTTGCTCCTCTTTCTTTATCATCTTCGACAGTTAATCAACTAATCCAAGAATCTTTCTCTCTTCTTTGGTTAACTTTTCTAGAATTTTATCACGAGTATCTTTTCTCCATCGTTCTTCATTTTCACGGGCAATTCGCCTAACTTCTTTCGATTCTATTTCGGCCTTGCGCTCGGCCTCAGTTTTCTTATGTTTCCCCCACCAACTAGCAACCTCGCCACCTGCAATCGTTATAAGTATCGTGGCCTGTGAAGATTTTTCAACATGTTCGCACAAAGCAGCAAGTAATTTAGTGATAGAATTAATTTCTTGGCGCAAGTGTCTTTCTGTTTTTTCAAAGTCCTCTCTCATTATTGTTTCTATACTCCGCACGATTTCCCCTCCTTTCGAGAAAAGCAAAACCACCGATATGGTGGTTTTGCGAGACCCCACACTCAATACTTGCAATATTGAGTGTGGGGTCGAGAACGAGTTCATTCACACCCCACACCATCTTTCCCTCCGCCTCCGTCAATTGACGGATGGCGGACAGGCTGGATTTGACACCACTTCGACTTCGCTCAGTGCAGGCTTGCCTTGAGTTTATCGAAAGGTTGTCGGAGCGTCATTGGGCCAGAACCCTCGGCTCACTCTTGATAATATTGGGTTGTGAATGAACAACAAGATAAAACTATCAAAATAATTAAATACTGTCAATCGCAGGCAGGTGTGAGCAATTCTGGAAAACGAACGGCTATTCTTTTTTCTTCAACGACTCCTCAAGTAGTTTCT